>CAZEUG010000015.1:0-46900 GCA_964515055.1 uncultured Oscillospiraceae bacterium | reverse complement strand
ATAGTCCAGCGATGCATAGCCCTTCGTCCGGGATTTCAGCGCGTCAAAGAAGTCGTAGATGATTTCATTCAGTGGAAGCTCATAGTGGATTTCATACCGGTCGGAATCCAGCAGCGTCATGCCCTTGTGTACGCCGCGGCGGCTCTGGCAGAGCTCCATGATATTGCCGATGTAGGCCGACGGCGTGATGATGCTCGCCTTGACAAACGGCTCATACGCCGTTTCGATCTGCGCCGGATCCGGGTAGTTCTGCGGGTTGTCGATCGTGACCTCCTGGCCATCGGTCAGCTTCAGCTTATAGATAACGCTCGGCGCGGTGGTGATGATGTCAAAGTTGAACTCCCGCTCGATGCGCTCCTGAATGATCTCCATGTGCAGCAGCCCCAAAAAGCCGCAGCGGAAGCCAAAGCCCAGTGCGATGGAGGATTCCGGTTCAAAGGACAGCGCCGCATCGTTCAGGCGCAGCTTTTCCAGCGCATCGCGCAGATCCGGGTATTTCGAGCCGTCATCCGGATAAATGCCCGAATAGACCATCGGCTGTGCCTTGCGGTAGCCCGGAAGCGGTTCTGCCGTCGGCCGCTCCGCCAGCGTCACCGTATCGCCGACCTCCGTATCCCGCACGTTTTTGATGCTCGCCGTCAGATAGCCGACGTCGCCCGCCGACAGCTGCTCGCACGGAGTCAGCCCCAGCGGGTTCATGATGCCGACCTCGACCACGTCAAACTCACTGCCCGTGGCCATCATGCGAATCCGGTCACCCGCACGGAGGGTGCCGTCGAACACACGCATCAGGACAATGACGCCGCGGTAGCTGTCATACTGGCTGTCAAATACGAGTGCCCGCAGCGGCGCGTTCTCGTCCCCCTTCGGCGCGGGAATGTCGGTGATGATGCGTTCCAGCACGTCGCCGATGTTCAGTCCCATTTTCGCCGAGATGCACGGCGCATCCTCTGCCGGGAGGCCGATGATGTCCTCGATTTCCTGCTTGACCCGATCCGGATCCGCCGCAGGCAGGTCGATTTTGTTGATAACCGGCACCAGCTCCAGCCCGGCATCCAGCGCCAGGTAGGTATTCGCCAGCGTCTGCGCCTCAATCCCCTGCGCCGCATCGACGACCAGAACCGCCCCTTCGCAGGCGCGGAGCGACCGCGACACCTCATAATTGAAGTCCACGTGCCCCGGCGTATCGATGAGGTTCAGCTCATACATCTGCCCGTCGGACGCCTTGTAGCGCAGCGTAACCGCACGCGCCTTGATCGTGATGCCGCGCTCGCGCTCCAGCTCCATGTTGTCCAGCAGCTGTTCGGTCATTTCGCGGCTGGAAACGGCAGAGCACGCTTCCAGCAATCTGTCCGCCAGCGTTGATTTTCCGTGGTCAATATGTGCAATAATGGAAAAGTTTCGAATTTTTGTCTGATCTTTCATCCGTCTGGTCCAGCTCCGTTTTATTGAAATTCTTTCGTTGATTCATCCTGCGCCGCGTCGGCGACTGTTCGGATTTCCGCCGCGCCGCAGCGAATGGCGGCGTCCGCTTCCCGTTTGCGGCAGGTCAGAAAGAGAATCTGCCGCGTCTTTGCCAGCTCCGCCAGCAGCGCCATGGTCTGGTCGGCGCGTTCATCGTCAAATGCCGCCAGGCAGTCATCCAGCACAAGCGGCGGCAGCCCGTCCGGACAGCACAGCTCACTCAGCGCAATGCGCATCGCCAGGTAGAGCTGATCCAGTGCGCCGCGGCTCAGCAGCCGCATCCCGTGCGGCTCCACGCTGCCCGCTTCCCGCACCGCTGCAACCAGGTGCTGATCGATGGTCAGGTCGCCGTATTTTCCGCCGGTCATCGCGGCAAACAGCTCACCCGCCCGGCGACAGAGCTTTGGCGTCAGCCGCGAGGACAGCTCATCCGCGCTCTCCGTCAGCCAGGTCTGCGCCAGCTCAATCGCAGCATATTCCTCCTGCAGCGTCTGCAACGCATCGCGCAGCTGCTCCGTCTCGGCGCTTAAGAATGCCAGATCGCGGCAGCGCGACAATCGACCCTCGCAGGCCGCCATCGCACGTTCCTCCCGCAGGAGGCGTTCCTCCGCTTCCGCCAGCGCCGCCGCCGTTTCTTCCGGCGTCGGGAACCGTGTCGGCTCCTCCGGCGGCTGCACCACAGCTGCCTCACGGACAGCCGTACAGGCGGCGACCGCACGGTCTGCGTTGGCGCAGAGCTGTGCGTACTGTCGGTTCAACCGCACCAGCTCCTCCGCCGCGTCGCTGTCCGGCGGGATGCGGAGCCGCGCAGCGTATTGCTCTGCCCCGTTTTTCACCAGCGCACCGGCTTCCTGAAGGCTCGCCAGCTTCGCACCGGCCGCATCGGCCGCATCGGCCAGGCGGCGGCACTCCGCCAGATACTGCTCATACGCCCCCGCCATCGCCAGCATATCCGTCGGGCGCTGCACGCCGTAGGAATCGCAGAGCGCCTGACCGGCTTCGCGGTGTTTGCGGCTCCGGACAACCGATGCAACACCCAGACCGCCAATCGCCAGTCCGGCTACGGTGAGGAGCATCATCAGCACCGTCCCCAGCAGGCTTTCCTCATAATTCGGCAAAGACAGCAGAATCCCGGCGGCAATCGTCAGCACAGCCACCGGAAAGAGTCCGTGCTTTGCCCGCGCCTTCAGGAGCGATTCGCTCCTGGCGCAGTCGGCCGCAGCCGTTTCCCGCGCGAAATCCGCGGTGCAGCCCTCAAAGATCGACAGCTCCGCCGGGCAGACGCAGGCATTGGCCGCCGCCCTGGCCTGATAGGCCTCCGCTTCCGCAATGCGGCATTCCGCTTCGCGCCCGGCCGCCAGCCGAAACTGCTCTGCGGCGCGCATACAGATTTCCCCGTCTGCCCTTGCGCCGGTCAGATCGTGTGTCCGGCAGAACGCATCTGCGGCGGCCGCGGCCTGTTCGGCAGCAGCCTCCGCTTCGGCGGCCTTCGCCGCATCCGGTGCAGCGGGACGCCGGGCAAAAATCGCAGCGTCTGCGCGCAGCGCTGCCGTTTCCTGCTCCGCTTCGCGCACAGCGGCGCTGATTTTCAACAAATCGCGGTTCAATTCTTCGATTTCCCGCAGCTCGGCCTCGTTTTTTCGAATTCGCTCCTCTGTCTGCGGAATGCTGCCCCGGCCGTTATAGCGCCGTTCGCGCTTCCATGCGCCCAGCTGTTCGAGTGCCAGACCGGCCGAAATCTCATCGTCTCCCGTTCCGGCCACGGCGGCAATTTTCCGTTCCAGCTCCGCATCCTCCGTGACGGCCAGCTGCTCACCCGTGCAAAAGAGGCTCCGCGCAAAGACCGGTGCCGCGACGCCGGTCAGGGTTTCCCCGGCATTCGTCCCATCCATTCCGCGGACGGGTGAACCGGTATCCGTGTAGACCGCCGAGAACGCCTGAAACATCCGCCCGCGCTCGCTCTGCCGGGTCAGCGTGACGTCCCGGCCATCCGTAGACACGACCATCCGGCCAAACGCCGGGCGTCCGCTCCACGGCTGATATTTCGTTTTCACCGGCACCGTGCCCGCTTTTGCCCGCTCCGACAAATCGACGCCGTACAGCACGGCGCGAATCAGCGCACACCACGTCGATTTTCCCGATTCATTGGGCGCGTAGAACAGGTTCAGTCCCTCTTCCAGGTGCAGTTCCCCTTCGACACCGCCAAATCGCCCGGCTATCTCCCGATAAAACAAATTCGATCGCCCTTTCAAATTTCAGCGTTTCTTTCTGCTTTCATGCTCGGCTGTTCCCGTTTTTCCATGGCCGCCAAGCCAAACCGTCTGGCAAGCTCCAGCCGTCGTCTGTCCGCAGCGGTTGTGGCGGCCGCCATCGCAGCCTCCGCCCGCTCCTCATACAGCTGCATCAGCGGCGAGCGGACAGTCGGGCACTCCGCTTCCTGCGGCGGCAGCGTCAGCCGAACGCTCAGGAACGCTTCGTCCAGCGCTTCAGCCAGCCCGGTCGGCTCCTTCGCCGCAACCGTCAGCCGCAGCAGCGTCCGCTCCGGCGGCACCTCACACCGTTCCCGCAGTGCTGCGAGAATCGCGTCCGTCTCGTGTGGTCCGCCCTCCAGCGTCAGCTGCATCGCACGGCAGCCGGACGAGGGAATCATGCGCCACGCCGGTTCGCCGCATTCCCATGTCACTTCAAAAAATCCACGCGGGCCGATTTCGTCAAAGCCACGCCCCTCCACGCTGCCGTTCTGCACGACAAGCGTCTGCCCGCAGCGCTGCGCCTCCGGCTGATGGATGTGCCCCAGCGCGAGGTAGGTGAGGCCGGATGCGGCGATGTCCGTCTGCGGATACGCCGCATAGAGCGAATCGTTCACGAACGCGTCACCGTGCCCCAGAAAGACGCCGTCCCCGCGCCAGCCGTTCAGCGGGCGGAGTGACGGTTGGTCGGAGCAGAAGGCCACTCCGGTAACGGTTACATCGCCGATTGTCACGGTTTCCGGCGTTTGCGAGGTGAAAATGTGAACATTTTCGCTCCACTCTGATGCGCAGTACGGCGAGGCCGCTGCGTAGAAATCATGGTTGCCCGGTGTAACAAACACCGGCAGCGCCGTCTCTGCGAAGGCCTGTGCCACCGCCTCCACCGTATCCCGATACGGCGTCTGCGAATCGAACAGGTCGCCCGTACACAGGATGGCATCCGCCCCGACGGCTTCCGCGTGCTGCACGATCTCCCGCAGCAGCGCACGCGCCGCCCGGCGACGGGCAGCCGCCGCCGACGGCCTGAGGGTGCGGAACGGCGCGTCCAGATGCAAATCACCGAACTGGATCCACTTCATTTCCTTCACCTCTTACAAATCCAATCATAAATGTTATCGAACAGGTCATCCGCCGCCGGCCGGACGTTCCGAATCCCGAACCGGCGGTTGACCAGCATTTCCTCATATCGATAGCCGAGCGGCACAACGGCAGCCAGCTCATCGGCAGCCGCTTCGATCTGCCGTGCCAGCATTTCACCGTCCGCCGTTCCGGCGCGGACATACGCCGTCAGCAGCCCGTCCAGCGTTGTGCTGCCGCTGCCGGTTCGGTTCTGTGAACCGCCGGACGCCAGCAGCCCGCGAAAATCAAAGTCCGCGCCGACGTCCCAGCTGCCGACATACAGGTCAAATGCGCCGTTTCTCAGCGACGCTTCATAGCTGGCCGCCGATTTTTCCACCCATTCCACCGTCAGCCCGGCCGATTCCAGCCGCAGCCGAACCGCCTCCGCCGCCGCACGCACATCGGTCGGCGCAGCGTCGGATATCAGGAGCCGCACATTACCCTCCGCGGAAAACGTGGCGGGTACCGGCTCGTTGTCCGGCAGGTCATAGCCGAGCGCCGCCGGATAGAGCTGCCCGGCGTCGGACAGGTCACTGCCTCCCGGCTTTGCTTCCCCCAGCCAGGCCGCCGCCGCACGGCGCACATCCGCATCCGCAAACAGCCCGGACGTCACGCGGAAGCCGACATAGACCAGCTCCGTTGTCCGGATACGGTAGCGGTCGGCGTTGCTGTGCAGGCTGATATCGCTGCCCGCAGCGGACGGGCGCAGAACGCCCAGGTTGCCCGACAGCGCCCCGTACACGAGCGCCTCCGCATCCGAAACGTCCACCAGCAGCAGGTGCGTCATCTGTGCCGCGCCGCCCTGCCCGGAATAATGAGCCGTGTTCGGCACGAGATAGGACTGCCCGTCCGACTCCATGACGCAGTACCGCCCGGAGCCGACGGCGTCATTGTCCACGCCGGTGCCGCTTTTCAAAATCGGGAGATCGAGCAGCGCAGGCAAGGATGGATGCGCCGCGCTCAGCGTCAGGCAAACGCGGAAGGAGCCGTCCGCCTCCATCGCTTCCACACCCGCAAAGCGGTCGCGGTAGGCCGAGTCTTCATGCTCCCTCGCCAGGTTCAGGGAATACAGTACATCCTTCGCGCTCAGGCGGCTGCCGTCGTGAAAGACGACGTCCTGCCGAAGGTTCAGCACCAGCGTATTGCCTGCCGTCTCGACAGAGGCGCAGATCGCCGGTTCTGCCTGAAATGCCGCGTTCACGCGAAACAGCGGGTCAAAGAGCAGCGTACCGATGTCCCGGTTTTCCTGCACCGTCTCCGTGATCGGGTTGATGCGCCGCCCCGCAACATACGGGATGCCGAACAGCGTGCTGACAGCGGCGTCCGGCGGCGTCAGCACAGTCGCGGACGTGGCCGCTTCGGAATGGCTCGTCTGAGCCGGTTCGGCTTCGGCGCAGCCGACCAGTGCGGACAGGAGCAGGACACAGGCCAGCAATCCGGCTGTTTGTCTCAAAATTGCCTGTTTTTGATATTTCACATTCGTTTCCTTCTGGAATTCTTCCAATTTTCAACCGTTCTGTCCGTGCAGACGAATCAGCGCGGCCATGCCGCCGCGTGCGCGTCCGTCCCGCCGATGCGAAAAATAGCGCTCCGGCGTACAGCAGGTACACGCAGTCGATACATAGATTTCGCCGATGCCTGCGCGGTGCAGCAGCAGCGCATTGATGCGCTTCAGATCGACGTGCATCCGGCCATCCGGTGACGGCGTCATCACGTCCTCTGACGGTACACCGTCCAGTGCGCGCACGGCAGACGCGACATCGTCATGCGTCAGAAAGCAGCAGGGGCCGATGGACGGGCCGACCGCCGCCACGCAGTCTGCCAATCGGCAGCCGTAGCGCGTATGCATGGCGTCTGCTGCCCGTTCGGCAATGCACCGAACCGTACCCCGCCAGCCCGCATGAACCACAGCGCAGACGCGCCGCACCGGGTCACAGAGCAGAATCGGAACGCAGTCGGCAAACTGCCCCATCAGCACGATGCCCGATTCCGCCGTCACCAGCCCATCACAGGCGGGCGGCGCCTCGACAAAGCGCTGTGCGTTTTCCGCGCCGACCGACAGCACCTGATCCTCATGAATCTGATGCGTCCGGCAGACCTTCATTCCCTCCGCACCGATCAGCGGCAGCAGGCGGCGCAGATTTTCCTCGACCGCCTCCGGCGCATCGCCCGTTGAGGTGGTCAGGTTCATGGATGCATATACGCCGGTGCTGACACCGCCGCAGCGCGTGGAAAACAGATGTTCGCACCCGCAGAGCGCGTCGCAGACGACAACATGAACGCCGTCCGATGCGCTCCGTTCCGAAAATCCGCCAAAGTGTATCATACCGGCACGCCTCCCTGTCACCGCTGTCGATCGGCCATCGACTTTTTCTCAGTTTCTAATTATACCATAAATGCACCCGCATGGCAAATCGATTCTTTTTCTTCGCGGGAATTCCTTGACAATTCGCCGGAAAACAGGTACAATAGAATCAATTCCGTTTGAAGTGTGAGGTGTTCCCGTGAAACGTTCCGTTCGTCTGCTGTCCGTGCTGTTCGCCGTGCTGCTGCTCGGATCGGCGCTGTCTCTGCGCCTTGCGCTGACTGCCGCTGCGGATGATCCGGTCATCCTCATGGTCGCCGGGTACCGCATCAATGAACCCGACCCGGACACCATGCCGTTTCGCTCCGCATCGATTCTGTATGTCCCAACTGATATGTTTGTCTCGCTGGGGCTGAGCTGCTCCGACCAGACCCCTTATATCATACTTTCCAACATGAAATCCGGGGTCATTCTCTCTTTTGACACCGTTTCCGGCACGGTTTCGGACAAAAACGGCACCTATCGCGTAGCCGCCATCGTCCGCAACGGTGTCTGCTTTGTCCCGTTTGAATTCACCGCCGACCGGCTCGGTCTGGCGTATCGCTTCTTCGACGTTTCCCCTGCGCCGTTTGCACGGGTCTTTTACCCGGATGACAATGCGCTGTCGGATGCCGCCTTCCAGCGCTATTATCAGGCCGCCGCGCCGACCATTCTCGCGCAGTACCGCAATTCCGGCACATCGGTTTCCACGCCGGGCACATCGGCTGTGCCGTCCAGCTCTGCAGCACCCACTCAGAGTACACCGCCGCCGACCATGCCGCCCCTGCAATACGAAGTCCGGCTGGTGATTGACGGTCTGGATCACGCGAGCATCATTCTGTCCTCGCTCCGCTCCGCCTCGATTTCCGCCGTTTTCCGCATCACTCTGTCCGATGCGGCGCAGAACGGTGAGCTGCTCCGGCAGATCGTGGCAGAAGGGCACGGCGTCGTTTTTTCGGGGGATATCGTGCAGAGCATTGATTCGCTGAATCTTGCGAATCAGGCACTGTTTTATGCCGCACGCACCGTTTCCCGCGCTGTTTTATTCGAATCTGCACCCGATCAGGCCACGATGGATCGGCTGACCGCCGCCGGGTACTGCCCGATGGTGTCGGGGTTCACCTTCTCCGGCAGCAGCCGTGCGGAATTGACGCAGGCCTATGATCTGCTGACCGCTGGCGGCGCTACACTGCTGCTGCCTGATGATCAGGCCCCGGCCATCCTGTCGACGCTCCTCCACCTGACCGCCGATGATGCCCCCACCTTCGCCCGCCTGTCCGAATTGACCGTCGGCTAATGTATTCCGCAGGGAGCGCATCACGCCCCTCCGTCCTCTCAGTCGGCTGTCGCCAACAGCTCTTCCAAGGGGAGAGCCAGGTGAGTTGGGCACCTGCGAATACAGGTGAGTACACAGAAAGTCTTCTCTCTCAGACGCTTCGCGCCAGCTCCCTCGTCAGAGGGAGCTTTGTTTTTCGGGCAATGTGGGTGGAGCGCAGAATGCATCAATTCCCCGTCCCTCCTGCACAGGGGAGCCTTTGGCTGCTGCCCAAAGTTCGCCGTTTCGAGTGACACAAGGGAGCCGCGTGAGACACCCATCCAGGGTGAACTTCTGCGATCGTAGGCGGAAACTTCAGGGAATGCGTCAAGCACAGGGCTCACTTCCCGTCAGGCACTCTTCCTCATGCATAAACCGCGGGCTTTTTTCACATCCTATGGTTCAGCAGTTTTGCACTGATTTCTGTATTCGGAGGTTTTGCCATGCTTGTCGGCGCACTCATGAATTCCAACGTGGTAACGGTTTCGCCGGAAACCGGGCTGCCGCACGCCGTTCAGCTTCTGACGCACTACCACATCGGCGTCCTGCCGGTCACGAGCGGCGGCGTACTCTGCGGCATCGTCACCGACCGCGACATTCTGACCCGGAGCGTTGCACGCGATGCGCCGCTGGCCGATCTGACCGTTGGCGACGTCATGACGCGCAGCGTCACCACCGTCTCCCCGGATGCGGACATCCGTGAGGCGGCCTCCATCATGTCGGATCGGCGCATCCGCCGTCTCCCCGTGACGCGTGCGCAGCAGCTGGTGGGGATTCTCTCGCTGGCCGATCTTGCGCGGGCGCGCAGCTGCGACATGGAGGCCTGTCTCGCGCTGTCGCGCATCTCCTCGCCCGCAGAAAAACCGGCGCATCAGATGTTCTGATGCGCCGGTTTGTTGTCTGTTTATTTCGCGTAATCCACGGCACGGGTCTCGCGGATCATGCTGATTTTAATCTGTCCGGGGTATTCCAGATCGCTCTCAATCTTTTTGGCCAGGTCATGTGCCAGAAGAATCATATTGTCATCGCTGACTTCCTCCGGCTTGACCATGATCCGAACCTCACGGCCGGCCTGAATGGCGAAGGAGCGTTCCACGCCGGGGAAGGAGTTGGAAATCTCTTCCAGCCGCTCCAGACGGCGAATATAGGCTTCCAGATTTTCGCGGCGGGCACCCGGTCTGGCTGCGGAGATATCGTCTGCCGCGTCCACCAGGAACGCAATCAGCGAATGCGGCTCCACATCGCCGTGGTGCGCCTCGATCGCGTGGATGACCTCCGGGTGTTCCTTGTATTTCTTTGCAATTTCGACACCGATGGCCACGTGTGTGCCTTCGACCTCGTGATCCACCGCCTTGCCGATGTCATGCAGCAGCCCTGCTCGCTTGGCCAGCATGGGATCCACGCCCAGCTCTGCCGCCAGGTGGCCGGCCAGGTGTGCCACCTCGATGGAGTGGCGCAGGACATTCTGCCCGTAGCTGGTGCGGAAGCGCAGACGGCCGAGAATCTTGATGAGTTCCGGGTGAATCCCATGGACGCCCGCCTCGAAGACGGCGCGTTCGCCCTCCGATTTGATGGTCTGCTCCACCTCGCGGCGCGCCTTTTCGACCATTTCCTCGATGCGCGCCGGGTGAATTCGGCCGTCGGCAATCAGCTTTTCCAGCGTCTGCCGGGCAATTTCGCGGCGAATCGGGTCGAAGCAGGAGAGCGTGATCGCTTCCGGCGTGTCGTCAATGATCAGGTCGACGCCAGTGGCCGTCTCAATGGCGCGGATGTTCCGGCCTTCACGGCCAATGATCCGCCCCTTCATTTCGTCATTGGGCAGCGGGACAACCGAAACGGTCGCCTCCGTGACATAATCGGAGGAGCATTTCTGGATGGCCAGTGACAGGATTTCCTTGGCCTTTTTCTCCGCATCCTCGCGCATGGACTGGTCAATTTCGCGGAGCTTCAGCGCCGCATCGTGACGGGCTTCGACCTCAACGGTCTGCAGAATGTACGCCTTGGCCTCCTCCACCGTATAGCCGGAAATTTTTTCCAGCATTTCCATCTGGCTGGCCTTCAGTGCTTCCGCTTCTTCGAGCTTGCGATCCGCATCCTTCAGCTTGCGGTTCAGCGTTTCCTCTTTTTTGTCGACATTGTCGAGCTTTTTATCCAGCGTTTCGTCCTTCTGGGTCAGGCGACGCTCCTGCTTTTGCAGCTCGGTACGCCGTTCCTTCCATTCGCGCTCCTGTTCGTTTTTGGTCTTGAGAATTTCCTCTTTCGCTTCCACCAGCGCTTCACGCTTTTTGGTTTCCGCCGTTTTGATGGCATCGTTAATAATGCGCCGGGCCTCTTCCTCTGCGCTGCCGATTTCTTTTTCGCCGATTTTTTTGCGGTACAGAATGCCCAGGAAAATCCCGCCGACTGCGGCGGCGAGCACAATCACCGCAGGCAGGACATATTTCAGCCAACCCATGTCAATCAAACACCTCTCCGTAAATCTGTAAAAAATTCATGATAATAAGCTCGGAGAGGTGTTTTCTTTTCGAAATGTGTCAAAAACATTCCGCTTTTTGCGTTTTCTGTATATGAACACAACCGTCCGCGCAGACTTCCGCCGGGAACGGTTTTTATCTATCTCAGCGGACGCCTTTCATATAGCGTCCGGCAAAACGGATCCGATCAAAAAACAGATCTCCGAAAAACAAGGGCGGCTGCAAGCAATGCGGAGAATACCACCCGATTTTATCACACATATATATTTTACCGTTGTTTGGGCATTTTGTCAAGAGACTCCGCCGCGCTTTCCCGATTTTTTTTGCAGACAGACCGAAAGCATCTGCGCCGTACCCCTGTATTTTCGGAGCCCATGCGCATACAACGCCGCGTCTGCGCATAGGAATGAAGCAAACAGAATCCAACAAAGGAGACAAGCCATGAAACGAAGCCTGATTCTTGCCGTCTGTCTGCTGCTCAGCTCCTTCACTCTGCCGCTGGCGATCTGCACGCCGCCCGCCACCGCCGCAGCAACTGCAGCTCCGGCGGTCACAACCATTCCGGCTGCCTCGTCCGTGCAATCGCAGCGTGCCGAATTGCCGACGCCCGTGGCGGTCGAGCGGATTGCCGTGCTGGCGGACGGTGTTTCCACGCAGATGACGCTGGAGGAAGTGGTGGAGGCCATTGTCGCCGCCGAAATGCCGGCGCTTTTCCCGGAGGAGGCGCTCCGTGCGCAGGCCATTGCCGCCCGCACCTATCTCTGCTACCGCGCATTGCATCCGGTTTCCGCGCACCCATCGGAGGTCATCTGCGACAACCCCGCGCACTGCTGTGCGCTGGCCGATCTGAACGCGCTCGCCGCCGGTTGGGGTGAGCAGGGCTCGACGTATGCCGATCGGATTCGGAACGCCGTTTCCAGCACGGCAGGGCAGCTTCTCACGTATGCGGACGCGCCGATTCTCGCCGTTTTCCACGCCATGTCAGCCGGAACAACCAACAGCAGCGCAGATGTCTGGGGCGGCAGCGTGCCGTATCTGGTCAGCGTGGCCGCGCCGGAGGGCGAAGCGGAGCTGAACGGCTGGAGCCAGTCGATGGTGTTCGATGCGGACGAATTTCGCCGGATGTTCCTCCAGCGCTATCCGGATGCCGTGCTGAAGGACGGGACTGACTGGTTTACAAGCATTGATCGCACGGAGGGCGGGCTGGTGCGCACCGTCTGCATCGGCGGCGTATCGGTCACGGGCGGGACGCTTCGGTCGCTCTGCGGCCTGCGCAGCGCATCCTTCACCGTGACACAGGGCTCCGGGCGCATCCGCTTCGATACGCAGGGCTACGGGCACGGCGTCGGCATGAGCCAGAACGGTGCAAAGGTGCTGGCGCTGGCCGGTTATGACGCCGACCGCATCCTCGCCTACTATTACCCCGGCACCACCCCCGCCGATGTTGCCGATGTTTTGCCGGGCTCTGTCGGATGAGGGTTCAAAAAAAAAGAGAATCGTTCTGTTCCATCAAAATTGGCGCAGACCGGCTTCCGGTCTGCGCCAATTTTGTGTCTTCCGGCTGTTTCCTTCAGAATTCCGGCTGACCGCTCCACCACGATCGTCTTGATTTCAAACGGATGGAATGTCACGGCCTCCCTCCCGTCTGCGATGGGCAGCTCCGTTCCCTCTTCCTCCAGCAGGTTGGTCGCGGTCACTCGACGGGCCGTCGGCAGCGTAATGGTACAATTCGCTGTGTTCCGTTCGCATTCGTACCGTCTCAATACGCAGGCATCCTCAAGCTCCTCCGCAGCCTTCACCGCTTCACAGATCACGTTGGGCGCATCGATGGTAAACAGCGGCTCGTTTGCCAGCACACCGGGTACCACCACCGGCCTGTGATTCAGCTCATACGCCGGGGATACCACGTTCTCTGCTGCGAAGGCACCGACATGGGGCAGCAGGCTGTCGGTCGTCGTATGCACGCCGTTGTCGGTAATGGGGGTCAGGACGATAGCCGCCTGCTCTATTCCCGGCTTTCGAACGTGCAGAGCAGCGGGAAATGGTCGGAGGGGAATTCGCCGCCGCGCTTGACCGTCAGAATTTCCGCACGCACCGGGCGCAGCGCACCCTGATTATAGAATACATGGTCAATCGGCCCGGAGCCAAACTCCAGCCGATCACAGTCGAAGCCGCGGGAGGATGCGAAATCCGAGAATTCGTCCGCCGTGATGCGCGCATCATAGAACGGGGGCTGGTTCATGATCAGGTACGGCTCGTCCGCCGGTGTCGCATTGTAATCCCCGGCGACAAAGCACTGGCTGCTTTCCAGCACCGGTGCGAAGTAGCGGCGCAGCAGCAGTGCGCTCTGCCGACGCGCTTCGACGCCTCTGTCATCGAGGTGCAGGGAGGCCGCATAGAACGGTGCGCTGCCGTCCAGCGGTGACAGCTGAACCGTTGTGCAGATACGCTTGTGATAGGTCGCATCCCAGCCGTGCGACGGGTGGTCGGGCGTTTCGCTGAGCCAGATGGTCTGGCTGTCCGTCAGCCGGAAGCGATCCGTCCGATAGAGAACGGCCGCATATTCCCCGGCCTTGTCGCCGTCATCCCGGCCGACGCCGTAGGCTGCATAGCCCGGCAGGTTTTCCAGCAGGTATTCCATCTGCGGCCAGAAGGCCTCCTGCACGCAGAGGACGTCCGGTGCGCGTCCGGCAATCAGCGCCGCGACGTGTGCCTTGCGGTTTTCCCAGCCGTGAACGCCCTGATCACCGTGCATATTGCGGATGTTGTAGGTCATCAATGCCATCTGTTTCATCGAATTTTGCTCTCCTTTTCATTCAATCGGTTGCGGTACACGCCACCCGTTTATTTACATACACAGCTCGTAAATCAGCGTTTCCAGCACCACCTGACGATCCGCTGCGCTGGAAAACATCGCCTGTTCTGCGCGGAAGCAGCGAATCACGGCGCGCCGAAGCGATTCCGGGCGAAACCGCCGGGACTGCTCCGCAACGCGTGACGCCGCGTAGCTGTTCGGAATCCTCGCCAGCTGCATCAGCTCCGCGATCGGCATCTGCTTCCCCTCGGCCAGCGAAGCCGCATACAGCTGCCGCATGGCACGGCCGATCACCTGAATGGCCGCCGTCTCGTCATTCCCCTGCTTCAGGTACCGATCCAGCTGCGTCACCGCCTCGCCGACGTTTTTCCGGGCGACCGCATCGGTAATCCGATAAACGACTGCCTCGCCGACCGGCATTGCCACCGCATCGATGTCCTCCGTCCGGATTTGCGGCTCTCTGGCATAGGAAGCGACCTTCATCAGCTCCGGCAGAACCGCATACATCAAATCGCCGCAGCTGTCGAGCAGATAGCCCGCCTCGCGCTCGCCGCAGCCCTTGCCGCAGGCCTCGAACCGCCGAATGACCCATCGAATCAGGTCGCGGCGGCTCTGGCGGCCAAACTCAACCCGCTGTGCGCAGGCGTTGACCACGGCCTCCATCTTTTTATTTTTCCGCCCGCTGCCCGGCTCCGCTTCGCTGTAGGCGAAAATCAGGCAGACCGTTTCCGGCAGCTCGGACAGCAGTGGCTCCACCTCGGCCACCATTTTGGCGTCCGCGCAGAGAATATCATAATCGCGCACCAGAATCATCTTCCGCTCGGCAAACAGCGGGAAATTCTCAATTTCCTCTGCCAGCGCCTTCGGGGTACAGCCTTTGCCGGTCAGACAGCAGAAATTGCTCTCGTCCGCATCGACAATCAGCCGTTTGATCTGGCCAATATAATGTTCGCGCAGATACGCTTCCTCGCCATAGAACAGATAAAACCGGTTGACCTGTCCGGCTGCCAGTTCTTTTTTCAGGCGGGACAGCGAGGCTGCGCCTCCTTTTTCCTGTTTGACGGCCATTTGTCCGTTCCGTCACCCTTCCGTCAATTGAGCCGCAGCCGCACCGTCCCCGCCGACGTCTGCATATACGCCGTTTCGGAGCTTTGCGGCAGCTGCTCTGCACCGTTTGAGGATATCATAACATATTTGGCACGGGATTTCAAGAGAAATTCCGCCTGTCCATCGGCTGCCGCATCATGTCTGGCGCAGACCACCGCCTCCGCATTCAGAAACCGCGCATCCTCCGCCAGCTGCGCCAGAGCGCGGTCGGAGACATCGCCCAGCACCGCGACAGAGCCGCGTTCACAGCTCACCAGCACAGCCGCCGCGCCGCGGTACGCCTTGCGTGCGTCATACGGCACCACGGCGGTCACGGTCAGGTCGCCGACCTGCCACACCGCCTCCTCCTGCAGCCAGCTGACCGTCGTATCGGTTTCGGCTGCCCATTCCGCCAGCTCCGCTGCGATTGCCGCATCGCCGTGCTGCTCCGGCAGCACCAGCCGTTTCGTTTCGGGCAGCACCTCGGGGATGCCGTTTGCATGGTGCGATGCATTCGCCGTCAGCAGCAGCACCGCAATTTTCGACAAATTTCGACTTTGCAGATGATTTCGCAGTGTCGTCCCCGCGCCGGAGCGGGTGGAGCCGCAGTCCACCACGACCGTCTGGCCGCCGTATGTCACGACGATGCACTGCCCGTGCCCGACAGAGAGCGCCGCAACGGAAAAGGCAGCGGCCTCCTCCGCTTTGGACAGGCCGAACGCAAGCGCCAGCAGAACCGCAGTCGCGCCGGCCAGCAGCATTCGAAGCCGTCGGCTGCGCCGAAGCAGCCACACCGCCGTCACTGCAAAGAGCAGCGCCAGCCACGCTTTCATCCAGATGCTGTCCGTGCCGATGACGGCGAAGGGGATGTCGGCCAGCAGCCGGATGGCCGATTGCAGGGCGCGGCAGCCCCAGATCAGCGGCCAGGCCGCGACCGAACCGGCCGGCAGCCAGGCAACCGCTATCAGCAGGACAACCCACCCGCCCAGGAAGAGCAGCTCCACCGCCCACAGCAGCAGCAGGTTGGACAGGATGGAAATCAGCGAAATGCGCCCGAAATACCACGCCGTCAGCGGGAGTGTCAGCAGCTGCGCGGAAACCGTCGTGGACAGCCCGCCCACCAGCCACCGCAGCATCCGGTTGCGGGCGCGGCGCAGGGGCGTATCCTGCTTCATCCGCACCACATGAGCCATCATCGCCCGGTGCATCCGCGTTCCCAGCGTCAGCAGACCAAGCACCGAGAGGAACGACAGCTGCAGGCCGAGATCGGCGACAGCAAACGGGTTGACGGTGAGCAGAACGATCAGTGCGGCGGCGAGCGCCGTCAGGCTGTCGTGTTCCCGGCCAAAGAGCGGCGCACTCAGCATTGCCGTCTGCATAACAGCCGCCCGCACGACCGATGCCGGAAACCCGGTCACCGCCGCAAACATCCAGATGGCGGCGATGGCCATCAGGCTCAGCCGCCGGCGACCACGCGTCAGAAACAGCACTGCGCCCGCCAGCAGCGACAGGTGCATCCCGGACACCGCAAACACGTGCGACACGCCGGCATCGGCGACCGCATCGGTAAAGGAATCGGTAAACCCGGCCTTATCCCCCAGCAGCAGTGCGCTCATCAGCGGTGCGCCATCCCGAAAGACCGCCTCCGACCGCTCCAGCAGGTGCAGACGGATCCGTGCGGGCAGCGCCGCCAGCCAACCGGTTCGGGCGGTTCTCCCGCTCAGCCGGCTGATCGTTCCGGTCAGGAAAATGCCGCGCGATGTGGCCGACGTCTGTTCGGTCTGCTTCAGGCGCGTTTCGGCGCGGATGGTATCACCCGGCTCCACCTGTCCGGCTGACCAGCCATGGCCATACAGCCACGCGGACACGCCGGGAACCGTTTCCCCGTCCGCGTCCAGGAGTCGAACCGTCAGCCGCCAGCCGTTGGACAGCTGCACCCGCTCCGTCACAGAAAACGCCATTTCCCCCGTTTCGCCCGCATACGCCGCCGCAGCGCGCTCCACCCAGCCCATCCGCAGCAGAAACGAACCGGCCACGACCGCCACGCCGCACGCAAGCGCCACGGCTGCTCGCGTCAGCCGCTTCCGGTGGAGAAGTCCGGCGAAAGCAGCCGTCGCTGCCGACAGCGCCGCCGCAGCCAGCAGCCATGGCATTGCGTCCGCTGAGCCGTAGACGAGCGCAAGCGCACAGCAGAGCGCACCCGCAGCGGAAATGGTCATCAGGCGCATCGATTGTCATCTCCTTTCCCATTTGGAGCCGGAAAAACGTTCCAAATGGTTGGCCGTTTCTTTTGGGGACTTGAACGAAGGCGTTGAATATGGTACAATAAAAGAGAATCCTGTAAGTTTTGGTCACATAGAAAGGACCGGAAGATCAATATGTTTGACAAGCTGAGACGACTGGAGCTTTGTATTCGGGAATGCGCGGCCACATTTGGATGGAGCCTGTCCGGCAACTGTCTGGCCTGCTTCCGTGGCAACCTGGCATTTCTTCTGCAACCCACCATGGACGGCGATCAGATCGAGTATACGCTTTCCTACCGCTTTGCCGCGTTTGACCGGGTCTATGATGCGCTGACCGGTGCGCGCTGCTACCCCGGTGTCGTCATCGCCCGCGGCAGTCAGCCGGTGGATTCCTGGGCGCTGATGTCCGTCTCCACCGCCATGCGCACCGTCACAGGCCGCGTGGATAAATTCACGTCGGCGCTGGCCGCAAAGGTCGTCACGCTGGCCGACAATCTGGACTTTCTCCGCTACCTGAACCGGCGCAACGCCCGTCTTTTGGAGCCGCAGCTCGATCTCTCCTGTGAGCTGATTCTTTCCTGTCTCATTTCCGGCGACGGGGACGCAGCCGTCCGCGCCGCAGCAACCGCCCGCACCAACGGCGACCGCGGCGGTGAGCTGTATCCCGCCGTCCTCTCCTATGTGGAACGGCAGGCCGACCATCCGTCCTCCGGTCAGCGGTACTGAAAAAACGGCCGATCCGCTTTGGCCACTGCGAACGCCACCTCGGGCATCCGCTCTGCCAGCCGCCCTGCAAGCGGTTCCAGCACCAGGCGCTCCGTCTCATAATGCCCCGCATCGATCAGCGAAATGCCCGCATTCTGCGCGGCCACCGCATGGTGATGGCGAAAATCGCCGCTGATCAGCACATCTGCCCCGCTCTGAATGGCGCAGTCTAAGAAGGATGCACCGCCGCCGCAGCAGACCGCAGCCGTGCGAATGACCCGCCCGGCGTCCAGCACGCGAACTGTCGGCAGCCCCGTACAGCATTTGACCCGCTCCGCCAGCGCGGACAGCTCGGAAAGTGTCGGCGGACACTCCGCCAGCGCGGCACATCCGTCCGTCCCCGGCAGCGGGCCTGTTTTGTTCAGGCCAATGGCCTGCAGATAGGTGTCATTGACGCCGCCCGGCGCAACGTCCAGATTGGTGTGCGCCGCCATCAGCGCAATGTTGCTCCGCGCCGCCAGATAGACCGGATTCCGCTCGGAAACGGCGCGAATCGGTTCGTAAATCACCGGGTGATGGGCAAGAATGCAGTCCGCCCCGGCCGCAGCCGCCTCCTCAATCACGGCAGCAGTCACATCGAGCGCCAGCAGCACTCGGTGCAGCTGCATGGCGCGGCCGCCGACCAGAATGCCGCAGTTGTCCGTTGGTCTTGCCGCCGAAAACGGCGCAAGCGCATCCAGCGTATCATACAGATCTCCAAGCGTCTTCATCCAATTCATCCTTTCTGCGTTCCACACGGAACGCAGTTTTTTTCAACTTTTTATCGGGTATTTTGTGCCGTCTGCGTCGTATCATAGATGCAGAAGCAATCTCGCAGCGTTTTCCGCTCCACCCCGTCCGGACGGAGAACACCGGTAAACAGCGTCTCCTTTCCGGCGCTGTTGGCGGGTGAACGGCAGAAATCGACCGCGTCCTCCGTGGTTTCCAGGAACCAGAGCGTCTGCCCATCGCCGGAAAAGACCGGGCAGCAGAACGTCCCCGTGCAGATCGACAGCGTCTTTTCCATCGTGCGGACAAACAGCCCCGCCTCCGTCACGTCACCTGCATCGAGCGCCCAGGCCACTGCCGCGCCGTCTCCGGAAATCGCCAGGCCGAGCGTCGGCGCATACCCGCCCGGCAGGTAGGCAGCCTTCGCGGCGGTCAGATCAACCTGGAGCGGGCTTTCGTACAGGTCATTTTCCGAGGCATACCCTTCCGTCAGCAGCACCGCGCCGTTTGCGGAGCAGCCGGTATCCGCAGCGGCCAGCAGCATGGACGTCCGCCCGGCGCTCAGCGGCACCATGGAGCCGTCCATCGGCGAAAACAGGTACAGTCGCTGCGTCTCGCTGCCCGCCGCACCGACCGCCATATAGCAGACACTCCCGTCCGGCGACCACGCCAGCGCGTACAGCAGGGCTCCGGCGGGATACTGCGACGCCGGATAGACGTCCGGCTCAGCTGCACCCGGCACAGTCACGCAGACCGAAACCAGCTCTGTCCGCCCGACATCCGTGGCGCAGACGGTATAGACCGTGCGCTTCCGATCCGGCGAAAACGTCACATCGCCGATCACGCCATCTGTCGGCTGCTCAATCAGCACCGACGACGTGCCCTGCACCGGGTCATAGCGCGTCACGCCCGCCGTCTGCGACCGGAACACCGCGCACCCGTCCGCCTCACCGACATATTCGGCATTGACCGCCGCCAGCAGCGGCCGCCCGCCGGCAAGTGGCTGGCAAAACACATCGCAGCTGTTGCGATAGTAGAGATATCGGCCATCGGCCGAAAAGACCGGAGCCGACAGATGCGAACCGGCAACCAGCAGCTCCGACGTCCCGTCATCCATTCGATAGAGCATCAGCCCGTCCTCGCCAATCCAGGCCACCAGGCTGCCCGCGCCGCGCGGCGTCGATGCGCCGAGGGAACAGGCCGACAGCAGCAGAGCCAGCGCCAGGACGGCGGCGGCAACGCGGCGAACATGGTTGAATTGCATAGCAAACGCTCCTTTCAGGCCGTCCCCGCCCATGATGCACAGGGACATTCTTCCGTATGCATGATACCACAAGCGGTCGGGCTTGTCAATCATTTTTCGGGCGGTTCCGTGCAAATTTGAGGGGAACCGCCGGATCTTCTGTAAATTTTTTTGCCAAACCTTCGATTTATGACTTGACAAATGACCGAATTTGTTGGAAAATATAAGGGAGGAAATAACCGCCTCATTTCGCCCCGCTTATCCGGGCTCATTCCGCAGGCGGTATCAGGAAACAGGAGGATGGGAAATGAAGAAAAAAATGGGGTTCCGCGGTGCCGTTTTGACGGTTCTGGCCGCATTGATGGCTTTCACCCTCTGGGTACCCGTTGGCGCCGTTCCGCCGTCCATCAGCTCGGATTACTATATATTGATGGACGCGGCCACCGGACAGATTCTCTGTGAAAAAAATTCCACCGCGCAGCTGGCTCCGGCCGGTCTGGTCAAAATCCTGACCGGGCTTGTCGCCTCGGAATCAATCAGCGATCCGACCGCCAAGCTGTCGGTCACGTCATCGGCGCTGACCCCGCTCGGCACCGGTGTCAAAAATATCGGTCTGACTGCCGGAGAGCTGATCTCTGCGGCGGACTGCCTCTACGCCATGCTGATGACCTCTGCCAATGACGCCGCCAACGTCGTCGCCGAATCCGTCGGCACCACGCTGGACGGGTTTATGACCCTGCTGCGCACGCGTGCGGCAGAGCTCGGCGCAACCGCCACCGTTCTGCAGAATCCGAACGGCCTGAGCGCAGACGGACAGGTCAGCTCCGCACGGGATATCGCACTCTTTACGCGTGCGGCGCTCGCTTCGCCTTCCTTTATGCAATACTTCGGCAAGGTCAGCTATACGCTGGAGCCGACCAACAAGCGCACCGACTCCAAAGCCCTCACGACCAGCTTCCTGATGCTCCGCGACAGCGACTACCGCTATGACGGCGTCATCGGCGGCATGACCGGCTACACCAGCGCCTCGCAGTTCGTCATCATGGCCACCGCCGAGCGCGACGGCCGCCAGCTGATCGCCGTTGTCATGAAGGCTGAAACGGAAGCCAGCCTCTACGCCGACACTGCCAAGCTCTTCGATTACGGCTTCTCCGACTTCACCTCGCACTTTGTGCCCGCCGGTGATCTCGGTCACATCGACCTGCTGCAGGATCAGACCGTTGTCGGCAGCCTGACGCTGTATCTGGAGGACTCCGTCTCCTTCCTGCTCAGCTCCAACCTGCTGACCGCCAACTGCTACGCCTCGCCGAACAACGTCCCGACCGCCGTTCAGGTCGGCGGCGAAGGCACCTATACCGCCAACATCTACTGCACCGACCCGGACAACCCGTCCCAGACCGTGCTCCTGCTGGAAAATGTCCCGCTGAAAACCCGCGTGGACAGCGATTTCCCCGTCGGTGATAACCCGGTCAGCACGGATCCGAGCGGCAGCGTTGTCGCGGATCCGAGCGGCAGCATCAGTTCCACCGCCTCGACCGGCAAATCCGGCAGCGGTATTGGCCGGTTCTTCAAGAGCTTCTTCCTCGTGCTGCTGATTCTGATCGCCATTGTCATCGGCCTCCTGCTGCTCTTTATCGTGGCGCTCTTTATCCTCCGTGAGGTCAAACGCGCCAAGCGCCGCAAAGCGCGTGAACAGGCCAGAGCACAGCGTTATCGCCAGGATTAACCGATTTTTTCGCAAAAAACCTTCGAAAGATTCAGAAAAGCCCTTGACACAGCGTCAGCATTGTGCTATACTATGTCTGTTAATTGAAGCAGGTGCATCATGCCCTCACCCCTGAGCGCTGCGCGAAGGTGGTCGTTCCGTTTCAGCTTTTCTGTGGCTCTTCTTCCTTTGGTTTTTTCAGAAGTGTTTGCAGTGATTTTTTCTGAAACCGGCAGGGCAATGCCCCGCCGGTTTTCTTTTTTCGGTGAACCCGTGTATTGAATCTTTGGAGGTGTTTCCTATCCCGAAAAACGAGCATATGATCAACGCGGAAATCCGCGACCCTTCCGTCCGTCTCATTGACGAAAACGGTGAACAGAAGGGTGTCGTCACCAATGCTGCGGCACAGGCTGCTGCGCGGAATGCCGGACTCGATCTGGTCAAAATCGCGCCGAACGCCGTTCCGCCCGTCTGCAAAATCATGGACTACGGCAAGTTTAAGTTTGAGCAGGCCAAGAAGCTGCGTGAAACCCGCAAGAACCAGAACGTCGTTGACGTTCGCGAAGTCCGCCTGAGCGTCGGCATCGGCGCACATGACTACGACTTCAAGCTGCGCAGTGCGCTCAAATTCCTCGCCGATGGTGACAAGGTCAAGGTTTCCATCCGCTTCCGCGGCCGCGAAATGACGCATACCGACCTCGGTACCGCGCTGTTGAACCGTTTCGCCGAAGATTGCGGAGAAGTCGGAGCCGTTGAAAAGCCGGCCAAGCTCGAAGGGCGTCAGATGAGCCTGATCATCGCTTCCAAACCCGGCAAATAATGGCCGCTGTGCGCCGAAGTGCGCCGCCCGGTCATGCTTGACATATGAAAGGAGTCAACAACCATGCCCAAGTTAAAATCCCGTTCCAGTGCGAAAAAACGTTTTGCGTTTACCAAAAATGGCAAAGTTAAGCGCAAGCAGGCGCTTAGAAACCACATCCTGACCCATAAGAGCACCAAGAAAAAGAGAACTCTGCGTCAGCAGGCGTATGCGTCCGAGGCCAACGCGCCCGCCATCAAAAAGATGCTCCCCTACGCGTAAGGGGTCGGCCTGCACGATTGTTTTGAAAGGATTGAACAGATATGGCAAGAATTAAGGGCGCTATGATGACCCGCAAGAGAAGAAACAAGACGCTTCGCCTCGCCAAGGGCTATTGGGGCGCAAAATCCAAGCATTTCAAGATGGCCAACCAGGCCGTCATGAAGTCCCTGAAATACGCATACGTCGGCCGTCGCCTGAAAAAGCGTGACTTCCGCCGCCTGTGGATTACCCGGATTTCCGCCGGCTGCAAAGCCAACGATATCAACTACTCCCGCTTCATCAACGGTCTGAAGAGAGCGAACATCTCGCTGAACCGCAAAGTGCTGGCCGATCTGGCCCACAGCGATCCGGCCGCCTTCACCAAGCTGGTTGAAGCTGCCAAGGCTGCTCTGTAAGCTGCTTTTTCGCGTTCCTGTAACGGGCGGAATCGTTTGATTCCGCCCGTTTTTTGTCGTTTTCGCCGTCTGTCTGCAATTTGCTACCCACCCGTATTTTTTTCGAGTTTCCCGCAATTCCCTCTTGCGGGGATGACCCCGTTTATGTTATAATGTTACCATTGCGAGGTTGGGAAAAAACCGCTTTTGACGTGATTTCCTTCCTTCCTTCTTATTATCGATTCATCAGGAAAGGATAACATGCTATGAAATTGAATCATCGCTCTCTTCGGCGTGTCCTGACGCTGGCGCTGACGCTGTCGCTGCTGCTGGCGCTGGCCCCCACCCTCTCCGGCGGCGTTCTCGCCAACGGAGAGCCGGAGACGCCGAGAGTAACTGTTCAGAATAGTGACTCTGTTTTCTTCAACGCAAACGGTGAGGCGGTCGACGACGCCGACGATATTGCAGACGGCGGCGTGATGCTGTCGAAAACCGCTGCACCCGTCGAAGGCGATCCGTATTCCTTCGATATCACACTGACTGTTGCGGCTACGGGCATCTCCAGACCGGCACCCGAAGCCAACATTGTCCTCGTGCTCGACGGCTCCAGCTCGATGAATGAACGGGATTCCAATCCCATCTGCGGGAAGGAACTACATCAGCATACCAGAGGCGGGGCTGATCAGGAGAGTTGCTATGATTTCGGAACCGCAAATTGCGGTATGGTTCCGCACACGCATGGTGAAGGGTGTCTGACCTGTACAAAAGAGGAACACAGTCACGTTTTTTGGTGTGTTTTTGGTTGTAGTAAGACGCCACATACTCACTCTGACGAAAATGGCTGCTACATGGACACCGAACACACCCATACAGATGCCTGCTATCTGACCTGTACAAAAGAGGAACACGGCAGGAAACAACGGGGTGAGCTTGTACACCTCAGCACCTGTTATCACTCCCGCGCCGCCTCCGCAATGCAGGCCGCCGAGGACATGATCTCTGCCTTCCTGAAGGCCAACATTTCCGCCAGACTCGCCGTGGTCGGCTTCGGCACCACCGCTACCTGCATTCTGTCGCCGATTCCGTTGACCGAGGCAAACCGCGCTTCGTTCAGCGATGCGATTGAAGAGGCGCTGACCATTGGCACCAATGAAGGCACCAATATGCAGCAGGGTCTGATCCTGGCCACCGATCAGTGTCCTGCGAACGAACAGAATTTCATCATCGTCATCAGTGACGGTGAGCCGACCCTCCATGGCAACCCACCGGATGGCAACGGCAACTCTATGAGCGATGCCACCAAGGAGGCTACCAAGAAGGCCGCAACAGACGCCAAAGCCAAGGGCATCACGCTCTACGGCGTCGCCTTTACGCAGAACATCGACATCATGAAAGATATGTTTGCGTCCAACTACTACACCGCGGCCGATGCTGATGCTCTGGAAGAAACGCTTGTCAACTCGATTGCCAAATCGATCACCACTTCGATTTCCGGTGTCGTTTCGGATACCATGAGCGGCTATGTCGATTATGTCGCGCTCGCCGCTGATACGGACGCGGACGTCGCAGCCACAGTCGGCTATGACGCAGGCAAAAAGGTTCTGAACTGGAACCCGGGCGACCTCTCCGTCTCGCAATCCATCACCTATCGCGTCACGCTGAATTCAACATATGATACGAAAAACAGCTACGACTTCGTGGACGCCAACGATCACGCTACGCTGACCTTTATGGGTGCTGACCAGAGTGAGCACGAGGTTTCCTTCCCGGTTCCGCAGGTCTCCGCCCCGCTGTATCATGTCACCTATCAGTGGGCAGAGGGTTCTGCTACGCCGGACGGCGCCACCCTTCCCACAGACAACAGCGTTTACCGCGAAGGTGCCGAGTTTACGGTTTCCACGGAAGATTATGCAGCCCTGACCGATTACACCTTCAGCGGCTGGGACATTCTGAGCGGTGTCGACGCAGACGGTCATGTGACCGGCAACATCACGGTAGAAGGCTCCCTGACGAAGCAGACCACTGCTTCGTCTGCACCGTCCAATACCTCCGAGCCGTCTGATACCTCTAAGCCGTCTGATACCTCTAAGCCGTCTGATACCTCCGAGTCGTCTGATACCTCCGAGCCGTCCGATACCTCCAAGCCGTCCGATACCTCCGAGTCGTCCGATACCTCCAAGCCGTCTGATACCTCCGAGCCGTCCAATACCTCCAAGCCGTCTGATACCTCTGAGCCGTCTGAGACGACAACCACCAAGGCAACCACGACCACTGTGACCACCACGGAAGGCGCCTCCAACGAGCCGCCGGTTGCTACGACTACACCGGCTGAAACGACCGAATCGGCGACTACAACCGAACCGGCTGAAACGACTGAACCCTCCGACGTGAGCGCGGTCACGACCGCACCGTCCGAGCCGTCTGACAGCTCGACCGTGGCTCCGACAGAAACGACACCGGTTGCACCGGTTGACCCGGATGTGCCGGACACGAGCGACACGAACCACACCACGCTGTTCGCCGCGATGGCGGTGCTGTCGGCCATGGGGCTGCTGGTGCTGCTGCTGAACGCACGGAAATCCCGCAAAAAGTAAAACATTTCGCTGATTGACCGCATCATTCCCGGCCGACAGGCGCCCTACGGATGCCTGTCGGCCGGATTCTTCTCAGAAACAGGAGGTCTGATGATGCAGATTCGAAAATCCGTCCGCACGGTGTTGGCCATTCTGCTGGCCGCCGTTTTCTGCTATTCCGTTGTCCGGCTGGTCGGCATCTGGCGCATCTACAGCCGGAACGAAGCCATCTACGATCAGGCCGTTGACCGCTTTCTCATGACGAACGCCACCGCTGCACCGGTTGAATCGACCAGCGCTGCGCCGACTGAAACCACGCCGCCGACCGCATCCATGCTGCCGGCATCGGAGCCGGGTACCGATGCCACGTCCGCACCGTCCGAGCCGCCCGCCACGACAACCGAGCCACCGGTTTCGCCCGATGAGCCGGATTTTGTGCCGAACTGGGCGGCGCTGGCCGCCGTCAACCCGGACATTCTCGCCTGGATTTGGCAGCCGGGCACCGCCATCCACTACCCCGTGCTGCAGGGCGTGGACAATGCACAGTACCTCCGCACGACCTATGACGGACAGTCCAGCCGTCTGGGCAGCATTTTCCTCGATTACCGGTCGAGCCTTTTGGCACGGAACCCGGTCATCTACGGCCACAACGCCGGGAACGGCAAAATGTTCGCCTCGCTGTCGCGCTATCAGGAGCGCGCCTACTGGGAAGCCCACCCCTACATCTTCCTGCTGACGCCGGACGGTTGGGCGAAATACGCGATTTTCGCCTTTTATGAGACGTCCTCCACCGGCAGCGCCTACACCTTCACCTTCGCCGATGACGAAGCGTACCGCGCGTATCTCACCGAAATCCAGCTGCGCAGCGCCTACGCGACCGGTATTTCCGTCGGCGTGGAGGACGACATCCTCACGCTCTCCACCTGTACCAATACCGGGAAGACACGGCGCTATGTCGTCCATGCACGGCGGGTTGTCTGAAACCCGGATTTTGCCGCGCCCCATGCGTTTTCGATCGCATGGGGCTTTTTTTGCGAGTGTTCTCCGCATTCCTGCCGCTCGAATTTCCCTCTTGAAAATGTTCGCCCGGCGTAGTATAATAATGTTGGATTATATGATGGGGAAACTTTTTTTCTTTTCCCGTCTGCGGCGGCCAACTGCACTTGAACGGCTGCTGAATTTGGACTGAAAGGGGTGCCTGCGGATGCGCCGGCTGTTGCTTGTCTGGTTGTCGGTTTGTCTCGCCTTCGGGTTGTCCGGCTGTATCACGCTGGACAGCTCCGACCTGCTGACGCTGCCGGAAATTTCTCCGGGGCACAAGCAGCTTCTCCGGCTGATCAACGCGGAAACCGCGTCCGATGGCTGGACAACTGCGAACCCGATCGCCGGGGAGAACCGGCTGACCATGCAATTTGTCGATTTCTTCGGGGATGGGATTCCCGAAGCCGTCGCTTTTTTCCGGAATTCGAAAACGCTCCAGCTCCGCACGGCGCTGTACGCCAGAACCGGCGCTTCGAGCTATACGCCGCTCTGCTCCTTTGACCTGACGGGTGACCAGTTCCAGCGGATGGACTACGCCGACCTGAACGGTGACGGCTGCATGGAGCTGCTCGTCAGCATCCGCCTCGACACCGCCGCCGTCTATGAGCTGCACGTGTTCGCGCTGCAAAACAGTGCCGCCGTGGAGCTGCTGACCACCACCTACACCGACCTCGCCGTTTTTGACCTGGACGGGGACGGCGGCTGCGACATTCTGACCATCAACGCCTCGGAATCGAGTGCAGAGCTGTTTTCCGCCGATGGGCAGGCCATTATCAGCCGCGGCACTGCTCCGCTCAGCGCGGAGGTGCGCGCACCATCCTCCGTTCAGACCGGGTATCTGAATGAGTCGATGCCCGCCGTCATTGCGGACGGCACCTTTACCGATGCGACCGGCTCAGCGCGGTACCTGTCCGATGTGTTCGTCTGCGAGCCGGACGGTTCGCTGGTCAACCTCTCCTATGCGGAGATTTTCCACCAGAGCTTTGAAACACAGCGCACGGTTTCCTATCCGTTTTCCGATTCGGATTTTGACGGCTTCCTCGAATTTCCGATTGCCATCCCGCAGACCGACCCGCTCATGATGGGACAGTACGTCCGGTGGTACGGCTACCGCGCCGACGGGAGCATTCTCGCCAAATCCGACACCTACCATTTTTCCGACGGCTCCTGGTATTTCCTGTTGCCGGACAGCTGGCGCGACACCGTGCAAATCCGGGAAATCAGCACAAACGGCTGCACGGGCGTGCTGTTTACCTATGAAGTCGGCGGCCTGCCGCAGGAGCTGCTGACGCTGTATCTGTGTGCCTCGGAGGACGCGCTCCGCAGCATTGATGCGGAAGGCATTGCTGCCACCTTTGAATACCGCGATATCCTGTACGCCATCCGTCTGCCGCGGCAGCTGTCGGGCGTTGTTCCGTCCGGGCTGTACCTCGCCGATGCGGACGACGCGATGGAACGAATTGTTTTTCACACCGCTTCCGGCGATGCGATCCGCGCATCGCGTCTGTCCCGCGGATAAGCGCGCCGGATACCAGAGAACAGGGAGGTTTTATGAAACGCGTTCTGATTCTGGAAGATGAACCCGCTATCAGCGAATTTATCGAAATCAATCTGCTTCGTGCGGGCTATGACGTCCTGACCGCCTCCACCGGCGAACAGGCGCTGGAGCTGGTCGCCGCCAACGAAGATCTCACCATCGCCCTGCTCGACGTCATGCTGCCCGGCATTGACGGGTTTGAGGTCTGCCGGAAAATCCGGGAAATGGGGCGCTCCATGGGCATTATCATGCTGTCGGCGCGTTCGCAGGAAATGGATAAGGTCACCGGCCTGATGATCGGCGCGGACGACTATGTCCCCAAGCCGTTTTCGCCGACGGAGCTTGTGCTGCGCGTGGATGCTTTGGCGCGGCGCGTCCAGTCCGCGCCGGATATCGCCATCACGCCGATGGTCGAAACGATCGTCTCCGGCGATTTTCGCCTCGATCTCCGCAGCCGCACATTGACCAAGCGCGGCACGCTGATCGATCTGACGCAGATTGAGTTTGTCATCATCCGCTATTTCTTTGAAAATCGCAACAAGGCGCTCTCGCGTGAGGAAATCCTGAACGCCGTCTGGGGCAGCGATTATCTCGGCGAGCCGAAGATCGTCGATGTCAACATCCGCCGCCTCCGTCTCAAGATCGAAGACGACCCGGCCAACCCCACCCGCCTGCTGTCCGTCCGCGGGTACGGGTACAAGTGGATGGACTGAGCGCATACCGTTTGTACAGCATCTGACAATACCTGATGGAAGGGAGGGAATCGCATGGCGCACTTTCGCGGCATCAAGCGCCGCTGGATCACCAACAACCTGGTGCCGATCATTTTGATTCTGCTGGTCGCCGTTCTGGCCTTTTCGGCAGCCGTCACCTATTTTTACAGCAACAACCTGTCCAGCCAGCTGGTCACCCGCGTCAACGCCAGCGCCGTGCTGTTCCAGACCTACATCAACAAGTCGGAGAGCGAATTCTACAGCGGCGCACGCCGCTACACCGAGGAATTCGTGGACAAGGACAAGATGGAGTTTGAGGTCATCGGCATCAACGGCTATGTCATCTGCTCCTCCTCGTCGGACATTCTGACCGGCTTCTGCCCCGGCACGCCGGATGTCGCCGATGCGCTGTCCACCCAGTCCACCCGTGCCTTTTCCGGGCGCGACAGCCTGACCGGTGAGCGCGTCATGTCGGTTTCGTCGCCGGTCTACCTGGCCAACGGTGAACTGATCGGCGCCATTCGCTACGTCACCGGCCTGTCTGCCGTTGAGCAGCGCGTGACGCAGATGATTCTGTCCGCATTCGCCGCGGCGGCGCTCATTTTCCTGTTCGTTCTGGCCTCCAACCGCTACTTTCTCCGCTCCATCGTCAGCCCCATCCGCGAAATCAACGAGACGACCAAGCGCATCGCCGCCGGGGAATACGGCGTCACCATCGAAAAAAAGCGGAACGATGAGATCGGCGAGCTGGCCGATTCCATCAACTTCATGGCGAGCGAGACGCAGCGCAGCATCATGATGAAAAACGACTTCATTTCATCCGTCTCCCACGAGCTGCGCACCCCTCTGACCGCTATCAACGGCTGGACGGAGACGCTCCTGCAATCCGAAGGGCTGGACAAGATTGAGCAGCGCGGCCTGTCGGTCATTCTGCGCGAGTCGAACCGTCTGCGTGAGCTGGTGGAGGAGCTGCTGGATTTCTCCCGCATCGAGTCCGGCCGACTGGTCATCAACCGCACGGCGATGGATCTCCGCGCCGAGCTGGAGGACACGATTCTCATGTTTGAACAGCGCCTGCAGCAGGATCAGCTGCACGTTGTCTATACCGACTGCTGCGGCAGTGAGGTCACCATTCAGGGCGACCGCTCCCGCCTGCGGCAGGTTTTCGTCAACATCATTGACAATGCGCGCAAATATTCGCCGCCGAACGCCGCGATCGACGTTCAGCTCGAATGCCGTGGCGACCAGGCCGCCGTTGTGATCGTCGATCACGGCACCGGCATATCCGCGGCAGATCTGCCGCACGTCAAGCAGAAATTTTACAAGGGCAATGCAAACAAACCCGGCAGCGGAATCGGCCTGGCCGTCAGCGATGAAATCGTCCAGATGCACGGCGGCGAGCTGCTGATTGACAGCGAAGAGGGCGTCGGCACCACCGTGACGATTCTGCTCCCGTTGGAAAAACGCTGAGCGGGTATTGGATTTTAGAGTTTTTAGAACCGGAGGAAATCAAGCAATGGGCGGTTTTTTTGGCGTCGCTTCGAAGAGCGACTGTGTATTTGACCTTTTTTTCGGAACGGACTACCATTCGCACCTCGGCACACGCCGGGGCGGGATGGCTGTTTACGGTGAATCCGGCTTCCAGCGTGCGATTCACAACATCGAGAACGCACCGTTCCGCACCAAATTCGAACGGGATGTCGATGAAATGCAGGGCAACCTCGGTATCGGCTGCATCTCCGACAACGAGCCGCAGCCGCTGCTCGTCCGGTCGCATCTCGGCAACTTCGCCATCACAACGGTTGGCCGCATCAACAACATCGATGCGCTTGTCCGCCATGCCTTTGATGAGGGCACCACGCACTTTCTGGAGATGAGCGGCGGCGACGTCAACCCGACAGAGCTGGTCGCATCGCTGATCAACCGGCGGGACTCCATCCCGGAGGGCATCCGCTATGCGCAGAGCGTGATTGACGGCTCCATGTCCATGCTGATTCTGACGCCGAAGGGCATCTACGCGGCACGGGACCGTCTCGGCCGGACACCCATCGTCCTCGGCCGGAAGAACGGCGCCTACTGCGCCTCCTTTGAATCGTTCGCCTACCTGAATCTCGGCTATGAGGAGCTGAGAGAGCTGGGCCCCGGCGAGATCGATTTTGTCACGCCGGAGTCGGCGGAGGTGATCGTGCCGCCGTCGGAGGAAATGCAGATCTGCACCTTCCTCTGGGTCTACTACGGCTACCCCTCCTCGTCGTATGAGGGCGTCAACGTGGAGCAGATGCGCTACCGCTGCGGCGATATGCTGGCGCGCCGCGACCATGTCGAGGCAGACAGCGTTGCGGGTGTCCCGGATTCCGGCACGGCGCACGCCGTCGGCTATGCCAACCGCTCCAACATCCCGTTTTCGCGCCCCTTCATCAAGTATACGCCGACCTGGCCGCGGTCGTTTATGCCGCAGAAGCAGAGCCAGCGCAACCTCATTGCACGGATGAAGCTGATTCCGGTCGATGAGCTGATTCGCGACAAGCGTCTGATCCTGATCGACGACTCCCTTGTCCGCGGCACACAGCTCCGCGAAACGACCGATTTTCTCTATCACAGCGGTGCGAAGGAGGTTCATATCCGCCTGGCCTGTCCCCCGCTGCTCTACGGCTGCAAATACCTGAACTTCTCCCGCTCCTCCTCCGAAATGGATTTGATCACGCGGCGCGTGATCAAGCGGCTGGAGGGCGACCGCGCCGAGGAAAAGCTCCCGCTGTATGCCGACCCGGATTCGCCGGAATACGCCTGCATGGTCGAGGAAATCCGGCAGGAGCTGAAGTTCACCTCTCTGAAGTATCACCGCCTGGACGATATGATCGCATCGGCCGGCGGCTGCGCCTGCAAATTCTGCACCTACTGCTGGAACGGGAAGGGCTCATCCCCCTGCGCTGCCGCATCAGCCGGAAAGGAATAACCGATGAAACAGAAGGAACAACCCAAACGCCGCACCACCATTGGCGGTCAGGCGCTCATTGAAGGAATCATGATGCAGGGGCCGGAGCGCGTCGCCACCGTCCTCCGCAAATCGGACGGCAGCCATGTCGTCCGCGAAACGCCCATCGCCAGGCACAGCTGGCCGTGGCGTGTCCCCTTCCTCCGCGGGATTTTCGTCTTTGCCAGCTCAATCAAAAACGGCACCACCCAGCTGATGTTTTCCGCCGATGAGGCCGAAATTGAGGAGTCGGAGCCGACAAAATTCGACAAATGGGTCGAGGAGAAGATCGGCATGGCCAAGGCCGAAAAAATCCTGATGAATATCACAGTTGCGCTCGGCGTCCTGCTGCCGGTCGGGCTGTTCATTCTGCTGCCGACGCTGCTGTCCGGGCTGGTCACGTTCCCGGAGCATCTCTGGTGGCTCCGCAGCCTGACGGAAAGCCTGCTGCGGCTGGTGATTTTCATCGGCTTCCTCTTCCTGACGTCCCTGATGCAGGATATGCGCCGCACCTATTCCTATCACGGTGCAGAACACAAAACCATCCACTGCTATGAGGCGGAGGAGGAGCTGACGGTCGAAAACGTCCGCCGCCATACCCGTCTGCACCCGCGCTGCGGGACGAGCTTCCTCTTTGTCGTCATGATCGTCTCGATTTTCGTTTTTTCGTTCGTCCGCGTCGATCACACCTGGCTGCGGCTGGCACTGCGGATTGTCCTGCTGCCGGTTGTCGTCAACCTGAGCTATGAGCTGAACCGGCTGGTCGGCCGCCACGACAACTGGCTGACCCGCGCCCTGCGTGCGCCGGGGCTGGCGCTCCAGCGCCTCACCACCAAGGAACCGGATGACAACATGATCGCTGTCGCCATTGATGCGCTGACGCGTGTCATTCCGACAGAAAAGGACGCAGACCAATGGTAAACGGCGCGTTTGAAACGCTGACGGATGCCTATCGCCGCGCCCGCGCCGCGCTGGAGGCACCGGTGCGGCGAATGGATGAGGCCACTGCCGCCCGCATGGCGCTGGAGGCGCGGGAGCTCGCCTGCGCCGCAGCCGGCCTGACGCGTGACCGGTTTTATCTGCAGCCGGACGCCCCGGTCGATTCATCACGGCTGGACGAGCTGCTGAACCGACGCATCGCCGGTGAGCCGCTCGCCTATTGCCTGGGCGAATGGGATTTTGAAGGCTACGCCTTCCGGACGGATCGCCGCGCATTGATCCCCCGCGACGACAGTGCCGCCACGCTGGATCTCTTTTTGACGCATCTGCCGTCCGGAGCCCCGGAGCTGACGCTGCTCGATCTCTGCACCGGGAGCGGCTGCCTCGGCATCGCCGCAGCGCTGAAGCTCCGCGAACGCGGACAGCGCGTCCGCGTGGTGCTGGCCGACAATTCAGAGGCCGCATTGCAGCTCGCGCAGGAAAATGTGGAGCGGTTCGGCCTGCAGGATTGCGTCACCGTCTGCCCGGCTGACCTGTTCACGCTGGCGCAATGGGACGTGTCCGCGCTGCCCTTTGCCTTTGACGGATTCGACGGCTGCATCTGCAACCCGCCGTACATCGACCGGGAGGAGCTGGCTGAGCTGGATCGCGAGGTGCTGGCGTATGAGCCGATTTCTGCCCTGTTCGGCGGAGAGGACGGGCTGGACTTCTACCGCTCCGGCATTGAGCAGATTCCGTCCCTGCTGAAGGCCGGCGCTGTCCTGACGTTTGAAGTCGGCTATGCCCAGTCCGGCGCCGTGGCTGCACTGTTCCTCGTCTCCGGCTTTGAGGACATCCGCTTTGAAAACGACCTGCAAAAAATCCCGCGTGCCGTTTCGGCACGGAAGGCCATACCCGCCCGGTAATCAGGCACACCATGACCACCAATCGGAAGGAGGGAAGCCGCCATGCCCAACCCACGCGACCATTTCTGGTACAGGCTGGACAACGCCGCCAAGATTTATCCGGCCACCCGGCAGCGCCACTGGAACAGCACGTTCCGGCTCAGTGTGGAGCTTGATGAGCCGATCTGCGGCGAAACGCTCGGCTCGGCTGTCCGCAGCCTCCGCGACCGCTTCCCCATGCTGTATGTACAGCTGCGCACCGGCGTGTTCTGGTATTACTTTGAGCCCACCTGGTCAGAGCAGATGGTCAGTGAGGAGCGACTCTACCCCTGCGCCCCGATCGAGATCGGCCATCCCGATCTGCCCATTTTTCGCGTAATCTACTACGGCTGCCGCATCTCCGTTGAATTTTTCCACGCCGCTGCAGACGGCACCGGCGCTCTGACCTATCTGAAAACGCTGACCGTCTGCTACCTCGCACTGCGCGGCTGTGACGTGGAGGCCGCCCGCTGGGAAATGCCGGACCCGCTCGGCAAACCGGTTCCCTCGGAGGCAGAGGACGGGTTCGACCGCTGGTATGAAAAAGCTCCCGGCTCCAACCGTGCAGAGCCCCGCGCCTACCATGTCCGCGTCCACCCGCCCGCCAATCCCGACTATCTGCGCGTTGTCAGCGGCCGGATGTCCGCCTCGGCGGTTCACGATGCTGCCAGACGCCATCACGCCACCGTGACGCAGTACCTGACGGCGCAGTACATCCGCGCATTCCTGACGTGTGCGCCGCACAACCGCCTGAAGCGGCCGGTTCGCATCTCGGTGCCTGTCAATCTGCGGCGCTTTTTCCCGTCGGATACGCTCCGCAATTTCTCCCTGTATGTCAACGCCGGTGTTTCGCCCCGACCGGACATGACGCTGGACGAAATCCTGACCGAAATCGTCCCGCAGTTGACGGACGGCTTTCAGCCGGACGCACTGCGCCGGGCGTTTTCCGCCAATGTCGCTGCGGAAAAGAATCTGCTGCTGCGCATCGCACCCCTGTTTCTGAAGAACATCGCGCTGAAAATCGCCTTCCTCCGATTCGGTGAGAGCCGCTACACCTCGGCGTTTTCCAACCTCGGCATTGTCACCATGCCGGACTGCGTGGCCGCGCATATCCGTGGCTTCAGCTTCCTGCTCGGCTGCTCGCCGACGCTGTCGCTGATGCTCGCCGCCGTCACCTTCGGCGATACGCTGTGCCTGTCCTTTACATCTCGCTCCCCGGAAAACGAGATCCAGACCCGTCTTTTTTCCTATCTGCTCGAAGAAGGCATTGCAATCGAGGTGGAAGCCAATGAATAACGCCACGGAAACCCGGTCGGACGTCGCCCGCTGTGTCGCCTGCGGCGTCTCCGTGCCACACAACGCGCACTGCCCGCTCTGTGGCCGCCTGATCGCGGAAAAGATCCCGGAGGCCGCCACCTATCCCGCCATTTCCGACAAGCGCTCCCTGGCGCGGAGCATCCTGCGGTTCATCGCCATTGCCGTTTCGGCGGCTTCGCTCTTTGTCGATCTGATCATCAGCGACCACATCGGCTGGTCGGCCATCGTTGCCGCATCCATCCTCTGCCTGTGGTTCTGGATTTTCCGCCCCATCTTCTATTCCCGCCCGTTCAGCACGTTTGTCGTCGCGGCGGTCGCCGTGCTGTGGGGCGCATCCTTTGCCGTTGACTTCCTGTTTGGCCTGCGCCTGTGGTCGGTCGCCTATGTCTGGCCATCGGCTGTCGGCATCGGCATCACGCTCGTGCTGTTCTGCTCCCTGTTCGGGCGGCTGAAATGGAGCGTCGTTGGCTCAACGCTGATGCTCTTCGCCGCAATGTGCGTGCTGATGCTGATCCTCGGCCTGTTGGGGATTTACCCGCACATCAAGCTCTGGCTGATTCTCGGCGTCTATGACGCCTTCTGCATCTTTGCCCTTCGCTATTTTCTCCGCCGAATGTTCGGCGAAAAGCTGGAAGGTCTGTTTCACGTCTGAACCCCACCCAACCGGGGCACCCTGTTCAGTCGAAGCCGATCTTCCCCTCTTTTTATTTTTCCACCCGCCTGCCACGCCATTCCGCAGGACTTCGGGGTTCGTAAGGACGGTTGATTCTTGTCATGGCTGAAACCATTCGCAAAACCGTTGCGGTTGCAACGGATACCAACAGTGGCATCACCGAGGCGCAGGCGCGTCAGCTCGGCGTCTATCTGGTGCCCATGCCCGTGATCATAGATGGGCAGACCTACTTTGAAAACGAAACGATCTCCCAGGAGACGTTTTTTCAGCGCCTGAACGGCGGTGCCGAGGTCAGCACCTCGCAGCCGCCAGCCGGGCTGTTGCTCGATCGCTGGGATACGCTGCTGAAAACCTTCGATCAGGTCATCTACATCCCCATGTCCAGCGCCCTGTCCAGCAGCTGCCAGACGGCAAAGATGCTGGCCGCCGATTATCAGGGGCGCGTACTCGTCGTCGATAACCACCGGATTTCCATCACGCAGCGGCAATCTGTGCTGGATGCGCTGTACCTGCTCTCGCAGGGAAAAACGGCGGAGGAGGTCGCCTCATTTCTGGATGAGGACGGGATGGCCGCCAGCATCTATGTCACGGTGAATACGCTCGAATTTTTGAAAAAGAGCGGCCGCGTCACAGCGGCGGGTGCCGCCGTGGCCACCATGCTGAACATCAAGCCCATCCTGCAAATTCAGGGCGGCAAGCTGGACGCCTTCAAAAAGAGCCGCGGAATGCAGGCCGCCACGGAGGTCATGATTGCCGCACTCCGGAAGGATCGCAAAACGCGCTTTGCCGGTCGGCCTGTCGCCGTCCGTGCCGGGTTTTCCGGGGATCCGGTCGCAGGGGAAGCCTGGCGCGCCGATCTGCAGGCCGCCTTCCCGGATATTTCCGTCGGGCTGGATTCGCTGCCCATCAGCATCTCCAGTCACACGGGTGACGGCGCACTCGGCGCCTGCATCACCTGGGATATTCTCCCCGCCGGCTGGCTGCGGTGAGTACACTGCCGTGAACATCACCGCGGTGAGTACACTGCCGCAAGTGCCTCGCAGCGAAAGGTGAAACAGGCTCGACGCCTCAAAACGCACCGCACACGCTGCATCGCCAAAGTTGCCGCAGGGCGCGCTTCAAAACGCATCACCCCATATTGTTCACAATAAAAGACCCACATCGGTTCCGGCGTGTCCGGAGCGGATGTGGGTCTTTTTCACTGCGTTTGTCGTTCGGCCTATGCCATCGTATCGTTCAGCTGGCGGCCGGCCAGTACATGGAAATGCAGGTGGTGGACGCTCTGGCGGGCATCATCCCCGCTGTTGGTCACAACGCGGTAGCCGCCGGTCAGGCGGAGGTCGGCGGCAATTTTGGCGATCACCGTGAAGATATGGGCGACAATCGCGCTGTTTTCCGCCGTAATGTCGGCAGCCGAGGCGATATGTGCCTTCGGAATGACCAGAATGTGGACGGGAGCCTGCGGCGCGACATCGTAAAACGCCATGCACAGATCATCCTCATACACCTTTTTGGACGGAATCTCACCGGCAATGATTTTGCAGAAAATGCAGTCCATTGAGAAAACTCCCTTCATCGTCAGCGCGGGCGGTCAGGCCTCCTGCGCGTAGTAATTGATCAGCGAACCGGCCAGCAGGATGGAGCGCTCCGCATCCGTCAGCTGGTCAAGCGTCATGGAGACAGTTTCCGTGCGGCCATCCGCCTTCAGAAGCTGTGCAGAAAGCTCGGTTGCAGCGTCGCGGATGGCGCTGCGCACGTCCTTCAGGAACAGGTAGTCGCCGATTTCGAAGCGGGACGCATCGTCCGGATTCGTCAGGCGAAGCGGCAGCATTCCCCAGTTGATCAGGTTGGAGCGATAGCGCTTGGTCGCGTATTCGACTGCGACGTTGGCACCGCCGCCCAGCACGCGCTGGCAGGAGGCTGCCTGCTCTCTCGCGCTGCCGTCCCCCGGTTTAACAGCAAAAATCACACTTTTCAGCAGGGTATCAGTCGGCAAACCATGCTCGGTGAGGAATTTCTGTGCATCCTCCGCGGCGCAGGCCTTTGCCCGTGACACATAGGCCGGATCCTTGCGCGACAGCGCAAATTCCGCCAGCCGCAGCGGGTTGGAGCGGTAGGAGGAGGTTTCGCCGGACGGAATCAGCTCATCCGTTGTCGTCACCGGGTCGTGAATGACCGCGGCGAATTTCAGCAGCAGGTGTTCGGACAGCTGCGGCATCTGCGGCCAGTCGGTGATGTTCGGCCCGAAGCAGAGCTCGGTTTCCGGCTGCGGACGGCCAGCGCCGTTATAGACGCGGTTTTCATAGACCGTCCCGTCAAAGTGGTAGGCGACCGGCACCACTGTGCCGCTCGGCAGGCGATCAGCCGGTGTCAGGACGCCGCCTGCGGCTGCTGTCGCCGCGATGGAGCGGGCATCCATCAGGGCAACCGCCGCAGACTGACGGTCACCGGGCTTGGAGCCTTCGCGGTTCGGGAAGTTGCGCGTTGTGTGGCGGATGGAGAGGCCGCTGTTGCGCGGGACATCGCCCGCACCGAAGCACGGCCCGCAGAATGCGGTCTTATAGGTGGCGCCCGACGCGACCAGCGCCGCCGCCGCGCCGTTTTTCATCAGCTCCAGGGAGACCGGCTGGCTGGCCGGATAGCAGTTCAGGGTGAATGCGCCCGTGCCGGTGCTGCCGTTCCGCAGGATGTCCGCCGCAGCGCACAGGTTGTCGAACAGACCGCCCGCGCAGCCGGCAATGACGCCCTGATCGACGTGCAGACGGCCGTTTTCCAGTTTGTCGGTCAGGTGGCAGTCGCTCATGCCGTTGGATGCAGCTTCCTTCTCCACGGCGCGGAGCAGATCGCCCGCGTTGGCGAGGAATTCGTCAATTTCATACGCGTTGCTCGGATGGAACGGCAGAGCGATCATCGGGCGAAGCGCGGACAGATCGACACAGACCGCGCCCGCATAGCGTGCGCCGTCGCAGGCGGTCAGCTTTTTGTAGTCCGCTTCTCTGCCGACCAGCGCGAGATATTCCCGCACCGTCTCGTCTGTCTCCCAGACAGACGTCAGACAGGTGGTTTCCGTCGTCATGACATCGATGCCGAGGCGGTAATCCATGGGCAGGGACGCGATGCCCGGGCCGATGAATTCCATCACGCGGTTTTTCACGAAGCCGTTCCGGAAGACGGCACCGATGATGGCCAGTGCCACGTCCTGCGGGCCGACACCGGGTGCCGGTGCGCCAGTCAGGTACACGGCAATGACGTCCGGCCGGTCAATGTCATAGGTGCGTCCGACCAGCTGTTTGGCCAGCTCCGGGCCGCCTTCGCCGACGCCGAGCGTGCCCAGTGCGCCGTATCGGGTGTGGCTGTCGCTGCCGAGCAGCATTTTTCCGCAGCCCGCCATCCGTTCCCGCACATACTGGTGAATGACGGCGATGTGCGGCGGCACAAACACGCCGCCATATTTTTTCGCGGCGGACAGGCCGAACGCATGGTCGTCCGCGTTGATCGTTCCGCCGACGGCGCACAGGCTGTTGTGGCAGCAGGTCAGGACGTACGGCATCGGGAATTTTGTCATGCCCGATGCACGCGCCGTCTGGATGATGCCGACATAGGTGATATCGTGTGAGGCCATGCCGTCAAACCGCAGGCGCAGCCTGGACGGATCGCCGGAGGTGTTGTGTGCCTGCAGAATCGTGTCGGCCAGCGTCTTTTCCACGCGGCCGCGGCCGTCGTCGGGGCAGAGAACGCCGTTCTGATACATCAGCGGCTCTTGAATCAGCCGAATCGCTTTGGTCATAGAGAAGAATTCCTTTCCTTGATAAGACTAAGTTCCAAACAGACGGAAGCCAGCCCGAAGGCGTTTGTCCCTGCGGGCTGACTTCCGGATGCATTATTTCAACATACCACGCGCAGCAGAGGCCGCTTCGGTCAGCGCCTTGTCGAGCATGGACAGATCCTTACCGCCCGCCGTTGCGCTGTCGGGACGGCCGCCGCCGTTGCCACCGGTCATCTGCGCCACGGCGCGGACGAGGTTGCCGGCATGGAGTCCGGCTGCCACCGCCGGGCGGGTGCAGAACGCGGCAAAGCTCAGCTTCCCGCCGGACACGACGGAAAAGAGCACCGTCAGCGCCTCCGGACGCGTTTTGATATCGTCACCGATCTTCCGCACGGTATCCATCGGGGTATCCGTCAGCGACACAACAGCAAAGTCCACGCCGCCGAGATCTGTCCGGCCGGCCAGTGCCGCATCCACCGCCGTCCGGACGGACAGCGCCGTCAGGCGTTCGGTTTCCTTCTGGGCAGCCGCCAGCTCCGCCGTCAGCTGCGATGCGCGGCGCACCACGTCATTCGGCGTGGTTTTCATGGCAGCCGCCGTCTCCTGCAGCGTCTGCTTCATGCCATCGGCCAGCGCCAGCACGCCGAGGCCGGTCACGGCTTCAATCCGGCGCACACCGGCTGCCACGCTGCTCTCAGACGTCAGGCGGAACAGTCCGGCACAGGCCGTATTCGTCAGGTGCGTACCGCCGCACAGCTCGGTCGAGCAGTCGCCCATTTTTACGACGCGCACAACGTCGCCGTATTTTTCACCGAACAGCGCCGTTGCGCCGCTGGCCTTTGCATCGGCAATGCTCATTTCTGTCGTGGTGATCGGGAGTCCCGCCAGAATCCACTGATTGACGCGTGCTTCCACGGCGCTCAGATCCTCCGGTGTCATGGCGGAGAAATGCGTAAAGTCAAAGCGCAGCGTATCCGGTTCGACCAGCGAACCGGCCTGTGCAACGTGCGAGCCGAGCCGTTCACGCAGTGCTGCCTGCAGCAGGTGCGTTGCGGAGTGCGCCCGGCGCAGTGCGCTGCGGCGATCCAGATCAATCTGTGCGGTCACTTCGTCCGAAACGGAGAACGCGCCGGAAACCACCGTGCCGCTGTGCAGCCATTTGCCGTCCGGCGTTTTCTTGACGTCCGTCACGCGGAATTCCGCGCCGTGCGCCGAGGTGATCACACCGGTATCGCCCACCTGGCCGCCGCTTTCCGCGTAGAACGGCGATTCCGCGAGCAGGATCGTGCATTCCGTGCCTTCCGGCGCAGTGCCACGCGCTTCGCCGTCCACGAAGATGTGCGTGACGGTCGTCTGCGCTGCATCCTGCTCATACCCGACAAAGCGGGTCGGCGTTTCAACCGCGCCAAGGCCGGAGCCGGCCCAGGCAAAGTCCCCGGCCGCAGCGGTGGCCGCACGGGCACGCGTCCGCTGCTCATCCATGCAGGCGTCAAAGCCCTCGCGGTCGAGCGTCAGCCCCTGCTCATTCAGCAGCTCCAGCGTCAGATCGACCGGGAAGCCGAAGGTATCATACAGCTTGAAGGCATCGGCACCGGAAAGCTCGGTCTGACCGGCAGCGCGCAGTGCGTCCACCATGTCGTTCAGAATGCCGAGGCCGGTATCAATCGTCTGGGAGAAGCGCTCCTCCTCCATCCGGATGACGCGGATGATGTAGTCTTCCTTCTCCTTCAGCTCCGGATACGCCGGTGCGCTCTCGTGAATCACGGTTTTCGCCACTTCATAGAGGAAGGGCTTCTGGATGCCGAGCAGCCGGCCATGCCGTGCGGCACGGCGGAGCAGGCGGCGCAGGACATAGCCGCGCCCCTCGTTGCTCGGCAGGACGCCGTCACAGACCAGCATCGTCGTCGAACGGATATGGTCGGTGATCACGCGGAGGGAGACGTCGGTTTTTTCGTCCGTCTGGTAGTCCTTTCCGGCGATGCTGACGATATGGCGCATGACGTTGCAGACCGTATCAACTTCAAAGAGGTTGTTCACGCCCTGCATGATGCAGGCCAGGCGTTCCAGACCCATGCCGGTATCGATGTTTTTCTGCGGCAGCGGCGTATAGTTGCCCTGTCCGTCGTTATTAAACTGCGTAAAGACCAGGTTCCAGAATTCGACATACCGGTCGCAGTCGCAGCCGACCTTGCAGTCCGGCTTGCCGCAGCCGTATTCCTCGCCGCGGTCAAAGTAGATTTCCGAGCAGGGGCCGCAGGGGCCGGAGCCGATTTCCCAGAAATTGTCCTCCTTGCCGAAGCGAACCATGTGGGACGGGTCCACGCCGACTTCCTTTGTCCAGATGTCAAACGCCTCATCGTCATCCAGATAGACGGAGACAAACAGCCGTTCCGGCGGAAGCTCCATCACCTGGGTGCAGAATTCCCACGCCCAGTGGCAGGCGTCATGCTTGAAATAGTCGCCGAAGGAGAAATTGCCGAGCATTTCAAAGAACGTCCCGTGCCGGGCGGTTTTCCCGACGCGTTCAATGTCCGGTGTGCGGATGCACTTCTGGCACGTCGTCACACGGCGGCGCGGCGGAATCTGCTCACCCGCGAACCAGGGCTTCATCGGCGCCATGCCGGCGTTGATGAGCAGGAGGGATTTTTCATTTTGCGGGATCAGCGAAAAGCTCGGAAGACGCAGATGTCCCTTGCTCTCAAAAAAGGACAGGTAGGCTTCACGAATCTCGTTCAAACCCATTTTTTTCATGATGACAACTCCTAAACAGTAAAATAAAAAACACGGCTTCCACACCCTGCACCCAGGGGCGAAAACCGCGGTACCACCCTGATTATGGCACTGCTGCCACATCTTTTCAGCCGGATAACGGCGGCAAGCCCGCGGCATTCCTCACGCCGATGCTCAGGGGTGGCCTCCGGGGCGGAGCTTCCGCTCTTGCATCCTGATGAGCGGATTTCTGAAAACGCCGAACCCGGTTCTTCCCGTCACAGCAAAACTGTCGATTTGATCACGGTATAAGTATAGCACAGCCGGGCGGGAAAGTCAACGGAAAAGCGAAGAAATCCTGCGAAAAAAACGGCCTTCCCGCGCCTTTTCGTCCCGTCTGTCCGTTATGCACCGCCACCGGCTGCAGGCAGCCGGTGGCGGTGCGGATGAGCTTTATTTTGTGAGGTGCTTCATGGTGCGGTCGACCATCTCCGTGATGGAGACGACGCCGAGCGATGCGATTTCCGTTTCCAGCTTGCCGTTGAGCGGCTCTGTCCACTGCGCCGGGATGTTCGACGCGCCGCAGATCATGCCGATCACGGAGCCGACGGTTGCGCCGTTGCAGTCGGTATCGAGTCCGTTCTGGACGGCCATGCAGATGGATGTGCCGAAATCGCCGCCGCCGTAGAGCAGCGCCGCTGCAACCAGCACGGCGTTCGGGATGGTATGGACGCCGACATGGCCGCTGGTATACGGGTAATCCACCTTGAAGGCAGCGGAGAACTGCTCAAACGTGACGCCGTCATGATAATCGCGGATGACCTTCATGATCGCCTCATACAGGCGGGAGGTGTTCGGAATCTGCGACAGGCCGACCTTCAGCACCGCTTCCGGGTCGGATTCGACTGCTGCGGCGGCGATCATGGCGGAGGCAAACATTTCGCCGTAAATGCCGTTCTTGATGTGGGAGATCGATGCATCGCGCCAGGCCATATCCGCGGCTGCCGCCGGGTCGCCCGGATTGATATAGCCGAAGTAGTCGCCACGAATCTGTGCGCCGATCCACTCGCGGTACGGGTTCTGATACAGCGCCGTCATCGGCGGGCGGAAGCCCTTGAAATAGTTGTCGAACGCGGCGCGCTCCGCCGTGAAATAGGCTCTCCGCATCTGGCTGTTGGCCCAGAGCTCCATGACGTTGTCGGGCGTGAAGTCGCGGCCGTACCGTTCAATGAGCAGCCAGCCCAGAACGGTGTAGTTTGTGTCGTCGTCCGACACGGCATACGGGATTTTGTCGGCCAGGGCGTGCTTCGGCAGGTTTGCCGCTTCGCGCTCAGCCGGGTCGGCCGGGTAGTCCTTTTCCATGACGTAGCGGTTCATCGGGTAGTTATTCGTCAGCTCCAGCAGTGCGCGGAGGCGTTCCTCCGAGGAGCCCTCCACAGGCTTGCCCAGCAGGCAGCCGGCAATCCGGCCAATCCAGGCGCCGTGCATTTTGTCGTACAGCACATCCGTCTGCACCGGCGGCAGCGTCGGTGCCGGGTCACAGAGTGCGCGAATGCCGGCCAGGTCGGACGGCTCCTGATATGGGTAGTCGGCGCGCACAGGCAGCTCACAGATCAGTTCAAACAGCGCATCGGCCATGGTCGCCTTCTGGCGGGACGGCTTCAGTGCAGCAATGCTGTCCATCAGCGGCTTGAGCGGCTCGACGTCCAGCCCCTCATCCCGGCACTGCATCCATTCGGTGGACAGATTTTCCATATACAGGTCGCGAGTATGCGGCAGGTCATAGCTCGGACAAATGTTGCTTGCATTCATGGCGGAAATCTCCTTTGACCAATGATTTTTTTCCACTTTTATTATATCGGATTCGCACGGAAATTGCAAGCACCCATCTGATATTTGCTTCATTTTCTGTTGACATCGCGGCCATTTCTGGTATAATAAAAACAACGGAATGCCCCCAGTCCGCAGATGCAGCCACACGACATCGATTCACTCTTGAATGGAGGTTTTACAAATGTCTGTTCCCTTTGCAGTGCTCACACTTCAGCCGCAGTGCGGCAAATCCGCGCCGGGACAGGGCGAAAATTACCTGTACCAGCGCATGGTGCGCCATTTTCAGGCACCAAACCGTCTCTTTTCCGACAAAGACTACACCATTCGCGTCACCTTTGAAGACCGGTCGATCAACTACGCATGGACGTCGATGAACGGCTGCTCTGCCGCGTCGCTGGCCGGGTATACGTCGTGCGGCACCGGGCGTATCCGCACCTTTGCGGCTGTGGTTTCGCTGCCGGAGACGCCGGAGGTATTCGATGTCACCATCGGCGGGATGGATCACATCCAGTCAGTCGCCGTATTTGCCGGGCGCAATGAGGATGTCATTGAGCAGGCCCGAGCCGATCGCCCCAGGCCGGACGAGATTCACCCGGCCTTCGAGCTGCAAAACCCGCTTCAGCTGATCACTACCGTGGGCGACGATTCGCCAAGCTGCCCACGGGAAGCACTGCCGCAGACGCTGGAGCACATGGCCGACTGCGTGCCCTACGCCCGCGCTCTGGGCTTCAACGGCGTGGAGAGCTATGTCCGGTGGGACATGGTCGAATACGAGAAGGGGCAGTTCGACTGGAGCTATTACGATGCCGTCATCAACGCCGCCGCGCCGTTTGGGATGAAATGGTTCCCGCTCATCATCGGCGGCTCCGCCTATGCACTCCCGCAGTGGTATCGGGAGGAGACGCCTGGCTTTGAGGGGTTCGTCTGTCTGGAGCATGGACTGGAAAACAACGTTCCGACCATCTTCAATGAGCAGCAGACGCCGTATGTCCGGCATTATCTCCATGAGCTGGGGCGGCACTACAACGACAACCCCAACGTGTTCGGCGTCCGCCTCGGCCCCAGCGGCAATTACGGCGAGAGCCAGTATCCCGCCACGGGCAACTGGGGCTATCGGCACCAGCTGGAGCATATGCACATCGGCTGGTGGGCAGGTGACCGGAGTGCCTCCGTCAAATTCGCCGCATGGCTCCGCAGCCGCTACGGTTCGGTCGAAGCGCTGAGCCGCGCATGGGACGAGCCGATTGCGTCGTTCGACGATGTCCACACCTTCCTGCCGTCCTCCGCCGCCTCGCGCCGGAAGCGCAAGGACTTTGTGGACTGGTACCTGGCGGAAATGACCGACTGGTGCAACCGCTGGGCGGTCTGGATGCGTGAGGAACTCAAGAAGCCGGATATCTACCAGTCTGCCGGCGGCTGGGGCTTCTGCGAGGCCGGGACAGATTTCACCGATCAGACCCGCGGAATGCGCCCCGTCAACGGCTGCATCCGCGCCACCAATGAAGATGAGAGCTATGAGCTGAATTTCGCCATCACACGGATGCTGTCGAGCGCCGCGCGGTTCTACGGCGTCCCGTTCGGCTCGGAGCCCGCCGGATACGGCACGGCGCGCAGCGTCATCAACCGGCTGTACAATATCATCATCAACAACGGCGTCCACCTCTTTTACTACAGCGGCAACTTCATCGGCTGCGATGAAAGCGTCGAGCTCTGGAAGCAGTATGCACCGCTGCTCGATCAACGCGCAGAGCCGGTGATCGATGTGGCTGTCCTGTACCCGGATACGCAGTCCAAGCTGACGGATTCGTCCATCCGCTATTTGGACGGCTCCTCCTTCTTCTCGCAGGTGTTCTCGCTGCGCCGCAAGCTGGACTACGATTTCTGCGCGGAGCAGATGGTGCTGGACGGTGCGCTGGAGAAAAACGGATACCGCGCGCTCGTCTTCCTGACGCGTTCGCACGAGGGCAACTACGTCGAAAGCGATGTTTTGGAGCGGATTGATGCGTGGGTACAGGCGGGCGGCACCGTGATTTACCCGATTCTCCATTCCAATGCGCCGCAGGAGCTGATGACGGTCGAGGGCGATACCACCGTGTTCCGCCGCTGGGCTGCCGGTCAGACCGGCAAGGGGCGCGTCTGCATGGTGCATACGCTGCGCGAACCGCTGGACGACTACATTGACGATGTCGCACAGCTGCTGAAAACCGTTGACGGCCTGTCCCCGCTGACGCTGCAAATGCTGAATGCGGAAAAGCCACGCGGCGTCTATCTGTCGGCTCTGAAAAACGGACAGCTGGCACTGTATAATGAGCGGATGACCGCATCGGATGTCCGCTTCGCCGACGGCCGCACGCTCCATATGGAGCCGGTCTCCATCGCCATGCTCCCCGGCACAGAAGCAAGTGAGCAGTGATGCACGTCTGCGGACGCCGTGAGCAGTACTGTGGACGCTGAATGCGCGCCATCAGGCACGTATCCGCAGAAACCTGTGATGCGGCGCATATCATTTTGACTCACGTCTTGCAGCATCGTTCGACGCGTTTTTCTTTTCCCCGCCCTGCTCTCCTATAGGGAGAGCCAGGAAACCATACCAAAGGGATTCCCGTTGCCTGTGGAGGTCCCTTCCCTTTTTCCGCCGATTTCAGACAACCACCCAAGCCTCCCTTGTGCCGTCGCAGCTGCCGACATCGGGCAGGGTACGAGCCCCCCTTGTGTAAGAGGGAGTTGAGCGGCTGCGGGTTTTGTTGCCGACAGTGGGTAGGCGCACGAGCCTCCCTTGTGCAAAGGGAGGTGGGGCGGCGAAGCCGCGCCGGAGGGATTGCCGGTTTCTGTGGAACATCGAAATCCGTAGCAACCAGCTTTCCCATGCGCCTTGGCTCCCCCTCTGGGGGAGCTGGCACCGAAGGTGACTGAGAGG
>CAZEUG010000014.1:0-50384 GCA_964515055.1 uncultured Oscillospiraceae bacterium | reverse complement strand
AAGCGACAGAAATTGCTCTTTTTTCATCGACAAAATTCGACAAAATGTGCGGCATAACGGTGTATCTTCCCCGACATTCTCGCCTGCTACGAAAGCGAAAAAAGGCAACGAGAACTCGCCCGGTGGAAAGCGGAACGGAGAAATCTCAAGACATCCAAAGACAACAGCAGCGGCAGGTCCGCTCGATGATATAAGAGGGGCTCAGAAGGCGTGTATGGCCTTCTGAGCCCCTTTTGCGTGCAGGCAGTGGGATTCTTCCACCTATACAGACAATTGTGCTGGTTGATTTCGATTCATTCTATTCATCGGAATAGAAAGGAAAGAATATTAGTCAGTAATTGGTTATATCAGTATTTCTTTTATCTATATTTATTTGTGCGGGAGTTCCCATATATGGCAAAACCAGATACGGAAAAGCCGGATATGGTTGTTCGTCCAATGGCTTGTATTCTGTCACCGCCTTGAGATAAACTTCGGGACCGCAGTTCAGAACAGGGTCAGCATATTCCGGCGGCGCATTGTAGATCTGGCAGTCCAGCTCCGACCGCTCGTACATATTGCCGGCAACCTCATTCTCTACAGCGATGGTATCAATAGTGATCATGCTGCCGTCTGAAAACTTCAGCTCCACGCAGGCGGTGTCCATGTTGAATGCATAACTGATAAGCTTTTTCATAGTCAAATCCTCCATAATCAAGATTGTTCCCTCTCCCGTGGGCCTTTTGGTTTTGAGTTTGGACACCTGATGATGCCGTTTTTGAAGTGGGTTTCCGCGAACTTCTCAAAATAAACAAATAATCCGAACCCGTCTCCCACAGGGAAGATCTGGTTCGGATTATATTGCCTTGGTGCCGCTGGCCGGACTCGAACCGGCATGGCTCACGCCCACGGATTTTAAGTCCGCTACGTCTACCGATTTCGTCACAGCGGCATACGGATGACGTTATTATTTATTGTAGCACAGCCCACGCCAATTGTCAAGCTGGCCGCATTCCGATTGCGCCAAAAGGTGTTCCTAAAATGAAAGCCACCGCGCCTTTTCGGGCGAAATTGCGCTTTTTCATCGGCTGTTTTCCACCGATGGGGAACCTGTGCAAAACGCTTGCATTTGCATCCGCTTCTGTGATATAATAAAATAGCGGGGGTATAGAAGTTTGCACATCCAGCCGCAGAAAGTCAGGAGGGATTCGGGTTGAATCTTCTGCATATCAAATACGCGGTCGAGGTGGCACAGACCGGGTCAATCAATCAGGCGGCGGAAAAGCTGCTGATCGGTGCGCCGGGCCTGAGCCGTGCCATACGGGAATTGGAGACGTCGCTGGGCGTCCGCATTTTTGAACGCACCTCAAAGGGTATGCATTTGACGGCAGACGGCGAAATCTTCATCGACTACGCCAAAAACATTCTGAAGCAGGTGGACGCCGTGGAACAGGCGTTCCGCAACGGCTCGGTCGCCCGCAAACAATTTTCACTTTCTGCGCCGCGTGCCAGCTATATTTCCGACGCTTTTGCGCGTTTTTCACATTCTTTTGCTCCCGGTGAGGAAATTGAGGTATTCTACAAGGAAACCAACGCGCTTCACGCCGTTCAGAACATCCTCCAGGAAAATTACCGGCTCGGCATCGTCCGCTACGCCGAAAAATACGACTGCTACTACAAGTCCATGATGGCGGAAAAGGGGCTTGCCTGCTCTCTGATCGCGCAGTTCCGGTTCGTGCTGGTCATGAACGCGAACAGCCCGCTGGCCGCCAAAGACGTCATCACGGAGGCCGACCTGAAAAACTGCATTGAAATCGCACACGCGGATCCGTATGTCCCGTCATTGCCTGCGGCAGAGGTGAAAAAAGAGGAGCTGTCCAGCAACTCGGATCGGCGGATTTTCATCTTTGAGCGCGGCAGCCAGTTTGAGCTGCTGAACCGCAACCCCGAAACGTTTATGTGGGTTTCGCCCATCCCGAAAGCGCTGCTCGACCGGCACGGCCTTGTCCAGCGAACCTGTGAGGAAAACCGGAAAACCTACTGCGATGTTCTCATCCATCGCCAGGAATATACGCTGTCGGAGCTGGATCAGACCTTCATCCGCCTCCTGCATACCGCCCGTGACGAGGCATTTGCCTGAAAACGGGATTGGAATATCGATAAAGGCAATACCGAAATGCAAAACTGGACATTCCCAGGGATTGCATTTTGTGATATAATATGGTATACTGTTATAGGTGGGGAGAGGGCTTCTTTGCAGCTCACCCCGTCCCTGAGCATCATCAACAAACAGCAGAAAGGTGCGTAGAAATATGACCAACAACAAAACCGTCTTGCAGTGGTTGGACGAGGTCAAAGCTCTCGTTAACCCCGACAAGGTCGTCTGGATCGATGGCAGCGAGGAGCAGCTGGATGCGCTCCGCAATGAAGCCGTTGAATCCGGCGAAATGATCAAGCTCAACGAAGAAAAACTCCCGGGCTGCTATCTGCACCGGACACGTCCGAACGATGTGGCCCGCGTGGAAGACCGGACGTTCATCTGCACAACCGATAAGGAAACCGCCGGCCCGACGAACAACTGGTGCGATCCGAAGGAAATGTATGAGCGCCTCTACAACATCGCCCGTGGCACCTACCAGGGCCGCACGATGTACATCATCCCGTATTCCATGGGTCCGATTGGTTCCCCGCTTGCCAAGGTCGGTATTGAAGTGACCGACTCGATCTACGTCGTCCTGAACATGAACATCATGACCCGCGTTGGCCAGAAGGTTCTGGATGTCCTCGGCGACAGCAATGACTGGGTGCGCGGCCTGCATGCAAAATGCGACGTCGATCCGGAAAACCGTTATATCTGCCACTTCCCGCAGGATAACACCATCATCTCCGTTAACTCTGCCTACGGCGGCAACGTCCTCCTGGGCAAGAAGTGCTTCGCTCTCCGTATCGCTTCCTACCAGGGCTGGAAGGAAGGCTGGATGGCCGAGCATATGCTCATCCTGGGTCTCCAGAATCCGAAGGGCGAAATCAAATATGTTGCAGCGGCGTTCCCGTCTGCCTGCGGCAAAACGAACCTCGCCATGCTCATCCCGCCGAAGTATCTGCGCGATAAGGGCTACAAGATCTGGACGGTCGGCGACGACATTTCCTGGATGAAGATCGGCCCGGATGGCCGCCTGTATGCAATCAACCCGGAGAACGGCTTCTTCGGCGTCGCACCGGGCACCAACGAGCACTCCAACTTCAACGCGCTGGAAAGCACGAAGAAGAATACCATCTTCACCAACGTCGCTCTGGACCTCAATGACAACACCGTGTGGTGGGAAGGCCTGAACAAGGATCTGCCGACCAACGCCATCGACTGGAAGGGCAACCCGTGGGATGCCTCCAAGTTCGACAAGAAGGATAAGTCCACCTACGCCGCGCATCCGAACTCCCGCTTCACCGCTCCGGCCAAGAACTGCCCCTGCATTTCTGACGAATTCGACAAGGGTCAGGGTGTTCCGATCAGCGCCATTATCTTCGGCGGCCGCCGCGCCAAGTGCGCTCCGCTGGTTTACCAGTCCAAGGATTGGGTCAACGGCGTGTTTGTCGGTTCGACCATGGCTTCCGAGACCACAGCTGCTGCCGCCGGCGCAGTCGGCGTTGTCCGCCGCGACCCGATGGCCATGCTGCCGTTCTGCGGCTACCACATGGGTGACTACTTCCAGCACTGGCTCGACATGGGCAAGAAGCTGGGTGACAAGGCTCCGAAGATCTTCAACGTCAACTGGTTCCGCACCGATGACGAAGGCAACTTCGTCTGGCCGGGCTTCGGCGACAATATGCGCGTCCTGAACTGGATCATCGACCGCTGCGAAGGCAAAGCTGATGCGCAGGAAACCGCCATCGGTTACATTCCGAAGCCGGACGATATCGACCTGACCGACCTGAATGTCGATCGCAAGACGCTGGAAGACCTGCTCTCCGTCGACAAGGAAGTCTGGGAGAAGGAAGCCGCCGAAATCGAAGAACATTACAAGAAATTCGGCGATAAGCTCCCGAAAGAGCTGCGCGAACAGCTTGATAACCTCAAAGCAAACCTCGCAAAACTCTAAGCAACGCCAGAAGGCGGATCTTGTAAAAGATCCGCCTTCTTTTTTTGCGCCCGGCGCTGTTTCGTGTGATGTTTCTGATTCAGAGGTTGTGAACTCGTGTGCCTCCGGCTCAATCGTTCGCATCATTCGAGACTCATCGGTCGCTCAAGTACACGAGCTCCTGCATGGACACGAATGTACAGGTTTCGGAGACGGAAACATTGCAGCTTTTTCTGTCAATGATTGGAATTCAGAGTTTCCAAAGCCTTCCCTGTGCAAAGAGAATCTCGTCAATTGACCGAAGACAGCAGCCACGGGCAACTCAGGGGCGTCTCGTGTTTTTCCAGGGTTGGTCTCTGCGAGTGAAGGCAATTCCGCAGAAACACCTTTCTCTCTCAGCTCCTATCGTCAGGGGCGCTGGGGTGATTCGGTGATGTGGACGGCTGCGAATGCAGGGGCATCCTCGAAAACAGTACATCATTTACACAAATATCGACCGCAATCAACAAAAAAAGGTCGTGTATCGCATCGGATACACGACCTTTCCGTTTTTCAACGGCCTGTTCATTTGGTTGTCCCGCAGCCGAACTGCCGTGAGAGAAATTTCAAACAGCACGCTTCCCGGAGCGGTTTTCCGTGCAGGCGGTTTTCCGGCGGCACTTTCTCGTCGGAAAATGATCCGGGGCGACCTGCGCAGACCAGTTCAACTGCTGTCTTTGCCGCAGATTCCCTGTGCGATGTCGTTCGCTCAGATATCGCGGCGGCCTTCCAGTGCGCGGAGCAGTGTGACCTCATCGGCAAATTCCAGATGTCCGCCCACGGGGATGCCGTAGGCCAGACGCGTCACGCGAATGCCGAGCGGCCGGAGCAGTCCGGAAATATACATGGCGGTTGTCTCACCGGTGGTATCCGGGTTGGTTGCCATGATAACCTCACGGATGCCGCCCTCACGGATGCGCGCGAGCAGCTCCCTGATTTTGATATCCTCCGGCCCGACCTGTGTCAGCGGCGAAATCACGCCGTGCAGCACATGGTAAACGCCGTGATATTCCCGTGTGCGCTCAATGGCGGCCACATCGGCCGGGGATTCCACCACGCAGACGATCGATGCATCGCGTGACGGATTTTCGCAGATCGGGCAGCGCTTTTGATCGGTCAGATTCTGGCAGACCTCACAGCAGAACACCGTGTGCTTGACGTCCACGATGGCGTCCGCGAACTGTTGCGCCGCCGATTCGTCCATACTCATGACATGAAACGCCAGCCGCTGTGCGCTTTTTCGACCGATTCCGGGCAGCCGCTGAAAGGCTTCAATCAACCGCTCGACCGGCGCGGCAAAGGGGGTATCCGGCATAAAAGGTTCTCCTTTTCTCTGAATTCAGCGAAAATCAGGACTGAATATCTGCAAAATCCGGGTTTTCCGCAGCAAAGCTGAGCAGCTCATCAAATCCGTCTGCCGCCTGTCCGGCAGGCGTCGGCGTGTGCGATTCGCCGACCGCCAGCTCTGCCTCGACCGTCATGTTCGGACGATCGAGCGTCGCCAGCGTTTCCCGGACAGCATCGAGCGTCTTGCGCCGCGCAATCATCTCCTGCGTCATCTCGTCCGGAGAACGAATGAGCAGCTTGCTGCCGTCCGAAAGAAGCTCACACGATTTCAGGTAGGAATAGGTCATGCGATCCAATGTGTCGCGCAGGGCGGACATCAGCTCATCCCGAAAGGCAATCGGCTGGCAGCCGCCAGATGGTTTGGGCGCTGCAGCAACAGGTGCTGCGGCGACGGGCTGCGTCTCTGGTGCCGCAGCCGGTTCGGTCGCTGTCGTCGGTTCAGCCGCTGTAGCCGGTTCAGTCGGTGTCGCGTTGGCAACGACCACACCGGAGGCCACTCTGGTTTCCAATGCGGCGATGCGCGCGGTCAGCGCCGATGGGTCACCGCCGAGGCTGGGGCGGCACAGCGCAATCAGCGCCATTTCCACGTCAATCCGGCGGTTGGGGCTGCGATTCAGCTGCTGCAGCGCATCGCGCAGCGATTTGACGGAATACAGCAGCCGCTCCGGCGTGTATTGTGCCAGCAGTCGGTTCAGATCCTCTGCGGTATACCCGCTTCCGATCAGCAGGTCGGTGTCGCTGGTTTTGCGGATCAGCAAATCCCGGTAGAGCGCCATCAGACGGTCGGCGAAGCCGGAGGGCTCCACGCCCTTCTCGTACTGCTCGGTGAACAGCGTCAGAACGCCCTTCGTATCGCCGGAGGCGATCATGGCGGCACAGGCCAGCAGTGCATCCGCCGTAACCAGGCCGAGCGCATTGGCAACGCCTTCCCCGTCCAGCGTAACGCCGCCGGACAGCGCGGATGCCTGCTCCAGCAGACTCAGGGCATTGCGCATGGCGCCGTCGGACATATGTGCAATCATGGCCGCGCCGCTGTCCGCGAGCGGAATCTGTTCCTCTGCGGCGATTTTCAGGAGGCGGCGGGCAATTTCACGCCGGTCAATCCGGCGAAATTCAAAGCGCTGACAGCGCGACAGGATGGTTGGCGGAATTTTATGCAGCTCTGTGGAGGCCAGAACGAACATAACGTGCTCCGGCGGCTCCTCCAGAATTTTCAGCAGGGCATTGAACGCGCTCTGCGACAGCATATGGACTTCGTCCATGATGTAGACCTTCTGTTTCAGCTCGGCCGGGGCATAGACGGCCTCATCGCGCAGGTCGCGGATGCTGTCCACGCCGGTGTATGCGGCGGCATCCAGCTCAAACACATCGGTTGCGCTGCCGTCCAGAATGCTGCGGCAGGCGTCACAGCGGTTGCAGGGATCGCCATTGACCGGGTGCTGACAATTGGCGGCCTTGGCCAGAATGCGGGCGCAGGTCGTTTTGCCTGTTCCGCGTGGGCCGCAGAACAGATAAGCGTGGGACAGTCGGCCGAGCGCGGCCTGATTTCGAAGGGTGCGCGTGATGTGCTCCTGCCCGATCACATCGCCGAAGCACATCGGACGCCATTTATTGTACAGAGCAAGTCCCATGTTTCAAAAACCTCCCACAAAAAAGATGCAGCCACAATTGAAAAGCACGGCGCAGTATGGTACAATAATACCGGCTCTGTTCCGAAAAAAAACACGGGCGATATTGTGCAGCCTTGCGGCCTGCTGACTGCGGCACACCGCGAATCCCACTAAATGCTGCTCGGTTCCCCGCCTGACATGGTTCGCAGGTCGCCGTTGCGCAGGGCAGAATCCGCAGGGCTGCACAATATCGCCCATGCTGTTCTTTATTATATCATACCTCCGCCCGGATTGCAAGCGGAATTTCCGTTTTTTTCGGTGATTTTTTTACCGGCTGTCTCAACAGATTGCCCGGTTCTTCCTCAGAAAGAAGGTTGTTTCATGCAGAATTCCATCCCCGAGCAGGCCGAACGCTGTCTGGCTGCGCTGAACCGCCGCGGGTTTCATGCCCGATGGTTTGACGACCGCGCCGCCTGTGCCGAAGCGCTGCTGTCAGCCATTCGCCCGGATGAGGTCGTTGGCATCGGCGGCTCCATGACCGTCGAAGAGCTGAACGTCTACCCCGCGCTGACCGCCCGCGGCAACCGCGTCTGGTGGCACTGGAAGTCCGCCCCGTCGGATGGCGATGTCCGACCCAGGGCACTCCTGTCGGACGTGTTTTTGTGCAGCGCGAACGCGCTGACGGAAACGGGTGAACCCGTCAGCATCGATGGCGGCGGCAACCGCGTGGCTGCCATGTTCTACGGCCCGAAGCGCTGCTTCATCATCTGCGGTATCAACAAGCTGGTGCCGGACTATGACGCAGCGATCACACGCATTAAGACGGTGGCGTGCCCCAAAAACGCGGTGCGCCTCCACATGAACACGCCATGCGCCAAAACCGGACGCTGCCACGAATGCGCCGCCGACAAGCGAATGTGCCGCGTGACGGTGCGGTATTCCTACCCGATGACCGGGCGCGAAACGCACGTCTGGCTCGTTGGCGAATCGCTCGGATTTTAACCCACAGAAAGGATTTCTTTGCAAATGTCAGTCATTCCATCCAATTTACACACGCACACCTGCTATTGTGACGGACAGGATCAGCCGGAGGCGCTGGTGCTTGAGGCCATCCGCCTGGGCTGCCCGGTCATCGGCTTCAGCGGCCATTCCCATACCGATTTCGATCAGAGCTACTGCATGACGCGTGAAGGCACCGAAGCCTACTGCGCGGAGGTGCGGCGGCTGCAACAGGTCTACGCCGGACAGATTCGGATTCTGCTCGGTGTGGAGCAGGACTATTTTTCCGATATGCCGACAGACGGCTACGATTTTGTCATCGGCTCCGTTCACTATCTCCGCCGAAACGGGGAATACCGCTCGATCGACCACTGCATTGAGGGGCATCAGGCGATGATCCGCGACTGGTTCAAGGGGGATGCGTATGCATTTGCCGAAGCCTATTTTGAACAGGCGGGCGATCTGTATCGGAAGACGCACTGCGACATCATCGGCCACTTCGACGTCGTGAGCAAGTTCAGCGAGCAGGCGAGCATTCTGAATCAGAGCCATCTGCGCTACCGGGCAGCGGCCGACCAGGCGCTGGCGGAGCTGATTCATGCGCCGGTGGCATTTGAGATCAACACCGGTGCCATGGCGCGTGGCCTCCGCACCGACCCGTATCCGGACGCGCAGATGCGCGAAATGCTCCGACAGCATTCGGTCTGTATGCTCTGGACGTCCGATTGCCATAAAAAGGAAAATCTCCTCTTCGGCATGACCCCATCGCCGGAGGAGTCCGCCAATTTCGACCGCTTCGTCGATCAGATCACCCGACGCCAGCGGGGAAGCGTGCGGTGAGCGCTTTTTCAATTCGCTTATCCGATATCGATAAAAGCAATAGCGATATGAGAAAGAGGCAATTGCAAACCGCGTCGAATCATGTTATAATAGAACGACAATTATGAAAGTATCATAGAGAAGGTGCGTTATGAACAAAATCTCCATCATCGGTACCGGCAGCGTGGGCTCCACCATTGCCTATACCCTGACGGTCATGGGTCTTGCCTCTGAGATCGTCATGATCGATATCAACAACGAAAAAGCGCTGGGCGAAGCGCTGGACATCCGACAGGGTACGCCCTTCTGCGGGCCCTGCACGATTTATGCCGGTGACTATCGCGATGCGGCGAACTCCAACATCGTTATTATCACCTCCGGCATTGCCCGCAAGCCGGGTCAGACCCGTCTGGAGCTGGCACAGACCAACGTGAACATCACCAAGCAGATCATTCCGGAAGTCACCAAGTATGCACCGGATGCCACCTACATCATCGTCAGCAATCCGGTGGACATCCTGACCTATACCTTCCACAAGCTGTCCGGCCTGCCGGAAAACCGGATCATCGGCTCCGGTACCATTCTCGATACGGCGCGTCTCCGCGCACGTCTCTCCGAGTATTACAACATCAACCAGAGCAACGTCCACGCCTATGTGTTCGGCGAACACGGCGATTCTTCCTTTATTCCCTGGTCGGTGGCCAACATCTCCAACGTCCCGATTCAGGATTGCCAGCGTCTGCTGACTGTTCCGGGCATTTCCGCGCCGGAGCTGAACTACGATGAAATCACGCAGTACGTCAAGAAATCCGGCGGCCGCGTGATTGCGCGCAAGGGTGCTACCTTCTATGCCGTCTCCGTCTCCGTCTGCCACATCTGCAAATCGCTGCTGGTCGGCATCGACACCACCATGACCGTTTCCACCATGATGCACGGCGAATACGGGATTGACGATGTCTGCCTCAGCACGCTGAACATGGTCGGCCACAACGGTGTCCGCGGCAAGGTCAACGTCCCGCTGACGGATGAGGAAATCGGTCAGCTGCGCCACAGCGCCGATACGCTGAAGGAAGTCATCAACAGCCTGGAAATCTAAGAGCCTCATCAAACAGAAAAAAGGGAGTTCAATTCATGGAATACCGCACAGAACACGATTCAATGGGCGAAATGAAGGTCCCGGCCGACCGGCTGTGGGGCGCACAGACCCAGAGAAGTCATGAAAATTTCGAAATCGGCGTCGGCATCGAAACCATGCCCGTCGAAGTGACCCATGCATTCGGCATCCTGAAGAAGGCTGCTGCACAGGCCAATGCCGAGCTGAAGCCGGAAAAAATGACGGCGGAAAAGCTGGCAGCGATTCAGTCGGCCTGCGATGAGGTCATTACCGGACAGCTGAATGACCATTTCCCGCTCGTTGTCTGGCAGACAGGCTCCGGGACGCAGTCCAACATGAACGCCAACGAGGTCATTGCCAACCGCGCCAACCAGATTGCCGGTCAGAAGCTCTGCCACCCCAATGACGATATCAACATGAGCCAGTCCTCCAACGACACGTTCCCGACGGTGATTTCCATCTCTGCCGTCTGCGCACTGGAGGATCAGCTGATTCCCGCACTTGAGGGTCTGATTGAGACGTTCCGCCGCCTGGAAGCGGAAAATGAGGACGTCGTCAAGTCCGGCCGTACCCACCTGCAGGACGCTGTTCCGATCCGCTTCAGCCAGGAAATCTCCGGCTGGCGTTCCAGCCTGGAGCGCGACGTGGAGCTGCTGCGTCTGGCGGTTCGCCCGCTGTATGAGCTGGCGCTCGGCGGCACGGCCGTCGGCACCGGTCTGAACGCGCCGAAGGGCTTTGACGTCCTGGTCGCGCAGAAGGTCGCGGAGCTGACAGGCAAGCCCTTTATCACTGCATCCAACAAATTCCACGCCCTCACCTCCAAGGATGAGGTCGTGTTTGCGCACGGCGCCATCAAGGCGGCAGCCTGCGATATGATGAAAATTGCCAACGACGTCCGCTGGCTGGCCTCCGGCCCGCGGGACGGTCTGGGCGAAATCCGGATTCCGGAAAATGAGCCGGGCTCCTCGATCATGCCCGGCAAGGTCAACCCGACACAGTGCGAAGCTGTGACGATGGTGGCCGTTCAGGTCATGGGCAACGATACAGCCGTCGGCATTGCCGCCTCGCAGGGCAACTTCGAGCTGAACGTCTTCATGCCCGTCATTGCCTACAACTTCCTGCAGTCGGCTCGCCTGCTGGCAGAGGCGGTCTGCTCCTTCAACCGCAACTGCGCGGTCGGCATCACGGCCAACCGGGAAAAAATGCGCAACAACCTGTATCATTCTCTGATGCTCGTGACGGCGCTGAACCCGTATATCGGTTATGAAAATGCCGCAAAGGTGGCCAAAAAAGCCTACAAAGAGGATATTACATTAAAAGAAGCTTGCGTTGCGCTCGGCTTCCTGACGGCGGAACGGTTTGATGAGGTGTTTCATCCGGAGCAGATGGCCTGACCGGGCGAAACCGCAAGAAAGGGGTTAGGTCATCTATGATGAAAGTCTCTTATTTTCCGGGCTGCACACTCCGCACCAAGGCCAAAACGCTGGATCGGTGCGCCCGTGCTGCGGCGGAAGCCCTCGGCGTCGAGATGTGTGAACCGGAGAACTGGCAGTGCTGCGGCGGCGTATTCGTCAGCGCAAAGGATGAAATCGCATCCAAGCTGTCCAGCGTTCGTGCGCTGATTGCGGCGCGGGATGCCGGTCAGCCGCTTGTCACGGTCTGCTCCGCCTGCCATAACGTCATCAAGCAGACGAATCACGCCATGCAGACGGACGCGGAATTCGCCGGAAAGGTCAACCGCTACCTGGCGCAGGATCACACCGATGCCGCACCGTATACCGGTGAAACACAGGTGTACCACTATCTGGAGCTGCTGCGCGATGTCATCGGCTTTGACAGGCTGCGGCAGGCGGTCAAGCATCCGCTGACCGGGCAGAAGATCGCCGGCTATTACGGCTGTATGCTGCTGCGCCCCGGCAAGGTGATGCAGTTTGACAATGTGGAAAATCCGCAGATTCTGGAGGATTTCATCCGGGCGCTCGGCGCAGAACCGGTGATTTCTCCCATGAGAAACGAATGCTGCGGCGGATATGTCGCGCTGGAGAATGCGGAATCGGCGGAAAAGAAGAGCCGCGCCGTCAGTGAGAGCGCGGCGGCACACGGGGCCGAACGCATTGTGACGGCGTGCCCGCTGTGCAGCTATAACCTGGTGAAAAACGGCAGCCCTGTGCCTGTCGTCTATTTTACCGAGCTGCTTGCCGAAGCACTCGGTCTGGAAATCTGAGGATATGAGTGAGGATCGTGCATGGAAAGACAATCTGATCGTCTGAAAGAGCAAATCCTGGAAATGAGCGGCGTCAACCCGCGCAAATGTATGCGCTGCGGCAAATGCTCCGGAACGTGCCCTGCCTATGACGAAATGGAATATCATCCGCATCAGTTTGTGTACCTGGTGGAAACCGGTGACATCGAAGCACTGATGCAGTCGAAATCAATTTATCAATGCCTGTCCTGCTTTGCCTGTGTGGATCGCTGCCCCCGCGGCGTCGAACCGGCGAAGCTGGTGGAAGCGGTTCGCCTCAGTGTGATCCGCCAGAAGGGCGCCAACCACCTGACGGCGAATGATCTGCCGGCTTTCGCGGAAGCCGACCCCGATCTGCCGCAGCAGGCGGTCGTCAGCGCCATGCGGAAATATTCGAAATAAGAAAGGAGAAGCAAAGCCATGCAAAGAATCGGAGTTTTTGTCTGTCACTGCGGTACCAACATTGCAGGGACGATCGACGTGAAAGCCGTTGCTGAAGCGCTCTCGCATGAGACGGGTGTTGTTTTCTCCACGGACTATCAATATATGTGCTCGCAGGCCGGTCAGAACATGATCAAGGACGCCATTGCCGAGCATCGCCTGACCGGAATTGTCGTCTGCTCCTGCTCCCCGCGGATGCACGAGGCGACCTTCCGCAAGACGGCAGCATCTGCCGGTCTGAACCCCTTCATGGTGGAAATCGCCAACATCCGTGAGCAGTGCTCCTGGGTTCACAAGGATCAGCTGACCGGTACGGAAAAGGCCATTGTGCTGGCACGTGCCGCTGTTGCCAAGGTTCACCTGAACACACCGCTGACCCCCGGCGAAAGCCCGGTCACCAAGCGTGCGCTGGTCATCGGCGGCGGAATCGCCGGTATCCAGACCGCTCTGGATATCGCGGACGCCGGCTTCCCGGTGGATATCGTGGAAACCAAGCCGACCATCGGCGGCAAGATGGCGCAGCTTGACAAGACCTTCCCGACACTCGACTGTGCGGCGTGTATCCTGACGCCGAAAATGGTGGATGTCGCGCAGAACGACAAAATCCGGATTTTCTCCTATTCGGAAGTCACCGCAGTCAAGGGCTTCGTCGGCAATTTCGACGTGACCATCAAGCGCCGTGCGCGCTACGTCAAGGAAGACGTCTGCACCGGCTGTGGCCTCTGTACGGAAAAATGCCCGCAGAAAAACATTCCGAACGAATTCAACCTCGGTATGGATCAGCGCCGCGCCATCTACATCCCGTTTGCACAGGCTGTTCCGAAGGTTGCAACCATCGACCCGGCACACTGCATGATGCTGAAAACCGGCAAGTGCGGCGTCTGCTCCAAGGTCTGCTCGGCCGGTGCCATCGATTACCAGGCCAAGGATGAGCTGCTCGAAGAAAAATACGGCGCCATTGTCGTGGCGACCGGGTTCAACCCGATCTCCATGGAACCGTTTGACGAATTCGCCTATGCCCAGTCCAAGGACGTCATCACGTCGCTGGAGCTGGAGCGCCTGATGAACGCAGCAGGCCCGACCGGCGGTACGCTGCTGCGTCCGTCTGACCGTGAACACCCGCACACCATCGTGTTTGTGCAGTGCGTCGGCTCCCGCTGTGCGGCCTGCGCAGATAAGGGCAAGGAATACTGCTCCAAGATCTGCTGTATGTACACCGCCAAGCACGCGATGCTCATTCGTGACAAATATCCGGATACGGAGGTCTATGTCTTCTACATTGACGTCCGCACACCGGGCAAGAACTTTGACGAATTCTATCGCCGCGCCGTGGAGGAATACGGCGTCCACTATATCAAGGGTATGGTCGGCAAGGTCTCGCCGGAGGGCAAAAAGCTCAAGGTGCAGGGCTCCGATCTGATCTACGGCAAGCAGGTACACATCGACGCGGATCTGGTCGTTCTGGCCGCCGCCATCGAGCCGGATGCATCGGCGCGCCCGCTGGCCACCATGCTGACGGCCAGCATGGACACCAACGACTTCTTCACGGAGGCGCATCCGAAGCTGCGCCCGGTGGAAAGCCCGACGGCCGGTGTCTTCCTCTCCGGTACCTGCCAGGGCCCGAAGGACATTCCGGAAACCGTCGCACAGGCCGGTGCGGCCGCATCCAAGGTCATCGGCCTCCTCGCAAAAGACAAGCTGACCGGAAACGCCTGCGTGGCACATTCGGACGAAATGATGTGCAACGGCTGTTCGACCTGTGCGAATGTCTGCCCGTACGGCGCCATCACCTATGAGGAAAAGGATTTCAGAATGCCCGACCGGACAACCAAGCGCCGTCGCGTTGCGGTTGTCAACGAGGCTGTCTGTCAGGGCTGCGGTGCCTGCACCGTGGCGTGTATGTCCGGCGCAATGGATCTGCGCGGATTCCTGACGCGGCAAATCATGGCGGAGGTTGACGCAATATGCAAGTAGAAACGCAAGAAAAAGGATATAAACCGCTGATTGTGGCATTTTGCTGCAACTGGTGCTCGTATGCGGGCGCCGATCTCGCCGGCAACAACCGGTTGAGCTATCCGGCGGATGTCAAGATCATCCGCGTACCCTGTTCCTGCCGGGTGAATCCGCTGTTTGTTCTCCACGCCTTCCAGCGCGGCGCGGACGGCGTCATTCTCTGCGGCTGCCATCCGGGTGACTGTCATTACACCTCCGGCAACTACTATACCCGCCGCCGTATGGCGCTGCTCTTCTCCATGCTCGACTACCTCGGCATTGAGCGGGAGCGCACCCGTGTTGAATGGGTGTCCGCGGCGGAAGGTGCCAAGTTTGCCGCCACGATGAATGATTTCGCCGCAACCGTTGCGGCACTCGGAGAAAACAGGAGATTGGAGGATTTACGATGCAAACAATCGGACGAGACGCGCTGATCGACAAAGCCGGAAGCCTGCTGGCCGCCGGTACCGTGGATCGTGTTCTGGGCTGGAAACGCGGCGAATTTGCATATGATGTGACGCCTGCCCTGTTCACCTCTGTGGAAGCTCTGGAGAAGGACTTCCTCTGGAACGATTTCTGCGGCGCGAATTTTTCCAAATACCTGATCCGCGAAACCGCCAAGGGTGACGGCAAGGTTCTGGTATTTCTCAAGCCGTGCGATACCTACAGCTTTAACCAGCTGCTGACGGAGCACCGCTTTGACCGTGAAAAGGTCTATGTGGTCGGCGTCCCGTGTGACGGGATGCTCGATGTCAGCCGCATCCGCGAGCGCGTGGACGGCATTGCCGCCATCCGTGAGGATTCGGATCGGGTCGTTGTCGAAACGCTGTATGACGGCGAACAGACCTTTGACCGCGCCGAGCTGCTGCCGGATCGCTGCACACACTGCAAATCGAAAAAACACGTCGCTTATGACGAGCTGCTGGGCGAAGACGGCGAAACGCTGGATTCCGGTCGCTTTGACGAAGTCGAGGCGCTGGAGCAGATGACCGCCGATGAACGGTTCGCCTTCTGGCAGAACGAGCTGTCCCGCTGCATCCGCTGCAACGCGTGCCGCGATGTCTGCCCGGCCTGCACCTGCGAAAAATGTGTCTTTGACAACCCGAACTCCGGCGCAGCCAATAAGGCGGCGGCCAACTCGTTCGAGGAAAAGCTGTTCCACGTCATCCGGGCGTTCCACGTCGCCGGTCGCTGCACCGACTGTGGCGAATGCTCCCGCGTCTGCCCGCAGCACATTCCGCTGCACCTGCTGAACCGGAAGTTCATCCACGATATTGACCGGTTCTACGGCGAGTATCAGGCGGGTGAAACCGTCGGCAGCCGGGCACCGATTGTCAACTACCAGACAGACGATATCGAACCGGGCGAAGCGGCAGGGAGGCACGGACATGCGTAAAATTGCATTGAACAAACTGGACGCGCTCTTTGCAGCGATTGCGGAGAACGCCGCGCTGTATCTGCCGGTGGACACAAAGGCCGGTGCGAAATATGAGCGCTGGGAAAGCGGAAAGACCTGGTCGGACGCTCTGAACACGGTGCGCAGCGCCAAGGATTTCTTTTTCCCGCAGACTGAAAACCTGATGGACTTCAAGGTGGAAGGCAAGCAGCTGGATATCGTGGACACGCGTGACGAATGTGAGGATTTTGTCCTCTTCGGCGTCCGCGCCTGCGATGTGAAGAGCTTTGACATTCTCGATCGCGTCTTCCTGGCGGATCCGGTCGATTCGTATTATCAGAACCGCCGCGAGCACGCTGTGATTTTCTCACTGGCCTGCACCAGGCCGGCTGAAACCTGCTTCTGCGGCACATTCGGCATCGATGCGGCCAACCCGGCCGGGGATGTTGCCTGCTGGAAAACCGGGGATACGCTGTATCTGAAGGCGCAGACAGAGAAGGGCGAAGCAGCCCTGAAAGCGCTGGAAGCCGTCACGGAGCCGGGCGAAGAGACGGCCGTTGACGCGCAGAAGCAGCAGATCGGTGAGCGCCTTGCGCGCCTGCCGCTGGCCAACCTGAAGGCCGATGCCTTCGGTGACGGCAAAACGTCCGCCTTCTTCAATGCACCGGAGTGGAAGGAGCTGTCCGAAACGTGCCTCGGCTGCGGCACCTGCACGTTCGTCTGCCCGACCTGCCAGTGCTACGATATTCAGGATTTCAACACCGGACACGGCATCCGCCGCTTCCGCTGCTGGGATTCCTGTATGTATTCCGAATTTACAAAGATGTCTGCTGGGCAGCCGCGTCTGACGCAGCTGGAACGCTTCCGTCAGCGCTTTATGCACAAGCTGGTCTATTATCCGACCAACAACGATGGCCTCTTTTCCTGCGTCGGCTGCGGCCGCTGCGTGGCAAAGTGCCCCATCCAGATGAACATCGTCAAGGTCATGAAAACACTGGGAGGTCGCGAAAATGCCTGAGATGAAAGAACCGTTGATGCCGGCCATCGGCGTGGTAACGGACATCCGTATCGATACACCGGATGTCAAAACCTTCCGCGTGGTCACGCCGGACGGCAAAAAGGCGTTTGAACACAAGCCCGGCCAGTGCGCCATGCTCTCCATGCCCGGCGTTGGTGAGGCCATGTTCTCCATCACGTCCTCGCCCACCAATACGGAATTCATGGAGTTTTCCATCAAAAAATGCGGCTGCGTGACCGAATGGCTCCACTCGATGGAGGTCGGCCAGCAGATCACCATCCGCGGCCCCTACGGCAACGGCTTCCCGGTGGATACGGCATTCGCCGGCCACGACCTGCTCTTTATCGCAGGCGGTATCGGTCTGGCTCCGCTGCGTTCCGTGATCAACTACTGCCGCCATTACCGCGACCGCTACGGCAAAATCGACATCGTCTACGGCTCCCGCAGTATGCAGGATCTCGTCGATTACCGCGAAATTGTCGAGGAATGGACACAGGATACGGGCGTCACCGTCCACCTGACCATTGACCGCGAGCAGCCGGAATGGGACGGCCACGTCGGCTTCGTTCCGAACTACGTCAAGGAACTCCAGTTTCCGACCAATAAAATCGCAGTGCTCTGCGGCCCGCCGATCATGATCAAGTTCACGCTGGCCGGTCTGCAGGAGCTGGGCTTCGACAAGACACAGGTCTATACCACGATGGAGCTCCGCATGAAGTGCGGCATCGGCAAATGTGGCCGCTGCAACATCGGCTCCAAGTACGTCTGCAAGGATGGGCCGGTTTTCCGCTGCGATGAGCTGGATGAACTGCCGAACGAATATTAAAGATTGCATTGCGGGGAGGGCAGGCCACAGCTGCGACTGTCGGCCTGCCTGCTCCCGGATACAAAAAGGAGTGTATGCATGATGGAAAACATGGTCAACGTTTATCTGTTCGGCAAGCGCTACAGCGTACCGGACGATCTGACGATCATGCGCGCCATGGAATATGCCGGATACCAGCTGGTTCGCGGCTGCGGCTGCCGGAACGGCTTCTGCGGCGCCTGCGCAACGATTTACCGCATCCAGGGTGACCGGGAACTGAAAACCTGCCTGGCCTGCCAGACCAAGGTTGAAAACAATATGTATGTCGCGACGCTGCCCTTCTTCCCGCTGGTCAAGCAGGTCTATGACATCAACAAAATCAAGCCAACGGAACAGATCATGATGCAGCTGTATCCGGAAATCTATGCCTGTGTCGGCTGCAACGCCTGCACCAAAAGCTGTACGCAATCGCTGAACGTCATGCAATACATTGCTTATGCACAGCGCGGCGAATTTGACAAATGCGCGGAGGAATCCTTCGACTGCGTCATGTGCGGCGTCTGCTCCTCCCGTTGCCCGGCCGGTATTTCCCATCCGCAGGTTGCCATGCTGGCTCGCCGCTTAAACGGCAAGTACCTGGCACCGAAGAGCGAACATCTGGCCGACCGCGTGCAGGAAATCAAGGACGGAACCTTCACTGACCTGATCGAAGCACTGATGGGCAAGCCGGTTGAAGAGCTGAAGGAACTGTACAACAATCGGGAAATTGAAAAGTGAGGCGGGACTGACCTATGTATGCAAACGAATTTCAGGAATCCCTTCGGGCGGTAGAAGCTGCCCGCGCTGCAAACATTGCCTGTGAACCGGCTCGCATGACCGCGCAGGAAAAGGAAACGCTGCTTGCGGCCTATCACCCGGATTACAAAAAAAGCGAATTTTCCACGTTGCAGATCGGCCCGAACCGGGGCGAAAGCGTCCCGCATGAGCTGTGCAGCATTCTGCAGGCGCACAGCCGCATTGCCGCGTCGGATGTCGATCTGTCCGATGTCCGCTATGACGTCGATGTGCTGATCATCGGCGGCGGCGGTGCCGGTGCTTCTGCGGCGATTGAAGCCGATGAAGCCGGTGCCAAAGCCATGATCGTCACGAAGCTCCGCATCGGTGACGCGAACACCATGATGGCAGAAGGCGGCATTCAGGCGGCTGACAAGCCGAATGACTCCCCGGCCATCCACTTCCTGGATGCGTTTGGCGGCGGTCACTTTGCCGCACGCCGTGAGCTGCTGGCCAAGCTGGTCTGCGATGCTCCGGACGCCATTCAGTGGCTGAACGATTTGGGCGTTGAATTCGACAAAGCGCCGGACGGCACCATGATCACCACGCACGGCGGCGGCACCTCGCGCAAGCGGATGCACGCAGCCAAGGACTACTCCGGCGCGGAAATCATGCGCACCCTGCGCGATGAAGTGCTGAACCGTGGCATTCCGGTCGTGGATTTCACTGCGGCCATTGAGCTGATTCTGGACGAAAACGGCCGCGCTGCCGGTGCCGTCCTCATGAATATGGAAACGAAAGAGCTGATGGTTGCCCGCGCAAAGACCGTCGTCATTGCAACGGGCGGCGCTGGCCGGATGCATTATCAGGGCTTCCCGACCTCCAACCACTACGGCGCAACCGCCGATGGTCTGGTTCTCGGCTATCGTGCCGGTGCCAAGCTGCTCTATGCCGACACACTGCAGTACCACCCGACCGGTGCGGCATTCCCGCAGCAGATTTTCGGCGCACTCGTGACGGAAAAGGTGCGTTCGCTCGGCGCGAAGCTGATCAACCGCGATGGCGAGGTCTTCATGCACCCGCTGGAAACCCGCGACGTCGCCGCAGCATCCATCATTCGCGAATGCTCCGACCGCAATAAGGGCATTGACACCGGTAACGGCAAGGCCGTCTGGCTGGATACGCCGATGATCGAACAGATCGGCGGCGAAGGTACGATTGAGCGCCGCATCCCGGCCATGATGCGGATGTTCGGCAGCTACGGCATCGATATCCGCAAGGAGCCGATTCTCGTCTATCCGACGCTCCACTATCAGAACGGCGGTCTGGAAATCCGCGCAGACGGCATGACGCCCGGCGTGGAAAACCTCTATGTTGCCGGTGAGGCGGTTGGCGGGATCCATGGCCGCAACCGTCTGATGGGCAACTCCCTGCTCGACGTGATCGTGTTCGGCCGCAGCGCCGGTCAGCACGCTGCCGCACATTCGAAGGATGTGACCGTTGGCAAGCTGACGCTGGCACATATCGCCGCATTCGATACGGAACGCGCCGCAGCCGGCATCGACACAGACCTCGTCTCCCCGAAACTTCTGCCGGATTACCGTCGGCAATAAACAGAAAGCAGGTTGCAAATTATGATTACAGATCTTCTCGAAGCGCTGACAATTTTCTGTTTTGGTCTGTCTTGGCCGATTTCCATCCGGAAATCGCTGATCTCCAGAACGGCAAAGGGCAAAAGCCTGTTCTTTGAGGTGTTCCTGCTGATCGGCTATGCGTGCGGCATTGCGCGTAAGATTATTCAGGTCACAAATGGCAGCAGCGGCTTCATTTTCTATCTGAGCTTCTTCTTCTATGTGCTCAACTTCATCGAAATTTCCATCGATGTCGCACTGTACTTCCGCAACAAAAAGCTCGACGAAGCAGCAGACGCAGCTGCCGCTCTGCGTGCGTAAATCCCGGCGGCTTGCCGGAATATCCGACAAAAGGCAGGAACTATGAAACAGGCTGAAATCTCCAGAGCAACCATTGGGCGAATCCCGATCTATCTGAAATATCTGAAGCAGGCGCAGCAGGCGGAAACCATCTCTGCGACGACGCTGGCACACGCGCTTGGCCTCGGCGAAGTGCAGGTGCGAAAGGATTTGAACGCGGTGAGCGGCGCCGGACGCCCGCGCACCGGCTATGACACCAGGCAGCTGATCCACGTCTTTGAAACGTTTCTCGGCGGGGACGACAGTCAGGTTGTCATTGCCGGCGCCGGAAAGCTCGGACGGGCGCTGCTCGACTATGGCGGTTTTGAAGAATACGGTCTGCACGTTTCCGCAGCGTTCGATATTGCGGTTCATGCCCGGGAGCGGAGCCACAGCGGGAAGCTGATTTGCCCCATGGAGGAGCTGGAATCGTTTTGCCGGGAACATCACGTTCGCATCGGCGTCATTGCGGTTCCCGCTTCGGAGGCGCAGTCCGTCTGTGACCAATTCCTCGCCTGCGGCATTCAGGCCATCTGGTGCTTTGCACCGTGTACCCTCGAAACTCCCGACAGCATCCCAGTTCAATATGAAAACATGGCGCTGTCTCTTGCACATTTGAACAATAAGATCTGTACCGGCGACCGGTCGGTGCAGATATGAAAGGATCTATTTGAATATGAAAGTCACTGTTTGCATCGGTTCATCCTGCCACGTCAAAGGCTCCCACAGTGTTGTCCGTCAATTGCAGGAACTGATCCGGGAAAAGGGGCTGGAGGGACAGATTGAACTCGCCGGAACGTTCTGCATGGGACAGTGCCAGAAGGGCGTCTGCACCACCATTGACGGCGAATTCTTCTCTGTCACACCTGAAACCACGAAGGATTTCTTTGAATGCAATATTCTGCCGAAGCTTGGCGCATGAGTCATCATTCGCCTATTTCTGATTTTGGAGGAGAACCATGCGGAAATTCGATACCAAAGTACAACATTTGAAGTATCAGGTTCTGCGGGAGGTTGCACGTCAGGCGTGGGCAGATACGCTCACGGAAAACCTGCTGGATATCCCGAAGAAAATTGTCCCGGGGAATACATCGACCATGCGCTGCTGCGTCTACAAGGAACGTGCCATTCTAAGCGAACGCGTGAAAGTGGCCATGGGCGGAGATCGTTCGAATCCGAACATCATCGAAGTCCTGGAAATTGCGTGCGATGAATGTCCGATTGGCGGCTATGAAGTTACCAACGCCTGCCGCGGATGTCTGGCGCACCGCTGTGAGGATGTCTGCCGTGTCGGTGCCATCACGTTTGATGACCAGCACGTTGCGCACATCGACAAATCGAAGTGTGTCAACTGCGGCGCCTGCTCCAAGGTTTGCCCCTACACGGCGATTGTCAACCGGAAGCGCCCCTGTGAAAACGCCTGCAAGATCAAGGCCATTCACATGAACGATAACAAGACCGCCGGCATTGACAACAACAAGTGCATCGCGTGCGGTGCCTGCGTGTATCAGTGCCCGTTCGGTGCCATCGTGGACAAGTCGTTTATTCTGGATGTCATTGACATTCTGAAAAAGAGCGAAAACAACACGAAGTACAAGGTCTTTGCCGTTGTTGCACCGGCCATTTCCAGTCAGTTTACCTATGCCAAGCTCGGCCAGGTCATTTCCGGCCTGAAGGAGCTCGGCTTCCACACCGTCATTGAAGCGGCTCTCGGCGCTGACATGGTCGCCAATGCGGAATCCAAGGAGCTGGCCGAAAAGGGCTTCCTGACCAGCTCCTGCTGCCCGGCATTTGTCACCTACATCGAGAAGGCGTTCCCGCAGCTGAAATCGCTGATTTCGCACAACCTCTCACCGATGGCGACGATTTCCAAGTACATCAAGGAGCATGAGGCACCCTGCAAGGTGGTGTTCATCGGGCCGTGTACGGCGAAAAAGGCCGAAATTCAGCGCGAAGAGGTCAAGCCGTATGTCGATGCGGTGATGACGTTTGAAGAGCTTCAGGCGCTGTTTGACAGCCGCGATATGGAAATCACCAACCTGCCGGAGGATATTCTGGACAACGCCTCCTACTTCGGCCGAATCTTTGCCCGCTCCGGCGGCCTCAGCGACGCGGTGCGTCAGGGGCTGAAGGAAAACGGACTCGAGGATTTCGAGCTGAAGCCCTGTGCGTGTGACGGGATTGAAGCCTGCCGTGTCGCCCTTCTGAAGTACTCCAAGGGCGTGCTGGACGCCAACTTCATCGAGGGCATGGCGTGCGTCGGCGGCTGTATCGGCGGCGCAGGCTGCCTGACGCACGGCGAAAAGAACAAGGCCGACGTCGATAAATACGGAAAGCTCGCCTTCGAAAAAACCATTTCCGACGCACTTTCCGCACTGGAATAAAAGCTGCACCAACCAACAGACCGACTTTTCTGATTCCGGAAAATGTCGGTCTGTTTTTCTGTGCAACCTGTACAGGCGGTTGACAAGCGCCCTTTTTTCTGGTATCATGTTAGCTGGATAAATCGCCCGGCGATATTTGCCGGAAAAAATATGCGCCGGATGGATTTCCGGCGGGAGAAGGTCGAAAAAATATGCATATTTTCGGAGATAGTTTTTCTGAGATGCTCCGCTATACGCAGGGAATTTTGCCGTCGCTGGCTGATGGCTTCCTGATTACGCTGAAGCTGTTTCTTCTGACGCTGGTGCTGTCTGTTCCGCTCGGCCTCCCGCTGGCCCTGGGCAGCATCTGCCGCATCCCCCCGGTGCGCTGGCTGTGCAAGGCGTACATCTGGATTTTCCGCGGCACACCGCTGATGCTGCAGCTCTTTTTCTTCTACTTCTTCCTGCCGATCGGCTGCAACATCCGGCTGGACAGCTTCCCGACGGCGGTGATCACGTTTGTGCTGAACTATGCGGCCTACCTCGCTGAGATTTACCGCGGCGGCATTGAAAGCATCGACCGCGGACAGTATGAGGCGGCGCAGTCGCTCGGCATCGGGCGCGCCCGCACGATTTTTGGGATCATCCTCCCGCAGACAGTCAAGCGCGTACTGCCGCCGGTGGCCAACGAAGCGATCACATTGGTTAAGGATACGGCGCTCGTCTATGTCATCGGCGTTGGTGAACTGATGAAGGCGGCGCAGGGCGCGGTCAACCGCGACGCCAACGCAATGGCGTACCTGATTGCCGCGATCATTTATCTGATCTGCGCATTTTTACTTACGCTGGTTGCCCAGCGGATTGAGCAGTACTTCTCAAGGTTTGAGGCGCTGTCGCCCGCCGCTGCGGCGCAGCAGGCGAATAAACGGTCGCGCCGCCTGTTTGGCGGACGGCGCACAGGCAAAGAAAGTCGGAGGTAGTTCCTGTGGACAATGTTTTGATGATGAAGGGGATTCGCAAGCGGTTTGCCAATTGTGAGGCACTGGCCGGTGTCGATCTCAACGTCCAAAAAGGAGAAACTGTCGCCATCATCGGGCCGTCCGGCTCCGGAAAATCGACGCTGCTCCGCTGCATCAACTGCCTGGAGCGGGTGTCCGCCGGTTCCATTGTGGTCAACGGGGAAACGCTGGTGGAGACGAACGACGCCGGGAAGGTCTGCTATCCAAAGGAACGGGAAATCCGCCGTATCTGCACCGAAACCGGCATGGTTTTCCAGCATTTCAACCTGTTTCCGCACATGACGTGCGTGCAGAATATCAGCTACGCGCCCATCCATGTCAAGCATCAGCCGAAGGAGGCTGCCGATGCCCGCGCACAGTCACTGATGGAGCTGGTCGGCCTGAAAGGCAAGGAGAACGCCTACCCGGCGCAGCTGTCCGGCGGCCAGAAGCAGCGCGTGGCCATTGCGCGTGGGCTGGCGATGGATCCGTCGCTCATGCTGTTTGATGAGCCGACCAGTGCGCTCGACCCGGAAATCACGGGGGAGGTTCTGGCGGTCATGCGGCGTCTGGCTGAGGCCCGCACCACCATGCTGATCGTCACGCATGAAATGGGCTTTGCGCGTGAGGTGGCCGACCGCGTGATTTTTATGGACAACGGACGAATCGAGGAGGAGGGTGCGCCGGAGGAGCTGTTTGCAAACCCCAGGAGCCAGCGACTCCGCGCTTTCCTGAACTCCACCCTCACGCTGTAATTTTTCCAATGCAATCGCCCCAAAAACGAGAAAACCCCGAAAAAGCAGATGCTTCTTCGGGGTTTTTGTTTTCAGAAATGTGAGGTTGGTCAGGATGCTTTTCTTTTGGGTGGCGTGCCGTCCTGCCCCAACTCCACTGCGTCCATTTTCTAAGCCATTTGCCGGGCGCGTTCCAGCTGCACATCCGTGGGAATCCAGTCGGTTCGGCCATTGTCCGGCCTGCCGAGAAACGTGGCCTTGGTTCCGGCATAGGCGTGATAGGGCAGCCATTCCACACCGGTGCAGCCGTGCAGCGTCTCGCGCAGGGCGTGGACGGCCAGATAATGCGCGTCCTCCGCGTTGACGGTGTTGACCAGGATGCAACGTAGCCGGGTTTTGGCGCCGAGCGCATCGGCAGCGTGCAGATTGGCGAGGATTTGCTCCGTTCCGACACCGGTCATACGGCGGTGGCGGGCAGAGTCGGTGTCCTTGATGTCCCAGAGAAAGCAATCGACAAGCGGAACCAGCTCCGGCAGAATGGCCGGGTTGAATTGCCCGCACGTCTCGATCGCCGTGGAAATGCCGGCCTCGCGGCAGGCGCGCAGCAGCGCCAGACAGCCCTCCGGCTGCATGAGCGGTTCACCGCCAGACAGCGTCACGCCGCCCTCTGCGCCGTAAAATGCGCGGTCGCGCTCCAAAACGGCCATCAGCTCCGGAATCGTGTACCGCTGCCCGGAGAGCGCCAGCGCACCCGTCCAGCAATCCTTCGCGCACTGTCCGCAGGCCGTGCAGCGTGAACGGTCGATGCGACGTCCGGCGTCTGTACACTGCTGGGCATGAACGGGACAACGCGCTGCACACGCGCCGCAGGACAGGCATTTGGTCGCATAAAAGAGCAGCTCCGGCTCCGGGCGCTGTGTTTCCGGATTGTGGCACCATGCGCACCGCAGCGGGCAGCCCTTGAGAAACAGTGTCGTGCGCAGGCCGGGGCCATCGTGCATACAGAAGCGTTGAATCTCAGCAAGCAGCAGCGTCATGATTCCATCTGTCCGATCACCATATCCTGCCACTCCCGGTTCAGCGTCACAAATCGGGCATTCCAGCCGGACACGCGCACCGAGAGCGTCTGATAGTCCTCCGGGTGCTCCTGCGCCGCACGAAGGACGGAGGCGTCCGCAACGTCCAGCTGCATAAAGAACCCGCCAAGCGTCACAAAGCCGCGCATCAGCGAAATGAGCGCATCCAGACCCGCTTCTCCGCTCACGGAGGAGGGGGTCAGCCTGATATCGAGCGCAGCGCCGGTCGCGGCGCGTTCGAGCGGCAGCTTGCAATAGGAGCGAATGACCGCTGTTGCCCCGGCATGGTCGGTTCCGGGCGTGGGGGAGCAGTTCCCGGCCAGTACGGTTCCGGCGCGGTACCCGTGCGGTACGGCCAGTCGCCGGGGTGCCCACTCCAGCTGACGGCCAAACGTGCTGACTCCGGCAGGGAAGCGGTACGGGCATCCGGCATTTTGATCGGCGCGGTCGCAGAGATCCTCGAAGTCGCCGAGCAGCCGTGCGGCCAGCGCATCGGCATCGTCGCTGTCGCTGCCGTAATAGGTGTATTTGTTCATGACATACTGCCGCAGCGGCTCCGCGCCCTCCCAGTTGTCGCGCAGAATCCGGAGGAACTCCCGCAGCGTCAACCGCTTTTCCACAAAGACGAGCTGACGGATGGCATACAGGCTGTCCACGACATCGGCAAAGCCGCCGATGTGCGGGGAAATGACGTTGTAGGTCGGACCGCAGTCGAGATAGGAGCGGCCGGATTCGATGCAGCCGCCTTCAAAGAGCGAGGCGACAGTGCAGGGGAAGGCGCGCTTGTTCGATTTCGGCAAAAACCGCTTGCGCATATGCTGGACAACGTCGTCAATCACGTGCCAGAGATCGTCGAGATAGCGGCTGTAGAGCGCGTCAAATGAATCATAATCGACAGTCTCCGCATAGCCGCCCAGCGTTTCCTGCTGCAGTACGCGGAGCGCATCGAACGGGATGTAGGAGAAGTACGTTTTTCCGGGAATCTGAACCTCCCAGCAGCCGTCATTGGCAAAATGCGTGGCCTCCTTTTCGTCATACCCGAAGCGCTTCAGCGCACGCAGAATCAGTGGCTCATTGTAGACCGCCAGCGTGCCGCCGCCGTGGCGCATGACCTCGGCGCAGCGCCGCAAAAGCTGCGGGTCACTGTCCGGCGTCAGACGAACCGTGGTCGGGAAGTCGCTGATGCCGGTTTCCTCGAGAATATCCAGGATGAGCCAGGTGACGGAATTTGTGACGTCGTGGCCGTTTTCGTCTGTCCCGCTGAGCACGAGGTTCTGATAATGCTGGGCATCGCCGCTGCCGTAGTTGCCGCCGCAAATCCATTCGCAGCCCTTGATCATGAAATGCGCCAGCAGCTCACGCGCCTCGTCCATCGTGATCACGCCGTCGGCCAGGTCACGCTCCAGATAATCGCCGAGGATGACGTCAATACGCCCGATGCCCGGCCAGTGCCCGGTCAGGCGCGTAAAGGCAAACGTGAACCACAGGCTCTGAACGGCCTCGTGGAAGTTCCGTGCCGGTTCGACCGGGACGTGCGAGAGGCTGTTGTAATTGGCGGCGTAGTCCGGTTGGCCGCGTAAAAGCTCCAGATAGCGGCTGCGCCAGAGCTCCATGCTGTCCAGACACGCAAGGCAGCTCCGCTCGAACGCTTCGCTCTCGGTTCCGCGCCACTTCTGCAACGCAGCGGTGGCCTGCTCCCGCAGATGGCGGGTGCCGTATCGGACGACGGTTCCAAAATCCATCGTCAGGTGGCTGATGCCGTCAAACACCCTTTCCCCGTTGCGCGTCACGGGAATCTGATGCTGGGCGGCCATGCCGAGTGTGGCTGCGCCGCTGATGCGCTCGCCGTCACAGATGCGGAGGGGCGCTTCTTCGCAGATGCGCCGAATGGCCAGATTGTACTGATCGAGCGGCTCCAGCTCGTCCCAGTTGGCGATATCGTCCAGCGTGACGCACATGGTTTTCCGCATTTCCAGCCCGTATTTGTGGTGCAGCGATTCGTCTGCAAAGCGCCGGGTGTCCTCACTGAGGCGCACCGGTCGTTCGCCGCAGGCGGAATAGAAATGATAATCAGACATAGGCACTCTTCTTTCTGACGGCTCCGTCTCCGGAGGCGGCGTTTTCTGGAATAAGTATAGCACACTCCGCGAAAAAACACAAGAAAAAATCGGGACAGACTTTCGTCTGTCCCGATCTGGGGATTTGCAATTAGTCTTTCTGCTGGAAAACGTCGTCCAGTTCGGCCTGAATCATGGCGTCATACGTTTCAGCTGCTGCAGCCGGCGTATAGGTCAGTTCATAGATCGAAGTATAGAACTTTTTCCGGAGAATCTGGTGCATATCGTCGCTGCACTTGCCGATGTTCATCATGGCGTTCGGCAGGGCGTAGTCCAGGAGCATTTCAGCGGAATCTTCGTCACCGGCGAGGGATTCCAGAACGAATGCGCGGTAGTCCTCTTCGCTGGTCACAGCGGCGCCGATGGCGTTCATGACCTTGGCGGCCTTTTCCCAATCCTGGTTTGCGGTCTGGCAAACGAAGGTGTCGAGGTCAACCATGTTCATAACGTACTTATCAGCATCCGGGCCCTTCGGCAGCGGGAGGCAGCCGAGCTGGCCATTGCCGGCCATTTCTTCGAAGTTGTCACCGAAGTTGCCGCCGTACAGACCGGCGAAGCCGGCTTTGCCTTCATAGAACATCGTGCGGCGATCGCCACGGCCGATGCCACCGGCAACCGGGGACTGAACATCGGATTGAGAAATGTCATACATGAACTGGAGTGCCGGGATCAGCTGAGTATCCTTGACGTTGGAGACCCATTTGCCATCCTTGAAGATGATCGGGCCGGTGCCATTCGTCCAGGCTTCGTTGCCGTCTGCGTCGAGTGCAATGCCGTAGATATCGGTGATGCCGTCTGCATCGGTATCGCTGGTGATCTTGCGGGCGATTTCGAGCATCATGTCGTAGTTCCATTCGCCGTCACGGACAGCCTGGAACAGGTCTTCGGACTTGTAGCCAGCCTGTTCAACCAGGTCACGGTTGAAGGCATAGTAGTGGCCGAGAGCAGTCCAGTCGAATTTACCGGTCATATCCACTGCGTAGACGTGGCCGTTGATTTCGGACATCAGGGTGTAGGTCTGGTTGAAGTTGTCAGCATTGTAGAGATCCAGACCGGCGTCGACCATGGTTTCCAGAGGACGGATACCGCCCATCATGGCCAGCGGAATCCAGGTGTTCTGACGGGTGCAGAGGAAGTCTGCGGTCTTCATGCCGCCGACAGCAGCCGGAAGCAGGGAGTCCGAGTTGGTCTTGGTCTGGTCAACTGTAATGGTGCAGTTGAGTTCGTCCTCAATTGCTGCATAGAGGTCCATCAGCTCATCGTAGAGCGCGGTGCCTTCGTGGCGGTTGCCGGTTGTGCAGAAACCGGTCATACCGTATGCATTCATATGGAATTCGAAACCATCGAGATCGATCTTGCTCGGATCGTCTGTGGCGTTGGGGCTGCTGGAGTCGCTGGTCGCATCATTGTCGTTTCCAGTGGTGGTCTGAACGGAAGAAGAATCGCCGTTGTCACCAGAGCAGCCGGCCAGCACAGCGGGAACCAGCATCAGAACTGCCAGTGCGAGCGCGAGCATGCGAAGCTTTTTACTCATTGGGATTGCCTCCTATAAGAATCATTTGTGATTTTGAAAATCACAAATTCAATTTTACAACACCTGCCCCAAAATGTCAACCATTCAGAAACTGACAAATTAGTTCCGAAAATGAAAATACGAACGAAAGATAATCGTTTCCATGCGCAGATTGTTTTTGAAACCGGGGATTCGAATCATTTGGCAGAAAAAATATAGGAATTTTCAAATTCGGAAATTCCTATATTGAAAACTCATCCAAAACACTAAAAATCAATTCAGAGATTTATGATATAAAAAATCGACTTTTCCGCATCTTCCGACAACTGTTCAGCACGTTTGTCCGTCTGAAACAGGGAAGCAGGCAAAAAAATGCCGACACCCGGTGGCGATCGCAACACCGGGCATCGGCGAAAGGAGGGATATCGAAAAGGAGAAAATGTGTGAACCGTCTGCTACCACGGTACACTCATACGAAACACAAACCGGAATCTCTATCCATAGTATACACAATTCATTTGCGTTTGTCAAGTACAAATCTTCTTTTTGATCAAAATAAATTGAAGAGCGAGTCAGCTGTAAACCGCGCCTTTTTTGAGCGGCAGTGACAATAAAAGGGTTCTGCCGCAAAAAGAAGCGGCAGAACCCCGATGATCAGTGTGCGCGATACATGGTTCTTGTATGCCGTGTGTATTCCGCGGCGGTGATCTCATACTGATAAAAATGAAGCAGCTCGCCGTGGTGCCAGACCTGTGAGTGGCTGCGCCCAAGGCTGCGCATTCCACACGCCAGCAGGACATGGCCAGAACGCTCGTTCCCTTCGAAATGGCAGCCATAAATCTTACGGAAGCCCACACGGTGGAACGCAAACGACAGCGCCGTTTCAGCGGCCTCGTGCGCATAGCCCTGTCCCCACCAGGCGCGACCGAGCGAATAGGCCAGATTGGCCGTCCGCGCACGGGAGAGCACCTCGGTGAACGTCACCATACCGATCATTTCCTGCGTTTCACGGAGGAAAATACCCCAGTAATAGAAATTTGCGTTCGCATACGATGCGCGTTTCTGCTCAATGAAGCGTTTGACATCATCAAGCTCCGGCATGATGGCAGAGGTCATGTACCGGTAGACCTCCGGGTCGGACGCCCAGTTGGCGTGCATCTGCACAGCATCGCCCGGCTCAAGCCGGCGGAGCATCAGCCGCGGCGAATACAGAGGCGTCGTTCCACAGTGTCGTAGCGAAAACATCAGGCCTGTTCGCGGGTGATGACTTCGAGGCCGCCCAGATATTTGCGGAGTACCTCCGGGACAACGACGTCACCGTTTTTCAACTGATTCTGTTCCACAACCGCCGGGAGAATCCGCGAGGTTGCCAGGCCGGAGCCGTTGAGCGTGTGGAGGAATTCCGTCTGCTTGGAGCCGTCACGGCGGAACCGCATCATGCCGCGGCGAGCCTGATAGTCCCGGGCGTTGGAGACGGAGGAGACCTCTTTGTAGCCGTTCATGGACGGGATGTGGATTTCAATGTCGTACGTCCGCGCCATGGAAGCGGAGCAGTCGGCGGCAGCCAGCTTGACCGTACGGAAGTGGAAGCCGAGCCCCTTGACGAGTGCTTCCGCTTTGCCGACCAGCTCTTCGAACGCTTCATCGGACTTCTCCGGCAGCGTGTACTGCACCATTTCCACCTTGTTGAACTGGTGGCCGCGAACCATGCCGCGTTCGTCTGCGCGGTAGCTGCCCGCTTCGCGGCGGAAGCACGGCGTGTAGGAAATGTATTTGCGCGGAAGGTCGGCCTCTGTCAGGATTTCATCCCGGTGGAGATTGACGAGCGCCGTCTCTGCCGTCGGCAGCATGAAGCGGCGCGTATGATCCTCCGCATCGTCGAGCCAGTAGACATCCTCTTCGAATTTCGGGAACTGACCGGCAGTCAGGCCGCATTCGTAGCCCAGCATATGCGGCACCAGCACCAGCTCATAGCCGTCTGCGATGTGGGTATCGATGAAGTAATTGAGAAGCGCCCATTCCAGCCGCGCACCGAGGCCACGATAAATCCAGAATCCGCTGCCGCTCAGCTTGGCACCACGCGGATAATCGATCAGGCCGAGGTTCGTGCAGAGATCGACATGGTTTTTCGGCTCAAAGTCAAAGGTGTGCGGTTCGCCGTAGTAGCGCAGCGGCTCGTTGTTCTCCTTACCGCCCGGCTTCAGATCCGGATCCGGCAGATTCGGCAGCGCAAGCATCAGTGTGCGCCATTCACCATCCACCTCGCGCAGCGTTGCATCCGATGCCTTGATCTCGTCTGCAATGGCCTTCATCTCGGCCAGCAGCGGTGCGACATCCTCACCGGCCTTCTTTTTCATCGGAATTTCCTTCGAAGCCTTATTCTGCCGCGCCTTCAGCTGCTCGCCTTCAAAAATCAGGTCGCGGCGCTTCGCGTCCAGCTCCAGAATGCGATCAATCTCTGCGGAGCAGTCGCGGCCCTTTGCGAGAAGCCGTGCCTTGACGTCTTCTGGATTTTCCTTAATCAATTTCATATCCAGCATATCGTTCTCAATCCTTTTTCATGAATTTTGGAATGTTTCGGTTCGTTGTCCGATTCGTAAAAAGCTCAGTCCTGATGCACCCGCAGGAGCTTCAGAAGCTCGTCCAGATCGTCCAGACTGTAATAATCGAGGACAATCCGCCCTTTGTTCTTGCTGTTTGAGGTAATTTTTACGCTGCGTCCCAGTGTCGTGGACAGTTCACGGGCGAGCTCTCCGACATAGTCCGGCTGCACCGGACCGGGCTGCGGCGGCGTCTCGGCGGCTTCCCTGGCCGCCTTGATTCGTTTGACCAGCTGTTCGGTCTGGCGAACGGACAATTCCTCCGCCATGACGCGTTCTGCGGCCTCTGCCTGGATTTTCGCATCGTCCAGCGCGAGCAGTGCCCGAGCGTGACCGGCAGACAGGTCGCCGTCCACCACGTGCTCCGCAATCGCTTCCGGCAAATCCAGAAGTCGCAGTGCGTTGGCAACGGCGCTCCGGCTGCGGCCGACACGCGTCGCAACATCCTCCTGTCGGAGGTCGAACCGGTCAATCAGAGAGCGGTAGCCCTCCGCTTCTTCCATCGGGTTCAGGTCGGCGCGTTGCAGGTTTTCAACCAGCGCCAGCTCGGTGGCGTGCAGCTCGTCCGCATCCAGTACGATGACCGGCACCTCTGTCAGTCCGGCACGCCGCGATGCGCGATAGCGCCGTTCGCCTGCGATGATTCGATAGCGGCCGTCCGCGATTTTTCGAACGGTCAACGGGGTGATCACGCCGTGCTGTGCGATGCTGTCTGCCAGGGAGGCCAGCCGCGCTTCATCAAAATAGCGGCGGGGTTGATCGCGATTGGGTTCCAGAACATCGATATCCAGCATGGTGACCGGGCCTGTTGACGGTTCCTCCGGCTGTGCGCCGAAAAGCTCGTCCAGTCCGCGGCCAAGTCCGGCAGATTTAGACATAATTTCCTCCATTCTCTCTTACATGGCGTTTGCTCCGCGCAAATGATGCTTTGCGGCAAATTCCGCCGCCAGATCGTTGTAGGCGTGGGCACCCTTGGAATGCTTGTCGTAGAATTGAACCGGCTTTCCGTGACTGGGCGCCTCGCTCAGACGGACGTTGCGCGCAATGACCGTCTTGTAAATCTTATCGGAAAAATATTTCTTGACCTCGCGAACCACCTGAGCAGACAGATTGGTTCGCCCATCAAACATTGTGAAAAGGAATCCGTCAATTTCCAGCTTCGGGTTCATCCGTTTGCGGATGGAACGGATTGTATCCACCATCATGGACAGCCCTTCCAGCGCGAAATATTCGCATTGCAGCGGAATCAGAACGCCGTCACTTGCGGTCAGCGCATTGATCATCAGCAAACCGAGCCCCGGCGGGCAGTCGATCACGATCACGTCATAGCTGGCGCGCAGCGGCTCCAATGCCTCCTTCAGGCAAAATTCTCTGCGGTCCCGGTTGACCAGTGTGATTTCACTCCCGGCCAGATCGAGACTGGAAGGAATCAAATCGCCGTATTTGGTGTGGTGGATGGCTGTTGCGGCATCGGTGGAGCCGTCCAACAGGTCAAAAATGTTCACGCCGCTGTCGCGTTTATTCAGACCGTAGCTGGAGGAAGCGTTCCCCTGTGGGTCAAAATCGACGAGCAGCGTCCGATATCCGGCTAACGTCAGCCCGGCGGACAGATTGACGGCGGTCGTTGTTTTGCCGACGCCGCCTTTCTGATTGGCGACGGCGACAATCCATGCACCTGAATGTTCCTGTATCATCGTCCGCTCCTTTCAAAAGTGAATTGTGCAGTTGCATTTGTTTCTACCTTTATATTATAGCACATTCTGCCGCAAATTCAAGTGTTTTCCGAAAGCTGCTCTGAAAATGTTTCACGTGAAACACGGCACACAGCCGCCTGTTCAAAATGTTTCACGTGAAACATCCGGAAAGACGTATTTTTCACGCCTCCCCTCTTTTCATATGGGCAAAAATATGGTACAATAGACAATAGGATAGCAGTCCGAAAAGGCAAAATGACAGGAGGAAGAATGAGGGGCATGAGCGAGCAGAAAACGATTCACGAACCGTGCGATGTCGCGCAGGAAATGCGTCAATTGACAGAAACTCTGAATCATCACGCTGAACTCTACTATACCTTTGATGCGCCCGAAATCAGCGACTACGAATACGATGCGCTGATGCAGAAGCTCCGCGCATTGGAAGCCGCGCACCCGGAATTTGCGGATCCGGGCTCTCCGACACAGCGTGTCGGCGGCAAGGTGCTGCCCTTCTTTGAAACACGCGCACATGACTATGAAATGCAAAGTCTGGCCGATGTTTTCTCTCTTGATGAGGTGTATGCTTTCGATCGACGCGTCCGCGAGGCGATTGACGATGTCGCTTATGTCGTGGAGCGCAAATTTGACGGCCTGAGCGTGGCGGTCACCTATCGGGACGGTGTCCTGACGGAAGGTGTAACACGCGGCGATGGTGCCATTGGCGAGGATGTAACGGAAAACATCCGAACCATCCGTTCCCTGCCGCTGACGCTGCCTGACCGTTCCATTCCGAAGCTCGTCGTCCGCGGCGAGGTCTACCTGTCCGACCAGCGGTTCAATCGACTGAATGCGCGGCGGGAGGAGGCTGGCGAACCGCCGTTTGCCAACCCACGCAACGCTGCTGCCGGTTCGCTGCGACAGCTCGATTCGTCCGTTGCCGCATCACGAGGTCTGGATATTTTCATCTTCAACCTGCAAAACGCGGAGGATTTCTCGTTTGCGACCCACTCGGACACGCTGAAATGGCTCGAATCGCTGGGCTTCCCGGTAACACAGGGCTATCGGCTCTGCCATTCGGCGGACGAAGCCGTCGCTGAGATCGAAGCCATCGGTCAGAGCCGTGGGACATTCGGCTATGCGACAGACGGCGCTGTCCTGAAGGTGGACAATTTGCGCCAGCGGGAGCTGCTCGGCAAAACCGTCAAGGTCCCCAAATGGGCGGTTGCGTATAAATTCCCGCCGGAGGAAAAGGAAACGACTCTGCGCGATATCGTCATTCAGGTCGGCCGCACCGGTGTACTGACGCCGAACGCCGTGTTTGACCCGGTGCATCTGGCCGGAACGGTCGTATCCCGCGCCACACTGCACAACGCCGATCTGCTGGCGGCCAAAGACCTCCGCATCGGGGACAGAATCCTCGTGCGGAAAGCCGGTGAAATCATCCCGGAGGTTGTGGCCTCCCTGCCCGAAAAGCGCACCGGTGAGGAGCGATGCTTTTCCATGCCTGAGCAATGCCCGGTCTGCGGTGGTGCTGTTGTCCGGGAGGAGGGCGAAGCCGCCTACCGCTGCGTCTCGTGCGACTGCCCTGCCCAGCTGCTGCGCGGATTGACGCATTTTGCGTCCCGCGGTGCCATGGATATCGACGGTCTCGGCCCGGCAATCGTCTCGCAGCTGGTTGACGCCGGTCTGGTGCATTCGGCTGCCGATCTGTACAGCCTGACGACGGAAGCTGTGGCCAGCCTGGAGTGCATGGGCAAAAAGTCGGCGGAAAACCTCATCCGTGCGATTGACGCGTCGCGCAGCCAGCCGCTTTCCCGGCTGCTGATCGCACTCGGCATCCGCCAGGTCGGCGAAAAAGCCGGTGTGACCATTGCGCGGACGCTGAAGCATCTCGACCGGATTGCCACGTGCTCGGTGGAGGAGCTGACTGAAATCCCCGATGTAGGCAAAATCACCGCGCAGAGCATTCAGGAATGGTTTGCACAGCCCTCGTCACAGCGGCTGATTGCACGACTGAAGGAAGCCGGTGTCAATATGACAGAGCCGGAGGTCGAGCAGCGCGATGAACTGCAAGGCAAAACATTTGTTCTAACCGGAACATTGCCGACGCTGAAGCGCGATGAAGCCGCCGTGATCATTGAACGGCACGGTGGGAAGGTCAGCGGCTCTGTTTCGAAAAAGACCTCGTTTGTCCTCGCCGGTTCGGAGGCGGGCAGCAAGCTCGACAAGGCGCAGCAGCTCGGCATCCCGGTGATTGACGAAGCGGAATTCCTGCGGATGGTTTCAGAAACATAGCAGTTGCATCTGAAAAATTTACAAAAAGGGCTATGCAAATGGCCGGATTTGTATTACAATAAAAAATAGACGGCGCTCCCATGCAGACGGCGCCCAAAACAGAAAGCGGAGATGGTACCTTTGAGCGACATCCAATATAAACGCGTCCTGATTAAAATCAGCGGGGAAGCGCTGGCCGGAGAAGACGGCTTCGGCCTGAACCACAAAGTCATTGATCGAGTCGTTGACGCCATAACCGAGGCGACGAAGCTCGGCTGCGAAATCGGCATCGTTGTTGGCGGCGGCAACTTCTGGCGCGGTGCAAAGAACGGCGTCGGTATGGAGCGCACACGCGCCGACCATATGGGAATGCTGGCCACAACGATGAACAGCCTGGCGCTGGCCGATGCGTTCGAAAAGCGCGGCGTGCCGGTTCGCGTGCAGACCGCCATTGAGATGCGCGCCATCGCTGAGCCGTACATCCGCCTGCGCGCGGTGCGCCATCTGGAAAAGGGGCGCGTGGTCATCTTCGGCTGCGGAATGGGCAGCCCGTACTTCTCCACCGACACGGTGGCCGTGCTGCGCGGTGCAGAGATCAACGCGGAAATCATCATGATGGCCAAAAACGTCGATGGCATCTATGACAGCGACCCGCGCAAGAACCCGGATGCCGTGAAGTTCGATGAGCTGACCTACCACGAAATCCTGAACCGCGGCCTGGCTGCGCTCGATTCCACCGCCACGTCCCTCTCCATGGACAACGAGATTCCGGTGCTGCTGTTCGCGCTGGAGGACCCGATGAACATCGTCCGCGCCATCAAGGGCGAAAAGATCGGCACCATGATTCACAAGTAAAAGCATCCCTTTCACAAAGATCGAAAAATAGCAACAAAGAAAATGATTTTCAGGAGGTTTCATCATGAAAAACTCGTATCCCGAACTGGAAGCAAAAATGAAGCAGCGCATTGACGCGCTGGCACGTGAGCTTGCCTCCATCCGCGCCGGACGCGCATCGGCAGCCGTCCTGGACAAGGTGATGGTGGACTATTACGGCTCCGCGACCCCGATCGGCCAGGTCGCCGCAATCAGCACACCGGAACCGCGCACGCTGCAGATTACCCCGTGGGATCCGCAGGTGCTCCGCGCCGCAGAAAAAGCCATCCAGCAGTCCGATGTCGGCATCAACCCGGTCAATGACGGCAAGTCCCTGCGCCTGACCTTCCCGCCGCTCACGGAGGAACGCCGCCGTGACCTGGCGAAAAACGTCAAAAAGTACGGAGAAGAGGGCAAGGTGTCCATCCGCGGTCTGCGCCGCGATGCGCTGGACGGTTACAAAGCGCAGAAGAAAAAGAGCGAAATCACGGAAGATGATCTGAAAATCATCGAAAAAGACATCACAGAGATGGTTGACAAGTACATCAAGGAAGTTGACAAAATCTGCGATGCGAAGGAAAAGGAAATTCTGGAAGTCTGATGAAGCTGTTTGGCCGGCGCCGGGTCGTTCTCCCGCCCAAGGAGAAATTCCCGCGCCATATCGCCATCATTATGGACGGAAATGGCCGTTGGGCGAACCGGCGCGGGATGCCGCGCCGGTTCGGACATTCCGCCGGAGCGGAGCGTTTCCGCGAAATCAGCGAATACTGCGGGGAGCTGGGTGTTGAGGCGCTCAGCGTCTTTGCATTTTCAACCGAAAACTGGAATCGCCCACAGGACGAGGTGGACGGAATTCTGAACCTTCTGCGCCGCTATCTCGATGAATCCTGCGAAAAACTGGCGCAGAAAAATGCACGTCTGCGATTTTTGGGACGGCTCGATGCACTTCCGGCTGATATTCTGGAGAAAATCGACCGAATCAACCGCATCTCCGCTGAACAGACGGGAATCATCGTCAATGTCTGCATCAATTACGGCGGCCGCGCCGATGTGGTCGATGCTGCACGTGCCTTCGCCGCGCAGTGCGCAGCCGGGCAGGCCAAGCCGGATGAACTGGATGAACGAGCGTTTTCGTCTTATCTGTACACAAAAGATGTTCCAGACCCCGATTTACTGATTCGCACGGGCGGAGAAATGCGAATTTCCAACTTTTTGCTCTGGCAATCTGCATACGCGGAGCTGTATTTCACCGATACGCTCTGGCCGGATTTCGACGCCGGAGAGCTGGATCGCGCCATCGCCTGGTTTGCCGGGCGCAAACGCCGCTTTGGCCGTGCGGAATAAGCCCGGCGCACAGAGCCGGTTTCTACTGAAACAGGAAAGAGGTTTTTTATGCTGGTTCGAACTGTAGTCGGCGTCGTCTGCGTCCCGCTGATGCTGGCCATTTTATTTCTCTGCCCGACATGGGCGTTGCCGTGTCTGTATGCGCTGCTCGGTGTGCTGGCGCAACATGAACTCCTCTGGACAACCGGATTTGTCAAAAACCGGCTCATGCTCGCCATTTGCGCGCTGTCTGCCGCCGCCGTCCCGTTCCTGCTGTATTTTGCGTGCGAACCGGCTGTCTGGGTGGCACTGTGTACCGGTCTGGTGGTTGCATTTTTCCTGATCGCCATGAATACACATCATACGATCTCGTTTCCGGTATTGGCCGCGTCGCTCTTTTCCGCGCTTGCGGTTCCGCTGTTTCTGGGTCAGGCCATCACCATCCGCAACGCGGAAAACGGCATATACCTGATCATCCTGCCGTTCCTGGCCGCCTGGATGTCGGATACCGGTGCCTATTTCATCGGTTCCTTCTTTGGCCGCCACAAGCTCTGCCCGAACATCAGCCCGAAGAAATCCGTTGAGGGCGCGATTGGCGGCGTCCTCGGTTCGCTCATCGGCGGTGCCGTGTATGCGCTGGTCATGGTGTACGGCTTTGAGTTCTCTGTCAACTATGCGGTGCTTGCAGCAGTCTGCGCCGTCGGCAGTGCAGCCGGACAGCTCGGCGATCTGATTTTTTCCTACATCAAGCGCGAAGTCGGCATCAAGGACTACGGCAAGCTGTTTCCGGGGCACGGCGGCGTGCTCGACCGGTTCGACAGCATTTTCCTGACCACACCGGTCACGGCTGTGCTGCTGACGCTGCTGCCGTCCATTCTCCGCTGAGCGCATCGCACGTTTCCGAAAGGAGTCCCTATGACAAACGGACAAAACACCATCAGCCTGCTCGGAGCCACCGGCTCGATTGGCCGGCAAACGCTGGACATCGCCGCCCGGCTCGGCATCGGCATCTCTGCCATGGCGGCCGACACCCGCGTCGATCTGATGGAGACGGCGGCACGGCAATTCCATCCGGCGTTTGTCGCCATGCGCAATGAATCGGCCGCCGGTGAGCTGCGCCTGCGCCTGGCCGATACGGATATCCGCGTCGGCGGCGGCGAGGAAGGCGTGCTGGAGGCTGCCCGGTATGACGCCGATCAGACCGTCTGTGCCATGGTCGGGATTGCCGGGCTTCGGCCATGTCTGGCCGCAATGGAAGCCGGACATGACATCGCGCTGGCCAACAAGGAGTCGCTGGTGTGCGGCGGCGCACTCGTCACGGCGGCGGCCAAACGCCATCACGTCCGCCTGCTGCCGGTCGATTCGGAGCATTCTGCCATTCATCAGTGCCTGCGCGGACAGCCCAACGCAAAAAAGCGCATCCTGCTCACCGCGTCCGGCGGCCCTTTTTTTGGCCGGACACGCAGCGCTCTCCGAAACGTCACCGTTCAGGAAGCGCTGGCGCACCCCAACTGGCAGATGGGTGCCAAAATCTCCATTGATTCGGCCACGATGGTCAACAAAGGGCTGGAGCTGATCGAAGCGGCCTGGCTGTTCGATGTGGACGAACGCGATATTGAGATTCTCGTGCATCGGCAGAGCATCGTGCATTCCATGGTCGAATTCGAAGACGGTGCCGTTCTGGCACAGCTCGGCGTCCCGGATATGCGCGTGCCGATTGCCTATGCACTGACGGAGGGGCAACGCGCCGACTTTGGCGCGGAACGCCTCGATTTTCACCGTCTGGCCAGCCTCACCTTTGAAGCGCCGGACGAAGAAACCTTCCCGGCGACCCGCCTGGCGCGTCAGGCGTTCCGCACTGGCGGAACCGCACCGACAATTCTGAACGGTGCCAACGAAGAGGCCGTGGCCATGTTCCTGGCCGGGCGAATCGGCTTCTTGAAAATCACGGAGCTGATCGAGGAAACGCTGGCGGAGTGTCCCGCCGGTGCCTTGACAGACCTGTCTGCCGTTTTTGAGGCAGATCACCTGGCAAGAGAAACGGTGCAGCGCCTCGCACTGCGGCGCTGAAGCTCGCTGTTGCGTACAGACAGCCGACTCCAAACGATCACATCATCGGCTGCGCTCCAAAAGCCTTCTGAAAGGGATGAATCACATGATAGTTTTGCAGATTCTGCTCGCCGTGCTGCTGTTCGGCGCTTTGATTTTTGTGCATGAGATGGGGCATTTCCTGGCGGCCAAAGCGGTCGGCGTCAAGGTGAACGGCTTCTCTCTCGGTCTTGGGCCGCGCCTCTTTGGCTTTCAGATTGGCGAAACCGATTTTTCCCTCCGCGCCTTTCCCATCGGCGGTGCCTGCATGATGGAGGGCGAAGACGAAGATTCCGAAGAACCGCGCGCATTCGGCAACAAGCCGCTTTGGGCGCGGTTTATCGTCCTGTTTGCCGGTGCCTTCATGAACTTCCTCTTTGGGCTGGTTGTGATCCTGATTCTCCTGATTCCGAACCGGTACCTGACCACAACGACCGTTGAGAGCTTCCCTGCTGAGCTGGGCGGAACGAATGGCGGCGTCCTCGCGGGCGACTGCATCGCCAAAATCAACGGCGAACGCGTCTATACGGCCGATGATATTTCCTTCCTGCTGGAACGGTACGCCGGAAAACCCTATACCATCACCGTTGTCCGAAACGGTGAAACGGTCACGCTGCGCGATGTCGAGCTGACGCCGCGCACGTTTGCAGGCAGCACCCAGCTGCGCTATGGCTTCAACATGGCCACGGAAAAGGCCAACGTCCTTTCCCGGCTGCGCTACGGCGTCGCCGTTTCTGCCGACTATATCCGAACCGTCCGCATGAGCCTTGTGGATCTCTTCAAGGGGCGCGTCAAAACAAAGGAGCTGAGCGGCGCCATCGGCATTACCGCCGCCATGACTGACGTCGTGCAGACCGGACAATACCGCGTCCTGTGGTCACTGGTCGCAATCATCGCCATCAATCTGGCGGTCATGAATCTGCTCCCACTCCCCGCGCTCGATGGCGGCCGCATCTTTTTCCTGCTGGTGGAGCTTGTGCTGCGCATTTTTGGCGTGAAGCGCCTGAATCCGAAATACGAAAATTATATCCATCTGGCAGGGCTGCTCTTTTTCATGCTGCTGATGGTCTATACAGCATATAACGATATTGCCCGACTGATTCAGAGATGATTGAAATTCAGACAGAAAGCAACTTGAAATCGGTGAAATTATGACGGATTTTTCCAAAAGACAGACAAAACAGATTCATGCGGGAACGCTGGCCATCGGTGGTGGCGCCCGCATTTCCGTTCAATCCATGACGAACACCAAAACGACCGACGTCGCAGCAACGCTGGCACAGGTGCGCGCACTGGCGGAGGCCGGGTGCGACCTCGTGCGCCTCGCCGTTCCAAATCAGGAGGCCGTCCGCGCATTTGCGGAGATTCGCGCCGCCTCCCCTGTCCCGCTCTGCGCGGACATCCATTTTGACTACCGCCTGGCTATTGAATCGGTGGCTGCCGGTGCGGACAAAATCCGCATCAACCCCGGCAACATCGGCGGCGCTGACCGCGTCCGCGCCGTTGCCGATGCCTGCCGCCGGCGCAACGTGCCGATTCGAATCGGCGTCAACAGCGGCTCGCTGGAGCGGCAGCTGGTGGAGCAGTATGGCGTCACGGCGGAAGCGGCCGTGGAGAGCGCCGCACGCCACATTGCAATGCTCGAGCAGTGTGATTTTTCCGATATCTGCCTGTCAATCAAGCTGAGCGACGCGGGCCGGACGATTCGCGCCAATCTGCTCGCGGCGGAACGCTTTCCCTACCCGCTCCACATCGGCGTCACAGAGGCCGGGCGCGGAACGCGTGGCCTGTTGAAAAGCGCCGCCGGAATCGGCGGACTGCTCGCCATGGGTGTCGGGGAAACGCTCCGCGTCTCACTGACCGGTGATCCGCTGGAGGAGGCGCGTGCCGGATATGAAATTCTCCGCGCCGCCGACCGGCTGCCCAGCGGCATCCGCGTCGTCTCCTGCCCGACCTGTGGCCGTACCTGCGTCGATCTGGAAGCCATCTGCGCCGATGTGGAACGGCTGGTGGACTCGATTCAGACCGAAAAGCTGCTGACCGTTGCCGTGATGGGCTGCGCCGTCAATGGCCCCGGCGAAGCGCGGGAAGCGGATGTCGGCCTGGCGGGCGGCGTCGGCGATTTCCTGCTGTTTGCGGACGGGCAGACCATCGGCCGATTCCCGCCGGAGGAGGCGTTCCGACGCCTCGAAGAAGAGCTGCGCCGCCGCGCCTGATCGCATCGGAAAGGAGCCTTTATGCCAGCGAAACCATTTCATCTCGCCCTGCCGCGCTATACCCCGGAAACGCCATCACTGCGGGCGACCACAGAAGCCGCTCAGATTGAGCGGCTGGTGCTGTATCGTGAGAAAAAACAGATCGCGCTCACCATCCGGTTCGATTCCTACTGCGATGCGGAAACCCGCCATCAGCTGTCGGAAGGGATTGCACGGGCCTATGGCGGGTGTTCGGTCGTCATCACACCGGTCTACCCGGCTGAAGCCTTTTCCATGGAGGCGCTGCATGAGCTGATGGACGAGCTGGCAGCGGATGCCCCGGCCTGCGCCCATGCGCTGAGTCGCTGCGGTGTCACGGAGGCCAATGGCCGGATTACACTGATTGCCGAGGGCGGCGCCGAGGTCTTTCTCTCCTCCCTCGGCTGCATCGATGCGCTGAAGCGGAAAATCAACGAGCGGTTCGGCGTCTGCCGGGAGGTCATCTGCACCTCAGCTGCTGATCAGACCACGGCCGCCGAAGCGCTGCATGACTATGAAGCCCGCCTGCTGGCTGAGGAAGCGAGCAAAACGCCCGCCGCGCCGCCACCACCCAAGCAGGAAGCAGCACCCCGCCCCGCGCCGAAGCGCGACCGCCCGCAGCACCGGACGCCGCGCCCGCCCGCACCGACGGATATCCCTGAGGAGGACATCCTGATCGGCCAGCCGTTCGGAGAAGCCAGCATCCCGATCAGCGAACTGCCGAACCAGACCGGGCGAATCGCCATTGAGGGGCTGGTCTTTGCACTCGATACGCGTGAAATTCAGGAGGGGCGCTCCGTCGTCATCAACATGGATATCACGGACAAAAAAGGCTCCGTGCGCGTCAAACGCATTCTGCCGAAGCAGGATGCGGAGCTGCTGCTCCAGAATATCGACCCCGGCAAGACGTACCTGCGTGTGCGCGGTGAAATGGAATACGACCGCTTCTACGAAGACTATACCATGAAGCCCATCGACCTTTATCTGGCGAAGAAGAAAATCCGGCCGGACAATGCGGAGAAAAAGCGGGTGGAGCTGCATATGCACACCAACATGAGCCGCATGGACGGCGTCTCCTCCGCACATGACCTGATCGCCCGCGCCATGGCCTGGGGGCACACTGCCATCGCCGTCACCGATCACGGCGTCACACAGGGCTACCCGGAGGCACTGCATACCGCCAAGGGCATCAAGGTGCTGTACGGAATGGAGGGCTACTTCGTCAACGATATGCAGGACATCTGCTGCGTCCGCGGCTCCGCCGATGAAGCGCTGGACGGCGAATTCATCTGCTTTGACATCGAATCGACCGGCACGAACCCGAATCAGGACGCCATCACGGAGATTGCCGCCGTGCTCGTCCGAAACGGCGAAATCTGCGACACGTTCCAGACCTATACGAACCCCGGCCGCCCCATTCCGGCCTTCATCACAGAGCTGACGGGCATCTCAGACGATACCGTGGCCAATGCCGTCAGCCCCGCCGAGGGCGTCCGCGCATTCCGCGCATTCTGCGGCGACCGGATTGTCGTTGCGCACAACGCGCAATTCGATACCTCCTTCGTCGAAAAGGTGGCTGCTGATGACGGCTGCCCGTGGGACATGACCTTCATCGATACACTGGAGCTTTCGCGCACCCTGATGCCGGAGCTGCCGCGCCACAAGCTGAATGTCGTGGCGGAGGGGCTCAAGCTGCCGGACTTCCGGCATCATAGCGCCTCGGAGGATACGCGTGTTCTGGCGCAGATTTTCATCGAATTTCTCCACCGCATGAAGGATATGGGCGTTGCACGCGTCAGCGAAATCAATGAGCGAATGTCCGACCTCCGCCGCACCAACGTCTACGGCGGCGCGGGGCTGAGCACGTTGCCGGTTCGACACATCATCCTGATTGCCAAAAATCGCACCGGTCTCGTCAACCTCTACCGACTGGTCTCCTATGGCCACCTGAAGTACATGAACCGGCGCAAGCAGCCGATCATTCCTCGCCACGAGCTGGACAAATACCGCGAAGGGCTGATCGTTGGCAGCGCCTGCGAAGCCGGTGAGCTGTTCCGCGCCATGCTGGACGGCAAATCGCATCAGGAATTGAAAAAGATTGCAAAATACTACGATTTCCTCGAAATTCAGCCGCTCGGCAACAATGAATTTCTGACAAAGAGCGGGTATAGAAAATCCAAAACGGAGACGGTGCGCTATACCCATGAGGATTTGATTCGCTTCAACCGTACCATCGTCAAGCTCGGCGATGAGCTGCACATCCCCGTCGTCGCGACCGGCGACGTCCACTTCCTCGACATGGACGATTCCATCTACCGCGCCGTGATCATGACCAACGAGGGCTTTTCCGATGCCGATGACCAGGCGCCGCTCTATCTGCGGACAACAGAGGAAATGCTGGCAGAATTCGACTACCTCGGCCCCAAAAAGGCGTATGAGGTCGTCGTGGAAAATACGAATCTGGTGGCTGACTGGTGTGAGACGGTCAAGCCGTTCCCGGACGGGCTGTTCCCGCCGGAGCTGCCCGGCTCGGCGGAGGAGCTCCGCAACCTGACCTGGACACGCGCCCACAAAATGTACGGCGACCCGCTGCCGGAGGTCGTGCAGACGCTCGTACAGAAGGAGCTGGACGCCATCATCGGTCACGGCTTTGACGTCATGTATATGTTCGCGCAGAAGCTGATCGCCCGCAGCGAGGAAAACGGCTACGTCGTCGGCTCGCGTGGCTCGGTCGGCTCCAGCATCGTCGCGTTTTTCTCCGGCATTACAGAGGTCAACGCGCTGCCCCCGCACTATCGCTGTCCGAACTGCTGCTATTCCGAATTCCATCCGGAGTGCGACTGCGGCCCGGATATGCCGGAAAAGGACTGCCCGAACTGCGGCACGCGCATGGTCAAGGACGGCTACGACATCCCCTTTGCGACGTTCCTCGGCTTTGACGGCGACAAGGACCCGGATATCGACCTGAACTTTTCCAGTGAATATCAGGCACGCGCCCACCAGCACACGATTGAGCTGTTCGGTGAGGCCAATGTGTTCCGCGCCGGTACCATCTCCACCGTTGCACAGGCCACAGCGTATGGCTACGTCAAAAGCTACGAGGAAAAGACCGGCAAGCGCTTCTCCAAGACGGATGAATCGCGCATCGCTGCCGGCTGTGTCGGCGTCAAACGCACCACCGGTCAGCATCCGGGTGGTCTGATTGTCGTGCCGAAGGGCAAGGAAATCTACGAATTCTGCCCCGTCTGCCACCCCGCCGACAAAACGGATGCGGATACCATCATCACGCACGTGGACTACCACTCGATCGACACGAACCTGCTGAAATTCGACCTCCTGGGCAAGGATGACCCGACCGTTCTGCGCTATCTCGAAGACAACTCCGGCGTACCGTTTACGGACGTTCCGCTCGACGACCGGCAGGTGCTCGATCTGTTCACCACCAACGCGCCGCTCCATATTCAGGGCGACGAAATCACCGGCAAAAACGGCGCTCTCGGCATCCCGGAATTCGGGACGAGCTTTGTGCGCGCCATGCTCGATGACGCACAGCCGCATTCTATCGCCGACCTGATTCGAATTTCCGGTATTTCCCACGGGACAGACGTCTGGCTGGGCAATGCGGAGGTGCTGATCAAGGAAATGGGGATGTCGCTTTCCGACTGCATCTGCTGCCGCGACGATATCATGAACTATCTGATCAGCGTCGGCATGGAGCCGAAGCTCTCCTTTACCATCATGGAAAAGGTTCGAAAGCCGAAGCGCCTGCCGGACGGCAAAAAGCTGACGGCGGAGTGGGAGCAGGCCATGCTGGAGCACGGCGTTCCGCAGTGGTACCTCGATTCCTGTAACAAAATCAGCTATATGTTCCCCAAGGCGCACGCAACGGCCTATGTCCTGATGGCCATTCGAATTGCCTGGTACAAGGTCTATCATCCGCTCGCCTACTATGGCTCGTTCTTCTCAATCAAGGCGGTCGCGCTGGACAACGAATCCATGATCGGCGGCGATGAAGCCGTCCTCCGCAAGCTCGCGGAAATCAATCAGATTCCGTCCGGTAAAATGACGCAGAACGACAAGGAACTGCGCCGCACGCTGGAAATCGCACACGAATACTATCTGCGCGGCTTCCACTTCCTGCCGGTCGATATCTATGACTCGGAGCCGTCGTATTTCAAGGTCTATCATGACCAGAACGCCCTGCGGCTGCCGTTCCGCGCCATCCCCGGCCTCGGCGATATCGCCGCAGCGGAAATCGCAGAGGAGCGGACGAAGGGGCCGTTTTCCTCGATTGAGGATTTCTCGGCGCGCTGCCGCCGCAGCTCCCAGTCCATCGCGGATGCGCTCCGCATGGCCGGTGCGTTCGGCGACATTCCGACCAGCAGCCAGTTTTCTCTGTTTGACCTGTAATCAGAGAAAACTGCGGAAAACGAGCTGTTTGTCAGAATAATTTACACTTTTCCCATTGACTTTCCGCGAAAAATCTCTATAATAGAGTGCATCGCCGGAAATAGCCGGCTGAAATGTTGCTTGAAAAGGATGATCCCGGAAATGAATGGCAGGAAGAAACGCGTAGCCTCCTCTGAGTATGCCGACTGTATTCGAAATTTTGCCTGCTGGTCGCAGAAGCAGGAGGAGCGCTGGCTCGAAAAACGCGCCGCACGTGGCTGGCAGCTGTATGCGGTGGTCGGTGCCTGTCTCTATCGGTTCCGGAAAATCACGCCGCAGCCCGCCATGCGCTATGCAGTCGAATACATCGACGGCGAAGCGGATGTCCCGGAGCAGCTGGCCGAAATCTGCAACAGCGGCTGGGACTATCTTGGAAAATTCGGCAAAAAACGGTATTTCTGCACCACCGCCGATCAGCCGTTGGTGCATCCCGCCTGTGGCCGCCCGGTGGAAGAGCGCTGCCTCCGTACCGTGCAGAGCAACCTGACAACGGCCGGACTGCTGAACATTCCGGGGACGCTCTATTGCCTGCTGTACGTGTTCCTGTTCCTCGGTGAGGGCGGCTTCTATGTGTCAGAGCTGTTTGAATCGTCCACCGGTGGCTGGGTCTACCTGCTGGGGCTGCTGCTCGGCGCCGTCAGCATCACCTATGTTCTGCGCGGCATTTTCCGTCTGCGCAGCCGTTTGAAATCGCTGGAAATGGAGGAACCCGCCCGTGTCGATTGAGATTCGCCTGTTTGCTCCGGAGGACAGCGACGCGGTGCTTGATATGCTGAGCGCCATCGCCGCACTGCACAGTGCCGGACGGCCGGATCTGTTTCAGGCTTCCGGTGCGAAATACAACCGCGACGATCTGGAAGCGCTTGCAGCTGACCCGAATGCAAGGATTTTTATCGCCGATACGGATGAACGTCGCTGCGCGGGGTATCTGTTTTGCCAGCTCAACGACCGGAAGCCGCATCCGCCGGTGCGTCCCTGCCGAACCCTGTGGGTGGACGATCTGTTCGTCTGCCCGGAATGCCGCAGCAGCGGTGTCGGACGTGCCCTTTTGGAGCACGCTGCAGCATTTGCCCGACGTACCGATTGCGCCCGGCTGGAGCTGAATGTCTGGGCGTTCAACGAGAACGCCGCCGCGTTCTATGAACAGTGCGGTCTGCGGGTTCAGCGCCGGATTCTGGAGCTGCCGCTCGAATGACCCGCAAAACCGAACCACACGGATGCGGGGCAGGCCGAGTCACTCCGGATGCTTTTTGGAATCAAACTGGGAAACAGCCTCGCATGGAACGTCCTGTTCCCGTGCGAGGCTGTCTGCTTATGCTGCGCTGCTGAACGCGTCGCTGCCCGCCGAGTTCAGCATTTTTTCAATCAGAATCCCATACCCGCAGGTCGGATCGCTGACGAGTACGTGCGTCACGGCGCCGATCAGCTTGCCGTTCTGCAAAATGGGGCTGCCGCTCATGCCCTGCACGATGCCGCCGGTTGCATCGAGCAGCGCCGGATCGGTCACGCGCAGATACAGGTTTTTGGTTGCACTGTCCCGGCTCAGAATACGGACGATCTCAATGTCATACGCCTGAACCTGGTCGCCCGATACGTTGGCCAGAATCACCGCCGCACCCGGCTGCACCTCTGCGGCTGTTCCAACCGGAATTGGCGCAGCGGACAGCAGCTCCGGATACAGCTCCTCCTTTCGGAGGACGCCGAACAGGCCGGTATCGAGATTTCCGTGCAGCGTTCCGGCATCCGATGACAGGTCAAAGCTGCCGATCAGCGACCCCGGCGTCCCGCGTTCGCCGCGCTGAACCCCGGTGACAGTGGATGCAATCAGCGACCCGGACGCCAGCGGCATCAAAATCCCGGTTTCGCCTTCGCTGATGCCGTGTCCCAGCGCGCCGAATACCCCGGATTCCGGGTCATAGAACGTGATGGTTCCAATTCCCGCCAGACTGTCCCGGACAAAGGCGCCAATTTTTCGCCGGCCGCTGCCGGACTCCACCGCCGGCGTCAGCCGACAGGTTCGCTGCTGCGTGCCGCGCTTTACCGTCAGCTCAACGGCTTCGAGCTTCGCGTTGATCGCGTTGACCAGCCCGTCCGCCGTCGTTACCGTCACCCCGTCCACCCGCGTGATGAGATCGCCGGGCTGCAGCCCCGCCGCTTTGGCCGGACATACGGTGCCGGACGATGTCTGCACATCGGACAGTTCCGTCACAATGACGCCGCCGGCATACATCTTGATGCCGGCTGTCCGTCCAATCGGAACCAGTGACTGCGCCTCCAGACGGCTTCCCATTGCGGGAACCGATTCGATGGCCCATGCTGCCGGAGTGGTCACAACGGTCAGCGCCAGCACCGCGGCGAACAATGCGCCCGCCATCCGGTGCAGCCGCGTTCGTTTGCTGGATGACATGGCTATCCCTCCTTTCATGAAATGGGCAATTGTGCCTCGATTTTTTGAAAATTCTGTGCGAACGGAATCGCACGAAATCAGTATGCGCTGCAACAGCACGTTTCAAGCAAACTCAAACGACAAAACCTTTTGGCACAGTTTCCACCGGAAAAATGTGGAAAAATTGCCAATTTTGAATTATACAACAACTTTTATACAAACAGAGGAGGCACAGAGATGAGAGATCTGGCGGAGGTTCACTGCCCGGACGGCACCTGCTTTCGCGCACGCGTGGAAACGGAGCGCGGGATGCTCATCATCACACCAAAGGAAGTGAAGCAGCGGCTGCGTGTCCGCCTGACCGATGTCACCGGCCTGCACCTCGAAACGGGTGAAGACGGACAGGAGGCCTGCTGCCTGCGAGTGAAGCATGAAAAGCGCGGCGGCCTGTACCGCATCGCGTTCAAGCACCCGGAAATGGCAGTTCCGGCACTTCGGGCCGAATGCGAAGGATGCTCGCCGGAGGAAGCGGAGGCCATCGGTCGCCGCGCCGCCGCCGCCGCTCAGGGCAAACGGTATCTCGGCTTTTCCGCCGTTATTCTTGTCGCGGCGCTGCTGGGCGGTCTGATTCCGCTGGCCATCGGCCAGGCATTTGACTGGTGGCGCTTCGGTGTCCTGGCGGCGATTGCCGTCATCACGGCGGTGGTCGGGCTGGTTCGCCTGCTGCAAAGCCGCTGCATCCGACATCGGTCGTCCGGGGAGGACGGGGACAACGCCTGACGCCTGCGTGCGGCGGATGCACAGAAATTGATTGGGAAAAGAGGGGATTTCGTGCTGCTTCAGGCGACGATGGAGGATGTCCAACGATACGGCGATTTTGCGTATCAGCTTGCGCTCCATCCGCAGCAGTCGTGCGATCCAACCTACACAGACGGCATCAAAACAAAGGCCGACTTTCAGACAACCACCCAAAGCCTCCTTTGTGCAAGAGGGACGTGGGATTGCTGCTGTCTGTGGCATTCCTCTCCCTTTCATCGCCCA
>CAZEUG010000013.1:0-50451 GCA_964515055.1 uncultured Oscillospiraceae bacterium | reverse complement strand
GCGTAGAGGTTTCGCCGAGGCGCATGGGCAAATCGCGATAGGAGCGTGCGCGGTTCAAAAACACCTGATACTGGAAGGGGCAGGTCATCGGACGAAGAGCGAAGCACTCCTTGGTTTCGTCATTCGGGTCGCCCAGCACGAACATCCCGTCGAGGTAATGATCCCAGTGGCCGGAGATTTTGTACAGTTCCCGTTTGGCCATGTAGGGCGTTTTGGTCAGCAGATAGCCGCGGCGCTGTTCTTCGTCTTCAACCCAGCGCTGCAAAATCTGAATGACCCGTGCGCCCTTCGGCAGAAGAATCGGCAGACCCTGTCCGATGACATCGACCGTTGTAAAGTATTCCAGTTCACGTCCCAGCTTATTGTGGTCACGCTTTTTGGCTTCCTCCATCTGCTCGAGGTAGGCATTCAGTTCGTCCTTTGTTGCAAAGGCCGTCCCGTAAATCCGCTGAAGCATTTTGTTTTTTTCATCGCCGCGCCAGTAGGCACCGGTAACGCTCAGCAGCTTATACGCTTTGACGCCGCTGGTATACGCAATGTGCGGTCCTGCACAGAGGTCGATGTATTCGCCCTGTTCGTAGAAGCTGATCGGTTCACCATCCGGAATATCGGCAATCAGTTCAACCTTATAGGGTTCTCCGCGTTTTTCCATCAGGGCAATGGCTTCGTCCCGCGGCAGCTCAAAGCGGCGAATCTTCAGGTTTTCCTTGACGATTTTCTTCATTTCTGCTTCGATTTTGGCCAGATCGTCGCTGGTGAACGGAACCGACGAATCAAAGTCGTAGTAAAAGCCGTTGTCAATTGCGGGGCCGATGGCCAGTTTGCAGTCCGGATACAGGCGTTTGACAGCTTGCGCCATGACGTGAGAAGCGCTGTGTCTGAGTGTTTGAAGATCTTTTTTCTCCATCGTTGTTTCTCCTTTTCCTGTTTGTCAAATGAACCAGTGAATGGAGAATCGGACAAAAAAAGCCCTGCCCCATTCATCTGAAAGGGGCGGGGCAAATCAACATTTCTTCCCGCGGTTCCACCCTGATTTATTACTTGAAGCGCAGTAACGAGCGCAACCCCGCCGCAGCTTACTGAAAAACGTTCAGCCACAGAGCTCAGAAGTGGTGTGATGCAGACCTGCCCTGCCGCTTTCAGCCTGCGGATTCGTCCGCAGCGGCAGTCTCTGACGACAGGAACCCATGCATCTTGTCTTCCTGATATCGCTTTTTTCATGGAATCATTATAAACCTTTCCACGCATTTTGTCAAGGGCTGATCGCTGATTTTCGGGCAAATGTTTGGCGGCTGAGGATTTTTACAGGTCAATGATGCCGAAGCATTCCGGGCGGTGAAAGCTCGGAACCGGCCAATGCACCGGCGACCAGGCCAAATAATGCTCCTGCTGGCACAAATCTCCGCATTTATAGAAGTTGCCCGTGATGCGCGAACCCGGTTTTGGGCTGAAATCCGGAAACCAACGTTGGATATAGGAAAACGGGATGCGGTAATTGAGCGTCCAGCGAATCCGTCCCTCCGGCAGAAATTGATGCTGGACGTGCATATCGAAAAACGCCTCATCGAATTCGTCGGTCTCAGTGGAGAACTGTTCGGTGTGAACGCCGAGCAGCATCACGCCACGTGCGTTGGTTTCGAGATTCAGATACCCGTTTCCGCAATCGGGCATGGGGTTCAGAAAAAATTCAAGGCAGGAATCCTCCCACACGCGCCCGTTGGTCCGGCAGGCTTCAGCACGAATTGCCGTTCGGGGTTCAGTGGCCTCCAATCGAACCAGGAGGGCACCTGTCTCAAAATCGGTCTGCAAACCGGCTCCGGCCTGTGGCGCATAGGGGTAGCTCCAGGGATTTTCGCAGATGGGAACCATCTGAAAATCAGTTCGCGGAGAACCAGAGTGATACTGTTTGAGTGCTGCCATGTTGGAATGCCTCCTCTGCGTTTTTGAGGTTTGAAACCATTATACCACATTCGGCTGCATTTTGTGCCATTGATCTTTGAAATCCATCGGAATGGTGATGTTCAAATTTTGTTTTTGACAGATGGATTCAAATGAGGTATAATATAGTCGGTATATTCTGACATCATGGAGGTGTCCGCTTTGAATCGTTGTTTTCGTTGCAGGCTCTTTCGCCTGTTGGCTCTGACTCTTTCTGTTGCTTTCCTGTCGAGCATTGCACTGGCTGCGGCCGGTTCTGCAACTGACCCGTTGATTACACGCTCCTATCTGGAAAATCCATATCTGCAAACGCTGAAGGAAGCCATTTTTGGGCGTACATCGTTCACATCTGACAGTAATTCCGCTACAGCCGTACAAATTCAGGTCATCACAGATCCCGTGGAAGAGCAGTTGACGCTGGACGCCTTGGCGCAGCTGGCAGCCGACCGCATCTGGGACGCTTCCAACATCGCCACGCTGACAGCAGAGCCGCTCAATCATTTTCGGCAGATCACCCTGCAATCCGGTGAGCTCCTGTCGGCAAAATCCGGCGCAGTCATCCGGATTCTGTCCGGTCGTCTCCAGACGCGCAACACGCAGAGCGCCACGTTTGTTGATCTTGCAAAGGCGCGGGAGCGTGCGCTTCAATGGGAATTGAATGCGGGCAGCTACCTGTTGGTAACGGAAATCGCGTCGCTCGGCTTCACTCCGATTACCGATTCGGCGCAGCTGCTGATCTCAGGTGAATTTTCCATTGAAAAGACGGACACCTATGTGTCGGAGTATACCGATCTGGCGAACGCTTTGAATCGGATGGGCTTCTTCCGCGGTACTGGTAATGGCTATGAACTGGAACGCGTCTCCAGACGGGATGAAAGTCTGGTGATGATGTTGCGTCTGCTGGGCGAAGAACTGAATGCATTGAACGCTGCCTCCGTGAATCATCCGTTTGATGATGTGGCAGACTGGGCGTCCCCCTACATTGCTTATGCCTATCAGCAGCAGTTGACCAACGGCACCTCTGCTTCCGAATACAGCAGCACCATGCTGATTGAGCCGGAGCAGTATATGACTTTTTTGCTGCGTGCGCTCGGCTATTCAGATCGCGGCGACAAACCAGACTTCAATTATCGAACATCCGTCGAAACGGCCGTTTCGCTCGGAATTTTTTCACAGGCGGAAGCAGACCTGCTGACATCCACTCCTCTCTATCGCGACAAAATGGTATACATTTCGTATTACGGCCTGTTTGCCTGTATGAAGGGCAGCCAGAAGACCTTATTGGATACGCTGGTCGAACGCGGTGTTGTCGATTATACAACGGCACAGCTGGCGATTTTCAGCGTCAATCGAACCAGGCCGTAAGCTGCGCATCAATATTTTTCCTGTTACAGAGACATACTTTCTAAAAAGGCCATGGCCATTCCGGCAGAATCGAGGTTTTATGTACCAGTTACAGACGCTCCCGAACGGAGTTCGCATTGTTTCAGAGTCCAATCCCAATGTGCGCAGTGTTTCGCTTGGCGTGTGGGTCGGAAATGGCACACGGCACGAACCGGCCGACATGAACGGCGCCTCTCATTTTATTGAGCATATGCTTTTCAAGGGAACAGATTCCATGGATGCCGCTGCGCTTGCGGATACCATGGACACACTGGGCGGCGAAATCAACGCCTTTACCACGAAGGAATGCACCTGTTTTTATGGGCGGGTGCTGGATGAAAAGCTGCACGCGTTTGTTGATCTGCTGGCCGATATGCTGTTCCACAGCCGCTTTGATGAAGCCTGCGTTGAAACGGAGCGCGGGGTCATCTATGAAGAAATCGGAATGTGTGACGATACGCCAGACGATCTGGCGATTGAGCAGCTGACGCTCGGCGCATTCCGCGGCACAGCGCTCGGGTATCCCATTCTCGGAACACGTGACACGCTCGCATCCATGACCGGCAGCGGTCTGCGCAATTACATGCAGACACATTATACCGGCGAAGCGGTCGTTATTTCAATTGCCGGTCATTTTTCTCCCGACGATTTGGCGTATATCGGACAGACCTTTGATCACTTTCCGGCGGGAGCACGGCCTCAGAGCTCTGCGGCCTCCTATCGTGTGACAGCTTCCTGCATAGAAAAGCCCACCGAACAGAATCACATTGTGCTGGGCTTCCCTGCGGAATCCTATCTCTCTGAGCATCGATATGCCATTCAAATTCTGAACAATATTCTTGGCGGCAATATGTCGTCCCGCTTGTTCCAGAGGGTACGGGAGCAGCTGGGGCTCTGCTATTCGATTCACTCCTTCCTGGCCACGCATTCAGATTGCGGTCTGCTGGCGATTTATATTGGAACCGGCAGCAACAGTGAACAGCAGGCTCTGACCGAGATCGGACGGACGCTGGCTGAGCTTGTATCCGATGGTGTGACAGTGGACGAAATGACGAAGGTCTGCGACAGCATTCGTTCCGGTCTGCTGATGGCCCTGGAATCAACCTCTTCCCGGATGAATCATATGGGTAAAAGTCTGCTGCTGCAGAATGGCATTTTCACTCCGGATGAAATCGCTGCCAGATATCTGTCGGTTCAGCTCGATGAGGTCATCGAGCTGGCGCGTACCATTCTGAATCCGGAACAGCTCTCCCTTTCCGCGGTCACCCGGAAAGGACAGGCCGAAACCTATCAAAGATGGGTTTCGGATGCGATGTATCCGTGAAATCCACTCTTGCAAATTCGTTGGAATTATAGTACAATATAATTTGTCTTTCACTGATATCCCGCGAATCTTTTCGCTTTTGACGATATGGTATTTGTCTCATCAACTAATTTACAGGAGGTACTTTGATGAAACTCAAGACGAAAAAAGGTAGTATCACCATTTCTGAAAAAATCATCGCTCTCATCGGCGGATACGCTGCACTGAACTGCTTTGGCGTAAAGGGAATGACTGTCCGGGGCTTTTCCGACGAACTGATTCTTCTGCTCAAGGGTGAAAATTTCCATAAGGGCGTGAAAGTCCGCACGGAAAACGGAAGCGTTTCGCTTGAACTGCATATTGCCGTGCAATACGGCATGAACATGAGTGCCATTGCAAAATCCATTATGAATGAAGTAAAGTATGTCGTTGAACGTCAAACAGGCATTCGGGTCACAGGTGTTGACGTCCACATCGATTCCATTATTATCGACGACTGATTGCCAGTCGCCCATTATGTGATTTAGGAGTTGGATTACCTTGAAAAATGTTATCAACGGCAGTGACTATAAACAAATGGTGTGCAATGCAGCTGCCGTCGTTGAGAATCAGAAACAGGCGCTCAACGATCTGAATGTCTTCCCTGTCCCCGATGGCGATACCGGATCCAATATGTCGATGACCATCAACCATGCGGTTAAGGATCTGACGGAATTTGACAATCCGCGGCTCGGCAAAACCGCAGACAAGACGGCCATGTCGCTGACACGCGGCTCGCACGGCAATTCCGGCGTCATTACTTCCCTGCTGTTTGGCGGAATCGCCAAGTACTTAAAGGAACTGGATGAAGCCAACACGGAGCAGTTCGCTGCGGCGATGAAAAACGGCGTGGATATGGCGTATAGCGTGGTCAACAAACCGGCTGAAGGAACCATTCTGACCGTTGCGCGCAAAAGTGCAGAGGCGGCTATTCTTGCAGCTCCTGCCGGAGACTTTGAGCAGCTGCTGGATGCGGCACTGAACAGCGCGTATGAGGCCCTGGATGAAACACCGTTGCAGAATCCGGTGCTGGCAAAAGCCGGTGTCGTGGACGCCGGCGGGAAAGGCTATTGCCTGATTCTTGAAGGGATGCTGGCAGCTGTTCGCGGGATTACAATTTCCCGTGAGCATCCGGAGACCATTGCTGCAGCTACGCGCAGCACAGCCGATTTCTCCAGCTACAAAACCGAAGAAATCCGTTTTGGTTACTGCACGGAGCTGATTGTCATCCGTAATGCCGACAAAAAGGATCCTGCGCCGCTGCGCTCGTTTCTGGATGCCAGAGGCGACAGTCTGGTTCTGGTGGCCGATGACGAAATCATCAAAATTCACGTCCATACCAATCATCCGGGGAAGGTGTTGGAAGAATGCCTGAAATACGGCGCGCTGACCACCATCAAGATTGAGAATATGCGCGAACAGCACACCGAAAAGCTTGCGCTCAGCGATGAATCAGCTGCGTCCGATGCGGTTGCTGCACCCGAAAAGAAATACGGCTTTGTCTCGGTTGCCGCAGGAAAAGGAATTCAGGATGTCTTTCTCGATCTCGGTGTCGATCAGATCGTCGAGGGTGGTCAAACAATGAATCCTTCTACGGAGGATATTCTTCGCCTGATCAATCAGACACCTTCCGAAATTGTTTTCGTCCTGCCCAACAACAAAAACATCATTCTCGCCGCAGAGCAGACGGTTTCCCTGACTGAAAAGCAGGTCATTGTTTTGCCGACCCGAACCATTCCGGAAGGCATTACGGCGATGCTTGCGTATGACCCGGAGGCGACACCGGAACAGAATCAGGAAATGATGACGGCCGGTCTGCCCAATGTCCGCACCGGGCATATCACCTATGCGGCTCGCGACTCTGTGTTTGATGATGTGCACATCAATGAAGGCGATTATCTGGCACTTGTCGGCAATAAGTTCTGTGACACCAACCGCTCTCTGGCTGCCGTTGTTGAAAATCTGGCTGACGGTTTATCCATTGCAGACTCCGAATTTGTCACGGTGTTCTGCGGAGAGGATGCCTCTCAGGAGGATCGCGATACCGTTTCCAGCATTTTGGCGCAGAAGGCCGGAAAAAGAACCGAGTTTAACATTCTGGACGGTGGGCAGCCCGTTTACTACTTCATTATTGGCGCTGAGTAATCCCTGTTCTGAACCCGTCGGCACGTGGTCACGCGTGCCGACGTTTTTTCCGTTGAACTTTGCCTGCTGAAAGGTGGGATAACTGCATTGGAAAAGCGTCTCTTATTATCAGAACCCCTGACTTCCCTGCGCGGTATCGGAGCCAAACGCCAAACCGCGTTTGAACGCCTCGGCATCCGCACGCTGGACGATCTCCTGCATTTTTATCCGCGTACCTATGAGGATCGTCGACAGCTGCACACCATTGCCACCCTGTCGCTGGAAGAACCCTGCCGTTTTCTGGGCATGGTCGCGTCGGAGCCGGTCTTGTCCCGTTTGCAGGGCGATCGAACGCTCCTGAAATTTCGTGTTGTGGATGAAACAGGCTCTATTCAGCTTCTGTTTTTCAACAGACCGTATTCCCGCTCCCAGTTTTCTGTCGGACAGACCTATCAGTTTTATGGGCAGGCAGTTCTGGATTCGCATGGACTTTCCATGACCTCACCCCAGTATGAGCCGGTTGCGGATGATACGGTACCGGACGGGGACATTCAACCCGTGTATCCACTGACAGCCGGACTGACGAACCGTCACGTGTCGTCTGCGGTACAGGCGGCTCTGGAGGCGTGTGCCGCAGACATACCTGAAACGCTACCGGATGACATTTTGTCCGATCGTGCTCTGCTCCCGATTCAAAACGCACTGCGTCAGATTCATTTTCCGTCTTCGCCGGAAATGCTTGAGGCGGCACGGCGGCGGATTGCGTTTGACGAGTGCTTTCTGCTGACCTCAGCCCTTTCCCTTTTGAAGCACCGCCGTTCGGATATTCCTGGTCGCATCTATCCGCGTGTTTCCGATGCGCCGCTCCGGGAACAAATTCCGTTTCAGCTGACAGATGCGCAGGAGCGGGTGATCGTAGAGGGGCTTGCTGATTTACAAAGTGGCCGCGTTATGAATCGACTGATTCAGGGTGATGTTGGAAGCGGAAAGACCATCGTTGCGGCGATGCTCGCCTATCAGGTGCTTGCCGCCGGTGATCAGGTTATTCTGATGGCACCGACAGAAATTCTGGCTACGCAGCATTTTGCAACCTTTCAGAAGCTGTTCGGTTCGTTGGGCTGGGAGCCTGTGCTGCTCACCGGCAAGTTGAAGGCCACACAGCGGCGTGAAATCAGTGCTTCGATTGAATCCGGCACAGCAAATATGATCATTGGTACACACGCAGTGCTGTCAGAGGAAATCCGCTATGCATCGCCCGGGCTGGTCATCTGTGATGAACAGCAGCGCTTCGGTGTACAGCAGCGGGCTGCCTTGACTGCAAAGGGGCTCAACCCGCACCTGCTGGTGATGAGTGCGACGCCGATTCCTCGGACGCTGGCGCTGATTTTATACGGTGATCTGGACGTTTCTGTCATGGATGAATTACCGCCAGGACGTCAAAAGGTGGATACATTTCTGGTGGGGCCATCCATGCGTACCCGAATCGAAGCGTTCATCCGCAAGCAGATCGTGGAAGGACATCAGGCCTATATCGTCTGTCCGCTGATTGACGAGTCGGAAGATGCCACGCTGCAATCTGTCCTCGATTACACGAAAACTCTTTCGGAAACCGTGTTTCCCGATTTGAAAATCGCCTGTCTGCATGGCCGACTGAAAGGGGCAGAAAAAGAAAATGTCATGCGTGCGTTTGTGTCCGGAGAGATCGATATTCTGGTTTCAACGACCGTCGTTGAGGTTGGTGTTGACAATCCGAATGCAACATTGATGGTGATCGAAAATGCTGAGCGCTTTGGATTGAGCCAGCTGCATCAGCTGCGCGGACGTGTCGGGCGCGGCCAAGCCAAATCGTATTGCATTCTGGCCTGCGGGCACGGCAGCAAAGCCATCCGCGACCGTTTGGAAATTCTCTGCCGTTCCAACAATGGGTACGAAATTGCGCAGCGGGATCTGGAACTGCGCGGCCCCGGCACTTTCTTCGGCGATGCACAGCATGGCCTGACGTCTCTCCGGTTCGCCAGTCTCTCATCCGACATGGCTTTGCTGCGGGAGGCTCAGGATGCAGCGCAGCAGCTGATGGATACAGACGCCGAACTTTCGCAGCCGGCGCATACGCCGTTGCGAAACCGCATCGTTTCCCTGTTTCATGCAGAGGCAGGCAATTCAATGAACTGATGAATGATCTCAACAGGAGGTTTCCATATGACAACCTGGCAACTGCTTACGCAGCGCATACGCCGCTGCATCTCCCCCCACACGATACCGTGCATCGTCAGCGGTGCGTCCATTCTGGTTCTGCTCGGCGGATACACGGTGGTTCTGCATGATTTTCTGATCGCCGCGATTGAGTTTGGGTACGATTCCCTGCCGCTGAATCTGGCGATTCTGGTGTCGCTGTTCTTTTCCTTTGCAGGCGGCGTTCTCCTGATTCTGTCCTCGGCACAGGTCAGCGAACCTGCATCGATTCGTTCGCGCCAGAATTTCCGTGCCAATGCGCTGTTTGTCTGGCTGGCCACTGCCGCCATAACCGCACTGTTTTTGTTACCAGCGACGATTCTCTATGCAATTCTGACGCGCTCTGCGCACGTTGTCGCGCTGTTGATTCGAATGATTTATGTAACCGCTGTGTTTTCGCTCTTCCCGCTCTGTGCAGCTGCGCTGGTTGCCTTGATTTTGATTCCGCTGCTTCGGAGGAGTCCGCGGCTGATGACGACCATCGGAAGGCTGGTTCTGCTCTTTTTGGCTGCAATCGGCCTTGGTTATCTGCTGACCAGCATGATCACCGCAACAGATGCGGGCGGTTTCTTTGCGGCGGTTTTAGAGCGGCACTGGACATCCCTGAATTCGTGGTCATTTCCGCCGATCAGCTGGGCATCCTTCGGAATTCACGCCGGGGGGCTGACCTCATGGCTTGCACTGGCCAGTCTGACCCTGACCGCTTTGATTGCAGGGCTGTTTGCCTGGCTGCTCGGATTTGGTGTTGATCGTATTTTGACTTCGCGCTCACGCAAAAGCGCGTCACAATCGGAAAAGGAGTAATGCATCATGGACACAACACAACCGACATCATCTTATGAAAATGCACTGGCCTATATCGCCTCCCGCGAACGGTTCGGTTCCAAACTGGGACTGGAGCAAATTGGAAACCTGCTGAACCGCCTGGGCAACCCGCAGAAGCAGCTCAAGTACATCCATGTGGCCGGAACGAACGGAAAAGGCAGTACAACCGCGATGATTGCCTGTGCCTTGACCGACGCCGGGTATCGTACCGGGATGTATATTTCCCCGTCGGTTGATCAGTTTTCGGAGCGCATCCAGATTGACATGGTTCCCGCAGAGGATGATGTGATTGCCGAGGCGATTTCTGATGTGAAAGCTGCGGCAGACGCGATGGAAGCAGATGGAGAAGGCATCGCTACGGAATTCGAAGTGGTGACGGCGGCGGCTTTTTTGATCTATCATCGAGCCAACTGCGACTTTGTGGTACTGGAGACCGGTTTGGGCGGACGATATGACGCTACCAATATCATTGACCAGCCGCTGATTGCGGTGATTGTCTCCGTTTCCTACGACCACATGGCCGTTCTCGGCAACACGCTGTCTGCAATTACGACTGAAAAATGCGGCATCATCAAAAACAGCTGTCCCGTTGTCACCTATGCGGAGCAGCCTTCCGAAGTACTGGACACCATTCGAGCTGCCTGCGCGGCACAGGGTTCCCGTCTGGTGATACCTGATCTTCAGGCGTTTTCGCTCACTGAGTTGGATTTGGACGGAGCGCGGTTTGTTTACCAGGGGCAGAACTATTCGACAAGTATGCCGGGGCTGCATTTTGCGAAAAATGCGCTGACGGCCATTGAGGTGTTGCGGTTGCTGAATGAAGCTGGATATTCCGTCCCTGCGGAAGCTGTGGCCAGCGGGATTGCCGTTCACTCCATGACGGCGCGGATGGAGAAAATCAATGATACGCCCTGCATCCTGATGGACGGCGCACACAACCCGGACGGTGTCGAAAAGCTCTGCCAGACGATCGATACGGTTTTGGTCGGACGCCGCTTGATTACGGTGATGGGAATGTTCCGAGACAAGGATTATGCCGTCTGCATTCCGGAAATTGCACGGCGCAGTCAGGTCTTTATTGCGACAACACCTCCCTCGCACCGTGCGCTGCCTGCGCGGGAAACGGCGAAAATCGCATCCGGTCTGGCACCGCTCGTCTGCATTGCGCAGCGTCCGAAAATGGCATTGCTCTCTGCGATTCGCTTCGCCGGGCCGGAGGACGTGATCCTTTGCTGCGGTTCCCTCTCATTCCTCGGAGACTGCAAACGGTATTTGAAGGAACTCAAGGCATCCCACCCCGAATTCAACATTTTTTGACAGACCATCTGCGGTACAATCATCCTGTCGGAAATCTGCCAATCAAAAGCTTCAGCGGCTGTTTCGTCGCTGAAGCTTTTTTTATTCCGGTTCTTACAAAGGAGGTTGTTTTCATATGACAGTTCGTTATGAAACACTCAAAGAAGGTGGGTGTTTGTATGTACATGGCGAATTGGATCACCATGCCGCAGCCGATGCAATTCGTTCGGCCTGTGCCTTGCTGGATACACATCAGCCCGGCAATCTGCTACTGGACTTGTCGGGTCTGACGTTCATGGACAGCTCCGGGCTTGCCCTTCTGATGCGGCTGAAAAAGCGTATGGAGTATGTCTGCGGAACGTTCAGGGTCATCCAGGTACCCAGTCAGGCATACCGTGTACTCATCAGTGCTGGAATGCATCAACTCATCCAAATCACAAAGAAAGAGAATTGAGAGGGATTGACCGATGAACAAACAAGCATCTCCGAAAACAAAGCTCGAATTGCCGGCTTCTTCCGTCAATGAAGGCTTTGCACGCATTTTTGCAGCCGCCTATGCGGCGCGGTTGGATCCCACGCTCGAGGAGTTGGCGGACATCAAAACGGCCATCAGTGAAGCTGTGACCAATGCGATTGTCCATGCATCAACTCATCCAAATCACAAAGAAAGAGAATTGAGAGGGATTGACCGATGAACAAACAAGCATCTCCGAAAACAAAGCTCGAATTGCCGGCTTCTTCCGTCAATGAAGGCTTTGCACGCATTTTTGCAGCCGCCTATGCGGCGCGGTTGGATCCCACGCTCGAGGAGTTGGCGGACATCAAAACGGCCATCAGTGAAGCTGTGACCAATGCGATTGTCCATGCTTATCCGGAAGGTGGCGGAACAATCTACATAACAGCCTGCGTGCTGGACGGGAACATTCTGGAATTCACCGTGCGAGACAAAGGGGTGGGCATTCCAAATATTACACAGGCCATGGAGCCGATGTTTACGACCGGCGGCGATGAGCGCAGCGGCATGGGCTTTACCATCATGCAGAGCTTTACAGACGGCATGACGGTTTCGTCCAAGCCGGGAAAAGGAACCAAGGTGACGTTGCGCAAGCGGATTGCCTTTCAGCGAGCCAAATGAGTGATGCTGCGTTTGATTATGCGCCGACGGAGCTGATTCTCGCGGCACAGCGCGGAGATGAAGCCGCCATGGAAGCGCTTCTGGAACGGAATGCCGGGTTGCTTCACGCCATGATTCGTCGATTTTCTGATCGAGCGGCGCGCATCGGTTCGGATGCGGACGACCTGTTCCAGCTGGCCTCCATCGGGTTTCTGAAAGCGGTTCGCCAATTCAACCCGGCGCTCAGCTATCGATTTTCCACCTACGCCGTTCCGTGGATTGTTGGAGAAATCCGCCGATTTCTTCGCGACGACGGTCCGGTCAAGGTGAGCCGTTCGGTGCGCGAAACGGCCGGAAAGATCGAAGCCGCACGCGAATTGCAGAAGAAACGCTTCGGGCGTGAACCGACGATTTCCGAGGTGGCGGAAGCGGTGGGATTGACGCCGGAGGAGGTGGCTGCGCAGTCCAATCAGATGCCGGTTGTTCTGCATCAGGACAGCGCATCCAACTGGCTGGAAAACATTCCGGACATTTCACAAAGTGAGGAGCAGATTTTGGAACGGGTGGCCGTATCCTCTTCCCTTGCGCTGCTTTTGCCAAATGAGCAGGATGTGATCAGGCTACGGTATCAGCACGGTTTGACACAGCAGAAAACGGCGGACATTTTGGGCATCAGTCAAGTACAGGTTTCCCGCATGGAACGGCGTATCCTGCAAAAGCTCCGTCACCTTCTGGCATGATTCGGAATCGAACCGTCCGGTTGGAAAAATGAGACAAAAAGGCCGCTGAGATCAGTCAGCGGCCTTACATTTTGGAGTTCAAACGGCGAACTGTGCCCGCCGAAGGTCATCTGGCGGTTTTGGAGAATTCGCTTCACCTTCCGTAATTTTTCTGTTGTGCGTACATTCTCTGTCGGTGCATCGGTTCTTTGCCGGAACACGTTTCGCGCAGCTTTGGCGCTACAGGTTCCAGGCAGAAGTATCAAGCGTGATACCGGTCTGTTCCACAAGATAAATGAGCAGCGAAAAATATTCGCGAATGTAGTAGTGGTATTCCTGTGGGCGCGTTTTGACTGGTGCGGCATAAGGCTCAATCCCATACCGTTCGGCCAGCAGCTTGCTGCGCATCATATGAAACGAACAGGTCACCAGATAGCTTTTGTGTGTTTGCGTCCCTTCCAGCTGTTCCATCAGCGCACAGGCATATTTCAGGTTTTCAGCTGTATCGCGGGACTGCTCTTCCAGCACGAGACGGGATTCGTCCACCCCATTCCGGACGAGATACCGCCGCATGGCCTCCGCTTCCGAAATGACCTGATGCTCACTCTGACCGCCGCAGAGAATCAGTATGGCTTCCGGATAGGTCTGGCTGAGTTCAATGGCGCGATCGAGTCGATTTTTCAAAATCAGAGACGGCTCTGTCCCGTTCAGACCGGCACCGAGTACAGATACCGCCGCATGGCCTCCGCTTCCGAAATGACCTGATGCTCACTCTGACCGCCGCAGAGAATCAGTATGGCTTCCGGATAGGTCTGGCTGAGTTCAATGGCGCGATCGAGTCGATTTTTCAAAATCAGAGACGGCTCTGTCCCGTTCAGACCGGCACCGAGTACCGTGACAAATGGGACATTTTCCGCCTGCTCCGGCTTTCCGAACGCTACGATGCAACCGAGGGCAATCAGAAAGGTAGCCAGCCAGACAGCCGTTCCGATGCGGATGAGCCAGCGCAAACACCGCGTCAACTTTTCGGCCAGGCCAAGATGAACGCAGATGGACAATGCATGGTAGAATGCGAGCACCGCCAGCAAACAGCGGGTGAAAAACCAGCAGAAGCGCATCCCAACCGTGACACTCTCAAGGAGGCCGGTCAGCGGAATCATCACCAGGCAGGTCAGGATAACAGCCGTATGCCGCGGACAGGTGCGGTGAATTCGGTTCAGGACGGTCATTGCGCAGGCTCCTCCGATTTCAGCTGTTCCAGCGATTCGGTTTCGATTTCCCAGCGCTCATACAGCTCTGCCAGCTTCTGTTCCAGTTCAGCCTGTTCATCATACAGTGGCATCAGGGCTTCCGGGTCGGTCGCAACAGCATCCAGACGAGCCGGAATCGCCGACAGTGCCGCCTCCGTCGCGGAAATTTCGCGTTCTGTTGCAGCCAGTGCAGATTCTGCACGGTGCAGTCGGCGGCCGGGCGATTCACGATCAGCCGTACGGTCGCGAACCGGCCTCTCTGCGCGAGGCGTCGAAATGGTCGGTTCCTGCTGTGCCATTGCTTTGCAGTACTGCGCGTATGTCCCCTGAAAGCAATGAATCTGTCCCTGCTCCATCCGCCAGATGGTAGTGGCAAAGCGATCGATGAAATAGCGGTCGTGCGATACAAAGAGCATGGTACCTTCGAAGGTTTCCAGTAGACCTTCCATCCACTCACGCGAGGCTATATCGAGGTGGTTGGTCGGTTCGTCCAGAATCAGGACGTTGATCTCCTGATAGAGCAAAATGCATAATTTCAGGCGACTTTTTTCACCGCCGGACAGGACAGAAACCGTTTTGAACACGTCTTCCCCCTGAAAATGAAACGCACCGAGACGATTGCGGGCAGAGCCGTCTGTCAGGTTCAGAGCCAGGCAGACCGTCTCCAGAACGGTTGCAGACGGATCCGGGAAGCTCACCTGCTGTGGCAGATAGGCGCATTTGATATTGGCGCCCCATTTGATCCAACCGCTGTCGGGTATTTCTTCCCCCAGCAGCATTTTCAGAAATGTTGTCTTGCCGCAGCCGTTCTCTCCAAGCAGAGCAATGGATTCACCTTTCCGAATGGCGAGGTCAACGCGATCTGCGATCACTTTTGTGTCAAAGTGTTTGCAAAGGCGATCGACAAACAGCACGTCATTCCCTGAACGATCTGCGTTGGTCAGCTTGCCGGAGAGCTGTCTTTCCTTCTTCTGGAGCTGTGGCTGATTGGCGCGGAGGCGTTCAATGCGTTTATCCAGTGCAAAGGCGCGGCGCATCATTTTTTTATCGCCAAGTCCCCACCCGTGCATTCGATCGGACGTGAACGTCAGGCGGTCAATCTCCTTCTGCGTCTTTTCATAGTTGCGTCGGCGTTCTTCTTCGATCTCCTCTTTGCGTCTGGCATAGAAACTGTAGGGGCCGTCATAGACCGTAGTCGTCTGATGCTCCAGTTCAATCGTTCTCTGCGTCACGCGATCGAGGAAATAGCGGTCATGTGAGATGATCAGGACGGTTCCACGGAAGGTTTGCAGATATGTTTCCAGCCATTCGACAGCCTGCATATCGAGATGGTTGGTCGGTTCATCCAGGAGCATAATCTCCGTTTTCTGAAGCAGCATTCGGACAAGGTTGACGCGTGTTTTTTCGCCGCCGGAGAGCAGTGCATACTCCATCGGCCACATTTCCTTCGGGACGCCCAGCCCCAAGGCCGTCCGGAACAGATCGGTGTCCATCTGATATCCGCCGAGGACTTCAAAACGAACCTGCAATTCGCCGTATTGCTTCAAAACAAGCGGATCATTCTTTTCGGCGGACATCTTCGCTTCCAGCTGGGTCATCTGTGTCTGAATCGCTTTGATTTCATCGAAAGCAGTTTTCATCACGTCCAGAACGGTCATGCCAGCCGGATACTGCGGAATCTGGTCGAGGACAGCGAGGCGTTTGGAACGGTTGACAACAACGGTTCCCTCTTCATAGCGTTCTGCTCCGGCAATGACACGAAACAATGTGGTTTTGCCGCAGCCGTTTTTGCCGATCAATGCAGCTTTTTCCCCCTCCTGCAGTTCGAAGGAGACGTTCCGTAAAATCTGAACCTCACCGAAATATTTTCCAACGCCGGACAACGATAAATCAATCATGATGTGTGTTTCCTTTTTTCATGCAGCAGGACTCTTTACAGATATCTGCCGCGTTTTCGAATTCTACGCAGTCGCCGTCTGCGATTGAAAAAGACCATGATCAGAATATAAGCGAGAATTACAACGATCACAACGGCAAGTCCAATCCAGATCACGGGCTTGGAGAGATAAGAGGTGAAGCGTTCCCACGAATACATGAAGTTCGAGCGTTCTACGCTTTGCAGTGCGACCAGTTTAATTCGTCCATAGCTGCGTCCTTCGTAAGAGACATCGGCCTCTCCGACCACCTGGCCCTTTGTGACCGGTGCGGTCAGGGTTTCTTCATAGAGCCAGGGCGTAATGACGACACCGTCCGGATCAAAGTCACTGGTCAGCAGGGCTGTAATTCCGGTCTGCGTGACAGCAACCACAGCATCGGCTTCCTGCGACATCTGAACCGACAGTTCGAGAACCGGTTCACCACTGCTGACGATCTGCTGATAGGCGAAATTGTCGAATCCCCACTCAAACATTCGTTTTGTTTCGATAAAGCTCATGACCTGCCCCGTCGTTTCATCTTTTCCGGCACCCAGCACGACGCTGATCAGGTAGAGACTGTTCTTTTCTGCCGATGAAATCAGGCAATATCCCGCCGGAGTTGTCGTCCCGGTTTTGATACCGCGTGCAGGGCTGTAGATGTATTGAATGGTGCTTGTGCCGGAAATGAGCAGGTTGGTGGAATTCAAAATTCGTTGCTTGGCCGTCTTATTGGTTGCCGGGACGACGTAGGAAACCGTGTTGGCAATCTTCATCAGCGTTTCGTTTTCGGCGAAAGCGCGGGTGATGCGGTACAGGTCGCGAGCCGTTGTATAGTGGTTTTCATTATGCAGTCCGTGTGCATTGGCAAAATGCGTGCCGGTGCAGCCGAGCTCAGCGGCTTTCTGGTTCATTAAATCCCAGAAATTTTCGAGCGTTCCCCCTGCGTGAACGGCAAGGACGTTGGCTGCGTCATTGCCGGAGGAGATCAGCATACAGTGCATCAGGTTCTCAACTGACAGAATTTCACCCTCCTGTAGCTTCACGGAGCTACCGTCCGGGCTCAGGTCGGCAAACGCACTGGCTTTTGCTTCGACCAGTTCATCAAAATCACATCGTTCCGAAACAACCAGAGCCGTCATGATTTTCGTCAGAGATGCAGGGTATTGCCGGGAATCGGCGTTTTGTTCGAATAAAACCTCACCGGAATTTACGTCCACCAAAATGGCAGAACGCGCTTCCACCTTCAGCGGTTCGACGGCTATGGCCGTCCGGCACAGCAGTCCTGTGAGAAAAATGAGAAAGAGTGTCTTTTTCAAAATCTTCATGTCAATCAATGCTCTCTTGTTTTTTTGATGTTTGCCCGTGGAAACAGGCTGCGAAAGTCCGGATATCCGGTCAGCTACCCTTTCAGCAGAGTCTGAATGCATCCATTCAGAAGGTTACGGATTCATAAATCAGGCGTCCCATTTTTTCTTCTGATGGGCCTCCAAAAAAATTATTTTTTTCAGAAAGAATGATAGCATTCTTTCTGAAAATATGGTATAATATTTATGTACTGATTCTCACCTGATCGGGCGGGGTCAAATCTGGTTGAATCTTCTTATATATTAGCACATGTTGCACTTGCATTCAACGTTAATTATGTTAACATTGTGCAAAGGATCCTCTGTCTTTATGTGGATTTATGATTCTCCGTTTTGGCCTTTACGGCAAGCATGGTTTGATTGTGTAATGTCCTTGCCTGAGTGGGTCGTGGAAAACAGGCAAAAACACATATATTATGCCTCACGGCAGATAGGAGCAACATATGAAAATTCTAATCGTAGACGATGAAAAGCTGCTCGTTAAGGGGATCAAGTTCAATTTCGAAAACGATGGTTACGAAGTCGATGCCGTCTACAACGGTGAAGACGCTCTGACACTGGTTCGCGAAAATCATTATGATCTTGTCGTCCTTGACCTCATGCTTCCCAAAATGGACGGCCTTGAGGTTTGCCGTCAGATTCGTGAGTTTTCCAAAGTTCCTGTTGTCATGCTCACGGCTAAAGGTGAAGATACCGATAAACTCCTGGGCTTTGAATACGGTGCGGATGACTACATCACAAAGCCGTTCAACGTTCTGGAGCTGAAAGCACGAATCCACGCTATTCTGCGCCGCGCTGCACCTGCGAACGACAGAACCATTGCCGAGACACGCGTGGACGGTGGTGCAATTGTTCTGGAATTGAATGAACGCATGGCGTATGTCGGAGAGAAGCCGGTCGATCTGACGCCGAAGGAATTCGACCTGCTGGAGCTTCTGATGCGCTCCCCCAATTGTGTTTTCAGCCGTGAATCGCTTTTGAATACCGTTTGGGGCTACGATTACCCGGGCGACATCCGTACCGTTGACGTTCATATCCGTCGTCTTCGCGAAAAGCTGGAAGAAAACCCGGCCGAACCGGTTCATATCCTGACAAAATGGGGGATTGGTTATTACTATAAGGTGTAATAACCAAAATTGCTGAACAGGTAAGATTCATGCGAAAACTGATTTCGTCCGCGGCTGGCAAGATGAGTCTGATCTTGACAGCCGCGGCTATTCTCGTCATTGCCGCGCTGAACATTCTGCCTCCCTGCTTTGTTCGGCAAAGCACCGCTTTTTCTGCTGAAGAAAGTTTGACAGCGCTCAGTTCAGACGTGACGCTGCTGTTCCCGGATGCATTTGACTCGTCCTCTGAAGCACAATTGCACACGGATCTTCGTTTCATGGCAATGAATGATTCGGGCGAGGTGCTCTATGACAGCTCACTCGATCAAAACAAGGTTGGCTCCCTGATGCTCACCGATGATTTTCAATCGGCCTTAGATGGACAGAACGTGTTTTCCATGCACCGGACAAGGCATGCTTTCTTCTTTTCACTGACGTTTCCGGTGGCGGAAACGGATGCAGTTGTCGGCAACTACGCTGTCTACCGCCTGATGTATTCAGACAGCGGGGTGGCGGAGACGTATCAATCCATGCGAAGTACGCTGGCATATCTCTCCGTTCTGATTGCGCTGCTCTCTGTCGTCGCGATTTTCTTTTTCTGCCATCGTTTTTCCCGCAGTACTCATACCCTTTTGAGTGGGATGCAGGAAATCCAAAAGGGAAACTTCTCCCATCGAATTGTTCTCAATGGGGATTCCGAATTTGTCCATCTGGCGGATGGAATGAATTCGATCTGTGAGACATTTGCAGCAACTGACGAACAGCGTCGGCGATTTGTGTCCGATGCATCGCACGAGCTGAAAACGCCGCTCGCCTCAGTGAAGCTCCTCTCAGATTCGATCATTCAGACGCCGAATATGAGCCGCGAAGAGATCGTGGAGTTTCTGATGGATATCAGCAATGAGGTCGATCGATTGACGCGCATCAGCAGCCGCCTGCTGTCGCTCACAAAGTTAGACGATCCGTCCCGCGCTACGTTCCCGGAGGAGCTGGATTTGTCCTCCATTGCAAAGACCGTCTGCCGAATGCTGACGCCGCTCGCGCGTGTTTCCAACTGCACGATTCGCTGTGAGTCCTCTGAAAAAGTCATGATTTACGCCAACTACGATTCTGTCTATCAAATCTTCTTCAATTTGGTGGAAAATGCCATCAAATACAGTGGAAAAGACAAAGAGGTTCGCGTTTTTCTGTACAAGTATCAGAAAGAGGCACATTTTATTGTCGACGACGACGGTGAAGGAATTCCGCCGGCGGATTTGAAACGAGTTTTTGAGCGGTTTTACCGGGTAGATCGAGCGCGTGCCCGTGCAACCGGCGGCTCCGGTCTGGGCCTGTCCATCGTTGCATCGGCGGTACAGGCCTGCGGCGGTACCGTTGAGGCAATGAACCGCGAAAAAGGCGGAGCACGTTTTCTGGTTAAGTTCCCTCTGCCGGATCCTGAACAACCGGAAGCAACGACGTTTACCGACCCAACAGCCGAAAAGCCGATCGGAGGCGAAATGCGATGAGCAGTTCTGCACAACGCCGACGAACGGTATCGACAATTGTCCTGATTCTGTTGTTGGTTCTGGTTCTGGCGACAATCCCTCTCTATCTGATTCTTTCATCGGTGATGAAAACCAATCAGGAGTCGTATCTCCTCTATTATGTTTCAGACTCCTGTGGAGATCTGATTCAATCGGAAAAGTGTACCATTTCTGATTTGGAGCAAGGTCATGAGCCGACGCCGATGCAGCTGATCGATGCGCTTCTGGATGGACCGGTTTCGTCGAAGCTGCGTTCGCCGTTTCCATCGGATTTGCGCGTGTTCAGCGCGGTGCTGAACGACGGTATCCTGTCAGTCAATTTCAGTGCAGCTTATGCCAAGCTGGCACCGTTTGAGCGCCGACTGGCGGATTGCTGCCTGACGCGAACCGTATCCGCATTGGACGGCGTCTATGCGGTTTCCATTTTGCTGGACGGTAAGCCGCTGCAGGGCGCCAAAGAAATGACGGTAACCGATTTTATCACGGATTCTGCTTTTTTTGAGTCGCATGATATGACGCTGCGTCTCTTCTATCCGAATCCTGATCTGGCTTCTTTTGCAACGGAGCATCGCACCTGTACTGTTTATGGTGATTCTTCGGCGCCGGAGCTTGTTGTCCGGATTTTGACCGAGGATATTTTTCACCATTGTCTGGAGGGTACGGCGTTTCCGGAGAAACCCTTTCACACAGTCAGCGTCACATCCGATATTGCATACGTTGATTTGTCTGCTGCATTTCTGACGTTTGATTTTTTTCAGGATGATGATTCTTTGTCGGGCACAGTGTCTTTATATGACGAAAGTGATTTATCCATGAACGAACAGCTTGGCGCCCTGTATTTGCAGTCGATGATCTATTCCCTGACGGAGTTGGACGGAATTACTGAGGTTGTCTTCCTGTTCGATGGTCGTTCTGTAGACGCGTATGCAGAACTGGATCTATCCTCCCCCATCGGACGGGACGCATCCATTCGCATTCAATGATCACGAGGAGTGTTTTATTTATGTCAGAATATTCATTTGAAACAAAAGCGTTGCATGAAGGCTGGACGCCGGATCCGCAGACACACTCGACCGCCGTCCCGCTGTATCTGACCAACGCTTATGCGTTTGATTCGGCGGAACACGCCAGACGCCTGTTCACGCTGGAAGAGGGCGGGAATATCTATACCCGGCTTTCCAACCCGACAAGCGACGTTTTTGAAAAGCGTATGGCAGCGCTGGAAGGCGGCATCGGCGCTCTGGCCACTTCAACTGGGCATTCGGCGATTTACGCCATCATGCTGACGTTGGCGGCCTGCGGTGATGAAATCATCAGTTCCTCCTGCATTTACGGCGGCGCGATCAACCTGCTTTCCAACACCATGGCACGTTCCGGCATCCATACCACATTCGTCCACCCGACCGACCTGGCCGGATTCGAGGCGGCCATTACCGATCGCACCAAGGTGATCTTTGCAGAGGCAGTCGGCAATCCGTCCTGCGATGTCGTCGATATTGATGCGCTGGCTGAGATTGCACATCGTCACGGCATCCCGCTGGTCATTGATAATACCTTCCCGACGCCTTATCTGCTGCGGCCGATTGAGCACGGCGCAGATATCGTCATTCACAGCTCGACCAAATACATTGGCGGGCATGGAACGGTCATGGGCGGTGTTGTCATTGATTCGGGAAAATTCCCATGGAAGAACAATGCACGCTTTCCGGAAATGAATGCACCGGATCCATCCTATCACGGGATTATTTTCTCGGAGACCTTTGGTGATGCCGCGTTTATCACGAAGCTGCGCGTTTGTACGATGCGCGACCTGGGCTTTGCTCCCTCCCCGTTCAACTCGTTCATGATGATTCAGGGGTTGGAGACGCTCGCGCTCCGAATGAAGCAACTGTCCAATTCAGCCAGACGTGTTGCCGAGTTTTTAGAGAGCAGTCCGTTCGTTGAAAATGTCCGTTCCCCGTATGTGGCTTCGAATCAGTATTACGAATTGGCACAGCGGATGCTGCCGGATGGTTACGGCGGTATGCTGAGCTTTGACATTCAGGGCGGCCGCGGCGCCGGTGCGCGGTTTATGGATGCATTGCAGCTGATTGCCAACGTGGCCAACCTGGGCGACGTCCGGACAATTGTCAGCCATCCCGCATCGACTACCCATTCGCAGCTGGACGATGATCAGCTGGCTCTGGCCGGGATTACAGCCGGAACCATTCGACTCTCACTCGGCCTGGAAAACGTCGAGGATGTCCTGGCCGACATTGCGCAGGCACTCGAAGCCTCTCAGCAGCAATAAAACTTCGTCCTACTAACAACGGGCGCTTCTGCAAAACGTTTGTAGAAGCGCCCGCTCAGTTTGTTCTGCAAAATGCCGCAAAAAGCCAGCTGTCTGCTTTTTTATGAAAATCGTCTCTTGTTTTGAAAGCATTGCATGGTATAATATAAGGTGATCCTTCAAACACAGGATCGCTGAAAGGATTTGTGATCATCTTATGTCTCACACCAAAAGAATGGTTCTTTGTGGGCTTTTGACAGCGCTTGTCGCCATTGCAACCATGTTTCTCCGGATTCCAACCGTGATTGGTTATATCAACGCCGGGGACGGCCTGATTCTCATTGCGGCTGTTCTGGTTGGGCCGCTTGCCGGTCTGATCGGTGGTCTGGGCAGTGGATTTGCTGATCTTCTCGATTTTCCGATTTATGCACCGGCCACATTGCTCATCAAGGGCTTGGTTGGCCTGATTGCCGGTCTCTGTCTGCGCGGCCGGAAGCTGTCGGTTCGCAATCTGTTTGTTTTGACCCTCTGTGAGTTATGGATGATGCTTGGCTATTTTCTCTATGAGTCGTTGATTTACAGCACACCAGCAGTGGCGGTGACATCCATTCTCCCCAATCTCGGTCAAGCCGTTTTTGGCATTCTGATCGCCTCTGTGGCCATGCCAGCCTGCCAACATCTTCACCACCTGTAAGCGAAAATCCGCCCCGACCTCTTCCTACAGAGGCCGGGGCGGTAGAATTTCCAGTATCAGTCTGGCCGGATGCTGACTTCGCCAGACGACAGCCATTCTGTTTCACCGTTTGCATAGCGGACGAAGAGGCGGAAGTCATCGTCAATTTCTCCAGCAATTGCACGGCGTGCTTGTTCTCCACGAAGGACAAGCACGCTTTTTCCCTGTACAAGGGATTTCGACTGATAGCGCGGGAGAAATTCCCGTTCCTGCAGATGGGTATAATCCGCCCAGAAGCGTTCCAGCACGTTGGCAAGCAACTGGAGGCGGAAGGATGGGGCGTCGTTTGTCGAAACGGCTCCGGCGACGGACTGTAAAACGTCCGGGAAGCCGTTTTCCGGTTCCGTGACATTGATTCCGATGCCCAGGATTGCATATTCAAACTGACCGTTTTTGATGTTCCAGGCACCCTCTGTGAGAATACCGCACACTTTTTTCCCATCGCAGAAGACATCGTTGACCCATTTGATTTGGGTGGGTTTTCCGGTAGTCACCTCGATCGCTTCAGCGACGGCCGTTGCCGCTGCTGTGGTCATCCAAAGAGATTGCTTCGCCAACAGGTTTGGGCGAAGAATCAGGCTCATATAAATCCCGGTGCCTCTCGGCGAGAAAAAAGAGCGGTTCATTCGTCCCCTACCCGCCGTTTGATGCTCAGCAATGATGACCGTGCCTTCCGGAGTGCCCTGTGCGGCCAGCTCCTTGGCTGTTTCATTGGTGGATGCCAGCGTATCGAAAAACAGAGGCTGATAAAAGCCCTGAGACTGTCCGAGCAGTGATTTCAGCTGTTGCAGTGTGTTCGGTTCCAAATGATAAACCCTCTCTTTCCTGTTTCGGTATCGGGCTGTATCGGCATAAAAAAAGCGGAGCATCCGATCCGTCGAATGCTCCGCAGATGATTGCTCGTCAGTCGATTATGCCCACCACATATCCGTCGGTTTGCCCTGACGAATCAAAACGCGCTTTAACAGATCAATGGCTTTTTCCAGACCTTCTTCCGGTGCCATCAGGCTGTCCTCGTGTTCGATGGAGACAGAGCGATCGTATCCGGCGAGAACCAGTTCGCTCATCATTTTACGCCAGGTTTCTTCATTCATGCCGTAGCCGACAGAGCGGAAAATCCACGCACGATTCGCCTCGTCGCCGTAATGCTTGGTATCGAGCACGCCGTTGCGTGCGGAGTTGTAGGAATCAATTTTGGTATCCTTTGCATGGAAATGATAGATCGCGCCGCGCAGCTCGCGAATAGCGGCAACAGGATCCATCCCCTGCCAGATCAGGTGACTCGGGTCAAAATTGGCACCAATTTCGTCACCGACTGCTGCACGCAGCTTCAGCAGCGTTTCCGGATTGTACACGCAGAAGCCCGGATGCATTTCAAAGGCAATCCGCTTGATGCCGTGTGCGCGGCAATAGGCTGTCATATCCTTCCAGAACGGAATCAGCACGTCGTTCCACTGATAGTCCAGGATTTCCAGGAAATCATCCGGCCACGGGCAAGTGACCCAGTTCGGGTGTTTGGATTCCGGGCAGTCACCGGGGCAGCCGGAGAACGTAATCACCGTATCGACGCCAATTTTTTCAGCAAGCAGCACGGCGTTTTTGAAGTCAGCGATGTAGGATTCGGCCATGGCGCGGTTCGGGTGAACCATATTGCCGTGGCAGGACAGTGCGGAGATTTCCAGACCGTTGTCGTGGATATCAGCCAGGAACTTCTTCAGCGCCTGTTCATCGTTCAGGAGCTTTTCCGGATCGCAATGGGCTTTCCCAGGGAAGCCACCGCACCCAATTTCGACGGTCTCGACGCCCAGACCTTTCAGATAACGGCAAACCTCATCCAGCGGTTTATTGCCAAACAGCACCGTCAATACGCCAAGTTTCATAATGACAACCTCCTGTATCTTTCAATCGATTGATTCCGGCGGAATGAAGCGATTCAGCACATTCCGACCGATCATAGACAACGTTTCGAATTCGGTGCACAATTTACCCAAGATTGTCCATCAGCACCAGCGTCAGGACACTGTAGAGTATAAAATCCAGAGTCAGCATGGAGCAAAGGACTGTCGCAATGATCCATTTTCTGCTGCGCCGAATGAACAACGCACTGATCAGAATTCCGACTGCAAAAAGAAATGCGCAAACAAGCCCAATCCGAACTTCCATATCGATGCCCCCACGCTGCAAGCTGAACGTGCCACTCAAGCACACGAATGACGAAACGGCTATCGTGTCATTGCCTGTATTATAACATAAATCTTCATTTTCTTCAAGAGAGGAATGGGGGTTCTCGCATAAAAACTTCCGGAATCGTGATCGAAAAATGGATGCAGTTTGATTTTGGAATTCACCAAAGCGAAAATAAACAAAAAAGTCTTTTGTCAGTTTGACAAAAGACTTTTTGAATGGAGCGGATTACGAGGCTCGAACTCGCTACCTCCACCTTGGCAAGGTGGCGCTCTACCAGATGAGCTAAATCCGCATAAAATGGTGCCTCCGGTCGGAATCGAACCAACGACACGGGGATTTTCAGTCCCCTGCTCTACCAACTGAGCTACAGAGGCAAATCATGATCAGAATGATCATGATGGCGACCCGGAAGGGGCTCGAACCCTCGACCTCTAGCGTGACAGGCTAGCGTTCTAAACCAACTGAACTACCGGGCCAAATAAATGGGATGGGGCAAGTGGTGGGGACAACAGGACTCGAACCTGTGACCCCTTGCTTGTAAGGCAAGTGCTCTAACCAGCTGAGCTATACCCCCGCGATTTGAAGCCTAGCGCTTAGCGACTCAAGCACAAGCAACGTAGTATATTATACTACTTTCCCCTTTGATTGTCAAGCCCCTTTTCCAAAAAAAGCGAAATTTTTTTCTGGAAAATTTGCCCCATCCCCGATTGTCAATTTTGGACAGATGCCAGCACTTCTGCGACAGGAATCTGGTATTTTTTATCGCAGAAATGACAGACCACCTCGACTGATTCCCCTTCGGCTTTCAGACGTTCCAGTTCTTCGCGGCCAAGGCTGATCAGCATTTCACGGACGTGTTCTTCCGAGCAGTGGCAGCGATATCCGGTAGGATTGGACTGAACAATGCTGCCGAAATCGCTCTTCAAAGCGGCGCGTGCAATATCCTCTGCGGACATTCCAGAGTCAAGCATTTGTGTGACCGGCGGCAAATCCGCGACATCCTGTTCGACGCGGGAAATCACCGCCTCATCTGCGCCGGGCATCAGCGACAGAATCAGCCCGCCAGCGGCACGAACAGAGCAGTCTCGATCGACGAGGACGCCCAATGCGCAGACGCCCGGCTGCTGTTCACTGGTATACAGGTACTCCGTCAAATCCTCTGCGATTTCGCCGGATACGAGATCAATCATGCCGACATACGGTTCCTTCATTTTCAGATCCCGAATGACCGTCAAGGTGCCGGCACCGACTGCGCCGCCGACGTCGAGCTTGCCCTTCTCATTGAGTGGCAGCTCCACATCGGCGTGCTGGATGCAGCCACGGCAATAGCCGTCCCCATCTGCAACAGCAATGACCGTGCCGCACGGACCGTCTCCCGAAAGGCGCAGCGTGACAGAGAACTGCTCGTCCTTCAAATCCGAGCCCATGATGGATGCGCCAATCAACAGTCGGCCCAAAACGGCCGTAGTGGTTGGCGTTAATAGATGATATTGACGCGCCTGTTCGACCGCGTCGCGCATATCTGCAACGGAGATACGAACCATTCCGTCTCCGCTGATTGCGTGAATGATATGATCACTCATCGTGTTTCCTCCTGTTTTGGACATTCTTATGTGCGTGGCCGACGTCGGGCAACCAGAAACACCCGATCGGCATCCGGCGCCGGCGCTGACAACGCCAATTCGCCATAAACAGCTTCCAGCTGCATCTGACCCTTTTCCAGTGCCGTTTGCAGTTCCTGAAGCGTATGAGCGCGTTCCACGTGGTGTTCGGTGCCTCTTGTATACGTATCACCCGGATTGGCCATAAAGAAATCGAGATAATAATTCATCAGGCGCTGTGGCGCATCATAATCGGCCTGCCAGACGCAAAAGCACTGCTCCGATTCCCGGACAAAGGCCTGCATATCGATGGCGCGGAATTTTGCGTCTGTATTGACATCGAAAATAAAGAGTCCGTTGTCGTTCAAAAAGAGCCCAACGCGCTGAAAAGTGGCTTCCAGTGCTACTTGTGTGGTCAGATAGTTGATGCTGTCCAATGCACAGACGACGGCATCGACCGTTCCGTACAGATCGAGCTTTTCCATGCGTTGGCAGAGAAACAGCGGCCGCTGTTCGAGTTGAACGGTTTTCGCGGACGCTTCGGCCAGCATATCGGGCGACCCGTCCGTTCCGATCATGTCGTAGCCGGCTTCGGCCAGAATTTTTGTCAAGGAGCCGGTACCGCAGGCCAGATCGAGAATGATGGAGGGCGAAGCGTTGAATTTCCGAAAGAGCTGCTGTAAATAATCTGCCCACGCCTGATAGGGCACATCGTCCGTAAAGGCGTCATAGAACGGTGCCATGACAGAATAATTTGCCATTTTTTATGCCTCTTCCTGTTGGCGGAGTCGATCGAGAACCAGATGATATCCGTCGGAGCCGTATTGCAGGCAGCGATTGACTCGGCTGATGGTTGCAGTCGAAGCGCCGGTTGTCGCGACAATGTGGCTGTACTGTGCGCCGTGGTCGAGCATTTCGGCAACCTGAAGGCGCTGCAGCATGGCTTTCATTTCATTCACCGTGCAGATGTCCTCAAAAAAAGCGCGAACCTCGTCCTCTGTTTTCAGGAGCAGAACTGCCTGAAACAGCTCGTCAAAATGCATTTCTTTCATTTTATCGTTCATCGAAGCCATGTCTCCCCTATCTGGTTTCTGCATCTGCAGCAGCATTTTCTTCACCGAAAACAATTCTACTATATTATACACGCTTTTCTCCTTTTTTTCAAGTCATCTGCATCCGCTTCAGAGGGCATATCTTCAAGCGTTGCGGGGCAAACTATTCACCAAAGTACGATGGAGGCGAACGCTGTGCTGATTTCATTGATTCGAACAATTCTGCTGTATTGCATCGTCATATTTGCGATGCGCCTGTTGGGAAAGCGTCAGATCGGCGAGCTGGAGCCCAGTGAATTGGCAATTACGATTTTGATCAGCGAGTTGGCTGCCATCCCCATGCAGGATTCCGCACAACCGCTGGCCACCGGGCTGGTGCCAATTGTAGTGTTGTTAGCGTTAGGGCTACTTACGTCCGTCATTTCCATTGCCAGCCCTGTTTTTCGCCGGATTCTATGCGGAAAGCCGAGTATCATTATTGAAAACGGGCAACTGAATCAACGGGAGATTCGTCGTTTGCGTCTCAGCGTCGATGAAATTGCAGAGGAGCTGCGCTTAAAAAATGTGACGAGCATTCAGACCGTGCGTTATGGGATCATTGAAACAAACGGTCAAATGAGCATCATTCTAAACGAAGGCGATCAGCCTTTGATTCGACGTGATCTGCATATTTCGACCTTTGCGCCAAGTCCGCTCACCTACACTGTGATCGCAAATGGGCATTTGATTCGCGCCAATATGCGGCAAATCGGTTTGAGCCAAACCGACCTGATGAAGGATTTGGAAAAGCGAAACATTCATCGCGTTGCCGATGTCTTTTATATGGCACGGGATACGGATGGGAATGTCCGTGTGATTCGAAATGAATAGAGGGACTGCATTTATGAATCTTCGATATACGCTGATTGCATTATTTCTGTTGTTGGTTGCTCTGTTGGCAGCGATTTCGATTCAGGTCTATATCAGTGATACCTGTCAGGAGGCCGCGGATGCGATTACAGATATCCGGATGCAGGCAAGATGTGGGCAGTTTTCTGCGTGTGTCGATCGTCTTCAGACCTTGACGGCGATGTACAATGACCGGAAAATCATTTTTGCTATTTCGCTCAACCATTCCTACCTGGACGCCATCCTGTCTTCACTGGGGAGTGCCATAATTTGTGCGCGGTTTGAAGATTTGCAGTCTCTGGAAGCGGAACTTGCTTCAGCCACTTTTGCAGTCAACTCACTGGCTGCACGAGATCGGCCCACGCTTGGCAATATCTTTTAAGCGCATCGCCTTTCATGAAGCTCCGTCACAGCGGTTGGAATCGAAAAGGACTGCGGCAGCCGGGCTGCGGTCGTCATAGCAAAATGGCGATGACATGATGTCATCGCCATTTTTGCCGTTTTGCTTATTTCGCTGAAAACTTCTGTCTGGCCTGATCGATTTTCTGCTGTTCGGCCTGCTGCGTTGGGAACCAGCCACGCTGAGACATTTTCGTATAGATATCGTTCTGCATCTGGAGCGTATCATTGAGCTTTTGATCGAACGCCTGATGGATATTGACGGTGGCCGATTCGATTGTCCCATGCAGATAGAGATCGGCTGCACCTTTCACGGTCGTCAGGATATCTTCCATAATCAGTTGATCGTCCATATCGGTTCCTCCCTTTCTTACTTCAGCAGACCGTACAGGTCGCCAAAGTGCTGTTGATGGCGACTCGCCAATTGAAGAACAAAGGTCTTCAATTCCTGATCCTGCAGGCGGTTTGCAAGGTCGGTGCATTTTTGATGCATCATCTGCTCATGCGACAAGGCATCCTCCATATAGAGTAATTCTTTCGGGCTCATGCAGTCACAATCCTTTCTTTTCGATGTACGATTAGGATGTGCATTTTTCCCGATTGGATACGTATTTTTTTGAGCTCAATCAAAATACGCCGCAGGTACGATTCCTGCGGCGTATTGTTCAGTGTTGATCTTTTGAGAGGGTCTCCGCGAGCATCATATCCTTGACCTTCATCAGGCGTGTGATATTGCCGCGTTCGTTCTCGTCGAGTTTCATGGTGATAAAACGGATGGTATCGCGGTACTGCGGAATCAGGACGTGTTCCAGCGCATTGACGCGTCGACGAGTCCGTTCAATCTCCGCCGCCATCATAGATGTAGCTTTTTCGACCTGAGCCAGTGCAAGCAGATCCGGGAGCAGATCACAGGCGGCCTGAACCGCATCGTCCAATTCGCCGGATGTGTTGACTGTGCCGTACGGAAAGATTGAACCCTCTGACGGCTCCGTTGTCTGAAAGTCATAGGTCGGAATGCGGACGCTCATGATGTTTTTTTCAGTCACGTCAATGGAAACCGTCTGTTTCGGCAGAAGCAGCGCCTGACTCAAGTACTCCGGGCTCATTTCTGCGGACGCAATTGAAAAATGGTCATGCAGCGCCTGAATCTTTTCCTCGACTGCTGCGCGGAGACGGAGATTATCGCGGACGATGTTCAGAAACTGTTTCATGAGCTCATCATTCTTGTCTTTGAGCAATTTATGACCCCTGACAGCAGTTGCCAGACTTTTCTTCAGTTTTTTTAGTTGCATCCGTGTCGGATTCACATTCATGACGGCCAAGTCTGTCGCCTCCGTTTATCTTATGCGTTTGCCTCATCGTTGGAGTGAGAATGATAGTAGCGATCAATCAACTCCGGTTTGATGCGTTTCAGCTCTGATTTCGGCAGAATTTCCAGCAGTCGCCAGCCGAGCTCCAGCGTTTCTTCAATGGAGCGGTTGGTGTCATAGCCCTGTGCCAGATATTGCTTGTCAAAGGCGTCTGCAAATTTGGCATAGAGTTTATCCATTTCCGTCAGAGCGGCTTCGCCGAGAATCGTCATCAGTTCCTTGGACTCTTTGCCACGGGCATAGCAGGCAATGATCTGGTTCATCTGGTTGGCATGATCTTCCCGGGTCTTTCCTGCACCGATGCCCTTATCCTTCAGACGAGAAAGAGACGGCAGGACGTCAACGGGCGGCTGGATATTCTTCCGGTACAGTTCTCGGGAGAGAATGATCTGTCCCTCAGTGATATACCCGGTCAAGTCGGGAATGGGATGCGTTTTGTCATCCTCCGGCATGGACAGAATCGGGATCAGTGTGATGGAACCGTCGCTGCTGATGCGGCGGCCGGCGCGTTCATACATGGTGGCGAGGTCAGTGTAGAGGTAGCCCGGATAGCCGCGGCGGCCGGGAACCTCTTTGCGCGCGGCGGAGATTTCGCGGAGCGCTTCGGCGTAGTTTGTGATATCCGTCATAATGACAAGAACGTGCATATTCTTCTCAAATGCGAGATATTCTGCCGCTGAGAGTGCCATACGTGGCGTAGCGATTCGTTCTATGGCGGGGTCGTTGGCAAGGTTGATAAAAAGAACCGTGCGGTTCAGTGCGCCGGTGCGTTTGAAGTCGGAAATGAAGAAATCGGCTTCTTCGAATGTGATACCGATTGCGGCAAAGACAACCGCAAATTTTGCATCAGAATTCAGGACTTTCGCCTGACGGGCAATCTGTGCAGCCAGCTGCGCATGGGGCAAACCGCTTCCGGAGAAAATCGGCAGTTTTTGGCCACGAACCAGCGTATTCAGGCCATCAATGCTGGAAATACCGGTCTGAATGAACTCGGAGGGATAATTTCGAGCTGTCGGATTCATCGGCACGCCGTTGATATCCAGGTATTTTTCGGCCAGCAGCTCCGGGCCACCATCGGCCGGACGACCCATCCCATCAAAGACACGCCCCAGCATATCTTCAGAGACAGGCATTTCAAGGCTATGTCCAAGGAAGCGAACCTTGCTGTCTGCGAGGTTGATTCCAGCACTGTTTTCAAACAACTGCACCAGCACGTTGGTTCCATCGACTTCAAGCACCTTGCAGCGGCGTTTTTCGCCGTTTTGCAGAACAATCTCCGCCAGTTCGTTATACGCAGCACCCTGAACATTCTGAACCAGCATTAACGGCCCTGCAACTTCACTGATCGTTCTGTATTCTTTGATCATCGTCCAATCAATCCTTTCCGTCAGAACCGTTACAGAGCTTCGTCATCCGGGATCAGGCTGCGGATGTCGTGCGTCATGGATGTCGCAATTTCTGTATAGCGGCGTTCAAAATCCTGTTCGCCAATGTCTTTTGCCCGGCCAATCTGTTCCATGGCGGGCAGTTGCAGCAGCTGATCAATCTCAGCGCCCTTCTGAACGGCTGCTGATGCGGCCGCGTGGAAGGTCAAAATCAATTTAAGCAGCTCGTACTGTTTATCAGGCGACGTATAGCTGTCTGTATCGGAAAAAGCATTCTGCTGCAGGAAGTCTTCGCGAATCATCCGGGCGGTTTCCATGGTCAGACGATCCTGTGCGGACAAGGCATCCATACCGACCAGTCGGACAATTTCATCGAGTTCGGATTCCAGCTGGAGCAGCTGCATTGCCGTGTCGCGGTTGTCGCGGAAATTGGGATTGACGTGTGAATTCATCCACGGCATCACGCGATCCAAGTAGAGTGAGTAGCTGTTCAGCCAGTTGATGGCTGGGAAATGGCGTCGATAGGCCAGCTGATCGTCCAGTCCCCAGAAGACCTTGACAATACGAAGAGTGGCCTGAGAGACGGGTTCAGAGATATCACCACCTGCCGGGGAAACTGCGCCAATGGCGCTCAATGTGGCTTCGCGGCGATCCTGTCCCATGCAGACGACATGGCCTGCCCGTTCATAGAACTGGGCAATACGGGATGTCAGATAAGCCGGATACCCTTCTTCGCCCGGCATTTCCTCAAGACGTCCGGACATTTCGCGCAACGCTTCTGCCCATCTGGAGGTAGAATCTGCAATGATGGCGACATCGTATCCCATGTCGCGGAAATATTCGCCGATGGTAATCCCGGTATAGATTGATGCTTCGCGAGCGGCAACAGGCATATCAGATGTATTCGCAATCAGGACAGTTCGTTTCATGAGGCTTTCGCCGGTTTTCGGATCCTTCAGCTCCGGGAACTCCCTCAGAACATCGGTCATCTCGTTGCCGCGTTCACCGCAGCCGACGTAGACGACGATATCCACGTCCGACCATTTGGCTAACTGATGCTGAACGACTGTCTTGCCGCTTCCGAACGGGCCAGGAATCGCGGCGGCACCGCCTTTGGCCAGCGGGAACATCGTATCAATGACGCGCTGGCCGGTGATCATCGGTGCTTCCGGCGGCAGCTTTTCGCGATAAGGGCGGCTCCGGCGCACCGGCCAATCGGAAAGCATCTTCAAATCCTGTTCAGTGCCGTCTGCACAGCGAATGCGTGCAATCGGATCAACGATCGTGAATTCGCCTTCGGAAACCGACAGAATTTCGCCTTCAACGCCGTTTGGAACCATGATTTTATGAGAAATGACAGAAGTTTCCTGAACTTCACCGATGAAATCGCCTGCTGTTACGTGTGCGCCTGGCTGAACCAGCGGACGAAAATCCCATTTTTTTTCATGATCCAACGCGGTGACCTCAACGCCGCGTTGGATGGTATCACCGCTCAAGCGGCGCAAAACATCCAGCGGACGTTGAATGCCGTCAAACATCTGCTCCAGCATACCCGGAGCCAGCTCCACCGAAAGCGGTTTGCCGGTCGAGCATACCTCTGCACCCGGTGTCAGGCCGGAGGTTTCTTCGTAAACCTGAATGGATGCGCGATCGCCGCGCATCTCAATGATTTCGCCAATCAGTCGATCCTTCCCAACGTGAACGACATCAAACATATTGGCGCCGGACATACCCTCTGCAACGACAAGCGGGCCGGCGATTTTTACGACTCGTCCAATTTCCATTTGGAACGCACCTTTCGTCCTTATAATTCGTTCTTTGATTCTGGCAGTCCGCTGATGATATCTGCGCCAACCGCCCGCTCTATGCTTTGTTGAACAGCTTTTTTTCCGATGCCCAGTGAACCGTCTTTTCCCGGAATGAGAATCACAGCCGGTATCAGGCGATCGCGATATTTGGCAACCTCATCCATCGCAAGGCTTGCCGCCTGTTCCGTGATGTATATCACGGCATAGGAGCCGTCTGACAGTTTTTTCAATGCGGCTCGCACTTCTGCGGCTGTCTCTGCCGGGACGGCTTCAAATCCAACGGCCCGGAAGCCGAGAACAGAATCCGAATCGCCAATGATGGCTGCTTGATATGACATTGTTCACACACTCCTGCTTCTCTCAATTATGCAAAAGCACGCATCTTTTTGGCCATGAAAATTCGAAGGGTTTTGAATTCCTGCTCTCTCCGAACGATGTACTGTATGAGCAATTCCGGCCCCGCCGTCAGGTACTTGCTGTCCGCAAACAGTTGAGTTTCTGCCGCCTCGCAGGCGGTTTCCAGTGCAGCTGTAGGAGCTATGCCCTGCAGGATCTCTGCGCCGATCTGTGCGGCCTGTTCGAGGGCTGTCCCTTTGTAAGGATCCGTAAAAGCGCCAATCTCCAAGGCGTGAATCAGCCTGGAAGCTTCCACGCTCCCCTGTTCAGACAGTGCCGGAGTCAGGGAGACGGGCTCGACAGCTGCGCGCAGCAACCGGACACACGTTCGCAGATTGGCGCTGTCGGCTAACCGTTTGGCATAGGAGCAGAGGCATTCCACGCCGGACTCCGTGGCCAGCCGCGCCTGTTCATCAAGCATGGCGCGATCGAGGACAAAATCTGCCCGTTGCCCGTCCATGCTTGTTTCTAAAATCTGTCTGGCTTCTGTGGCAGCATCCGCAAAGCAGCCCGGCAATTTTTCGTTGGAGGCGGCAGAAAGCATCCGGACAATTGCGTCCTTTGCAAGGGTTCCGCCATTTAGGAGGAGCGTATTGTCCTCTTTTTGGAGTGCCTTGCTTTTCAGAATGACTTTGATATTGTGACAGTCAATTTTGACGCGAAAGAAGTCTGCGATTGCATGGGTTTCCGCGACACTGTCTGCAAAGCGATACAGCTCCTCACGGGCACGGGAAATGAGTGCGGAAAAAATACGCATTCCCTCCGCGCCGGTTTGATTCATCCGGACTTCGGAAATATCGTACCCACACTCCTGCAGGATGCGGTAGACCTCCCCCGGCGTTTTGGCAGCTTCGATTCGCGCGCGGCGTTCTGCGTTCACAAGCTGGTTTTCCCGCATCCGTACAACGCCGGAGGCAGCCAGATAATCCAGCGGCATCTTTTCACTTTTCATGAAAACAACACCTTTGCGACATCGTTGATCAGTTCCGTCCGCATCTGCGTCAGAAGTGCGGAATAGGAGCAGTCGGTTTCAATTCTGCCGCGTTGCAGGACGAAACCGCCGTCAATGTTTCGGCAGTCGTCTGACAGCACCAATTGCGCCGGCAAGCCTGCTGCGGTCAGAGCCTGATTCAAAGCCGTAATCGCTTCTCTACCGAAGGTATCATGGTCATTCTGATTCAGGAAGACGATTTCATCACCGAAGCAGTCGGCTTTTTTCAGGATTTTGAGGTCAAAGCTGATCTTTTCAGCCGCAGTCTGATTCATCAGTTTGCAGCGCGCACGTTCGAATGCAGCGTTCAGCATGGCATGCTTCGCTGCCAGCACATTTTTGGAACGTTCAAGTTGGTTGGTTCCGTCTGCGCGCTGCTGATCCTGTTGGATTTGCTCATTGGCCTGTTCCAGGATTTTGGCGGCAGCCGCCTCACCCTTGAGGCGATAATCGTTTCGAATGGCTTCCGCCTGCTGTTCGACACCGGACAGGCGCTCAGCGCATACGGCATCTGCTTTTTCGTCAATTTTCTGAATCAGCTTTTCAATTCCGTTCATAGTTGCCCTCCGTTTCCGCAGCGGTTAGCCAACCTGAATGCCGGAAACAAGCAGGAACGAAATCAGAAGTGCAAAAACAGCGTAGGTCTCGACCAGACCGGCATAGATCATACCTTTTGAAGATTCTTCCGGACACTTTGCAACAATCTGCAGGGATGCCGCAGCAACCTTGGCCTGTGCAATTGCGGAGAAGTAACCGACAAAGGCCATGGGCAATGCTGCAAAAAACAGAGCTGCGCCCTGTGCAATGGTCACGGCTTCAAATGCGACTTCGCCGCCAAAAATGCCGATTTTCATCATGATCATAAATGCGATAATCAGGCCGTAAATACCCTGTGTGCCAGGCAGTGCCTGCAGGATCAGCGTTCTGACAAATTTGGAGGGATCTTCAGAAACGACCCCGGCAGACATTTCGCCGACGATGCCGACGCCGCGTGCAGACCCGATACCGGCCATCAACAAAGCCAGTGCCGCACCTGCCAGTGCAAGGTTTCCGCCCTGAAAAATTGCTCTCAAAAAATCTGTGAATTCTGCCATGTGATTTGTCCTCCCTGATATTATCAAGTTTATTTCGCCTGTATCTGTGTTTTGAACCAGCCAAATTGCGCTGAGGATTTATGTCAGCAGCACGCGATGTTGCAGCTGACAGTTGGAATTGCGCGTCAGTCGTTGTCTCTTACGACGTCAACATACTTGGTCGACAGGGTCAGCGGTCGGAACGTTCTGCCGCCGCCTTCATAGAATCGGCCGAAGTATTCGATGTATTGCAGTCGGCTCGTGTGGACATATGTACCGAGGAGATTCAGTGCCAGGTTAAAGACATGGCCGATGATGAATACAATGATGAACAGGATGGTTCCGCTGACGCCGAAGCCCTTCAGAGATCCCATGGTGTTCACCACGTTGGCAACAACGGCTGTGGAGAGGCACAGCGCCAGGAGGCGCGAATAGGACAGGATATCGGAGAAATATCCAGTGATATTGTACAGTGCCAGGAAGCTGCCGACAATTTTGGAAAGACCCTTCCGGTTCAGCGTTCCACCGTACATGACCATCAACAGGCCGATGATGACCACATATTTTGTAACGGGGGATTCGACCAGGAAGATCATTAGTATGCCGGCAAACAAAACGTACCACGAATAGATGCCGAAGACCGCTCCCTGCCAGTCTTTTCGTTTCAGGCGCCGATATGCTTCCAGGAACATAGCGGTCATGACCTGAATCGCGCCGAAAATATAGGACAGAGCCATCATCTTGATCGGTTCGTTGATCGGATCGATCAAAGTGGGCGGAGTGATTTCCTTCCCAAAGACACCGGCTGAAACGACGGAAACCGCGTTGCCAAACCAGCTGCCGAAAACCGAACCCCAAATGACGGTTGAAATACCGCCAAAGAAAAAGAGCAACAGCATATTTTTCATGGAGCCGGACGGTTTCATTTTCTTCAGCAGGAACAGACAGCCGATGGACAGCAGAATGCCGTACGCCGCATCTGAAAGCATGATGCCGAAAGCCAGGAAATAGAAAATTGCCATGGTGGGGTTGGGATCCACAAAGGAGCGGTGTGCAGGCATCCCATACATCTGCGTAATTTCTCCAAACGGTTGTACCAGCTTGTTGTTATCCAGTCGAACCGGTACATCGTCCTCTTCGTCCGGGTCTTCAATGGAGTAAGAGGTCTCAAATTGATCCAGCAATCGAACCACCGACTGTTCCGACGCTTCCGGCAGCCAGCCTTCGAGGAAAAAGACGGTATCGGTGCGGAGCAGATTGGACTTAATGCGCTCGCGCTCTGCGCAATTGGCCAGTGCATCGCTCATCTGCCGCAGAAAATGGATGTCCTTCTGCGCCGCTGTGATCTTATCGAGCGCCTCCTGTTTTTGCTGGGTCAGCTCCGTTTTCCGCGCCGTGGCCTCCGACAGTGCATCGGCAGCCAGCCCGGTCATTCCTTTGAAGAACTGCTCGGCAAACGAGAGAGCTCGCAGAACGCGAAGAGCTTCCTGATCTTCGGTTTTGGCCGTCAGGACGGAGAGATAATAAGCGGATTTGTCTTCAAATATGACCCAAAACTCTGTACAGGGTGCTTTTTCCGCAAGCTCTGCCCGCAGATGGTCGAGATTGGTTCGCACCGGAACGGTGCCGCAGCGCTGGACGAAGGACTGTCCGCCGCGAAATTCAACCGGCGTCTTCAGATTCTGCCAAGGTGTCAGGAGTTCAACGTTGGTGGTGGCGGTCTGAAGAGCTTCAGCCAGTTGATCCATTTTTTCACCGGCCTGCAGCAGTGATTCAGCCATGCGAACAGCACGCGCAGATTCGTCCTGATTAAAAAGAGACCGTTCGGAGACAACCGGCTTTTTGGGGAATAATCCTGTTTTCTGTGGCGCATAGCGGTTCAGCAGTGCGACCGCTTCTTCAATTTTTTCGCGTTGTTCAAGAATGGCATCGACATCGCCCGTTTCAATTCGAACGGCGCCCTGAGCCACCAGGTCTGCGCATTCCTCCGAACGCGACGGCAACGATTCAACCTCGACACAACCCAGACGCATGATACCCGCAATCAATGCTTCACAGCACTCGACCGGGGCGGCCAGCGTCAGTTTCTTCATGACTGCAATTGACATATCAGCTGTTCACGATCCTTTCGCAGATCAGCGCCGCAGCTACATCCAGCCGAGGGGCAGCATCATTCTTAATGGTCACACAATCCTGTGCCGCTGCTTCGGCCGCAGCTTTCGAGGACTGCTTCTGTGCTTCGGCTGCCGTTCGCCGAATCTCTGCGGCAGCAGCCTCAGCATCTCTCACAAGGTGATCGTATATTTTCTGTCCTTCTGCTTCTGCTTCCTCCAGAATTCGCACGGCTGCAGCGGCAGCATTGCTCTGACGTTCTTCTGCTTTTTTCTCAGCATCCAGAATTTTTCGGATATCATCTGCCTCCATCGGCGTTCAACCCCTTTTCTGCCACTTCATTCGAACTGGGCGATCTGCGATCAAACGAATCGCTTTTTCGCTATTGTACCAAATTTTGAGAAATATGTCAAGATGTTTTTCAACTTTTTTCAGTCGTTTCCGACCAAAAGTTCGTTTATTTTGTTGGCATCCCCATTTGTGTGATGTCATCCTCAATTTTCCGTGCTTCCCTTTCGTTTGAAAAGCCAAAACAGGCTGGCAGAATCATTCGATCTGTTCAGATAATTTGCCATCATTTCCCAGCTTCGTAGCAGAGAATCCGCACCTTCATGCCATGTGCAGACTTGTTATTTCAGGCAAAATATGCTATCATATAACCATACTTTTTTTGCGGAGGTTTTCCAATGCAAGTTGAATTGCTTGAACAAGGTCTGATTTATCCGATCGAGCTGGCCGAAACTCCGGCCTGCCACGCGTCTACAATTGTCAAAATGTCTGACGGACGTTTCGCTGCCGCATGGTTTGGCGGCTCCAACGAATCCAATCCGGATGTCTGCATCTGGTTTTCGATCAAAAATCCAAGCGGATGGAGCGAACCGTGCTGCATTACCCCCGATAACGGCATCGCGCACTGGAACCCGGTTCTGTATCAGGATGACTGCAACGGACTCCTGCGGCTTTTCTATAAGGAAGGGCGTTCTCCGTGTTGCTGGTATACGATGACTGTTTCCTCCCCGGATTGCGGAGCCACCTGGTCCGAGCCGACTGCGCTGGTGGACGGGGATTCTGCGCCACGCGGCCCGGTGAAAAACAAAATGATCACATTGTCGGACGGTTCCTGGCTTGCACCTTCGTCTGAGGAAGATAATCTGTCGCGTTGGATGCTCTTTCTCGACCGTTCGGAAGATCACGGGAGCACCTGGGTTCGTTCCGATTATGTGCCGCTGCATCTGGACGGGATGGATCATGCTGCTCACTCCATTTCAGAATTGCCTGCAAAAGCCGGAGGGTTGATTCAGCCTACACTCTGGGAGGAGCTGAATCAACCGGGGCACGTTCATCTGCTGGCGCGTTCCAGCTTTGGCAAAATCTACCGCGCTGACAGCACCGACTTCGGCAAAACCTGGGGCTGCGCCTATCCGACCAATCTCCCCAATAACAACAGCGGTCTGGATGTTGTACAGACTGCGGACGGAATCCTGGCTCTGATTTACAATCCGGTGGCCTCCAACTGGGGAGAGCGCACACCGATTTCCGTAATTTTCTCGGATGATCAGGGAGCGACCTGGGGCAACCGGATTGACCTGGAAACGAACCCCGGCGAATATTCTTATCCTGCCATCATTGCCGATGGCGACTGTCTCCACATCACCTATACCCACCAGCGTCAGTCCATTGCGTATGCCACGCTTCGTCTGCATCGCTGAATTTTCAGGAAAGAAGGGTCTACTGTGTTTTTGGACAACAACTGCGAAACGGCCGATCTCTCACTGGCACCCAGCGGACATCGGAAAATTGAATGGGTCAAATCATCCATGCCCGTGCTTTCATCCATCCATCAGCGGTTTACCGATGAAAAGCCGCTGGCCGGGCTGGACATCTCGATCTCCATCCATCTGGAAGCCAAGACTGCCTATTTTGCGCAGGTTCTGGCCGCAGGTGGTGCAAATGTCCGCGTAACGGGCTGCAATCCCCTCTCTACACAGGACGATGTAGCCGCTGCGCTGGCGGAGGATGGGTTCAGTGTCCACGCGATTCATGGCGCATCCCCGGAGGAATACCATCGCCACCTGACGCAGACGCTGGAAAACGTGCCGCACGTCATTGTCGATGACGGCGGTGATCTCGTGCAGATTCTGCATGAGGAGCGCCCGGAACTGGGTGCCCGGCTGATCGGCGGCTGTGAGGAGACAACAACCGGCGTCCATCGGCTGCGCGCCCGAGCCGAGGCCGGACAGCTCCGTTTCCCGATGATTGCCGTCAACGATGCCGGCAGCAAGCATCTGTTCGACAATCGCTACGGTACCGGGCAAAGCGTATGGGACGCCATCATGCATACAACCAACCGCATGATTACCGGGAAAACGGTCGTCGTTGCCGGATACGGTTTCTGTGGCCGCGGTATCGCGAAAAACGCACGCGGGCTGGGTGCAAACGTCATCGTCACGGAAGTCGCACCCCATGCGGCACTGGAAGCCGTTATGGATGGAAACCGCGTCATGACCATGCGGGAAGCCGCACCGCTCGGCGACATTTTTGTCACCGCAACCGGCTGCCGCGATGTCATCACCCAGGAGCATTTTGCACGGATGAAGCACGATGTCCTCCTCTGCAATGCCGGTCATTTCGACGTCGAAGTCTCTGTGCGAGAGCTCCGGAAAATGGCTGTCGCTGTGACGGAACGTCGGGACAATATCACCGGGTATCAGATGGCAGACGGCCGAATCCTCAACGTTCTGGGTGAGGGGCGTCTGGTGAATCTTGCAGCCGGGAACGGACATCCGGCCGAAATCATGGACATGAGCTTTGGTCTTCAGGCGCTGTGCGTGGAGTATACCGTGAAGCACCGTGACACATTACCCGCCGGGCAGGTCATTGATGTTCCCTTTGAGCTGGATGAACAGGTAGCCAAATTGAAGCTGGCGGCGCTGGGTGCTTCCATTGACACGCTGACAGATGCGCAGGTATCCTATCTGCACGGCTGGCATGTCGAATAAAGCATTGCATACAGATTCTATTATAAGGCGGTGAAATGCACTTGGCTTTCAAGAAGAAGCGGCGGTTTTGGACATTTCTGCTCGTTCTGCTCATTTTGGCCGTGCTGATTGGCTCCGCTTTCTGGCAACGTCTGACCATTTCACGCTTTACGGTTTCCTCCGCCAAGCTGCCCGAAGCGTTTGACGGTTTTCGAATCGTCCAGATTACCGACCTGCACTGCACATCGTTTGGCGAACAACAGGAACAGCTCTGCCGAAAAATTGAATCATTGGAGCCCGACCTGATTGTGTTGACCGGCGATATGAATGATCAGCACCAACTCGATCTGGAGCCGACACGCGCATTTTGCGCTGCATTTTCCGGACGAGTTCCCATGTATGCTGTGACGGGGAATCACGATCTCTGGGTCAGTTCGTCGGAATTTCAAAAGCTGCGGACGCTCTACGAGGAATACGGCGTCGTGCTTCTGCGCGGGGACACGGTAGCTCTCTCGCGGGGGGATGCGGTCATTTATCTGCATGGAGAAGACGACCCGGCGCACTGGGGAAACAATACCGTCGGGTATCTTTCCGGCCATCCACTGTCTGTGACGCCGGAGCCCGGTGCATTCAACGTTCTGCTCTACCACCGCGCCAATGCATTTCCCGTCACTTCGACACTGGGCTTCGATCTGATTATTTCCGGTCATATGCACGGTGGTCAGGTTCGTCTGCCGTTCATCGGCGGGCTCGTTTCTCCGACGCAGGAGTTCTTTCCGGATTACACGGCCGGAATGTATCAGGAGAACGGAACGACCATGATTGTTGGCCGTGGGCTTGGCAACGCCGTTTCCGTTCCGCGCATCTGGAATCCACCGGAGATCGTCTGCATTACATTGGAGCGGAGCGCCGAATGAAGTCCGACACGCTCCCCTACCGTTTGATTCGATCCGCCAGGAAGTCGGTCGGCCTGTCCGTTGACACGTCCGGCACATTGGTCGTTCGCGCACCGAAAACGCTCCCGCTGCACATAATCGAGGCGGTGATTCACTCCCATCATGATTGGATTTACGCGCAGCAGTCACGCATTTCCGCTGCATCCGCGTTTTCGCTCTGTGACGGCGCACAGCTTCCGCTTTACGGCGTCGAGCGCCGCCTGGAATTTGCTGACTGTGCGTCCATTCATGTCGAAGAGGACAGACTGCTGCTCCCGTTCGGGACGACTGAACCGGAACTGGTCACATGGCTGAAAGCACAGCTCTTGGAGACGATTACGCGGCGCATTGACTGGTATGCGCCGCAGATGCAGGTTCAGCCTGCCGGGATTCGTGTGACCGATGCACGTTCCCGCTGGGGTTCCTGTTCGCCGGTGAACCGGCTATGTTTCTCGTGGCATCTTGTATTTTGTACAGTGGAAGCCATCGACTATGTCGTTGTGCATGAGTTGGCGCACATCGTTCAGAAAAACCACAGCACCGCCTTTCACGAGCTGGTTCGCTCCGTCTTCCCGGAGGAGCAGCAGTGGCGCGCCTATCTTCGCGACCATGCGCAGGTATTGCAGCTACTATAATTCTTCCCTTTCCAAAATCAAAAAGCTTCCGTTTGATTGCACATAGCATCAAGCGGAAGCTTTTATTTATGAATTTGGCAGTTCGTTTTCGATGAAGTGCGTCAGGCGTTTGTACACCTTCGCGTCAACGTCCATCGCACTGTAATAGGCGTAATTCATTTGATCGACATCTGTCGAGTTCAATTCAGACATCAGGTACTGTGTTGCGCTTCGCAGCTGACGGACAGCGGTGCGGGCGTGATCGGCCAGTTTTTGCAGGGCTTCCTGCGAGTAGGTCTGATCCAGGACGGCCTGCGAATAGGTTTGCACCGCCTGAATGGCTGTTGTGCGCAGAGTGTCATACTGCTCATGGATGCGTCCGCCCAGATCGCAGCGTTCCATGGAACCGGCCGAAAATTGCAGAGCTGCCGGATCGGTGTCGGAAGGGTCCGCTTCCGCATCCGGGACAATCTCCAGAATGGAAGCGGTCAGATCATTGATGGCAAAGATATCCTTTCGAATTTCACTTCCATAGACCTGGCGCATGGTGTGTGCCTGCATGGCAAACATTACACACAAAATGGCGGCAGTGATCGCAAACATGCAGACCACAACAACACCCGGATTAAGTTTCTTTCTCATAGGTTTCTCCGTTTCGGTTTAATTTGGTCTGTCTTTGAGTGTGTGCGCGATTGAAATGACTGAGTGGATTGGCATCGGCAGCATGGCGCAGTGTATCGGAATGCACATGCGTATAAATCTGCGTGGTATTCAGCTGTTCATGCCCCAGAATTTCTTTTAGGGCCAGGACGTCTACGCCGTTCTGATACATCAATGTGGCAGCTGTGTGGCGCAGCTTGTGCGCCGAGTACCGTTCCGTATCGAGACCGGCTTCGCCCAGCCGTTTTTTTACGAGCCACTTCACGGTGGATGGAGAGACGCGGGTTTTCCTGCGTGTGAGAAACAGCGCCGGTTCCTGTGGCGTGGCATACTTTGCGCGCTCCGGCAAATAGGCATGAATAGCCTCCAGACAGGCATCATTCAGGTACACCGTGCGCTGCTTATTGCCTTTTCCGGTCACGATCAGCGTATCCCCGTCGCGGAGATCGGTCAGATTGATGCCGCAGAGTTCCGAAACGCGCAAACCGCAATTCAGGAAGAGCGTCAGAATACAGAAATCACGCTCCGCGTTTTCACCGTCCACATGGGTCAGCAGATCGATGCTCTCCGATTCCGTCAGGTGAACCGGCAGGCTCTTTTTGATTTTAGCCGTATCGAGCATGGCTGCGGGATTGTCATCGAGAATCATTTCCTGTTTGGTCAGGTATTTGAAAAACATCCGGAGAGAAACGGCTTTTCGGGCGCGTGCCGCATTGCCGATGCCCGGTTTGGCATCTCTTGGATGCTCCGGTTGACGCACTCTGGAAAGAAAGCTCATGTATTCATACAAATCCATCAGGGTGACGGATTTCAGAAGGGATGCATCGATATCGCGAATATCAATCTCTTCGAGCGGCTGTTCTGGTGCATTCAGGATTTTTGTGCGTTTGAGCCAGCGCAGGAACATCCGGAGATCAAGATAGTATTCATCAGCCGTTTTGGCAGACTTTCCCTGAATGGTTTCCACATAGGTTAGAAACCGTCGCAGGACATCCGGAGCATCATTGTATTGTTTCATTTGGAGGGTCTCCTGATTTTTCCTCCCCTGTACCTGCGGTTCAGCAGATACAGGGGAGGAGGATGGTCACAATCAGTTCAGTTCAGAGAAGGCGTCCGGAGTATTCAGATACGGCAAAATCTTGAAGCCGAAGCATTGCCGTCTGGCGGACAGAGCATCACGCTCCGGTTCTGTCTGGGCAATGACCGAGTTCTCGCTGATGCCGGAAATCCGGTAATCCAGGCGGACAATCGTCTCCGGCTGCGGAACCAGTTCAAAATGATGCGGGGTGTCGCGCAGCTGTTCCGAAGTGAAGCGCGAAATATTGAAGCAGAGCTCCGAATCCGGCAGCGGTGCAAAGAACAGACCCTGTCCCTCTGCATTTTCCACTTCAGCCCACAGCGTGCCGTAATGAGAGCCGTTTTCCTGCGGACGGATATACGGGGTCGGGTTGTCATCCGCGGTCGTCTCATAGAGGCCGACTTTTGTGGAACGGTGACGGTCGGAATACGCTTCAATCGGGCCATGTCCGTAGTACCGTGCCTGATCCATCGTCTGATCGAGGTGGAGTTCCAGACCGAGCAGCGGGAGGCGCGGAATGATTTCCTTGATCGTTCCATCGAAGCGCAGTTCGACGGAGCCATCGTACCGGAAAGTATAGCAGGCTTCCGCAGTCACAGCCGGCAGAGAGGACGGTGCGCCGATTGCCAGCGAAACCATCACATCGACGGCGCCGTCTGCGCGTTCAACCAGCTTGGTGTCGTAGGTTTTCTGTTTAGCCTGAGCAAGGAACAGCTTTTTCCAGAGGTCGGCGCCAGAGCCGTTATAGGTCGGTGCGTGCCAGACGGAGAAGGTCACCGGCGCTTTCAGCAGTTCGCGGCCGCCACAGCGGATTTGAGCAATCCAGCCGTGGAGCATATCAAATGTATACTCGGTTTTCTCGGTTTCGATCAGCAGCGAGTTGCCGGATTCCACGGTGCGGACGGTGCCGGTTTTGCGTACAGGAGCCGTTGCCGGTTCGGACTGGAGGATGAACTGTTCAAAGCCGGTTTCGAAGCCCGCATCTGCCCAGACGGTCTTACGGTTCTGGACAAAGGAGAGCGTCAGGATGGCATGGCCATAGACCTCAGACGCATCGAACAGGACATAGCGCTGTTCGCCCTGCGGTGCGATGTCCAGAGAGGCAATCCGGCCCTGATGCAGAATCTTTCCGTCGCATTCCAGTTTCCAGACAAGATCCATGTCAGACAGATCGGAATAGAATCGACGACTCTCGACCGTCACTGCACCGTTTTCATAGGTTGCAGAGGCCTGACGGTAAACCTGCTTCATATCGTAATAGCCGGGGCGCGGACGTCTATCCGGGAAAACCAGGCCGTCGATACAGCCGGTATCGTGGTAGTCGCAGTCGCCGAAGTCACCGCCGTAGTAGAATTTGCCTTTTTCGATTTCGTAGGCGTGGTCGCAGTATTCCCAGATGCAGCCGCCGCAGAATCCCTTGTGCTCCAGCACCTGATTCCACTGTGCAAACACATTACCTGTCGACATGGAGCAGACGTATTCGCAGAGAAAGAACGGCTTATCGGACAGTTTTTCATTGAAATACCGATCGATGTAGTCAATATTGGCGTACATCCGGCTTTCGACGTCGGAAATATCGGCGAAGCATTCGCCTTCCGGAACGGCTTTGAATTCCAGATGGGCATTTTCATAATGAACCAGAGCCTTCGGGTCACGGGATTTGATGTACTCACGCATGGCGCGGTGGTTGACGCCGCAACCTGACTCATTGCCGAGCGACCACATAATCACGCAGCCGCGGTTCTTATCGCGTTCATACAGTCTGGCAGCGCGATCCACATAGGCATTTTTCCAGTCCGGCGAATTGGAGAGCATCGACCAGCGGGGCCAGTCCCATTTGCCTTCCCAGTCATAGCCCATGCCGTGTGTTTCGAGATCGGCTTCATCGACCAGCATCATGCCCAGTTCATCACAGTATTCCGGGAAGCGGGGATCGTTGGGATAGTGAGAGGTGCGGATGGTATTGCAGTTGGCCTGTTTCAACAGGTACAGATCCTTCAGCATATGGGCTTCCGGCGTTGCATGGCCGAGAGTGCCGTGAGAATCATGGCGGTTGATGCCGCGCAGCTTCAGCGGGCAGTTATTCAGGAGCAGGACGCCGTCTTCAATGACAAGGCGGCGCAGGGCAATCCGTTCACGAATCCATTCGCCGTTCGCTTCAATCAGCAGTGTATACAGTGCCGGCTGTTCGTCGTTCCAGAGGATGGGCGAATCCACAGTGAAGGACACACAGTCGCTTCCCTCAGCCTTTGCAATCGAAATGCCGTCCGGGGAAATCAGTTCGCAGGAAGCTGTCACGCTGCCGACCATGGTGAAATCGACGCGGATATTCGCCTGAGAGAGATCCTTTTCAATCGTCTGGCAAACCTGATAGTCCTGAATGTGTGCCTGCGGGCGGCGCAGCAGATAGACTTCGCGGAAAATGCCGGAGAGGCGGAAATAGTCCTGATCCTCCAGGTAACTGCCGTCAGACCATTTGACAACAAGAACCGCGATGCGGTTGGTGCCCTTTGCCAGGAAATCGGTGACTTCGAATTCGCTGGTGCAGTGGCTGACCTGGCTGTATCCGACGAACTGACCGTTGAGCCAGACATAGAATGCGCTGTCGACGCCTTCAAAGTTCAGATAGAAGGTTTCATCCTGACCCGGTTCCGCTTCGAACGTTCTCGTATAGAGGCCGCAGGGGTTGTCATCCGGGACAAACGGCGGATCGATCGGGAACGGGTATTCCAGGTTGGTATAGTGCGGTTTATCATACGGGCGATCAAAATACGTCTGCCAGTTGCGCGGGACAGAGATTCGATCCCAGCCGTCTGTCCGATAGATGTCGGACTCACGGAAATCACCGAAAGAAGCGTACCATCGAAAGCTCCACTCGCCGGAAAGCTGTTGAAAGAAAACGGACTCGTTCCGTTTTTCGTTCAGCGCGCTGTATTTGGTCGAAAACGGAATAAAGTAGGCTCGCGGTGCTTCGCAGCCAACATGAAGCGTCTCCGTCGACTGATGATACATTTGAAAGACCATAAACTTCCTCATTTCTATGTGGTGCAAGAAAATCCAGTGCACCAACTCATATGATATCATATTATATTATATCTGATTCAGGCTGTCAGGTCAAGAGCGTATCGGTTTCTTTTCTCAGCTTTTTTCAATGCACTCTTCCCTGTTCTCCGTACAGACAACAAGAAACGGCACAGACAAGCCATCTGTGCCGTTTCTCTGAAGCTGTCACTCAAGACGAGCGGCAGTTATTTCATCATTTTTTCGACTTCTTCTGCGAAGTTGTCTTCACGTTTCTCGATGCCTTCGCCGCATTCATAGCGCGTATAGGCAACAACCTTGATTTCGCCGCCCAGGCGCTTTGCAAGGTCGTTTGCATAGGTGCTCACGCTGATCTTCATGTCGCGGATGTACGGCTGATCAACGAGGCAGACTTCTTCATAGAACTTGCCGAGACGGCCGTTGACGATCTTGTCAGCGACGGCGGCCGGCTTGCCTTCGTTCATGGCCTGAACCTTCAGGATTTCGCGTTCGCTTTCGAGACGTTCTGCCGGGACATCGTCTCTGGAGACAAATTCCGGACGGTTGGCTGCAACGCCCATGCAGATGTCGTGGCCGAAGCTTTCGACTTCCTCATTGCCCAGCAGGTTTGCAGAAACAGCCAGTTTCGCAATGACGGCAACCTTACCGGCATTGTGGTGGTTGTAGATCGAATAGACGCAGTTGTCTTCCGCACCATAGCGAACGAAGCGGCGAATCTTGATGTTTTCGCCAATCGTCAGAATCTTGTTGTTCAGTTCCTGTTCAACGGACAGGCCGGATTCCGGATAGGTCAGCTTCAGCAGAGCATCCACATCGGCCGGATTTTCCTTTGCAATGATTTTGGCGAGATCCTTGACAAAGTCAGCAAATTTTTCATTTTTTGCGGCAAAGTCGGTTTCGGAGTTGACTTCGATCAAAACGGCAACACCACATTTTTCGCAGAGGAACGGGAAAACCATACCTTCTGCTGCAACTCTGCTGGCCTTTTTGGCAGCAGCAGCAATGCCGCGTTCACGGAGCAGAACAATCGCCTGTTCTACGTCGCCGTTTGCTTCGGTCAATGCTTTCTTGCATTCCATCATACCAACGCCTGTTTTATCACGAAGCGCTTTAATATCAGCAGCTGTAATCGCCATATTTCTTCTCCTTTCAAAATCAATCCGTCAGATTATGCTTCAACCGGTGCAACAGCTTCTTCAGCGTTGGCTGCATCGCCAGCGGTCTCACCTTCTGCAAAGCTTTCGCCCTGCTTGCCTTCGAGAACGGCATTGGCCATGGTCTGGCTGATCAGCTTGATGGCGCGGATTGCGTCATCGTTACCCGGAATGACGAAATCAATTTCGTCCGGATCGCAGTTGGTGTCAACGATTGCGACGATCGGAATGCCCAGCTTTCTGGCTTCGGCAATGACGATCCGCTCTTTGCGCGGGTCAACAACGAACACTGCACCCGGCAGCTTCTTCATATCCTTGATACCGCCCAGGTATTTTTCCAGGCGTTCAATTTCGTTGCGGAGCTTGATGACTTCTTTCTTCGGAAGCAGATCAAAAGTGCCGTCCGATTCCATGGTCTGGAGCTGAACCAGACGTTCAATCCGTTTCTGGATGGTTTTGAAGTTGGTCATCATACCGCCGAGCCATCTGGTGTTGACATAGAACTGGCCGCAGCGTTCTGCTTCTGTCTTGATGGCGTCCTGTGCCTGCTTCTTGGTGCCGACGAACAGGATGCTTTCGCCGTTGGCGGCAATGTCGCGGACGAAGTTATACGCTTCATCCAGCTTCTTTACGGTTTTCTGAAGGTCAATAATGTAGATCCCGTTGCGCTCGGTGAAGATGTAACGAGCCATTTTCGGGTTCCAGCGACGGGTGTGGTGACCAAAGTGGACACCGGCCTCCAGAAGATTTTTCATTGATACGACTGCCATTGTATTTCCTCCTTATTTGTTCAGACCGCCACATTGCTTCCGTCTGAAACGAACCTTTCGGCACATCGCGCAGACAACAATGTGTGAGTAGAGTATGGTGCCGGAGGCAATCCGGACAACCTTACATATTTTATCACAATCGGTTTTGGAATGCAAGCGTTTTTCAGAGACTTTTGAAAAAAATTCAGATTCCCCTGCCCGGATACGGCGGAACATAGGCTTGAACACTGCCGCCGGCCGCCAGAGTGGCCTTCATGTCAATCAGGCGCTGATTGGATGAGCCGCGAAACAACAGGCGCAAATCCTTCTGTTCCTCCTGAAATGCACCGTCTACGAGCACATCGATCTGTTGCAGCAGTTCGGCGGTCACCTCCGTGCAGTAGGCACCGCCGGGCAGCAGGTCGGATTCCAGTGTACAGCCGGTGTAGCACCAGATATCTTTTTCCGGAAGCAGTTCACGAACTTGTGTGGTCAGGTGGAAAAGTTCCGGTTGGTTTTCCGGTTCCATCGGCTCTCCGCCCAGCAGCGTCAGGCCGTTGATGTAGGACGGTGCAAGCGCCTGAAGCAGAAGCTGTTCCGTTTCTTCCGTATATCTTGTGCCGTTGGTAAAGCTCCAGGTTTCCGGATTGAAGCAGCCCTTGCAGTGACGGCGGCATCCAGAGACGAACAGCGTCACGCGCACGCCGACGCCGTTTGCAATATCCGTTTTTTTGATGGCGCTGTAATACATACGGTTTCAGCCCCTTTGCATTACAGATGGAGCACGCGATCTTTGATTTCCTGTGTGCGACCCTGATTCCAGTACTGTGTTCCGATGTAGC
>CAZEUG010000012.1:0-50622 GCA_964515055.1 uncultured Oscillospiraceae bacterium | reverse complement strand
CCGACCATGCAACGATCGGCGTGATGGTGACAACGGACGGAACGATCACCGATATCCCGCGGGAAGAGTATGCCGAGGCGGAGACACGCGTTATTCAGGAGCTGCAGGCCACCGGCAAACCGTTCGTGATTGTCGTCAATTCCAGCAATCCGAGCGGCAGTGAGGCGCAGTCCATCGCAGCCGAGCTGCGCAGCCGCTATGATGTCTCCGTCGTGGCTGCGGACGTTATGCAGATGGAAGTGCCGACGATCGAGGCCATCCTGACGAGCGTTCTCTATGAATTCCCACTGCAAACGGTCGATGTGTTCCTGCCGGAGTGGTGTACGTCGCTGCCACCGAACCACTGGCTGAAGGAAACCATTTTCCGGAGTGCCGGCCATGCGGCGTCCGGTATCCGCCGTGTGCGCGATGTCGAAACGCTGGAAACGACTCTGTCAGCGGTGGACTGCGTTGCCTCCTGCCATTGCCGCGACGTCGGTCTGAGCAACGGCGCAGCTGCCCTGGAGGTGGAAATCCCACGCTCTGTCTTTTATCGGATTGCCAACGAAGAAACCGGCTTCACACTGTCCGGCGATCAGGCACTCCTGCCGCTGCTACGCGAGCTGGCCGAGACGAAAGCGGCCTATGAACGATTCCGAACGGCCATCGAAGAGGTGGAGCAGAAGGGCTACGGCATCGTGACGCCGGGCATCGCGGAGCTGACGCTGGAACCGCCGGAGCTGGTTCGGCAGGGCAGCCAGTTCGGCGTGAAGCTGTCGGCGTCTGCTCCGTCGATTCACATGATCAAGGCGAATATCCAGACCACGGTCTCACCAATTGTGGGCAGCGAAAAGCAATCGGAGGAGCTGGTCGAATCGCTGATGAGCGAATTCGAGGATGATGCCCTGAAAATCTGGGAATCGAACATTTTTGGCAAATCCCTGCATGAACTGGTCAGCGAAGGGTTGACCGGAAAACTGAACCATATGCCCGAAGCAGCGCGGTGCAAACTCCGCGAAACGCTGGAACGCATCATCAATGAAGGCAGCTCCGGCCTGATCTGTATCATTCTGTAGCCACCCAATCCGATCAAACCGCCGACAGCCCGACCGTTTACAGCTGAAACGGCCGGGCTGTCGGCAGAAAATTCTTTACAGACTTTCCAATTTGTAGTATAATGAAATCAACAGAAAATCTCAGGATGGGAGCGGAACAGATATGACTGTCAGAGAATTGTCGCTGGCGCTGAACTGGCCGATGGCCGTTGAGGGGGCGGACAGGCCCGTCTGCGGTGGGTGGTGCGGTGACCTCTTGAGCCACGCTATGACCCATGCGGCGAAAAATGCCGCGTGGATTACGGTCATGACAAACGTCAATGTGGCGGCGGTTGCTGTGCTGCGCGAGGTGGCCTGCATCATTCTGGCGGATGGACAGCAGCCGGATCAATCGCTACTGGATGTAGCGATTAAAGAGAAAATTACAATTATATGCACGCATGAAGACGTCTATACGGCGGCGATTTGTCTGTCACAGCAACTTTCGAGACAAAAAAGATATCGAAATGAGATCGGTTTCCCGGAAAAAGGCTGGACGCCGCCAAAAAAAAATTAGGTTTTTCAATAGGAAATAGTGGAAAAATTTCGAAAAATGTGATACAATAGTGGTAACTCTGCGGAGCCGTTCCCGGTGTGGGCAGATGGTCTCGCCCCCCCGGGTCTTTGACCGCAGCATATTTGAGGAGGATTGCAGGAATGAAAAATAAGTTGGAGACAGTCCCGTTCAAGGACTCGCCTGAAAAACGGGCGCAGCTTGAACAGATCATCGCCGAGCATAAAGACATTCCGGGCGCGCTGGTTCAGGTTCTGAAAAAAGCGCAGGAAGTATATGGCTATCTGCCGCTTGAGGTTCAGATGGCTGTGGCAGACGGGCTGGGAATTTCCCTGGAAGAGGTCTACGGCGTCGTAACCTTCTACGCGCTGTTTTCCATTGAACCAAAGGGTCAGCACCGCATCTCCGTCTGCCTGGGTACCGCCTGTTATGTCAAGGGCTCCGGCGCCATCTATCAAAAACTCTGCGAACGGCTTGGCATGAAGGAAAGCGGCGGCTGTACGCCGGATGGCAAGTTCTCGCTGGAAGCGTGCCGCTGCATCGGTGCCTGCGGGTTGGCCCCGGTTTTGACGGTCGATGATGAAGTCTACGGCCGCCTGACTGTGGACGATGTGGATAAAATTCTGGCCAAATACGCATAAGCAGGATGAGAGAGCTGTCCCTTCACATTCTGGATATCATTCAGAATTCCGTTTCCGCCGGTGCAACGCTGGTGCAGACAGAGCTCCGGGCAAAAGCGCAGTCCGGACGACTGGAGATCACCATCGCCGATAACGGAAGCGGCATGACCGCCGAACAGCTGAAACGTGCGTCGGATCCGTTTTATACCACCCGCTCCAACCGGCGGATTGGCCTCGGCATCCCGCTCTATCGACAGGCGGCAGAAATGACAGGCGGCAGCTTTGCAATGCAATCGCAGGCAGGCAGGGGGACGGTGCTGCACGCTGTTTTCCATACAGACAGCATCGACTGTATGCCCCTCGGCAATTTGAGCGAGACGTTTTCCACGCTCGCCATCTGCTATCCGCAGATTGATTTTGTCCTGACCTGCCACCTGGACGCAGACACTGTGATCATGGATACGCGCAGACTGCGCGAAATCCTCGGTGATATTCCGCTGTCTGCACCGGAGGTTTCCGGATTTCTCCGAGCCTATTTCCGGGTGGAGCTCCCTGTGGACACATTCCCTGCGTGGAACAAGAAATAAGGAGAAGGATTTATGAAGTCACTCGAAGAACTGAGAGCCATCAAAGAACAGATGAAAACGAAGATCGGCATCAGAAATGACGATAAAGCCAGAGTTCACGTCGTTGTCGGCATGGCAACCTGTGGAATTGCTGCGGGCGCCCGCCCGGTCGTCAAAGCGATTACGGATGCCATCGGCGAAAGCGGCCTGGTGGACGTCGCCGTCTCACTGACCGGCTGCATCGGCCTTTGCCAGTATGAGCCGATCGTCGAAATCACGGATGAAACCGGTACCAAAACAACCTATATCAACATGACCCCCGAAAAAGCACGCAGCGTCGTGGAAAGCCATGTGATTAACGGCAACGTTGTGACGGAATACACACTCGGCGCGAATGCCTGAACAATAAAGGAGGAAAAAATATGTATCGTTCCCACGTACTTGTCTGCGGAGGTACCGGATGCACGTCCTCCGGAAGCGCGAAGGTCATTGATGCGCTGAAAGCCGAAATCGAAAAAAATGGTCTGAGCGAAGAAATCCAGGTCATTAAGACCGGCTGCTTTGGCCTCTGTGCCGTCGGCCCGATCATGATTGTCTATCCGGAAGGCTCGTTCTATTCCGGTGTGACGGCAGACGATATGCCGGAAATCGTCACGGAGCACCTCCTCAAAGGGCGTCCCGTCAAACGGCTGCTTTACAAAGAAACCGTGACGGAGGATATGATCAAATCGCTCAATCATACTCCGTTTTACTCCAAACAAAAACGTGTTGCGCTCCGCAACTGCGGCGTGATCAACCCGGAAAATATCGATGAATATATCGCCTACGACGGCTACGAAGCACTGGGCAAATGCCTGACGGAATACACGCCGGAGCAGGTCATCCAGATCGTCAAGGACTCCGGCCTCCGCGGCCGCGGCGGTGCCGGCTTCCTGACCGGCCTGAAATGGCAGTTTGCCGCCGCCAACCAGGCCGACCAGAAATACGTCTGCTGCAACGCCGATGAAGGCGACCCGGGTGCATTCATGGATCGCTCCGTCCTGGAAGGCGACCCACACAGCGTCATTGAAGCCATGGCCATCGCCGGTTATGCAATCGGCGCAACACGGTTATATCTACATCCGCGCTGAATACCCGATTGCCGTCAAACGCCTGGAAATCGCCATCAATCAGGCGCGCGAATACGGCCTCCTCGGCAAAAATATCTTCTCGACCGGCTTTGATTTCGATATCGAAATCCGCCTCGGCGCCGGTGCATTCGTCTGCGGCGAAGAAACCGCTCTGATGACCTCCATCGAAGGCAAACGCGGCGAACCGCGTCCGCGCCCGCCGTTCCCGGCTCTGAAGGGTCTGTTCGGCAAACCGACCATCCTGAATAACGTTGAAACCTATGCCAACATTGCACAGATCATCCTCAAAGGTCCGGAATGGTTCTCCTCCATGGGAACCGAAAAGAGCAAGGGGACGAAGGTATTCGCTCTCGGCGGCAAAATCCACAACACCGGTCTGGTGGAAGTCCCGATGGGAACGACCTTGCGCGAAGTCATCGAGGAAATCGGCGGCGGCATCCCGAACGGGAAGAAGTTCAAGGCCGCACAAACCGGTGGCCCGTCCGGCGGCTGTATCCCGGCTGAACACTTTGATATCCCGATCGACTATGACAACCTGATCAGCATCGGCTCCATGATGGGCTCCGGCGGTCTGATTGTTATGGACGAAGACAACTGCATGGTGGACATTGCCAAGTTTTTCCTGGAATTCACAGTCGATGAATCCTGCGGAAAATGCACGCCGTGTCGAATCGGCACCAAACGCCTGTATGAAATTCTTGACAAGATCACAAAGGGGCAGGGGACGCTGGAAGATCTGGATAAGATGGAGAAGCTCTGTTACTACATCAAGAACAACTCCCTCTGCGGCCTTGGCCAGACGGCACCGAACCCGGTTCTCTCCACCCTCCGTTACTTCCGGGACGAATACATCGCCCACGTCACGGAGAAACGCTGCCCGGCTGGTGTCTGCAAAAAGCTCCTGAACTATGAAATTGTGGCTGACAAGTGCAAAGGCTGTACGGCCTGCGCCAGACAGTGCCCGGTGAATGCCATCAGCGGCACCGTGAAGCAGCCCCATGTCATTGACTCGTCGAAGTGCATCAAGTGCGGCGCCTGTATGGAAAAATGCAAGTTTGGCGCCATCATCAAGAAATAAGGAGGAGCGGACTCATGGATACAATCAATGTCAAAATCAACGGCCGGGACTATTCGGTTCCCAAGGGCGCAACCATTCTGGAAGCGGCGCACTCGGTCGGCATCGAAATCCCCACCCTCTGCTATCTGAAGGACATCAATGAAATCGGTGCCTGCCGCATCTGCGTCGTCGAAGTCAAGGGCGCACGCAGCCTGGTGGCCGCCTGTGTCTATCCGCTCGACCGCGAAGGGACAGAAGTCTGGACAAACAGCCCGGCGGTCATCGAATCCCGGAAAACAACGCTGGAGCTGATTCTTTCCAACCATAAGAGAAACTGCCTGTCCTGCGTCCGCAGCGGCAACTGCGAACTGCAGAAGCTCTGCCACGAATACGGAATCGACGACGAAGACCGCTTCGAAGGCGTCCGCAACGAATACGAAATCGACAATTCTGCCGTCCATATGTACCGTGATAACGGCAAATGCATCCTGTGCCGCCGCTGTGTCGCCGTCTGCGATAAGATTCAGTCGGTTTCCGTCATTGGTCCGAACGAACGCGGCTTCAAAACCCATATCGGTTCCGCCTTTGAGGCCGATCTGGCGGAGGTTCCCTGCGTCTCCTGCGGCCAGTGCATCACGGTCTGCCCGACCGGTGCACTTGCAGAACGCGACGATACCCAAAAGGTCATCGATGCGCTGAACGACAGCACAAAGCACGTCATCGTTCAGACAGCACCGGCCATCCGTGTCGGCCTGGGCGAAGAGTTCGGCCTGCCGGTCGGCTCCATCGTGACCGGCAAAATGGTTGCCGCCTTGAAACGCCTCGGCTTTGATGGCGTCTTCGATACGAATTTCACCGCCGACCTGACGATTATGGAAGAGGCGACGGAATTCCTGGAGCATTACAGCAAAAAGGAAACCCTCCCGCTCATCACATCCTGCTCGCCGGGCTGGATTAAATTCGCCGAATACAACTATCCGGATATGCTGCCGCATATTTCCACCTGCAAATCTCCGCAGGGAATGTTCGGCTCCGTTGCAAAAACCTATTATGCCGAAAAAATGGGTCTGGATCCGAGAGATATCGTTGTTGTCAGCGTGATGCCGTGTACCGCGAAGAAGTTCGAAGCACAGCGCATGGATCATACCGCCGTTGAAGGCCTTGCCGATATCGATGTCGTTCTGACCACGCGTGAACTCGCCCGTTTGATCAAAAAGCAGGGTATTCTGTTCAATGATCTGCCGGATGAGGAATTCGATGCTCCGTTTGGACTCGGAAGCGGCGCAGGCACCATCTTCGGTGCCACGGGCGGCGTCATGGAAGCGGCGCTCCGAACCGCCGCAGAAATCGTCACCGGCAAACCGCTCGAAAAGCTCGAGTTCGAAGAGGTTCGTGGAACCGCCGGCATCAAGGAAGCGACCTATACCCTCGCGGGCAATGAAATCCGCGTCGCCGTCGCATCGGGGCTGGCCAATGCCAGAAAGCTGCTGGATATGATCCGCTCCGGTGAGAAACAGTATGATTTTGTGGAGATCATGGCCTGCCCGGGCGGCTGCGTCAACGGCGGCGGTCAGCCGATTCACTCTGGCAGCTACCTGAATTTCCACGACATCCGTGCGGAACGTGCGGCAGCCCTGTACAGAGACGATCAGAACCTTCCGGTTCGCAAATCCCACGAAAATCCGGATGTTCAGCGCGTCTATGACGAATACTTTGGCAAGCCGGGCAGCCATAAGGCACACGACATTCTGCATACAGGCTATACAGCACGCCAGAAATACTGAGCCGCATCCATTACACAGGCGGGAACCGGATGGTTTCCGCCTGTGTTTTTGATCGGGTCACTCTTGAGGAAATGAGGAAAACCACGATGAAACTGACTGTTTATCTCGGTGCCAATGAGGGCAATGACCCGGCACTGAAAGCCGCCGTGCGCGAACTGGGCGAATGGATTGGAACGGCCGGCCATACGCTGATTTACGGCGGCTCCAAAGCCGGCCTGATGGGCGAACTGGCGGAAAGCGCACTGCGCGCCGGCGCACCGGTCATCGGCGTCGAACCCCAGATGTTCATTGACCGCGAAATGCAGCTCGACGGCTTGACCGAACTGATTGTCACGCCTGACATGGCAACGCGCAAGGCCAAAATGATTGCACTCGGCGATGCCTTTCTCGCATTTCCGGGCGGAACCGGAACACTCGAAGAAATCGCCGAGGTCATGTCCATGGTTTCGCTGAAGCTGCTCGACGCCCCCTGTATTTTATACAACCTGAATGGCTTCTATGACGATTTTCGCCGCCTTCTCCAGCAGATGGTTCAAAAGGGACTCTCCACGCCGGAGCGACAGGAGGGGATTCTGTTCGCCGAAAGCCTGTCCCAAATCCGTGAAATCCTGGCGGAAGCCCGCTGATATTGGACTTCCAAGATGCTTTTTTTCCCTTTTGTACGGGACAGCTGCACAACCCACCTGTTGGAACCGGCGAAAAACACGGTGCATCCCGGAAAGAACGCACTGAAAATTGTCGAAAACGGTTGACATTTTTCAAGGGCTGTGATATGATACACTTGATAGTCTGATGGAACGGAAATGGGGAAACAAATATGACGCTGGACAAACTCCGTGTCGGCAGTTCAGCTGTGATCACTGAGGTTGGCGGAGACGGCGCACTGCGCTGCCGTCTGCTGGATATGGGACTGATTCCGAGAACGCAGGTGACGCTGCAAAAAGTGGCACCGATGGGCGACCCGATCGAAATTCGTGTGCGCGGCTATGAATTGACGCTTCGACTGGAAGAGGCCGGAAAAATCAAGGTGGAGGAGGTCGGACGCGTATGATTTTTGCACTCGTCGGCAATCAGAACTGCGGAAAAACAACGCTGTTCAACGCGTTGACTGGCTCCAATCAACACGTCGGCAATTTTCCCGGCGTCACCGTTGATCAGAAAATGGGGGCAATTCGCGGCGAGAAAGACGCTTCGGTCGTGGATTTGCCGGGGATTTATTCGCTTCGCCCGTATACGCAGGAGGAAATTGTCTCCCGCGATTTTATTCTGAATCAAAAGCCGGACGGCATCATCAACATTGTAGACGCCACCAACATTGAGCGCAACCTGTACCTGACGCTGCAACTGCTGGAGCTGCGCGTTCCGATGGTTCTGGCACTGAATATGATGGATGAAGTGCGTGCCAACGGCGGAACGATCGATGTCGCTGACATGAGCCGTGCCCTTGGCATTCCTGTCGTGCCGATTTCTGCGGCCAAGGGTGAGGGCATTTCTGAGCTGATCAATCAGGCTCTGACCGTAGCACGCAGCAAAATATTGCCCAAAGTGCAGGATTTCTGTCAGGGCGACTCCGCGGTTCACCGCTGCATTCATGCCGTTGTCCACCTGATTTCAGACCATGCATCACGCCTTGGCCTGCCGGAACGCTTCTGTACCGCCAAACTCATCGAGGGCGGCGATCATCTGGCTGATGAGCTGGAACTCGATCAGAACGAGCGGGAGCTGTTGGAACACTGTATCGTCCAAATGGAGTCGGAAGCCGGACTGGATCGCAACGCCGCTCTGGCCGATATGCGCTACCGCTTCATCGAATCAGTCGTTGCGTCCTCTGTGGTCAAATGCCACGAAAGCCGCGAACACGCCCGCTCGATGAAAATTGACCGCATCCTGACCGGCCGCTTCACCGCGATCCCGATGTTTCTCGGCGTCATGCTCCTCACATTTTACCTGACCTTCGACGTGATCGGACAACAGCTGTCCGACTGGCTCGCCATCGGTATTGATGCGCTGACCGGTCTGGTGGACTCTGCGCTGACGGCGTATGGTATGAACCCTGTGGTGCATAGCCTGATTGTCGATGGTATCTTTGCCGGTGTCGGCAGTGTACTCGTCTTCCTTCCGATCATTGTCACACTCTTCTTCTTCCTATCCATTCTGGAGGATACCGGTTACATGGCACGTGTTGCCTTCGTTATGGACAAGCCCCTGCGAAAAATCGGCTTGTCCGGTCGCAGCATCGTCCCCATGCTGATCGGGTTCGGCTGCTCCGTCCCGGCCATTATGGCCACACGCACCGTCTCCTCCGATCGTGACCGGAAAATGACGATTTTGCTGACTCCATACATGAGCTGCTCGGCAAAAATCTCGATTTATGCATTTTTCACCGCTGCCTTTTTCCCGAAATACCGTGCGCTGGTGATGATCGGCCTCTATGTCCTGGGCATCCTGGTCGGTATTTTGGCCGCACTTGTTATGAATCGGACACTCTACCGCGGCAAGCCGGTTCCGTTTGTCATGGAATTGCCGAACTACCGGATGCCAAGCGTGAAAAGCGTTGCACTGCTGCTCTGGGAAAAAGCAAGGGATTTTCTGCAACGCGCCTTTACCATCATCTTCCTGGCAACGGTTTTGATCTGGTTCCTGCAGAGCTTTGATCTGCGCCTGAATGTTGTTACCGACAGCTCTGACAGCCTGCTGGCACTGGTCGGCCGCGTGATCGCTCCGATCTTTGCGCCGCTCGGCTTTGCAGATTGGCGCTGTGCAACGGCGCTGATCTCCGGCTTCGTCGCCAAGGAATCCGTCGTCAGTACGCTGGAAGTGCTTCTGGGCGCCGCAACGGTGATGACACTGTTCTCCACCCGCTCGGCCGTGAGCTTCCTGGTCTTCACACTGCTCTATACGCCGTGCGTGGCGGCCGTTGCGACCATTCGCAGGGAACTGAACTCTGTTTCTAAAACGATCATAGTCGTCCTGGTGCAGTGCGCAGTGGCCTGGGTGGCATCGTTTGCGGCCTATGCGATTGTGGGGCTGCTGGCATGAACTGGCTGGACTGGGTGCTCCTCGCGTTGGTGGCCGCCTGTATGCTGCTCGCATGGCGCGTCTGGCGCAAAGCCGGTCGACGCGGTGGCTGCGGCTGCGGATGTGACCGCTGCAGCAGAAGCTGTTGCACACAGCCGGGACATGATCCGCGATCGGAATGCTCCGAACAAAAATCTCAACCGAAAACCGGCTCTCTGGCCGATACAGATTCATGAAATATCAGGAGGAAATCACATGAACGAACTCAATCCGAACGGCGCGGTTCGCCCTGAACAGCTCGCCGCGTATGACGCAGCCTATCAGAACAGTGCGCTGCAAAAGGCCATGTCGCACGTACTTGCACACTGCTCCATCGCCGATGCCGCCATCGATGATACCGCCATGAAGCAGATGCTGCACCGCTTCTCCAATGAACTGCCGACCATGACCGTCACGGCTCAGAAACAGACCGGCCGCTGCTGGCTGTTTGCCGCGTTGAATCTGATTCGCGAAAATATCGCCAAGGAAAACAATCTGGAATTCTTCGAATGCTCGCAGAGCTATGCGGCCTTCTGGGACAAGTTCGAACGCGTCAATTATTTCTATGAAAGCATTCTCGCAACGGCCGACCATGAAGTCGGTGACCGAACCGTGCAGTATCTGCTGCAAACGGGCGTGCAGGACGGCGGCCAGTGGGATATGTTCGTCAACCTCGTCAAAAAATACGGCATCGTCCCGAAGGACGCCATGCCGGAGACCAAACAGTCCAGCGCATCCGGCGATATGAACCGCCTGCTGAATGAAAAAATCCGGGGCGATGCAGCGCACCTGCGCCGCATGGTTGCCGAACACGCGACCGATGCGGAGATCGCATCGGTCAAAGATACGTTGCTGCGCCAGGCCTATGGCTTCCTGTGCAGCTGCTATGGCGAACCGCCGAAGACCTTTGACTTCGAATATGTCGATCGCGACAACGTCTACCACGTGGAGCGGAACCATACACCGCAGACGTTCGCGGAAAAATACGTCGGCGATATGCTGTCCAATTACGTCAGCATCATCAACGCCCCGACGCAGGACAAACCGTACCATCACGTCTATACCGTCGAACTGCTCGGCAACGTGGTGGAAGGCGATCCTGTCCGCCACCTGAACCTGCCCATGGATGAGTTCAAAGCGCTGGTTCTGCAGCAGCTGGGCGATGGGGAACCGGTCTGGTTCGGCAGCGACATCAGCTATTTTGGCAGCCGGCCGCATGGCGTCTGGGACGATGGTTCCTTCGATTATACGTCCGTGACCGGCTTCACCATGGAAACCACCAAAGCGGAGCGGCTCGATCACTGCATCAGCGCCATGAACCACGCGATGGTGCTGACCGGCGTCAACCTCTGTGACGGCGCACCGAACCGCTGGAAGATCGAAAACAGCTGGGGCGATGAAACCGGCAACAAGGGCTACTACGTCTGCAGCGATACCTGGTTCGATCAGTATGTCTTCCAGGCGGTCATCCATAAGAAATACCTTGCCCAATATGAAGCCGTGCTGGCCGAACCGCTCGTGCAGCTGAAACCGTGGGATCCGATGGGCTCGCTGGCCGACTGACGCGACAGGGGAGTGGAAGGCATTCCCGGACACTCCCGGGAACCGGTTTCTCTGACTGAATCGCCCACTTGACAAATCAGAGAAAGCATGATATAATAGCCACAATATATGAAAAAATGCGGTGAACAGGAGGAGTACCTGAATTTCTTCCTCAGAGAGAGCCGCCGGTTCGTGGTGACCGGGTGTGAGCGGCTTGGAAAGAAGCAGGGGAAGGTCGCCTGTGAGCATTCCCACCGAACCGAACGGTACAGGTGCGGAACGGGTGCGCCCGTTACAGGGCATAGAGTGTGCGGCTCCTGTCGCAAACTCGGGTGGTACCGCGGGAGTTGAACAGACAGCGCCCGTCCCGAACAGTTTCGAGGACGGACGCTGTTTTTTGTGTTCTGTCCCAATCAATCCGAAAGGAGACCGATTCATGCAGAAAGAATTGGAAAAAATTTATAATCCGTCTGACGTGGAAGACCGAATTTACCGGATGTGGGAGGAAGAAGGCTGCTTCCACGCAGAGGTGGATCCGGCCAAACCGCCGTATTGCATCGTCATTCCGCCTCCCAATGTCACGGGCCAGCTGCATATGGGTCATGCAATGGACGAAACCCTGCAGGATATCCTGATCCGCGTCAAGAGAATGCAGGGCTTTTCCGCCCTGTGGCTGCCGGGAACCGACCATGCCGGCATCGCAACGCAGATCAAAGTCGAAGAAAATCTGCGCAAAACCTCCGGAAAAACACGATATGATTACGGGCGCGATGCCTTCGTTGATCTGGTGTGGGACTGGAAACACGAGTACGGCGGCCGCATCATCAAACAGCTGAAAAAACTGGGTGCCTCCTGTGACTGGCAGCGCGAACGCTTCACCATGGATGAAGGCTGCTCAAAGGCCGTCCGCGAAGTGTTCGTCCGCCTTTGGGAAAAGGGTCTGATTTACCGCGGCAACCGCATCATCAACTGGTGTCCCAAATGCCGCACGGCTCTCAGCGACGCAGAAGTCGAATACGGCGAGCAGAACGGCAACTTCTGGCACATCCGCTACCCATTCAAGGACGGAAACGGCTACCTGACCATCGCGACCACACGTCCGGAAACGCTGCTGGGCGATGCCGCAGTTGCCGTCAACCCGGAGGATGAACGGTATCGTGATATTGTCGGCAAAACGCTGATTCTGCCGCTGGTCGGCCGCGAAATCCCGGTGATTGCCGATGAATATGTCGAACGCGATTTCGGAACGGGCTGCGTGAAAATCACACCGTGCCATGACCCGAATGACTTTGAAGTCGGAAAACGGCACCAGCTGCCGGAAATCCTGATCATGGACGGCGACGCCAAAATCATCAACGGTGGCGTCTACAACGGCCTCGACCGCTATGAAGCGCGAAAACGGATCATTGCCGATCTGGAGGCACAGGGTCTGCTGGAACGCGTCGAACCGCACGCACACAACGTCGGAGCCTGCTATCGCTGTGGGACAACGGTCGAACCGGTTGCCTCCAAACAGTGGTTCGTGAAGATGAAACCGCTGGCAGAAGCGGCCATGGAAGTCGTTCGCGATGGCCGTGTGGAATTCGTGCCGGATCGCTTCTCGAAGATCTACATGAACTGGATGGAAAACGTACACGACTGGTGTATTTCCCGCCAGCTCTGGTGGGGTCACCGCATCCCTGCATGGTACTGCGCTGACTGCGGTGAAACCATCGTTGCCCGCGAAACGCCGACGGTCTGCCCGAAATGCGGCTGTCAGCACCTGACACAGGAAGAAGACGTGCTGGATACCTGGTTCTCCTCGGCGCTCTGGCCGTTCTCAACGCTGGGCTGGCCGGAGAAAACGCCGGAGCTGGATTATTTCTATCCGACCTCCACACTGGTCACCGGCTACGACATCATCTTCTTCTGGGTCGCTCGTATGATTTTCTCCGGCATGGAGCATATGGGCAAAGAACCCTTCAAGAAAGTCTTCATTCACGGCCTTGTCCGCGATGCACAGGGGCGGAAAATGTCCAAATCGCTCGGCAACGGAATTGACCCGCTGGAGATCATCCGCCAGTACGGTGCCGATGCACTGCGCTTCATGCTCGTGACAGGCATCAGCCCGGGCAACGATACCCGCTTCACTACGGAACGCGTGGAAGCCAGCCGCAACTTTGCCAACAAGCTCTGGAATGCATCCCGCTTCGTCCTGATGCACGCCGGAGACCGCGCATATCCGCTGCCGGAGACGCTGCGCCGGGAAGATAAATGGATTCTGACGGCTCTGAACAACCTGATTGCAGAGGTCACGGAAAATATTGAACGCTATGACCTCGGTGTTGCCGCCCAGAAGCTCTATGATTTCGTCTGGGATAGCTTCTGCGACTGGTATATTGAACTGGCCAAACCGATGCTGACCGCCGGCGGCGATGAGGCCGATGCAGCCAAGGGCGTTCTGCTGTATGTGCTGGATAAAATCCTGAAGCTGCTCCATCCGTTCATGCCGTTCATCACGGAAGAAATCTATGGCTGCCTGCCGGGAACGGAAGGCCGACTGATCACGTCCCAGTGGCCGGTCAGCCGTCCGGATCAGATCTTCGCAGATGACTGCGCCAAAACCGAGCATATGATGGCGGTCATCCGCGCCATCCGCAATCGCCGCGCCGAAATGAACGTTCCGCCCTCCAAAAAAGCAACGCTCACCGTTGTTGCGGCAGATCAGGAAGCGTATACCCATGCGGAACCGTTCCTGAAAAAACTGGCATCTGTTTCGGAACTCTTCTTCGTTCAGGATGCGTCCGAACTCGATGAAGGCAAAATGACGCGCATCATCTCCGGCGCAGACCACCTCTTTATTCCGACCGGTGAACTCGTCGATCAGGAGAAGGAGCTGGCGCGCCTGAAAAAGGAACTGGCCAAAAATGAGGCAGAGCTCGAAAAGCTGAACGCGAAACTCGCCAACCCCGGCTTTATCGGGAAGGCTCCGGCCAATGTTGTCGAAGCGGAAAAACGCCGCGCAGCCGCGCTGACCGAAACGGTCGAAGCGGGCCGTGCCGCTGTTGCCGCCATGGCGCAGTAAACGCAATTGATACACAAAAACAGACCGTGTGATTCGTCACACGGTCTGTTTTGATTGCAGTCGGATTGAGAAAGCAGCGCGGCAGGGAACAAACGGTCAGCAGAATTCCGCGATCCGTGCCACACGGCGACTGTCGCCGGACTTACTGATCGTATTCGGTCAGCAGGACTTCCTTCCAGTCTTCGGCCTGATCAGCCAGATAATAGGTGCGCATTGACCACGGTGAGAACGTGACGTGCAGCGGAACCGGCAGCATATCGCCAGACACGGTCACATCCGTTTCACGCCCATCTGTTTCGTAAAGCCGCAGAACCAACCCGGTGTTGTCTTCGCTGCGCTTGCAGGCAGAGAGCATGATGTTGTCGGCGCTGATGCGCAGGGAGCTGTACGGTTCACGGCTCAGGGAACCGGAATGCAGGGACGTGATGACATCCGTCTTTTCTGCATCCGACAGTGTTTCAACCAGCTCGGAATGCCAGGTTTCCATGACCGCTGTCAGCGGCTTGTTCAGCTGCCGTGCAGCGCGGATGACCGGCGCCCAGCTGTCGCCGACTGGCATCAGGGTGTAGGAGAATTTCCGGGCACCCTGTTCGGTGAATTCGCTTTCGGCGGTTCTGGAACCACCGTGATCGCCGTAAATCGGGCTGCGGAGAATGGTGTGATAAATGGTTCCGTCCTTCACGGAAGAACTGTAGGTGTCGCTGTTGAGCAGTGCGAATCCACCACGATCACCCTTCACTGCCGTCCACTGAAGCCCCGGCTCCTCTTCGCCGTCGGTCGGACGTTCAATGACACCAAACGGAATCTCGTAGTACGCCTTCGGATTCTCCACCTTCATCGGCCAGGCGATTTTCAGCATCTTGTGATGCTCATGCCAATCGACCTCGGCGCGGACAGAGAGCTGCTCGCTGCCGGGCTCCAATGAAAAATACTGCGTCAGACGGGAATCGTTGTACCGGCTGACGACCTTGACGGTCGCACGGAGCGGGCCACTTTCCGTCACAGTCACCTCTGCATCGCCAAAACGTGCCATATAATCGGTGAAGAAGGTCTTTCCGTGGCTCCATGCGTCGTGATAATATTCATCCACGACAACCGGCACAGCGGCGCGGTCGGTGATCAGCTCTTCGCCGGTGCGCTTGTCCCGGAAGGAGAGAATCGCGCCGGTGTGCAGCTCAAACTCGATGCGGTAAATGTCGTTTTCGAGAATGGTTCCTTCGTGGTTGTTGGCCGTCCGATAGCCGGAATAGGGGATTGCACGAACCGGGCTGTCCGGCGAATCCGGCGTCAGACGCATCTGTTCCTCCTGCGGAACCCAGTCGTCATTCATGTAGTAGACGGCATAGCCCATGGCCGGCACGTGCGCACGGAACAGCGTATCGGTGCGCCAGAAGCATTCCTCCGTCGTCGAGTAGATTTTCTGGAAGGGGATGTCCTGACCGTTGTGGTCGGTCATGCGGATGGCGCTGCGGAACAGCCGCACGGTTTCATCCACATCAAACCCGTGCGGGTTGAAGAGGACAATCGGCACACCGGTGCGAATGGCGGCCGTGTCAATCTGCCAGGAAATGGTCTGCAATGCGCTGTTTTCCTCCACAGCGGCTGTGTTGAGCGCCGCACCGTACATATAGGCGGAATCATCGTGGACTTCGCGGATGGAGCAGCCGCCCATGGAATCGTGGAAATGCAGGAACAGAATGTTTTTCCAGGCCTCCTGCAGCCGGTCGGAACGGAGCTGTCTGCCGCACAGCAGGCGCGCCAGCATCCCGAAATTCTCGGCGGCCGTCAGATTGTTTTCGCTGCGTCGAATCCCGTTCTTGACGGCAGAGACGGTTGCATAGCAGCCTGCGGCATGATGCTGTAAATCGTCATGATGCTCCGGCAAAGCGACGCCGGACGCACGGACGTGATCAAAGAAGTCCGAAACCGTCGAATAAACCATCTTGATTTCCGGATGCTCTTTCCGATAGGCTTCAATCAGACGCAAATTCTGGATGGTGGGGCCGCCGCCGTGATTGCCGACACCGTAAAAGAGGAAGCCCTCATCCAGATCGGTCGCTGTCTTGGTATCGACTTCGTTCAGACGGTATACCAGCTGCTCCTCCGAACGGAAATTATAGCAATATCCATCCAGAATCCGGTGCGTCAGGACGGAAGAACCGTCCGGGGACACCCAGTTGAACAGGTCACTGTCCAGATGCATTTCGTGCTCGCCGGGGCGCATAAAAATATAACTGTCCATGCCGCTCTTCTTCAGAATCTGCGGCATCATCAGATTGTGGCCAAACGAGTCCACATTATATCCAACCTTTGCAGTGACGCCCAGCTTTTCCTTGAAGAAACGCTGCGCATACAGCGCCTGACGGGCAAAGCTCTCACCGGATGGGTTGTTGCAATCCGGCTGGACGTACATACCGCCAACGACGATCAGACGCCCTTCTGCGACGCGCTGCCGAACCTCTTCAAACATAGCCGGCGCAAATTCCTCAACCCACTGGAAAACCGAGGAGGAGGAACAGACAAAGACGAAATCGGGAAATTCCTTCATCCGATCCAATGCAGAACGCATTGTCGCCTTGGCTTCACTGCTGCCTTCCTGCCAGCGCCATTGCCAGACAGGGTCGAGGTGAGCATTCCCGACCAGATAGTAGGTGGATTTCTTTTTCATAAAACAGAGTCCTTTCTGTGGAATAACAGAATTAAAAAAAGATTCCCGCGAAGAAACCGCAGAATCTACAAAAGAATCAGCGTAATGCCGTTGTTGTATTTTTCCAGATCGCTGTCTTTGGCGGCTTCCGGACAGACGGTGAGCAGCTTGCGCGTTCCTTCATCAAAAATGGAGAAGGCCTCGCCGCGAACGTATCCGCGAATCTGCCCCTTGCGCTGGCAGCCGTCCAGATAACGGCGCAGCTCAACGCGCAGCTTTCCGCCTTTTCCGCTGGAGCCATAGCCGTGAATGATCTTGATCGCCTTGGTTCGCATGGCGCGCTGCGTGGTCAGAATGGTATTCAGCCGTTGAATGGCCTGAGCGACCGTCGGCATCCCGGCTTCCAAATTAAATTCAAGCATCGACTCACCTCGCACAGATATTATACAAAAGAATCTTTGAAAATGCAAGCGCAGAGAAGGAGTTTTATGGTATAATAGAACAGGAAAATCCCGGAACCGGGAAACTGCACCGAATTTTACTTTTTTCAATAGGAGCGTGTTTGAATATGAGCATACAGAATCACGATTTTCTTGATCAGACAACCTGGGGGGCGCTGCTCGCCAAATTCGAAACACTGTACGGCGAGGGCGAAACGCCGCACCTCTTTTTTGCACCGGGCCGAGTCAACCTGATCGGCGAACATATCGACTACAACGGCGGCTTCGTCTTCCCGGCTGCTTTGACCATCGGCAACTATCTCCTCATCCGCGAAAACGGCCAGGATCTCGTTCGCATGGCCGCAGACGACCTCGATGGGACACTTGTTTCCGTCCCGCTGTCCGACCTGGAATCCAAACGCGGAAAAGACTGGGGCGCGTATCAGATCGGCGTTCTGCATGAGCTGGAAAAGCTCGGCGTCGAGCTGAAGGGCTTCGATATGCTGTTCTATTCCACACTGCCGTTTGGAGCCGGTCTTTCCTCCTCAGCTTCATTGGAAGTCGTCACGGGCTATGCCGCAATGGTTCTGTGCGGCGTGACGCCGGATCTGCGCGAGCTGTCCCTGCTGACGCAACGCGCCGAGAATCAGTTTGTCGGTGTCAACTGCGGCATTATGGATCAGTACGCCTGCGCAAACGGCAAGGCAGGCTGCGGTATTCTGCTGGATTGCGTCTCTGTCCACAGCGAAAGCGTCCCGCTGAATATGGACGGCTACGCCATCGTCATCGGCAACACCAATAAAAAACGTTCGCTGGCCGATTCCAAATACAATGAGCGCCGGGCCGAGTGCGAAGCTGGTCTGGCCGCCATGCGCACCGTCCTGGACGATCTTCCGACGCTCTGCGCCATGGATACGGAGACCTTCGAACGCTTTGCCACGCTCATTCCGGATGAAACGGTTCGCCGCCGTGTTCGCCACGCCGTCACGGAAAATGACCGCGTCCGGCAGTCTGTGACCCTGCTGCAACAGGGTGATATCAAGGGCTTTGGCCAGCTGCTGAATGCTTCACACGCATCGCTCAAAAATGATTACGAAGTGACTGGCCGCGAGCTTGACGCAATGAGCGAATACGCCCAGACGGTTCCGGGCTGCATCGGTTCCCGCATGACGGGTGCCGGCTTTGGCGGCTGCACTGTCAGCATTGTTGAAAAAGATCAGGTTTCCGCCTTTATCGAGAAGGTCGGTGCCGCCTATGAAGCAGCGACGGGCTTGAAACCGGCATTTTATGTCTCCGATGCGGGGGATGGCGTTCGCGAACTGAAACAATAAACCGCAGAAAGGACAGGTTTTGCATATGGGAGCATACGGATACATCCGCGAAAAGCTGGACGTAAAGTATTTGATCCTGTTTGTTTTGTCATGCCTGGATATCAGTGTTTCGTTTGATGACGTCGTTGAAATGGCAATGATCGACAACGCCATGACGTATTTTGATGTCGCAGATGCATTCTATGAAATGGTTGACAGCGGTCATGTGCAGGAGGAAGAGGCCGGGAAATACCGGATCACCGAGCGCGGCCACTCCGTGCTGACGGGGTATGAACGCCGCCTGCCCGCGAGTGTGCGTCGGGATGCCCAACGCGCCGTCATGAAAACGGTGGCACGGCTGAAGCGCGATGCATTGATTGCAACCTCCACACGCGAAGTTTCAGAGAATAATTATGTCGTCACGTTAAAAATGAGCGACAGTCTGGGCGAGATTATCAACCTGGATCTGATGGTTGTCAATAAGCGCCTGGCATCGCTGCTGGAAGGGAATTTCCGCGCTAATGCGGAAATGATCTACAACGAAATCCTGAACGCCGTCATGCGTGACTACTCTCAAACGGTTCTCCCGGACGCAGCAGGCAACTCTGACCGGGCGGACATGAACTGAAAGGATTTGTTTCATATGTCCCGTATTCTGCGACGCAGAGCAGCTGTGCTGACTGCGGCTCTCCTGTTCCTCGCGGCGTTGCTTTCGGCGTGCGGATCGAGTCAACCCGATTCTCCAACACCCCAGACGGCCCCGGCGACCTCCATCTCCGAATCGAATGCAACGACACCGACCAGTTCGAGCGGGCTGCTCTCTGATATCCCGCTCTCCATGGAGACGTCCGTCACTTCGTCGGAAGCGACATCAGAAGTGCCGACCGATACCACCGTTGCCACAGATCCGGTTCAGCCGATGTCGGTCAATTTCCTGACCGGTCTGCCAACCGCAACAACCGAACTCCAGAACAAACGCCCGGTGGCCGTTGTCTACAACAATCTGCGCCGTGCATTGCCGCAGCACGGCATCAGCTCGGCAGATATCGTCTTTGAAGTCGAAGCGGAAGGCGGCGTCACGCGCCTGTTGGCCGTTTTCTCCGACATCTCCACCGTTGGAACCATCGGCTCTGTGCGCTCGGCACGCCCCGTCATGGTGCATATCGCACTCGGCCTCGACTGCGTCTTTGCACATTCCGGCGGCTCTCCGCAAGCGTATCAGGATATCTCTTCCTACAGCCTGTCCAATATTGACGGCCTGTATGATAACGGCTCTGTCTACTACCGCGACGCTGGCCGCCAACAGAGCATGGGCATTGAGCATTCTCTGATGACAAACGGCACGCGCCTGCAATCCAAATTGCAGAAAATGGAGTCCTCCGGGACGCGGATGACGCTGAAAAGCGGCTATACCGCACCACTGGCCTTCAACGAGCGGGATATCCAACCGACAAATGGCACACCCGCCCAGAAAATTACCACCAAATACGGCTCCTATCAGCCGTTCTTCCGCTATGACGCCAGCGCCGCAACCTATCAGCGCTACGAATACGGCGCCAAACACATCGATCAGGCCACCGGCGAACAGCTGACGTTCAAAAACGTTGTAGTACTTTCGGTGCCGTCCTCTGTCATTTCGGGGGACTCGGCCGGTCGCCGCCAGTTCTCGGATGTGGGCAGCGGTACAGGCATCTACGCAACGGACGGTGTCTCTGTCCAGATTCGCTGGACAAAATCGTCTGCCACGTCGCCGTTGAAGCTGATGAATGCAGACGGAACGGAATTGAAGCTGAATCCGGGAAAAACCTTCTTTTCCTACGTCAATGGGATGGGGCAGATCGTCGTCGGGAACTAAACCATCCTGACCGCACCCTCCATCCAGAAAGTCTATCTGAAAGGTTCATTTTCCATATGTTTGAAAAACTGCTGCTGTTGGAACAGCGGTATGAGGAGATCAATGAAAAACTGGCCACACCGGAAGTGTATTCGCAGCCACAGCTGTCCGCAGCGCTGCAAAAGGAGCTGAAGGAGCTCGGCCCGATCGTTGAAATGTTCCGCGATTATCAGGCTGCCCGAACGTCCATGGAAGAAGCGCAGGAGCTGATGAACAGCGGGGACAGAGAGCTGAATGAGCTGGCGCGGGAAGAGTACGAAAGCGCCAAACAGCGGATGGAACAGGACGAAGAGGCCATCAAGGTGCTGCTTCTGCCGAAAGACCCGAATGACGAAAAAAACGTCATTGTGGAAATCCGCGCAGGTGCCGGTGGGGAAGAAGCCGCACTGTTTGCCGGAGTTCTGTACCGGATGTACGGGATGTATGCCGATCTGCATCGCTGGCATTTTGAACTGATCAACGCCAACGAGACAGAATTGGGCGGATATCGCGAAGTCAGTTTCTCGATCGAAGGCTCCGGTGCCTATTCCCGGCTGAAATACGAGAGCGGTGTTCATCGCGTCCAACGCGTCCCGGAGACCGAGTCTGCCGGACGAATTCACACCTCCACCGTCACGGTGGCCGTGCTGCCGGAAGCGGAAGAAGTGGAACTGGAAATCAACCCGGCAGATCTGCAAATCGATACCTATCGTTCCAGCGGTGCCGGCGGCCAGCACGTCAATAAAACGGAGTCGGCCATCCGCATCACGCACCTGCCGACCGGTATGGTCGTTGAATGCCAGGACGAGCGCAGCCAGTACAAAAACAAAGAACGCGCCATGAAGGTGCTCCGCTCCAAGCTGTATGACCAGAAGCTGGCCGAGCAGAATGCCGAAATCGCCGCAGAACGGCGCAGCCAGGTTGGAACCGGTGACCGCAGCGAACGGATCCGCACCTACAACTACCCGCAGAGCCGCGTCTCCGATCATCGAATCAATCTGACTCTGTATAAGCTGGAAAGCTTCCTGAACGGCGATATGGACGAAATGATTGATGCGCTGATCACAGCCATGCAGGCTGAAAAGCTGCGCAGTGCTGAATCGTAAAAAACAGAAAGAAATCAGATGAAATCATGAAAACATTGCAATTGACGGCCAATGATGTGGAAGTGGCTGCCAATCTTCTGAAACGCGGCGGTCTGGTGGCCATCCCGACGGAAACTGTCTACGGGCTGGCAGCCGATGCCTTCCAGCCGGATGCGGTTGCACAGATCTTTGTTGCAAAAGGCCGCCCACAGGATAACCCCCTGATTGCCCATATCGCATCGATCGAACAGCTGTCGCTCCTGGCGGCGGAAATTCCGCCCGCAGCACGGCTGCTGGCAGAACGCTTCTGGCCGGGGCCGCTGACCATGGTGCTCAAACGCCGACCGGAGGTGCCGGATGTCGTGACCGCCGGCCTGGATACGGTGGCGATTCGCTTTCCGTCCCATCCGCTGGCCCGCGCCGTCATCCGGGCGACCGGCAGCCCGCTGGCCGCTCCGTCGGCGAATCTGTCGGGTTCGCCGAGCCCGACAACGGCGGCACACGTGCTGGCCGATCTGAACGGACGCATTGACGCAATTGTAGACGGCGGCGCATCCGACGTCGGACTGGAGTCCACCGTTGTGTCTCTGGCGGGGCCGGTGCCGCGCCTGCTCCGTCCGGGCGGCGTGACGTATGAACAGCTGACGGACGTTCTGGGCGAGGTGATCGTCGATAAAGCGGTTCGTCAGAAAATTGACGATACCGAGCGTGTTTCTTCACCCGGCATGAAATACCGCCATTACGCCCCAAAAGCACCGGTTCAGGCCGTCTGCGGAGACGGGGAAGCGTCGGCATCGTATATTCGCACACAAATTGACCAGACAACGGCGTCGTGTGCCGTGATCTGCTATGACCGCTTCAACGGCACGTTCGGCCGCGCACAGTGTGTGCCGTACGGCGCGGAGGAACAGCTGGCCGCTCTGGCTCATAGCCTGTTTGACGCACTGCGCACAGCCGATCAGCTGGCGGTTGACCGGATTTTCGTACAGTGCCCGCCGGATCGGGATATTGGCCTGGCGGTCGCCAACCGCATCAAAAAGGCAGCCGGATTTGACGTGATCACGGTCTGAAACGGCAGAAAGGAGCAAGCATGATTCTCGGAATTACCGGGGGAAGCGGCTGCGGAACGACAACCGTAGGGCACCTGCTGGAACAACACGGCTTCTTTTTTCTTGATGCCGACTGCGTCTACCACGAACTGCTCGAACACGATGATGCACTTCGGGAAATGCTGATTCAACGCTTCGGAACGGGCATTGTCCGGCAGGGCGTGATTCAGCGCCGGGCGCTGGCAAAGATCGTCTTTTCCGATGAACAGGCGCTGGCCGATTTGAATGCGATTACACATTCCGTCATTCGACAGGCAGTTGCGGAACGCATCAGCACCTGCGGCAAGGAACATGCCGCGGTGGAAGCCATTGCACTGTTCGAAAGCGGAATGAGCCAACAATGCGATGCAGTCATCGGCGTCCTCTGCGAGCGGAATGAACGCATCCGGCGCATTTGTATGCGCGACCACCTGACGGAAGAAGAGGCGGCAGCCCGCATTGATGCACAGCCGGAGGATTCGTTTTTCATCGACCACTGCGACTATATCCTGCTCAATGACCGGACACCAGCCGAACTGGCGGAAGCTGTCAATGCCTTGGTACAGGCGCTGGAAACGCCCGCCTGCAAATGAGACAAACAAGTCCGTCCTCAGACGGAACCAATAACAGGAGGAATTTGACTATGGCAGATACAGAAAAGCTCAGAGACACGCTGCTCATGAAACGTACCAACGGGTATGAACGCATCAGCGGCGCAGAAGTGGCACAGCTCAATGATTACTGCGAAGGCTATAAAGTCTTTTTGAACCGCGGGAAAACCGAAAGGGAAGCGGCAGAAGCGGCAGAGGTCATGATTCGCTCAGCGGGCTATCTCCCGTATGAACGCGGAATGACGCTGAAGCCGGGTGACCGCGTCTATGCTATGAACCACGGCCGCGCCATCGCTGCGGCAATCATCGGCACGGAATCCATGAACAATGGTGCCTGGATCACTGCTGCACACATTGATTCTCCACGCCTGGATCTGAAACCGTATCCGCTCTATGAAGAAAGCGACATGGCATTTTTCAAAACCCACTATTACGGTGGCATTCGCAAGTATCAGTGGGTCACCATCCCGCTGGAACTGCACGGCATCGTTGTGAAGAAAAACGGCGAAACCGTCAAAATCAACCTGGGTGGTCGGGAAGATGAACCGGCCTTCGTGATTACAGACCTGCTGCCGCATCTTTCCAAAGATCAGAACACCAAGCCGCTTTCGACGGCATTTTCCGGTGAAAACCTGAATGTCCTGGTCGGCGGCGTACCCTATAGCGATGAGGGCAGCGATAAGGTCAAGCTGGCTGTGATGAGCCTTTTGAATGAACGCTATGACATCTGCGAGGAGGATTTCCTCTCTGCTGAGCTGTCCCTTGTTCCGTCCGGACCGAGCCGCGATATCGGCTTTGATGCCAGCTTTGTCGGCGCCTATGGTCAGGACGACCGCGTCTGCGCCTATACAACTCTGACAGCACTGTTGGAAATGAAGGACACACCGAAGAAAACGTGCGTCTGCATTCTGGCAGACAAAGAGGAAATCGGCTCGGAGGGCGTCTCCGGAATGCAGTCCGAATGGTACGATACCTTCTTTGCAAACCTCTGCGCATCCACCGCATCTGATCTCCGCACCTGCTATGAACATTCTGTCTGCCTGTCCGCGGATGTTGGTGCCGCATATGATCCGAATTATGGCGAGGTCTATGACAAACGCAACAGCGCACTGGCTAACGGCGGCGCCATTCTGATGAAATATACCGGCGCAGGCGGTAAGTCCTCCTCCAATGACGCGACACCGGAGCTCATCGCGAAAATCCGCCGCGTGTTTGACGAAAACAATGTGATCTGGCAGATGGGTGAGCTTGGCAAGGTCGATCAGGGCGGCGGCGGCACGGTCGCAAAATACATGGCAAGCCGCAACATTGACACTGTCGATATCGGCGTACCGGTGATGGCCATGCACGCACCGTTCGAAATCACAGCGAAGCTCGACGTCTATATGATGTACCGTGCATCAAAAGCATTTTTCGCACTTGAAAAATAATGAAATCTGGTATATAATATAGTCGGGCAGAATGGCTTCCATTTTGTCCGACCAACAAAGATACAAAAGGAGTTGCATACCATGCCGAAAGTCACATCAACCGAGATGTTCAAGAAGGCCTACGAAGGCGGTTATGCCATCGGCGCTTTCAACGTCAACAATATGGAGATTATCCAGGGCATCACCGAAGCTGCCCAGCAGGAGAAATCCCCGATCATTCTGCAGGTCTCTGCAGGTGCCCGGAAATACGCAAAACACGTCTATCTGATGAAGCTGATTGAAGCAGCCATCGAAGACACCGACCTGCCGATCTGTGTCCACCTCGACCACGGCGCAGATTTTGATATCTGCAAATCCTGCATCGACGGCGGCTTCACCTCCGTTATGATCGACGGCTCCAAATATTCTTTCAAGGAAAACATCGAACTGACCCGCCGTGTCGTTGATTACGCACATGAACGCGGTGTCGTTGTCGAAGGCGAGCTGGGCAAACTGGCCGGCATCGAAGACGCTGTCAACGTCAGCGACGAAGATGCACAGTTCACCGATCCGTCCGAAGTCCAGGAATTCGTCGAAAAGACAGGCGTTGACTCTCTGGCCATCGCCATCGGCACCAGCCACGGCGCATATAAATTCAAGCCGGGTCAGAAGCCGAGACTGCGTTTTGACATTCTGGAAAAAATCCAGGCTCTGCTGCCGGGCTTCCCGATCGTTCTGCACGGCGCCTCCAGCGTCATTCCGGAATTCGTCGAACAGATCAACGCCAACGGCGGTCAGATGCCGGATGCCATCGGTATCCCGGAAGATATGCTCCGTCAGGCCGCGAAGATGGCAGTCTGCAAAATCAACATTGACTCCGACCTCCGCCTTGCAATGACGGCTTCTGTCAGAAAATACTTCGCCGAACATCCGGATCACTTTGACCCGCGTCAGTACCTCTCTCCGGCAAGAGACGCGATCAGAGGTCTGGTCTCCAACAAGATCCGCAACGTCCTCGGCTCCTCCAACACTCTGTAACGATTTTTCCAATGCCCGAAACGGCGTAAAACCGCCGTTTCGGGCATATGCTTTTTTGAGGATCTTCAAAGGAGGTTTGCTCATGAAAGACATTCTGATTCGACTGTCCGCTCATGCCAATCAGGTTGCAGCCATGCTGGCCACGCTGGATCGATCGGCGCTGGCCAAAGGGCAGCTGATCATTTCGCAGTCGTTCCTGAATCATCTGGCAGTCATTCTGTCAGATGAAAGCCTGAAATTCCAGAACGTCACATTCAACGATAACGGTACTGTCTGCCTGTCGGTACAGGCAGGCAAACAGATGAACCTGTCCTACCGGATGAAAATCGATACCTTTCGTATGGCCGATGGCCGCGCAGAAGGCGTTATTTCCTATCAGGAAGAACGCAAAAACACCGGAATCGGCGGCGCGCTCCTGCACATGACGGGCAAAAGTGGCCTCGCGCTGGCACTTGGCAAATATCCATGGCTCCGCGTCAATGACCAGACCATTCAGCTTCAGAAAAACGGTCTGCCCTCGTCTGTGCGGATTCAGTTCGTTTCGGCCGAACGCGGCGGTCTGCTGTTCCGGATGAACTGAGGAGCTTTCGATACCGCTCAGCCGCCTGATGACAGATGTCCGGCCAGCTGATGACGAGAGATTTGCGTGCCGCTTCGCCACAGCGCTGCAGCTGCGAACGCTCTTTGCAGGCTGTCCAAATGGCCTGAGCAATGCTGAAAGGGGAATCCTCGCAGAGAAACCCGTTCCTGTGGTCAACGATCCCCGTGGCCGCACCGCTCCCGCGCAAAACGAGAGCGGGTAGCCCTGCCGCAGCGGCCTCTGATACCACCAGCCCGGCAGTGTCATACGGAGACGGAAACACGAACAGATCGGCGAGCAGATACAGTCCTCGTACCATTTGATCCGAAAGATACCCGGTAAAGGTGACGCAATCTGCCAGCCCCAGTGCTTTCGAAAGAGCAGACAGCGGCTCCAAATCCCGCCCTTTCCCGACAAAATACATCTGAAAATTCAGTCGCCCGCGCAGGAGTGCCAAGGCCTTCAGCGTCTGGGCGATATTCTTTTGATGGATGATTTGCCCGACATACAAAAAGAGCAGCCGGGAAGTGTCCGGCTGAAGCTGCTGCAAAACAGCCGCCTTGCAAATCGCGTCCGCGGAATCGTCGTGGGCTGCACTTCCGTGCGGCAAAAGCCGGATGGCACCGCGATAGCCATAGGAACGCAGCATCGCCGCAGAAGCGGGATTCATGGTCCAGACCTCGTCGGCAGCAGCATAGAAAGCGGCGATGCCCTTCAATAATGGCCGGACAGCCAATGGCGCGTGCAGCGCCCGCAGAAAATCGGCCTGGTAGTTGGTATGAAAGGATGCGACCAGCGGGACGCTCAACCGCCGGGCAGTTGTCACGGCACGCCATCCGACCGTAAACGGCGAGTGTGCATGAATGATATCCGGGAAAAAAGCCTGTTCACACCGGGAAAGCTGTGAATCGGCGAAGGGCAAAGCCAACCGGTATTGAAAGCCGCCGGGCAGGGACAGGGAACAGATCGGCACCGTTGCAGGCACGGAACAGCCGGGAAAAGCCGGTGCAAAAACGCGGCACTGCACCCCTTCCTGCGGAAGGAAACGGGCATATGCCTGACAAACCGCGCTGACACCGTCAACGGATGGAAGATAGGAATCCGTGTAAATGGCAAGCTTCATCAATCCACTCCTGTCTCATGAACCCTCGTCAGTCGAGGGAAAATCGATGCCCCGATATTTTGGGACTTGCTTTTTTTAGGATTTCATGATATCCTATGAATATACGGCGAGCTGCCGTGAATAGGAGGATGGATTCCATATGCTGCACCTGGGTGTTGTAACGCGATCGTTTTCAGACTGGACGGCCGAAGAATGTGCTGTCAAAATGGCACAGTCCGGCTTTGCCTGTACAGAGCTTTGCTTTCAGTTTCGCGATCTGGATTGCTGGCGCTATAACGGCTGCGCGGACATTTCTGCGCTGACGCCGAAGATGGCCGCTGACATCGTTCGCAAATTCCGTGACAACGGGATTGAGGTGGTTTCAGTCGGAGCCTTTTCCAATCTGATGGAACCGGATGCGGACGCGCTGGAATCAAACTTCCGCTACTTTGAACGCTGTATCGAAATTGCCGAGGACAACGGCATTCCGATGATTGCCACGGAAAACGGTTTTGTCCCCGGAAAACGCGGCATACAAGCCGACACCTATGAGCGCGATTTTACAGAATTCCGCAACCGAATGACGCGCCTGGCCGACCTGGCAGCGGCACGCGGAATCGCAGTTGCCTTTGAACCGTGTGTCCTCGATCTGACGCCGTCCGCCAAGCGAACCCGCGATTTCCTGCTGCAAACGGGACGGGACAACCTCCGCATTCTGCTCGACCCCGCGAATTTGATTGCCACGTCGGATGAATCAGATATGTTCCGCTATTTAGCGCCGTATGTTGCATATTTCCATGGAAAAGACCGCCATGTCAACGATACATACGGCTGTAATCTGGGTGACGGCGATATTAACTGGGTGGAATTTTTCCGCCTGTATCATCAGTATTCTGATGGGGTCCCCTTCATTCTGGAATATGTCAACAGCAAAAACTGCGACGAAATCCGAGATCGCGCCCGACAGTTCGACCGTCAGGCGCAGCAGACGGCACACTGAAAACTTATCTGATTTCCTTTGCACTTGACAAATTCCGCACTGGATCCGTACGCGATTCGCTGAAGACGAGTGAAATCTCGGAAAGCATCTTGCCTTACGTTTCGAAAAAGGTTATAATGTAGAGGGTCTGCTGAAACCGCCGGAAGGGAGAAACACCCATATGGGAAACCGTGAACTGAAATTCTGTGATGTCGGCGGGAACGAACAGGTTCCAATCGCTGTCAAAGACGGGTATCATGACGGTCCGGTTCAAATGCACTGTCACGACTTTTATGAATTCGTTTATGTCAAAGAAGGCTTCACGGTTCATTACTATGGCGAATCCACGTCCGTTTTGACGGAAGGCGACATTTTTGTGATCCCCCCCGGTGTCCAGCACGCCTACACTGGCCTGCACGATACGCGGGTCTATAACTGCCTGTTTACAGATGAGGCGCTGACAGACGTGCGCGACGACTTCCGGGGAATGCCGGGAACCGCCTGGTTGTTTCATGAAGAAAGCGGCTATGAATGGATGCGTGTTCGTCTCGACCCGCCTGAACGGATGCAGATTCTTTCTGTACTGGAACGGATGTGCGACGAACAGAACACCCACCAGCTTGGCTGGCAAATGATGATGAAATCGCTGCTCATCCGGTTCCTGACGCTCTTTTCCCGCAGCTATGCCACCCATTATCTCGCCAGTACGTCCGAAAAAAACTACCTGAACTATGTGGTACGCGTCCTGAACTATATCGAACTGCATTTTTCGGAGGAAATTGACCTGACCGGCATGGCCGCATCCGTGGACATTTCGCCCGATTACCTGTCCAGACAGTTCAAAAAGGTGATGGGGCTCAGCCCGGTTGTCTTTCTCCGCAGCTATCGCCTGGCGCGTGCGATGGATTTAATCCGCGAAGACCATTCCGGCAATTTTGGCCAGGTCGCGCACTCGGTTGGCTATAAGCACCTGAGCCACTTTTCCAGAGAGTTCAAACTCTTTACGGGCATGACACCCAGTGAATACAAAAACAACTATGACAAAATCTGACCGCTTCCGGTCAGGCTTTCTCCGGGGGAGGGTCGAACCTATGCAGCAACCAAACTTTCTGATGATCGTCGCCGATCAGCACCGCGCCGATGCCCTTGGTGCGGCCGGAAAGTTCCCAATCCATACGCCCAATCTGGACGCACTCTGCGCCCGTGGTGCGCGCTTTGAAAACGCGTTCACGCCGCTGCCTGTGTGCGCCCCGGCGCGACAGGCAATGCTCTGCGGCCAGAATCCGGACAGCTACGGTGCCTTCTGGAACTATGGCTTCTTTGACGCTGCCTCTCTCGAACCTGAACCGTATTGGCCGGAGCAGCTGCGCCGTGCCGGATACCAGACGGCCTTCTTCGGCAAGTGGGGTGCATCACAGCACCACGGCGCCTGCGAGTTCGGCTATGAACAGTATACCGGGTTTGATGGCTGGCAGAAGCGCGTACAGCAGCTGTATCCGAGTCGCACCGTTCCGGACTGGTTCGGCGGCAGGAGTGACTTGCCGCTCGCCGACTCCAAGACGCATTGGCTGGCCGCACAGGCTGCCGATACCATCCGCAGCTTCGCATCATCCGGTCAGCCGTGGCATATCCGCATCGACTACACCGACCCGCACCTCCCGTGCGAAGTGAGCGAACCGTTTTACAGCATGTATGCGGATCAGGAGCTCCCGCCCTGGGGCGGCGCAAATGACCCACTCGAAGGCAAACCCTATATGCATCGCCAGCAGCTCCTCAACTGGGGGCTGGAGGATATGTCCTGGCAGGATTGGCTTCCGTGCGTCCGCCACTATTACGGCATGGTCAGCCAGATCGATGACAGCATTGGCCTGCTGCTTGCGGCACTCCGGGAGAGCGGCGCTCTGGAACAGACCATCATTCTGTACACGTCCGATCACGGTGATACGTGCGGCAGCCGTGGAATGCTCGACAAACACTACATCCTGTATGACGATGTTGTCCGCGTACCGCTGATTGTGGCGGGGCCGGGGATTCAGCAGGGGATTGTGCCGGACGCGCTTGTTTCCGCCGGACTGGATCTCCCACCGACCATTGATGAATGGTTCGGCGTGACATCGCCGGAGGCACAGGGACGCTCGTTTGTCCCGCTCCTTCAGGGTCAACATCCAGAGGACTGGCGGACACAGATTACCGCTTCATCCAATGGTCAGCAGTTCGGCTTCTTCAATCAGCGGATGCTGCGAGATCATCATTATAAGTACATCTGGAATATGACGGACATTGATGAGCTCTACAACCTGGATGAAGACCCGGATGAAAAGGTCAACCGCATCAGCTGGCCGGACGAACAGACGCGTATCCGCAGGATGCGCCGGAGCCTGTATGAATGCCTGAAAGCACAGGGCGATCTGTTTTTGCAGGGCGGCTGGATGGATCGTCAGCTGCTGGAAAACAAAAAGAGCCCGTGTCGACCAAACGGGTGCGAAAACAACGGAACACGATAAGAAAATCACGAGGGAATGGACATGAAAAAAATCAAAATCGTATGGATAACTTTGCTGGTGTTTGCCATGCTGCTGCCGATGGCCTCCTGCTCAACGGCAGATGACGGCGTGATCACGCTGAATTTTCTGCGCATCGGAAACGATGAAGCGGAAAAACAGTTCTGGATGGACGTCATTGCAGACTATGAAGCGACCCATGAAAACGTCAAAATTGTGTATGATGATGCCGCCATCGGCGATGCCATGGACACAAAGCTGACCAGCGGCTTTACTGCGAATGCAGGCCCGGATATCATCGGCCACGGCATCCTTTCCATCGCCAGCCGTGTGGAAGCCGAACAGTACATCCCGATCACACAGTATTACAATCAGTGGAGCGAAAAAGACGATCTGATGAGCGGGCTGGTTGATCTGGGCACCTATCAGGGCGAGGTTTATGGCATTGCCTACCTGCCGACACCGTACGTCTTTGCGTACCGGACAGACCTGCTCCAACAGGCCGGATATGACCGCCCGCCCGAAACCTGGGAAGAACTGGCGGAATACGCCAGAAAGCTGACGGTCAAAGAGGGTGACCGCATTGTTCAGGCCGGTTTCGCATTCCCGACCTCCGGCGGCAATATGGTCGAGTTCGATATGTTCGCCTTCTCCAACGATGGCCGCTTTGTCGATGAAGCGGGTAACCCGACACTCAATACAGCGGAAAACCTGGAAGCCCTGCAATATGTGCAGGAGCTGATGGCAGATGTCAGCATTCCGTACAACAACAACGAGACCAACCCGTTCATGGCCGGCAATGCAGCCATGACCTTCATCGATAACGTTAAGCTGACCCCGATGTTCTCCGACCCGGAATATCAGGATAAAATCGCCATTGCCATGCCCCCGGCCAATGCGGGCAAGACATCCATGACCTTCTCCGGCTGTCGCCTGCTGTTTATCGGGAAGGACTGCAAAAACCCGGACGCCGCCTTTGATTTTATCACTTATGCTGTCTCCAGAGATGTTGTGCTGGAACGTGCCATGCAATTGAAAGCGCCGGTTGTTTTGAATTCGCAGGTTGATGCCTATGCCAACCTGAGCCAGTATAACGAGATCCGTGCGCAGTCTGTCGCCAACGGAATCGGTATGCCGGTGACAACCTGGTCGACGATCTTCCAAAAGGTTCGAAATGAAATGCTGCAAAACGTGCTGAATGGCGGCAACGCGGCACAGGTGCTTGCAGAGGCACAGGAGAAACTGGAACTCGAAATTGCCAACGCGGCAAAATAAAAATAACAGGAAATGCGGACGTGACTATGAAACAGAGATCATCAGGAACCACAAAAAATTCCCGCCGGGATGCTGTTGCAGCCTATGGTATGCTGCTGCCGTTTCTGATTTTTTTTGCGCTGTTCGTACTCTATCCGCTCCTGAAAAACCTGTACTACAGCTTTACAAACTATAATCTGGGCAACAAGACCAAATTCATCGGCCTTTCGAATTATCGGGAACTCTTTTCGGATTACTGGTTTCTTGAATCCCTGAAGAATACCGCTGTCTATGCACTCTTCAGCGTCGTTTTTCTGACAGTATTGGGGCTGTTCATCTCCGTACTGCTGAACCACCGGTCGAGGCTTGTAAAGGTCGCACGGACGGCGATGATCATTCCGTACGCCACCAGCATGGTCGCCGTCTCCATGATCTGGCTCTATCTGCTGGATCCGACAACCGGTTATCTCAATAAACTGCTGATCACACTGGGCGTTGACAATCCGCCGGTCTGGCTCAATGACCCTTCACTGGCACTGCCTTCGCTGATTGCGATCAATATCTGGAAAAACCTGGGCTACTGCATGATCATCTATCTGGCTGGCTTGCAGAATATCCCGCCGGAGCTGTATGAGGCTGCAACGGTAGACGGCGCAGGCTTCCTTCAGAAACACCTGAAGATCACATTGCCGCAGATTGCACCGGTGACGTTTTTTGTGCTGGTCAACAACTGCATTGAAGCCTTCAAGACCTTCGAACAGGTGCAGATCATGACACAGGGCGGCCCTGTCACCTCTACGACGACGGTGGTCTATCAGATCTATGTCCGCGCATTCAATGATTTCCGAATGGGATATGCTGCCGCTATGTCGGTGATCCTGTTCCTGATCATTTTTGCGGTGACCATGGTCAATTTCCGTGTGTTCAAAAACAGCGCAAACGGAAAGGACTGAACCAACATGATCGAAAAAATCATCCGGATTGTATCCGGCCTCCTGGCAGCGGTGATGGTCGTTGTAGTCGCATTCCCGTTTTTGGTGATGCTCTCCGTCTCACTGCAAACGAAGACCGAGCTTTTCTCCACCTCTGCCAACCTGATTCCCAAATCATTTTCGATTTCCAACTATGTGGAAGCGATGAAATGCGCCAACTGGGGGCGCTATTTCCTGAATTCCTTCCTCGTTGCGGCGATCGTGGTGATTGTCAGCCTGGTTATCAATTCCATGGCGGGCTATGTCTTTGCCAGAATTCGGTTTCCTTTTTCACGAGTGCTGTTCCTCCTGATTCTGGCAGGTATGATGATTCCGCCGCAGGTCACGATGATTCCGGTCTTTTCCATGCTGCGCGGTGTACCGTTTGTCAACGGGAATGACTGGATGGGTGCAGGCGGCAGCGGGCTGATCGATACCTATGCCGGGTTGATTGTGCCCTTCATCGCCGGATCCTTTGGCGTGTTCCTCTGCCGACAGTATTATCTCGGCTTCCCACGCGAGCTGGATGACGCCGCGACGGTGGATGGCTGTGGCCGCTTCCGCACCTTTTTCAGCATCTACCTCCCACTCAGCAAGCCCGTACTGGCTTCGCTGGCCGTTTTGAAATTTACCGGCACCTGGAACGAATACACCTGGCCGCTCATTATGGTGCGGTCGGATTCCATGAAAACCGTCCAGATTGCGTTGACACTTTTTCGAAACGAATCCGAAATTCGCTGGAACCTGATGATGGCGGCCACCATTCTGGTGAGCCTGTCTGTCTATCTGGTGTTTGTTTTCGCACAGAAGTATTTTGTGGCCGGGATCCTGACCGGAAGCATCAAATAACACGCAAACAGAAAACCTGATTTCCGGTTCGACAGGAGATCAGGTTTTTCTTGCATTTTTGCGCGTCAAATGGTATAATTAACAGCAGAACCATCCGGGCACACGGCGCTCGAAAACGGGGTTCCGACAGAAAGGCAGACAGTTTTATGTACCCAACCGAATTGAATTTTCAAAAGGACACCTTCAAGCTGATTCAGCTGACCGATATTCACCTGGTTCACATGGACGGCGCAGGGCCGGAACAGCAGACACTGGATATGATTGCCAGAATGCAGGCGGCCGAACAGCCGGATCTCTTCGTGATGACCGGTGACCTGCTCTTCTCGGAGGAAAATGAGAAAAACCTCTCCCTCTTCTGCGATTTCATGGACGAACTCGGTACGCCCTGGGCATTCGTCTTCGGCAACCATGACCGCGAAGAACGCTTCCATTTCCCGACAGAGAAAATTGAGGCGCGCCTCTGGCAGTCCAAGACCTGCATCTATCGCCACGGCGAACGCGACGTCGAAGGCGACGGCAACTATACCGTCCGTCTTTTTGATGGGGAAAAGCTGCCGTGGGTGCTTTATATGATCGACTCTCACGACTACATATCCATCGCCGGACACCACCCCTATGCCCATATCCGCCACTCACAGATTGAATGGTATCGCCGGACGCGGGATGCGCTGCGCGGGGAGTTCGGCAAAAGCTCGTCCCTCTTTTTCTTCCACATCCCGCTGCCGGAATACCGGAACGTCTGGGATGAAATGGAATGCTATGGCGAGAAAAATGAGGGCGTGTGCAGCTCCTATCTGAATTCGGGCTTCTTTGCCGCACTAAAGGAAGATGATTCAGCCAAGGGGACATTTGTCGGCCACGATCATGTCAACGACTACATCGGCGACTATCATGGTATTCGCCTGGCCTATGGCCGCGGCACCGGCTTCAGCGGTGATCACCGCGGCGCATACAGCCGTGAGGGCTTCCGCCAGGGCGGCCGTGTGATTCTTTTGAACCGGGATCCGTCCGTCCCGTTCCAGACCTACCTCTGGCTGGCAGACGGAACCGTCTTGGAGCAGCCTGTCCATATGCCGGGCAGCCAGCAGTAAATGCCGGGGCAAACAGAAAGCCGGAAAGAGGGAACACATGATGCGGAAACTCTTTGCTGCCATCAGAAATTATTGTGCCCGAACCGATTTGCTGCTGCTATTGATCGCCGTGGTGACCTCGGCATACGGCATGGTGTTGATCAGCAGCGCAGTTCACGCCAGCGGAAATACCCGCCCGCTGATCGTGCAGGGGATTGCCATCCTGCTCGGCATTGCAGCCTACCTGATTCTGACGCTCTTTGATCTGGAACATCTCTCGTCTCTCTGGAAGGCTGTTTTCTTCTGCAACCTGCTCCTGCTCTCCACTACGCTGTTCTGGGGCGTCGGTATGCAGACAACAGGGAACAACAGTTGGATTCGTTTTTCACTCGGCGGCGTCGAAACGGGCATCCAACCGGCAGAAATCGGCAAGGTGCTGTTCGTATTCACACTGGCGAAGCATTTTCAGGTGCTCGGAACCCGCGTCAACAGTCTGCGTGGCCTCCTGATGCTGGTGCTGCATGGCGTCGTGCCGGTGGCATTCGTCTATCTGTTTTCCAAGGATGACGGGATGGCGCTGTCCTACCTGTTTATTTTTATCATCATGGCCTTTGCTGGTGGAATCTACCTGCGCTACTGCGCGGCAGGTCTTGTTGTCGCTGGCGCTGCAGCGCCGCTTGCCTGGAATTTTGTCCTGGGTCAGTATCAGCGGGATCGTTTCATTGTCCTGTTTGACCGAACCTACAAGCTGGACAGCGTCGGATACCACCAGCACCAGAGCCTTTCCGCCATCCGAAGTGGCGGTCTCTGGGGGGACGGGCTCTATCAGGGCACTGTGACACAATACGGCTATTTGCCGGCCAAGCAGACGGACTTTATCTTTTCCGTTGCCTGTGAGGAGCTGGGCTTTTTCGGCGGTCTGCTGATTCTCGTCCTCCTCGGCACCATGATCGGAATCTGCGTGGCAGCGGCGCTGAAAATGCGGGACGATCGGTTCAGTATGCTGACCTGCATTGGGATTGCAGCCATGCTGACGTTCCAGACGTTCATCAATATCGGGATGAACCTCGGCATTGCACCGGTTGTCGGCTTGACCCTCCCGTTTATCAGCTACGGCGGGACATCTGTCGTCACGATGTTTGCTGCACTTGGGATTGTCGCGTCCCTGAAAAAGCACTATAACCGCCGAACGTTTCTGTAACGGCCTGACCGTTCAAAACTGAGGGCAACAGTGGAAACAAGGTTTGGGAAGATTGTATATTGCAAAAACAGTTGCAAAATGGTATGATAATAGGCAAATTTGTATATGCCTTTGCGCCGGGCGTTGAGAACCCAGAGCAATGACAGGATAAAGGAAGGTTATGTAGGATGGAAATCAAAGTTGAACGTACACAAACCCCGAAGGCCAAACCGCAGGGCGCGTTGGGTTTCGGGAAAGTCTTCACAGATCATATGCTGATCATGGACTACTCGACGGCAGAGGGCTGGCACGATGCGCGAATTGTTCCGTATGGTCCTGTTGCGCTGGATCCGTCGGCCATGGTTTTCCATTATGGCCTGGAGAATTTTGAAGGCATGAAAGCATATCGCACCGACGACGGCAGAACGCTGCTGTTCCGCCCGTGGGAAAATGCCCGCCGTATGAACAACTCCTGTGATCGTCTCTGTATGCCGCAGATTGACGAGAAGCTGTGGGTCGAATGTGTTCGCAAGGTTGTCGAAACCGATCTCGACTGGGTGCCGACCAATCCGGGCGAAGCGCTGTACATCCGCCCGTTCATGATTGCGACCGACGCGGCACTGGGCGTTCGCGCATCGGATCATTATATGTTCATCGTTATTCTCTCTCCGAGCGGCAGCTACTATGCCCACGGCCTGAGCCCGGTTCGTATTTATATCGAAACAGAATACGTCCGTGCGGTCAAAGGCGGCACCGGCTTCGCAAAATGCGGTGGCAACTACGCGGCTTCCATCAAGTCGCAGGTCAATGCTCATGAAGCAGGCTACGATCAGGTTCTGTGGCTGGACGGCGTTCACCGTGAATTTATCGAAGAAGTCGGCGCAATGAACATCTTCTTCAAGATCGACGGCGAAATCGTCACACCGGCACTGGAAGGCAGCATCCTGCCGGGCATCACCAGAAAATCCAGCATTGAACTGCTGAAAGCCCACGGCTACCGCGTCAGCGAACGCCGCCTCTCCGTCAAGGAAGTCGAAGAAGCCGGCCGCGCTGGCAAGCTGGAAGAAATCTTTGGCACAGGCACTGCCGCCGTCATTTCCCCGGTTGGTGAGCTGAAAATCGGCGATGAGAAGATCTGCATCAACAACGGCGAAATCGGCCCGGTTTCTCAGTGGCTGTATGACACGCTGACAGGCATCCAGTGGGGTCGCCTGCCGGATACGAACGGCTGGATGATGGAAATCTGACAGCTTCTCATTCGAAAAGGCATCATCATCACATTCCCGTACGCAGGGCGCGTTTCCCTGCGTACGGGTTCTGAATGATTTGGAGGAAATCGTCACAATGGCAGGGAAAAAACAGACGAAAAGCGTGCTGGGAAGACTGGCCAAACGGTATTTTATCGATGCACTTTCTGCAATGGCGCTGGGATTGTTCGCATCTCTGATTATCGGGACAATCATTGACCTGCTGGCAAAAATCCCGGTCAAACACTTTGATCTCCTGAAAAACTATGCGGACGCGGCAAAGGGCGTGACGGGCGCGGCCATCGGTGCCGCCATTGCCTACGGTATGAAATGCAAGCCGCTTGTGATCTTTTCAAACATCGCAGTCGGCGCGTTTGCCTACACAGCCGGTGGCGGCGGCCCATTCAATGCGTACATCGCCGCAGTCGTTGGCGCTGAAGTCGGCAACCTGATTGCCGGTCGGACAAAGTTCGATATCGTTCTTGTCCCGATCTGCACCATTCTGCCGGGCTGCATTGTTGGCGGCCTGACCGGTCCGTATATTGGCATTGCCATGAAAGCAATCGGCCAGTTCATTCAACACGCAACGGAAGTCAGCCCCATCCCGATGGGTATCATCATTTCTGTTGTCATGGGCATGATCCTCACCGCACCGATTTCCAGTGCGGCCATTGCCGTGTCGATTGGCCTGTCCGGTCTGGCGGGGGGTGCCGCCTGCGTCGGCTGCTGCGCCAATATGGTCGGCTTTGCCGTTGCCAGCTACCGTGAAAACGGGTTCGGTGGTCTGATCTCTCAGGGACTTGGAACCTCCATGCTCCAGGTCGGAAACATCGTGCGCCGCCCGCAAATCTGGCTGCCTGCCATCATTGCAAGCGCCGTTCTGGGGCCGGTCTCCACCGCGATTTTCCATATGACCACCACTCCGACCGGTGCCGGTATGGGGACGAGCGGGCTGGTTGGTCAGTTCGCAACCTATGAATCCATGATTGCAGACGGCCGCGATCCGGTGTACGTGATCATTGTCATTCTCCTGATGCATTTCGTGCTTCCGGCGTTCCTGGCACTCGGCGTCAGCGAGGGAATGCGCAAAGCGGGCTGGATCCGACCGAACGATATGCTTCTCCGCGATGACATCGGAAAATAATTCTGCCAAAATCACGAGAAAGTCCGATTTTCCTCTTGCAATTAACGGGCTTCTGTGATATAATTATAATTACTGTGATTTAGGTGAATCTAACGCGCAAGGAGGTGTTTTGAAATGCCGAATATCAAATCTGCAAAGAAACGTGTATTGGTGGCGGAAGTTAAAACGCTGCAAAACCGTATGGTGAAATCATCGCTCAAAACTGCCGTGAAAAAAGCGGACGCGGCGATTGACGCCGGCGATAAGGCGAAGGCTGCTGCTGCCGTTCAGGTCGCAGTGAAAGTCATCGACAAGGCTGCCGCAAAGGGCGTTATTCATAAAAACAACGCCGCTCACAAGAAGAGCAGAATCGCGCTGAAGTACAACAAACTGGCATAAGTGCGCAATAAAAACCGACGGTTCATACCGTCGGTTTTTTACTGCCCAAAAACTGCGAACACGCCGCAGAAAGAGCCCGCTCACCAGAATCCCTGCCGGTGACGTATAACTGACAATCCAGAACATATGCGGCAGCAGACTGCTAAGCGCTTCGCCGTTCAGAATGCAGCGCTTCAACCGGACGATGTGTACAAACGGAAGCGGGTTCGCAACGCGTTGAAACCCGTTCGCTCCATCCATGCACCGGATACCCACGTGGATTGATTGATGAAGAACCCGCCACAGAGGAATCCCAACTGCTTGACCGACAAAATTGCATGAAAGATCAGCCCGATGGATGTGTAGAGCTGGGCAATCGGTATCAGCATAAGAACCACCGAAATCAACCGAAACATCGGGCTCAGACCGAGCAGAAGCGCAGACAGCCATGGGCAGAGGCGGCAGCGTGTACCCCAACAGAGAATCTGCGGTTGTCACGGGCGTCGTGGAGAGCCAGGCGAGCAAGGCGCTTTTCACGTTCTTTGGCCAGAAGACTGGCGCTGAATCAGGTCAAAAAGAACAGACCAAATACGGAAATGCCAGGCGTCAGGGAAGTCAACTCAAACAGCGGCACGGGGATACTGGACGGAATGAGTGTCATCGATCCGAGCAGTATCAGTGGGAGGGTCAGCCCAAATGCAAACGTCAGGAGATTCCGCAGGATTTCCCACGTCACACGACCGGCAAGGGCCTACAGCTTCATCTGATTTCCCCTTGACGAGGTGCAAAAATGTATCCTCCAAATGACTGGTTCCGGTCTCTTTCATCAGCTCGGACGGCGAACCGGGCGCGGGCAGGTGCCCCGCCATCAAAATGCCGACCCGGCCGGCAAGCTGCTCCGCCTCTTCCATGGAATGTGTGGTCGACCCCGTCAGCCTGTCAAACGCCACATCACGAAGCGGGCGCGACAACCACACAGCGCCCTGACAGATTCCATCATGGACCGGATGCCGTAAGCCGGACGAATGAAGATGCACATCCCACGGTGCGCCTTTCTTCCAAACCTTCCAAACAGAATCACAAAAACCGCCGCCGCAAATTTCTCTGCGGCGGCGGTTTGATGTTATTCCTGTGCGACCTCTGCTTCGGGTGCAGCGGGAGCAGGATTGGTGGATTCGTGCGATTTGCCGAGATACTCCGGCAAGTCCATACCGGCCATCTGGAACAGCTCGTTCATCGGCGGAATGGATTTCATCAGCGAGGAGACGAAGTTGGAAGTCGAGGAAGAACCATCCTTCGCACCCTGATCCCAGACGGTGATTTTGTCGATCTTTAGGTTCTGAATTGCTTCCACCTGTGTGCGAACCAGTGTCTCGATCTTATCGGCAATCATCAGCTTGACGGCTTCGCTGGGGTTCCCACCGGCGGCGCGGACAATTTCAGCCAGACCGGCGGCCTGACGCGTCAATTGCTCCTCCATACCGCGAGCTTCTGCTTCCATCCGGGCGTACAAAGCCTCAGCTTCGCCCTGGGCACGGATTTTTTCGCGTTCCGCTTCCGCCTGTGCTTCGATCTCGATCTTCTTGCGGTTGATTTCGGACTGTACGATGATATCCGCTTCGAGCGTCGCCTTCTCCTTGTCGGCACGCGCCAACTCTGCGGCCTGCTCAGCGGCGTAGGATTCCTGCAACGCATTCGCGGCAGCAATCTTTTCTGCGGCGGTGGCACGGCGCAGTGCATCGGCTTCGACCTCACGACGCGTCGCGTTGGATTGCGAAATTTCAGCCTGAGCCTTGTTTTCGCCCTGAATGGCCTGTGCATTGGCGGTTGCGACTTTGATTCGCTGGTCGGTGTTCGCATTCGATTCGCCGACGGCACCGTCGCGGTTCTTTTCTGCAACCGACCGCTTGGCGTCGTTGATGGCCTTGGCAGCAGCCTCTTTGCCCAACGCCTCGATATAGCCAGACTCATCGTTGATATCGGTGACGTTCACGTTGATCAACCGCAGACCGATTTTCTTCAACTCGGTTTCGACGTTGCCGGAAACGGCAAGCAGGAATTTATCCCGGTCGGCGTTGATTTCTTCGATGTCCATCGTAGCAATCACAAGACGCAGCTGACCCAGGATGATATCTTTAGCCAGCTCCTGAATTTCAGCCAGCTTGAGACCCAAAAGCCGCTCCGCAGCATTTTGCATGATGGACGGCTCTGTTGAAATACCGACGGTGAAACGCGACGGGACATCAATTCGGATGTTCTGACGCGACAGCGCGTTGCGAAGATCGACACTGATGGAGATCGGCGTCAGATCGAGGTATTCATAGGCCTGAAAGACCGGCCAGACGAAGGAAGCGCCGCCGTGAATACAACGCGCCGAACGCGCCGTGCCATCGGCATTGCTCCCGACCTTGCCGTACACGACCATGATTTTGTCGGACGGACATTTCCGAAACCGGGACACAATCAGAATCAGAAGCGTGAAAAAGATCACAACCGCAATGGTAATGAAACCAATGACAAAGGGTAACATGAGAAAACCTCCTGAAAATCATAATGAAAGGAAACGAGAATCGGGGCAGGAGAGCTATGTACGGGGGAGTGGCTCAACGATCAGTGTATCGCCGAGAACGCCCGTCACCTGAACCTTGGAACCGGTTGGCAAAAACGAATCGCCCGCCCACACGGCAGCCTGTTCACAAAAACGCCCCTGTAAAATCAGATTGATTTTTCCGTTGGATGCCTGGCCCGGCGGAATGGGGATATAGACCTCACCTGTTAGACCAATGGCATTTTCCAGACAGATGGCACCGTTGTTCTGCAAACGGAGAACCGTATGCATGACCCATGCGTACAGCACGTCGGCGAGCAGACCGGCCACCATACCGATTAACAGGGAAAGCCAGACGGATAGCCCGGTGCTGGCCACGAGCGCACTCCAGCCACCGATGGCCAGAAAAACCAGAACGCCACGCAGCGTCAACAGCCGCAGACCGCCAAATTCCCCAAACGCCATGCCGTAATCGCCGTTCAATACATCGTCTGGAATGCCGTCACCGTCCAAATCCACCTCAAAATCCGGTTCGTCATCACCGCCGAGCCCGAAAAGGAGCAGGATGAACTGAATCAATAGCACCACGGAGACGGGCAACGCGACACAGAGCAGAATCTGTTGAAACAGTGACAGCGATTCCCAAAACATACGCATCCATCAAAACCTCCTTTCTGCAAGAACGGTTGGCCGTCAGAGCTCATCAATCCAGCTTTCGACACGTTGCCGAATCAGGATGGATTGATAACAGACACTCATCAAAAGCAGAACCGTTCGAATGCGTGGACGTGCAGTTGCCGGTTCGATGGGAGATGTCTGCACGTCCGCAAACGCTTCCATCTGTTCGAAGGTGTGGTAATTGTTTTCCTGCAGAACAACAGCCATGTGGCAAAACAGATCGTACAGGCGACTGTCCGCAATCAAGTCGTCCGATGTATCGACCAGCGAACCGTTGACGAAGCGGATGAGCTGCGCAATCTTTTCCAGCGGCAAGCTATCCCGCAGCGCGTTGATGATCAGAATGCGCGCCACCTGATCAATGGAATAGTGCTTGTTGATCGGCGGTGCGACATAACCGCGCTTGATCCAGTTCTGAATCACAGCGGTCTCCAAGCCGGTTATTTTGCGGAGTTGTCCCATGACCAACCCTCCGCTTTCCCACAGGACGTCCGGAATGGAGGTCAGCGGATTGAAATGTTCCGGGTCGGTTTCCAGAATGGTTCCGGGTGCAAACATTGAAATCACAACCTTTCTACTGAATCAATCATGCGGTGGAATGATGTGCGGCGCCACCTCTTTGAACAATATTATGATACCACAAACAGTCACATGAATGCAACAGACGGTCAGATGACCGTGAAGCAAATAGAGCAAAGCAGGTTCAAATATCTCCGTCTCTCTGCAATTCTTGCTGTTTTTCTTTGAATCACTCTGTTTTACGCATCGGAAGAATAGGAGACGCTGTCTCACTGCCACGCAAAAAACCGATGGACACTCATTTATGTCCATCGGTTTCAGAGCAACTTGATTAGCAGTTGAACATCGTGTAGCCCCGCGCCTGATCAAAGCGCATCGCACAGCTCGCGCACAGATGGGAAAATCCAGTCGGCGTGAACCTCGTGCTGCGCCTGATAATCGGCCAGACTCGTCTCACCGGACAAGACCAAAATGGCTGTCATTCCGGCGTTGTTGGCAAAGCGGATATCTGTGGAGAGGCGATCACCGACCATGGCTGTTGTCTCCATGCACAGATGATAACGGGCAGATGCAGCTGCGGCCATCGCGGCTTCCGGCTTGCCGAATACGGTTGGTGTGCGGCCGGTCGCTGTCTGAATCAGGGCAATCATGGCACCGGCATCCGGAATGAAGCCGTTTTCCACCGGGCAAACGCGATCAGGATGCGTTGCAAAATAGGGGATACCGCCATCGATCAGACGGCAGGCCGTTTCCAGTCGCTCGTAGGTCAGGGTCTTGTCGAAGCCGAGCAGCACGCAATCGGGTGGAATCTCCGTATTGTTGACGATACGGAGCCCATAGCCGGTGAGCTGGTCGGCCAGCTGTGGCGTCCCCAACAGATAGACCGCAGGCGGCTTCTGAAAATGCTGCAACAGGGAGACGGCTGCGGCGTCGCCGGAGGTGAAAATATCGTCAGCAACAGCGGGAACACCGAGACGCTGCAACTTCTCAACGTACATTGCAGGGGATGCAGAGGAATTGTTGGTCAGGAAGATCGCCCGCCCGCCTTTTTCACGGATTCTGTTCAGCAGAGGCAGCGTCCCTTCGAATAAACGGTTGCCGAGATAAATGGTTCCGTCCATGTCAAGAAGAAAGTCACGGATTTGAGAAATCGCCTGCATAGCTCCGCTCCTTTCGCCTTAGATTGGGTCTTCTTCCAGAATATCCAGCAGACGCATCATCGTCATGCGGAAGCGGGCATATCGGCCATAGCGAAGCCCCTGTTCTTCCAGATGGAGCGGAATGTCGGCCTCCGCACAGGTGGCGGCACCGCCGGTGCGCCGAATCAGGGAACGGATTTCATCGCCGGACGGAACACGCGCCAGGGCTGCACGCAGCGTTTCCCAATTGGCTTCCACAGCGCCAACCGGAATCGCATCGACCGGATTGGGCGTGTTCTCCTTGCGGCATTCCGACAGCAGCGGCCCGTAGATTTCGGAAAGACGATCCCAATCGATTTCGCGCCGCAGCTCGTGAACGTGATCCAGCTTTGCCAACCGGTTGTAAACATCCGCAACCAGCCCGGCGGCAATCCCGACTTTTTTGCCGTGGAAAACCTGCGGACGCCCCATCAGCGCATACTGCATTTCCCAGAAATGCGCAATGTGGTGCTCCGCACCCGATGCCGGACGCGTGCAGCCGGAAAGCAGCATGGACAATCCGGACAGGACGAGTGCTTCCATCAGTGATGCGGCAAATGCTGGCGAATCGGAATCCGACCGGCGCGCAAGCTCAGCCGCTTCATCTACGGCGGCGCGGGTCATGGCCGCAATCTGTGCGCAGTAGTATTCACCGGTCAGACAGGCGGAAACCTCCCAGTCTGCGTGAGCGGTATATTTGCCGAGCAGATCACCCAGCCCGGCTGCCTTCAAAACGGCCGGGCTCTTGGCGAGAACGGCACTGTCCGCAATGATAACCTCCGGCGCTTTGGCGGGGAAGGTTCGCTTGAAGCCGTTTTCCGTGATCGGTGCCATGACAGAGGCAAACCCGTCCATGGAGGGCGCCGTGGCATAGATGGCAAAGGGCATATCCAACTTGGCCGCCGTGAACCGGCAAATATCGTTGAGCGAGCCGGTGCCGATGGAGAGCAGAGCTTCCGCACCGCTGCGGGCAAGCTCCTCCTGCACGCGTGCAACCGCGGCGGTATCGGCCAGCTGCAAATCGTCAAACAGCGTCAGCGTGGTGCGAAAATCCGCCTGACGCAGAGCGTCCGTGATGCCGGCTGCTGCGGCCAGCGTATTTTTGTCGGCGACCAGATGCAGCCGACGGCCAAACCCCGAATCCTTCAGAACGCGCCCGGTATCCGGTGTGTTCTGATATCCGATTTCCAGGGAACGAATGTTGATTTCATGTTTCCTGCCACAGGGACAGTCGCGGAGAGAGTCTGTAATTTTGTGCAGATCCAGCATAACGATCATCACTTTCTGTATTTTGGTATCCGGAGATGGCTGCCGATTCAGCAGCCGGGAAAATTCCTACCTTATTATAAACGAATCGACACGCCTTGTCAATGCGTCCGGGAGCCAAAACGGTCAGGCCGTGGTCTTTGAGGAATTGTCGGTGGCCGAAAGGGAAATCCTGTAGAGCTCCGCATAGTGACCATTCTGCGCGATCAGCTCTTCGTGTGTACCCTGCTCAATGATGACGCCGTGATCCAGCACGAAAATCTGGTCGCAGCTGGAAATGGTGGAGAGCCGGTGCGCAATTGTAATGGTGGTGTGGTTGGCCGAAACCGTCTGCATCGCCTGCGACAGCGCAGCCTCCGTCTCCGTATCGATGCTCGCAGTCGCCTCGTCCAGCACCAGAACGGAGGGCTTGACTGCGACGGCACGGGCAAACGCGATCAGCTGACGCTGCCCGGCAGAGAACTCGGAACCGCGCTCCGAAACGTGCGACGCATATCCGTTCGGCAGACTGTTGACAAAATGCTCGGCGCTGACGGTTTGAATGGCCTGACGAATGTCAGCATCCGAAATGGAATCCTCATTCAGCCGGACATTGTAGTTGATATCACCGGTAAACAGGAAGACATCCTGCTGCACAACGGAGATACAGCGGCGCAAATCCGTCAGACGGTAGTTCCGGATGTCAACACCATCGATCAGAATTTCACCCTTCTGAATCTCATAAAACCGCGCAAGCAGGGAAATGATGGTGGATTTCCCGGAACCGGTGGATCCGACAAACGCGGCACTCTCGCCGGGACGAATCTCAAAACTGACATCCTTCAGGACATAGTTGTCCTTTGTGTAGGCAAACCAGACGTGACGGAACTCGATGTGGCCGGAGAACTCCGTCAACGGAAGACCGGCCTCCAAATCCTCCAGCGTGTCGGCTTTGTCGATGATGTCGAAAATTCGATCTGCAGAGATCAAAGACGACTGAATGGAGGTGAACTGTTCAGCCAGATTGGCAATTGGACTGAAGAACTGCTTGATATACTGCGTAAAGGCGTAGAGCGTACCGACGTCCAGACGGTTGCCGATCACCTGCGGCGCAAAGGCCGAAATGAAAATGGCGGTGGCCAGATTGGCCAGAGCGGACATCAACGGGTTGGACAGACAGTTCAAAAGCACCTCGACCATGCCGAGCCGATAATATTCGTGACCCAACTGGTAGAATTCATCGTTTTTCTGGGGTTCACGGCAGTAAATCTGCACCATTTTCATCCCGGTGATGTTTTCAGCAAGAAAACCGTTCAACCGCGACAGCTGAGCCTTCAGCTTGATGAAGTTGCGGCGCGACAGATTGCGGTATACAAAGGTGATCACCGCGATCAGCGGGATGCAGACAAAACACCAGAGCGCCAGCTGAACGTCCAGCAGCAGCATGGCACCGCAGATGTTGAAAATGATCAGAATGTCCTTGACAAACTGAATGATGATGCTCGAAAACAGATCAGAAAGGGATTCCACATCGCTGTTGACACGCGTCAGCAGACTGCCCGAAGAGTTCGCATCGAAAAAGGACATATTCATCCGCTGAATGTGTGCGAACAGATTGGTGCGCATCCGATGCATAATCCGCTGACCAAGCGATGCAAGCGTCACGGACTGCGCGTAGTCGCAGGCGGAACCGAGCAGCACCACGGCGAAATAGAGCAACGCCAGACGCCCGATGGCAGCAATGTCATTGACGCCGATTTCGAGGTTCTGGTCAATGACCAGCTTCAGAATATAGGGCTTGACAACCTGCACCAGACTGGAACCGACAGCCAGACAAAGCGTCAGGAACGTGAGCCATTTGTGATAGAAGAAGTATTTGAGCAGCCGAAGCAGCGTATGCCGCTTTTTGCGCTGCGTGTATTCTGCCATGCGTCCATCCGGAACGGATGGCGACGATGCCTGTTTCATAAAGCCTCTTTTCTCCGCCGCATCCCGGAAAACCTGTACAGACAGACGTATGTGCGGCGGGTTGCACGTCTGTCAGGTCACTCAGACCGTCTGTTCCTTGGAGGATTCGAGAATTGTCAGAAGATGCTGATAAGCCGGGCAGGACGCCAACAGCTCGTCGTGTGTGCCAATGGCTGCCATGCTGCCGTCTTCGTTCAAAAGCAGAACGCGATCGGCAATACCGGCAACGGCAATCCGGTGCGTGACGATGATGGTGGTGCAGTTTCGTAGATAACTGCGGAGATTGTCGAGAATGGTGCGCTCTGTCTCCGCATCAACAGCCGACAGACAGTCATCCAGCAGCAAAAGCTCCGGCTTACGAGCCAGAGCCCGTGCAATGGAAATCCGCTGTTTCTGACCGCCGGAGAGCGTCATGCCACGCTCTCCAACTGTTGTTTCATACTGATTCGGAAATTCCGAAATGTTGTCATGAATCGCTGCAGCCTTGGCGGCCTGAATGGCATCTTCTTCAGAAATCCGCTCGTCATAAAACTGAATGTTCCGCATGATGGAATCTGAAAAGAGAAAGCTTTCCTGCGGTACATAGGCAATGGCGCCGCGCAGAACGTGAAGTGGAATGGAATGGATTGGATGATTGGAAACTCGGATGGTATCGTCCGGCGGGTTCCACATCCGCATCAAAAGCCCCATCAACGTGGACTTGCCGGAGCCGGTCGCACCCATAATGGCCAGCGTCCCGCCGGTTTCCAAATGGAAGGAGATATTTTTCAGGACGTCCTTGTCCGTACCGGGATAGCGGTAGGTCAGATTGGAAACATCCAGCGTCAGCGGCTTGAGCGCTTCAATCGATGCATCTGCCTGGGCATCATCAATAGAAGGCTGCGCGGTGAAGATCGTATCCAGCCGCTGCATGGAGACAATCCCTCGCTGCCAGATCTGAATGATGCGGCTGATTCGCGAGATCGGATCCATCAACAGCGCAATGTAGGTGTTAAATGCGACAAACTCCCCAAGTGTCAGCGTACCGGCAATGACCATTTTTCCGCCGAAATAGAGAAATACAGAGAAAATCAAACCAAAAACCAGCGCGGAAAGCGGATTGATGAAGGACCAGACGCGAACCATATCCATCTCGGCCTTCCATTTTTTTCGGCTCAAGCCCTCAAACAGCTTGTTTTCGCTGTCCTCCTGCGCAAAGGCCTTGATGACGCGAATCCCGGTCAGATTCTCCTGTACCTTGGCAGCAATGTCCGAAACGGTGTGCTGCACAATGGTGAAACGCTTGCGCATGGCCGTCCGCAGCTTGACGAGTGCGAACAGGAGGAGGGGGAGCGGGATGACGGCAATCAGGGTCAGCTTCACACTGGTCGTGGAAATCATGTACCCCAAGGTGACCAGATTGACCGTCAGCACATCGACAATGCCGATCAGCCCCATGCCGAACATATTGCGGACAGACTGCGAGTCGATGATGGCACGGGTGATGAGGTCACCGGTGTTGTTTTTGACATAAAAATCAGGGCTGAGCGCCTGCAGGTGAGAAAACAGCCGGTGGCGCAGATGCAGCTCGATGGAGCGCGTGAAGCCGAAAATCAGATACCGCCAGATGTTGCGCGTGATGAACGCCGCCACCGCGCAGCCACACATGAGCAGACAGAGATTGCGGACATCTGCCAGCGTGGCGCTTTGCAGCGGATCCTTAGCCGCTTTCAAAAGGTCAATTGCCTGCCCCAGCAGCTGCGGAAGAAGGGCATTGCAGACCGTTGCAAGCACAACGAAAATGACGCCGAATATATAGCGAACCCAGTTTTTCCGGAAATATTCCAGAATGATATCCTTACAACGCATGGACACTTGCGACCCCCTCCGTCAAATTTGCTCGATAGAGATGAGACAGGTCATTCAAAAATCCGAGAACCGTGCGCGGCCGATTGTCTTCAACCAGGTAACGGACAAGAGAAAGACCGGTATTATCGTGTGAAAAATGGGCAAGTCCCGGTGAAGCGGTGGGTAGTGCCGCATTCATCAGATGCGTCAGAAATGAGCCATGCGTCACCACCAGAACATTTTCATCGCCGATGAATCGCCGGCGCAGATACCCCATAATCCGGTAGGCGCGAGCCAGATAATTGATCGGATCGCGAAATTCCTCCGGGAGACTTGCGCCGCCACCGGCCGGCGTCGGAACGGAGAACGGCAAGGCTGTCGGACAGAACTGACGCGCTTCTTCAATGGAGAGCGGGATGAAATCGGGCGGCGTCCCGCATTCCATCAAATCCGGCAACAGCTCAACCGGTGCGGGGCCGTTTGGCTGGCGCGAAGCCACGGCATTCGCAGTTTCCAGCGTCCGAATCAACGGGCTGGCAATGATGCAATCAAAGGGAAAGGTCGAGAGTCGTTCGCCGAGAGCCTGCGCCTGTTGGCGGCCAAGCTCCGTCAGCTTCGGATCCAGACCACCGGTTTTGGGGACAACATTCCCGGTCGATTGTGCATGACGGGTAAAATACAGATTCATTTGCAGTACGCTCCTTGATGAAAGGTCAATTTTTGGGGCATCAACAGAAAGTGCTGTTTGATCAAATGAGAACCAATGCACTCAGTATACACCTGTTTTTGGTAAAAAGCAAGCAGATTCGACATGAAACGCCGGAATGCATTGGACAATGTTCCAAAAACATATTGAATCTAATTTTCCGTTAGAATAAACCACTTGCTTTGATTTTGCAATGCACGACTGAAAAACAAATTTCGGAAACAGCCTGTCATACAGAAAACGGGGAGACCGGTACAAACAATTTTGGCAGATTTGACAAAGAAAAAAGCGGTGCATACCAAACGGAAATCCGGTGATACTAAGCCGTGAGCAAATCAGTTGGTTTGCAAAACGGAAGGGGAGAGAAAACAGATGACCAACCTTGAGTGTGCAGTGACAACCTGCGCCTATCACAGTGGAAACCGGTGCAGAAAAAATGCGGTTTGTGTCAATGGACACCACGCATCGACAAAGGATCAGACCTGCTGCGAGTCCTTCGAACAACAGAATACGACCGGAATGGGCAATGCGCAGGCGACTCAGGCGCTGGAAGCAACGGAAATTCGGTGCGGTGCCGATCAATGCGCGTTTTATACAGCCGGAACGTGCGCGGCCAAACACATTTCGGTCTGCTCATGTGGCTGCAAAAATCCGTGCAGCTGTCAGGAAACCGAATGTGCGAGTTTCCGACGCAGATGCTGAAGTTGTTAGCATCTGAAAGAATCCTTGCAGGCAGGAAAGAACATTTCTGAAACGAAAAATCTCCGGATGGTTGCAACCATCCGGAGATTTTTTTTCTGTGTCCAATGCG
>CAZEUG010000011.1:0-50884 GCA_964515055.1 uncultured Oscillospiraceae bacterium | reverse complement strand
TTCCGAACCTGTTATCACAAAAACGAGCTATGAACGCAGAAAAACGGCGTGACCCTTGCGGTCACACCGTTCTCTGCCCCGGTGCAAGACAAAATAGTTACTTGTCACTATTAAGCCTTGGTGTACAGGGATTTTTTCAGTTGCTTACTTCGTCCGGAAGGTCGGGTAAATCCGGCTCATGAATGCGTCATATGCGTCCGGATCGGTTTGAGCGGCATTGTCAATCGACAGGACATCCGACCGCCCCACCGCCTTCAGCAGATCGCCCAGCTGTTCCGGATGCGCACCCTCCGGTGCGGCAATCCAGAGTACATATTTCAGCCCCGCCATTTTTCCGAAGACTGCCGTATCGCCGTCTGTCAGGTTGGTATTGCCCAGAGCCAGATCGGAGACGGTCTGCATGGAGGCCAGCGACGCATAATCCGACACGGTTGACCACGCAATCGTCAGTTGCGTCAGCGGGAGTGCTGCAATCGGCGACAGCTCCCCTTCCACCCCGGCGAGGGAGAGCCATTGCAGCCGGGTCAGACCGGCCAGCGGTGACAGATCGCGGATGGCGTTTTGCAGACCGGACCCACTGATTCCGCCGAGATTCAGCATTTCCAGTTCGGTCAGATTGGCCAGCGGCGACAGGTCTGCCAGCGGGCAGCGCGTCAGCCAGAGCTCCCGCAGGGATGTCAGGCGGCCAATGTCGGTCAGGTCGGCAAGCGGATAGTTGTCAATTTCCAGGCGTTTGAGCGGCAAACCGACCAGTGCGGCGGTGTCCCACATGGTTTCCGCCGGGAGGTTGCCTGCAAACTGCACGGACAGCACTTCCAGCCGGTTCAGGCCGCTGATCGCGCCGAGGTCGGTTCCGTAGTAATCCAACAGATACAGCTCGCGAAGCGCCGAACACGCTTCCAGCCCGGTCAGATCGGAAATCGGAAGCCGCAGGCTGCCATCCGCTCCGGTTTCCGCATGATCCCAGGTGCCAAAGGCAATCTCCAGCACCTCTGTTTTTTTCAGCAGATCATCCGTCAGGTCGCCCTCTACGTTCCACGCCTTCCGCACGGCATCGGCCACCGTTTTGGACAGCTCCGTGCCTTCCGGCGTGGTTTCCGTGTTCGTCGGTTCCGTGGCGCCTGAGCTGTCCACCGGGGACTCCGAGGTTGGCGGTTCCGTGACGGTTGTCCGGTCGGAGGTCTCGGACGTCTGTTCGGATGCGGACGTTTCTTTGGGAAGCGTTTGCTCCGGTTCTGCCGTCTGTGTGCAGGCACTCATCAGCGCGGCAACCATCGCAAGGACAGACAGGAGCAGCAGAATTCGTTTGAATCGTTTCATAAAAACCTCCTTTTGGGGAATTCCCCTGTGTTTGCAGTCTGGTGCAGTATTATTGTATTCGAATTCTCATGAATGATGTAATCGTATTTGATTCCGTACTACAGTCCACTTCAGTATGGTTGTTTTCGTTTCTTGAACAGTCAGGTTCGGCCTCTTTTCAGACGCCATTTCAAGGAACCGGCGGCGTAATCATTTTATTTCCTCTTCATGTGATTCTGTTGTGTTATTTATTTTCCTTTTTTCAAGTTTAGTATAGCAAATTGAATTTCATTTGTCAAGTTGCTTTGAAAAAAACATAAAAAATCCGGTGGGGAGCCTGTGATGGACAGGTTCCCCGCCGGTGGAGGGTTTCGTTTTTGGTTCCGGTGTTATCGTGTGCGGATGGTCCAGACACCCGGTTCCAATGTGATTTCGCCGGGCTGATCCGCCGGTGTGCCATTGACGGTGAGCCATGCATCCGCCTGTTCCGGGACAAAGACGGCGGATGCGCCAAAGGGCACCTCGACCGTATAGACCACTTCGCCGTTTTCGCGGCGCCAGCCGCTGCGGTACAGGCCGGATGCGGATGCATATTCCGCCTCTGCCCAATCCAGCCGTTTATCGCTCATCGGAGCGATGCGCGCCGATGCGAAGCCGGGGGCGGACTCATTCAGGCCGCACATACAGCGGTACATCCATTCGACCACCGCGCCGTATGCATAGTGGTTCATGCTGTTCATGCCGGTATCGCTGACGAGGCCGTTGGGCAGGACGGAATTCCAGCGTTCCCAGATCGTGGTGGCACCCATGTTGACCTCATACAGCCAGCTCGGATAATCCTCATTCAGCAGCAGCGTATAGGCGCAGGCGCCCAGACCGACATCGGACAGTGTGCGCATCAGGTGGTAGGTACCGACGAAGCCGGTATCCAGGTGCATTCCGCGGTCGTCGAGCTTCCGGCGCAGATCCCGCGTGATGCGCGGCCGCGCTTCTTCCGGTGCCAGGTGCATGGCCAGTGCCAGAACCATGGCGGTCTGTGTCCGTTCGGCGACACGGCCGGACGCTGTGAAGAATTCCTGACGGAACGCCTCGCGGATTTCATCGGCCAGCTGATCGTACTTCTTTCGGTTGGCTTCATCGCCCAGCGCCTCGGCCGCGCGCGCTGTCAGATAGGCGGAGTAGTAATAGTAGGCAGAGGCGACATAGTACTGGTCTGTCCCGCCGAAGGGCGAGCCGGCAACCGGGTTGTCCAGTGCGAGCCAGTCGGCAAAATGATCGCCTTTCAGCCAGAGGCGCGGGCCGCCGTCATGCGTTGCGTCCTGCGTCTGAATCCAGTCCACCCATGCGGCCATCTGCGGGAACTGCTCCGCCAGCAGTGTGCGGTCGCCGTAGAAGCGGTAGAGCGTCCATGGAATCATGACCGCCGCATCGCCCCAGGCGCAGGCACCGAATTCCGTGCCCTTTTTGCCGCGGCAGAATTGAATCCGGTTGAGCACGTCCGGGACGACGTGCGGGCAGGCGCCGTTGAGCTTGGCCTGTTCCTTCTCCATATCGTACAGGAATTTCCGGAAGAAGGAAGCCGTATCCATATGGAAGCAGGCGGTCGGGGCAAAGACCTCGGCGTCCCCCGTCCAGCCCATACGTTCATCCCGCTGCGGGCAGTCGGTCGGGACGTCCACGAAGTTGCCGCGCTGTCCCCACCACGCGTTCTGAATCAGGCGGTTGACCTTTGCATGGGAGGTGGTCAGGCGGCCGGTATGTTCCAGATCGCTGTGAATGACGCGGGCAGTGAAGTCTGCCGGGTTGACCGTTTCCAGCCCGGTGACACGGACAAAGCGGAAGCCATAGAAGGTGAAATGCGGGCGGATGTGTGTCGGTTTTCCCGCAGAAATAAAGGCATAATGCTCTTTGGCCGAACGGAGGTTGCCGTTGTAGAAATTGTCGTTTTGGAGAAGCTCACCGTAGTCGAGCGACAGCTCTGCGCCAGCTGGCAGGGAAACATCGGCTTCGACCCAGCCGGTTATGACCTGTCCGAAGTCCAGCACCCACTCATCGGCCGGTGTGTGAATCAGCTCGACCGGTTTGATCGCCTCGTGGCGGCGCAGCGGCGGGCTGAGCCGATCCATCGTTGCACCCTCCGGCGCATCGACGCAGACAACAGGTGTCCAGCCGTCTGCGCCCGGTTCGAGGCGGGCGTCATAGATTTCGCCGTCATAGATGCTGCTTTCCAGAATCGGCCCGACATGGCTCTCGAACGCTTCATCCGTACCGATGCAGACGGTCTGACCATTGGCCAGCTCGGCGCGCAGCTCGGCCAGCAGCTGCATCCGGTCGCCGTAGAGGTTGGCGTCCTTACCGCTGAAGCCAAAGCGGCCCTTGTACCAGCCGTTGCCCAGAGCAACCTCCAGGCAGTTTTCCCCGGCTTGCAGCAGGTCTGTGACGTCGTAGGTTTCCACCTGAATCCAGCTGCTGTAATCGTTATAAAACGGCGTCAGCACTTCATCGCCGATGGGCTGTCCGTTCAGCCTCGCTTCATACAGACCCACGCCGGAAATGTACAGGCGCGCCGACGCGGCGGCTGCATCCAGTGTAAAGGTGCGGCGGAGAATCGGGTGAATCTGTTTGTCGAACGGAGCCGCAATCCAGTTGCCGTTGAAGGCCTCCTGCATTTTTCCGGTTTCGAACCAGGATGTCGCCGTGCCGCAGTCGCCGTCCTCCGCGCAGACGGTCACGCGCCAGAAATAGCGCGTTCTCGGCGTCAGTTGAATGGGCAGCGGGCAGGCGCGGGCATCCAGCTCGGCCTGTTTGCCGCTGTCGTAACAAAGATTTGTAAACGCTTCATCCTGCGCGACCTCGACCTGAGACCAGACCGGCCGTTTGCCGGTGGACTCCGTCACAACCCAGCTGACACGCGGCTCATCCAGCTGAAAGCCGAGCGGGGTCGTCAGGTGATTGATTTTCAGGCGTTCAATTTTCATGTGAATCCTCCTTGGATCCAGCCGCCGCAATTTCGCGGCTGGCATGATGTTTGATGGCTTCAAAGCTTTCCGTGCTGATGACGTGCTCCATCCGGCAGGCATCCTCTGCGGCGGTTTTTGGCTGAACGCCCAAACGCATCAGCCAGTCCGACAGGAGCGTATGCCGTTCATACATTCGCTCGGCGATTTCCAGCCCTTTTTCCAGCAGGGTAATGGAGCCGTCCGATTCCATTTCAATATAGCTGTTTTCCCGCAGGTTTTTCATGGCAACACTGACGCTCGGTTTGGAATATTCCAGTTCGTTTGCAATATCGATCGAGCGCACCGTTCCGTTTCGTTTTTTCAGAATCAGAATGGTTTCCAGATAATTTTCAGCGGATTCCTGTATTTTCAAGTTTTCACCAGCTTGCTTCTTTTTCTGTTATTATAGCACAGAATCCAGGCGTTTTTCAAGGTCTTTCCGGAAACAGTCCGCTTTTTCGAAAACGTCCGTCCGGGTGCGGTTTTGGAGGAGGATTTTGAGAAACAGTCGGTGGTTTCGTTTTTTTAACGGACTTTTTGCACGTTTTGTCTCTGTTCCGCTTCATTCTATGGTATAATATAGGGTAAATGATGTCTGACAGGAAAGGTTCGATCACTTTGAACACGCCCATCTATCTGGACAATGCCGCAACCACCGCTGTCTGTCCGGAGGCTGCCGCGGCCTTTCTGGCCGCCGCTCAGCAATTTGGCAACCCATCGTCTCTGCATCAGTTCGGCTTTGCGGCGGAACGGCTGGTGACAGACGCCCGCTCGGCCATCGCCGCCGGTCTGGGTGCAGAGCCCGGAGAGCTGCTCTTCACGCCCAGCGGCACCTTTGCCGACAATCTCGCCCTTTCCGGTGTGGCGCACCGTTATGGCCGGCGCGCCGGAAACGGCTGTCGCGGGCATATCATCACCTCGGCCATTGAGCACGATGCCGTCCGGAATACCGTTGCCGCGCTGGAAAAAGAAGGCTTTGAGGCCACCTTTCTGTCGCCGGATGCGTCCGGCCACGTTTCCGCCGAGGAAGTTGCCGCCGCCGTGCGCAGCGATACGATTCTCGTTTCGCTGATGCTTGTAAACAATGAGCTTGGCACCCTGCAGCCGGTCGCGGAGGCGGTTCGGCTGGTCAAGCGCATTCGTCCGGAAATTCTGTTCCACACGGATGCCGTACAGGCGTATCGGAAAATTCGGGTCAACGTCCGGTCGCTGGGCGTCGATCTGTTGTCCGTCAGCGGGCATAAAATTCACGCCTACAAAGGGATTGGCGCACTGTATCTCCGCAAGGGCGTCCGTCTGGCACCGCTGATTTACGGCGGCGGGCAGGAGCGCGGCCTGATTCCGGGAACGGAGCCCGTTCCGCTGATCGCTGCCCTTGCGGCCGCCGCCGCACGACCTTTGGAGACAGACAAGCTGGAGGCGTTGAGAAGCCGTGTGCTGTCGGCAGTGGCCGACGCCTGTCCGCAGGCGGAAGTTTTGTCGGCCGGTGAAGCAGGCGGCATCTGTATGCTGACTCTGCGCGGGCTGCGCGGGGAAACCGTGATGCACGCGCTGGCCGAGCGCGGAATCTACGTATCCACCGGCTCTGCCTGTGGCCGTGGCCGTCCGAGCCATGTTCTGTCCGCCATGCCGGTCGATGCGGATGCAGCCGCCGGGGCGCTGCGGATCAGCGTTTCTTCGGAGACGCAGCCGGAAGAAATTGACCGTTTTGCGCAGGCGCTTGCGGAAGTGGCCGATGCGCTGACGCCCCGAAGCAGGCGCAGCTGACTCTGCTCAAAATTCAGGAAAGGAATCGTTTTGATTGATGAATCAACCTACAAATTACCGGGAAATGATCCTCTTGAAGTGCGGTGAAATGGTTTTGAAAGGGCTGAACCGCCGTGTTTTTGAGGATCAGCTGTTGAAAAATGTCCGTCACCGTCTGGCGCAGATCGGGCAGTTTTCCGTGCGCGCCATGCAGTCCACCGTCTACATTCGTCCAGAGGCCGACCCCTGTCCGCCGGAGCAGATCGATGCAGCCGTAGAGGCCATGCGGCTGGTATACGGCGTTGTCTCCATCTGCCGCACCGCTGAATGCGAAAAGGAGATGGATGCCATTCTTCGTCTGGTTCCGGCCTACTGTGCGGATGCACTCGCCGGTGTGCGCACCTTCCGTGCGGAGGTTCGCCGGTCGGACAAGCACTTTCCGCTGACCTCGCCGCAGATTGCTGCGGAGGCGGGCGGTGCCATTCTGGACGCGTTCCCGCACCTGTCCGTCTCCCTCGATCACCCTGAGCTCGTCGTCTACATTGAAATCCGCGACCGTGCGGCGTATGTCCATGCCGGGAAAATCGCCGGTGCGGGCGGTCTTCCGGTCGGTGTCGGCGGGAAGGCCATGCTGCTGCTGTCCGGCGGCATTGACAGCCCCGTGGCCGGTCACATGATGGCCAAGCGCGGCGTGGAGCTGGCCGCTGTCCACTTCGAAAGCCCACCGTATACCTCCATCCGCGCACGTCAGAAGGTGCTGGATCTTGCACAGGAAATGAGCGCACGGTGCGGCCGTTTCCCGCTCTGGATTGTCAACACCGCCCATATTATGGAAGAAATCCGCGACAAATGTCCGGAGGATCTGTTTACGCTGATTCTGCGCCGCTTCATGATGCGGATCGCCTGTGCGCTGGCAGAGCGGGAGTCCTGCATGGCCGTGATCACCGGCGAAAGCCTTGGGCAGGTCGCATCACAGACGATGCCCGCGCTGGCTGTGACCGGTGCCGTCTGCGACCGGCTGCTGTTCCGCCCGCTCATCGGCATGGACAAAGAGGAGATCATCCGCGTTGCCCGCGAAACCGGAACCTTTGAAACCTCGACGCTGCCGTATGAGGACTGCTGCACCGTCTTTACACCGAAGCATCCGAAAACAAAGCCGCGGCTTGAGCAGCTGCTGGAAGCCGAAACAGCGCTCGATCTGGACGGGCTGATGGCGGCGGCGCTCGACTCGGCCGAACGGCTGGTCATTCAGGCCAACCGCCATCCGGAAGGAGTGTGACAGTGATGAAAGCCGCTGAAATCATCTCGGTCGGAACGGAGCTGCTGCTCGGTGAAATTGCCAACACCGACGCGCAGTACCTGTCCGAATGTCTGGCAGAGCTTGGCATTGACCTGTTCTATCATACCGTCGTCGGCGACAACCCCGGCCGCCTGACGGACGTTTTGCGCACGGCCAAGAGCCGTTCGGATCTGATTCTCACGACCGGCGGATTGGGACCCACCTATGACGATCTGACCAAGGAGGTCATCTGCGAAACGCTCGGTCTGCCGCTTGTTCTGCATGAGCCGTCTTTGGAACGGATGAAGGGTTTTTTCGCCGATATGGGGCGGGAAATGACAGAAAACAACATCAAGCAGGCCTATTTGCCGCAGGGCTGTACCGTTTTTGACAACGACTGGGGCACCGCTCCGGGCTGCGCCGCATCGGCCGACGGCGTGACGATCATCATGCTGCCGGGGCCGCCGCGGGAATGCCGCCCCATGATGCGGCAATGCGTCATGCCCTATTTGCGCGCCCGCTCGGAGAAGGCGCTGGTTTCCTCCGAGGTTCACATTTTCGGCATGGGCGAATCCGCCGTGGAGGCCATTCTTCATGACCGGATGGCCAACGCCAGGAACCCGACCATCGCCCCCTACTGCAAGGACGGTGAGGTGATGCTGCGCGTGACGGCCGCTGCGCCGTCCGAGGCCGAGGCGCGCCGTTTGCTGCCGCCCGTTCTGGATGAGCTGCACGAGACGCTCGGCGATCTGATTTACGGCGTCGATGTGGATTCGCTGGAAGCCTGTGTCGTGTCGGCGCTGGCAGAGCGCCATCTGACGCTGGCCTGTGCCGAATCGTGTACCGGCGGGCTGGTTGCCAAGCGCATCACTGATGTTGCGGGCAGCTCCGCCGTCCTGCTGGGCAGCATTGTCAGCTACGCCAACAGCGTGAAGGCCGATGTGTTGCAGGTGCCTGAGCAGCTGCTGGAGCAGTACGGTGCCGTCAGCCGACCGGTTGCGGCCTATATGGCGCGTGGTGCAGCACTGGCGACCGGGGCGGACATTGCCGTCTCGCTGACCGGGATTGCCGGACCGGGCGGCGGTACGCCGGAAAAGCCGGTCGGGCTCGTGTATGCCGGTCTGTATCTGCGCGGTGCCATCTATGTCCGGGAGCTGCATCTCGGCGGCCGCACACGTGACCGCGCATACATCCGCCATTTGGCAGCCAGCAATGCGCTGTCCATGATTCTCCGGGCTGTCCGCAATCTGCCGCATTCTCTGGCTTGAAAAGCTCGCATGAGCGGCTGTGACACGCTGCCGATTTGAGACGGGATCAGAAAACAGGCGACATTCAGCGATTGCTGGATGCCGCCTGTTTTTGTACAATTTCGGGTTAAAAAGCGGGTGGAAGCACTGAGAGGTGTGCTCGATCAATGGAACGCTTTTCTGCGTTTCGGCTGCCTTTCCCGTGTTTACCGGAAACGGAGCAGGTTTTCCGCGTCCTGCCGAACATATTGTCCCGCATTTTCAGCTGTGATCTCCGTGCCGCCAACTGTGACACGGTTGAAGGTCACCTCGAACGGCTGGCCGTCATGCTGCCGCACCTGCAATTTTTCGTCGGATGAGCAGGTGATATTTTCAAATCGGATGGATTCCATCGTTCCCTCAGACCATCCGTCCGTATACACACCGACATTGATCGCCCGGCCGAAATCCCGGTCAATCATCAGATTGCGGAAGGTCACGTTGCTGATGTGGCCTGCTCCGACTTCCCGCAGCACCACCAGCGAGCCGAGACGGTTCAAATCCCACACCGCATCCCGGCAGATGACCAGGCTGTCTTCAAAGAGAACGTCGGAAATATCCCGTTCCACTTCCCCGGTGATACCAAAGCAGCGCGCCTTGCTGCCCCACGCCTGACAGCGTTGAAAAACGATGTCCCGGCTCACCGCCGTTTCCACGCCGCCCAACGTTTTGACCTCGAACAGGTCATCGCCGCTCCGCGCAAAGCAATCCGTTACAGCGACGTTTTCCGAGTTGCAGATGGCAAACGCATCGGAATTGGTGCGGTAGCCCAATACGGCACAGTTGGTCACGGAGACCTCCTGACAGCGATAGGTGATCAGCGCCCACTCACACGGATTGATGAGCATCACGCCATCCACCGTCACCTGACTGCACAGTGAAAAGACGAGGCCACGTCGTTCGTGCCAGTCCAGCTGCGTCATATCCACCGTCCCGCGCCCTGCAATCACCATCCGGCTGCCGTTGTAGCCGTTGATCACCGGGTAGCGGTTGAGCCCCAGAGCGTTGGACTCCATGGCACCGGCTTCCGACTGATTGGCATTGTCCGCATCGGTCGCGATCTCCATGGTATGTTCCGGCAGCAGGATGGCTCCGGCTTTCAGATACAGGACGGAATCCGATTCCAGGGTCAGATGATCGACTCGATGAAGCCCCGGTTCGACCACCGTCACGCGTTCCGCACCGTATTGCGCCTGATAGGCGGCGATTTCCGCCTCTTCGTCCGCATAGGGGCGAACCAGCAGCGTGATGGCGTGCAGCTGGCTCTCATTGATCATCACCGTGTAGTTCCCGTATGCGGGGACAGTCAGCCGGATGCGCTGTTGCTCCATTGACAGCTCGGTTTCCGCATGGGCAAAGACCCGCGCCGTTTGCAGCGGAATCGACTCGTCCACGGTCAGCTCCAGGCAGAGCGGTGAACGGTTTTCCAGCGCCACATCGATGGCGGCAAACGAATGAAGTGCGCCCTGCCTGCCATCGGCCACATACACAACGGCTGCATAGACCGGCAGCGGCTGTTCATTCACTGTGGCAGAGAAGTCCGGTGAAATCACCAGTCCGGTTCCGTCCGCGTGTCCGTTGTCCCTGTAGTTCGCTGCACCCGCTCCCCGCGCCGCAAACGACTCCGCCGTCAGGCCGCGTTCTGCCAGTGTCTGCACATCGGATGCGGGGTAGACAAGCGGACGAAGGAGATCGACTGTCTTTGTCGGTTCCTCCGGTGTACCGGAGGTGCAGCCGGTCAGGCAGATGGCCAGTAGCACCAGCAGTGCTGACAGCCGGGATCGTTGTTTTCGGTTCATGGTGCAAGTCCTTCTTTCGGTTTGGACGTTCGTCCGATTTTGTGAGTGCTGCCAGCCGTGCGTTTTCGCCCGTTCAGGCAGGCTGTGTTCGCAGTTGCAGGAAAAGCCACCCTGAAAAAAGTGGCAGCGTCTGTGGTTCCGTTTCTGAGTGTGCATACCCGATTCACCAAATCGTTCCTGTCGGGCATTATTTTTTCAGGACTTTCAAAATCAATGCTTGCAAACGGCGGCCTGATCTCTTATAATAATGATAAATGAAACGTACTGTTTTGTCAAGGAGGTTTCTGTATGCAGGTCATTGTCATGGGACAGCCCGAAATTGTCATGCAAAATCCGGACAGCAAGCATCATTACTTCGGCTGGCCAACCGTTGCCCGGCTTCGAAACGGAAAAATCGCCGTTGTGGCATCCGGTTTTCGGCTGGCGCATATCTGTCCGTTTGGAAAAACTGTCATTGCCTTCAGTGAGGATGAGGGCGCGACCTACACGCGTCCGGCGCCGGTCATTGATACCGTGCTGGATGACCGCGATGGCGGGATTGTTCCGTTTGGTTCGGGGAGTGTGATCGTCACTTCCTTCAACCACACGGTGGCATTTCACCGGGAAGACACCGATTCGCCCTACCAGCTTGCGTATCTCGACACCATCACGCCGGAGGAAGAGGCCGCCGCGCTCGGCGCAACGTTCCGCTTCAGCTACGACAACGGTGTGACGTTCGGGCCGATCTTCAAAAGCCCCATCACGTCCCCGCACGGCCCGGTTGTTCTGCCGGACGGTTCGCTCCTCTGGGTCGGCACGACCTACAGCGATGACGACCACCGTGTGATGGGCGTCAACAACATCCAGGCGTACCGCATTCACCCGGATGGCCACATGACCTATGTCGGCGAAATTGAAAACCCCGTCTCCGGTGATCGGAATCCGCGCCCCTGCGAGCCGCACGCCATCGTTCTGGACGACGGCACACTGCTCGTTCACATCCGCGTCCAGCGTGGCGGCGCACTGTTCACGACGTTCCAGTCCGAATCATCAGACGGTGGCAAAAGCTGGACGAAGCCGCATCAGATTCTCTCCGACTTCGGCGGTGCGCCGTCTCACCTGCTGCACCATTCCTCCGGGACGCTGATTGCCGCGTATGGCTTCCGGGGCGACCCGCAGAGCGATGCGCCGTTTGGCGTCCGCGTCATGCTCAGCCAGGATCAGGGGCAGAGCTGGGATGTCGACCACGACATCTACTGCAACGAGATCAGCGCCGATCTGGGCTATCCGAGTACGGTCGAGCTGCGCGACGGCAGTCTGCTCACGGTGTTTTATGCAATTCCCGCCGCCGGTCAGCCCGCTGTTATTCTGCAGCAGAGATGGAGGCTGGAGCCATGAAATTCGAAGGCATTCTTCCGGCGCTTGTCACGCCGCTTCAGGCGGACGAATCCATCCGGATTCCCGTGCTGCATCAGCTGATCGACTTTCTGCTGCATCAGGGTGTCGATGGCTTTTATGTCGGCGGTGCCACCGGCGAGGGGCTTGCGCTCCGGACGGAGCAGCGGATGATTCTGGCGCAGGAGGCTGTTGCGGCAGTTCACGGCGAAAAGCCCTGCATCATTCAGGTGGCTGCCATGGATTTTCAGGATGCACTGCTGCTGGCGCAGCACGCAGAGGCCATCGGTGCCGCCGCCATTTCCGCGACCCCGCCGCTGTTTTTCCAATACGACCAGGACGACGTCTACCAGTATTACAAGGCGCTGGCTGCGGCCGTCCACATTCCGCTGATGGTATATTACAACCCATCTGCCGGATTTCAGGTTCACGCCGAATTCGCCGCCCGGCTGTTTGCAATCGACAACATCACGGCAATCAAGTGGACCAGCTCGAATTTTTATGAGATGCTTCGTCTGAAGGATTTGACGCACGGGGAAATGAACATCCTGAACGGTTCGGACGAGATGCTGCTGATGGGTCTGTCCGCCGGGGCGGACGGCGGAATTGGCACCACCTACAACTTTTTGTCCGGCCTGATGCAGACGATATACCAGAGTTTCCGGAGCCATCAGCTGCAGGCCGCACAGCAGGCGCAGGCACAGGCCGACCGCATCATTGCCGCGCTGCTGCAATACCCGCTCATTCCCGCCACAAAGGCCGTGCTGGAGCAGATGGGCTTTGATGTCGGGCTGGCGACGTTCCCGATGAAGCGGTACAGCGCCGACGAAAAGGCCGCGATATTTGCCGCACTCTGTCAGTCCGGTTTTCAGCCCCCGCTCGAAACGAACCATCCAGCATAAGGCATCGCTTCGAAAAACGCATGATGCCCGCCCATGCTCTGTTTTCATGGGCGGGTATTTTGTCATTTTGGGCCAAAGGGCATTGACTTCGCGCCTCAAAAGGGGTATAATAGAATTATCGTTTTAGAACCGCAACTTCAGAACATTGATTGGACAAAGGAGCGCCCGATATGCCGCCGAAGCCGAAGTTTACAAGAGAAGAAATCATTGATGCCGCGTTGGGGATTGTATCGCAGAGCGGCATCAACGCCCTGACCGCCAAATCGCTGGGGAACGCGCTGAACACCTCTGCCACTCCGATTTTTACCGTTTTCAATGCCATGCAGGAGGTGGCCGATGCCGTCAGGGCTGCAGCCATGGTGCGGTTTGAAGCCTATGCCCACAGAGCGTGCGCGGGTCTGCCGATCTTCAAGCAGGTCGGAATGCAGATGATTCTCTTTGCCATGGAGGAGCCGCAGCTCTATCAGCTGATCTTCATGTCGAAAAACAGCGATGTGCAATCCTTTGCCGATATTTACACGCATCTCGGCAGCGTCGCCGATGAATGCCTGAATGCGATTCAGGCGGATTACGGGTTGTCGGTCGAAGATGCAAAGGCGCTGTTTGAGCATTCCTGGATTCACACCTACGGCATTGCGACGCTCTGCGCCACGGGTATGTGTCATTTCACTCAGGCCGACATCTCTGAAATGCTGACGCAGGACTTCACGGCGATGATGACGCTTTTGAAATCCAAAGAAGGGCAAAAGAGATGAACGCCAGTACAATCCGGCAACAGCTGTTTCAAAATCAGGATCGAAAATACCGCAATTTTCAGGCGAAGCTGTTGCCGACGCTTGACGCACAAACAGTCATTGGTGTCAAAACACCGATTTTTCGCGGGCATCAAAAGAGCTGTACCCGGAACAGGATTTTTCCGGTTTTCCGAACGACTTGCCCCACAGTTTTTTGAGAAATATCTGCTTGATGCACTTTTGATCTCTGAAATGAGGATTTCGGTGGGACAGAAGTGGGATTTGTGGACTTTGAAGAGATGAATATGTCCATTTCAAGGCGTTGTTGCGTAAATCGTGGTCAGAAGTGGTGAATACAAATATACTGTTTGGTTGAAGGAGGAAAATCATGAACGAATCAATCTGTGGCGCAAACTGCGCCGAATGTCCATCAAAGGAAGCTTGTCCCGGCTGTGCCAAAACAAACGGCTGTCCGTTTGGAAAGCCGTGTTTTGTTGCCAGTTATATCCTGACCGGCGGGATGGAAAACTATCAGGCATTCAAAAAGAAGCTGGTCGATGAAATCAACGATTTCCACATTGATGGCATGGAACCCGTCACAGAGCTATATCCGCTGGTTGGCCGCTTTGTCAATCTGGAATACCCGATTCCATCCGGCACGGTCAGGTTCTTGAAGGATGACGAGGTATATTTAGGCGCACAGGTCAAAAACCTTTTCGATGAAAGCGGCAAAACCTGCTTTGGCGTAGTCGCACGGGAGCATTTGATTCTCATCTGTACATATGAGGAGACCGGTGCCAATCCGGAAATTGTGATTTACAAAAGACGGTAAAATCATGAGCCAACATCTGAAGTGACGCAACGAACCTGCCGTTCTGATGGCTTTCGTGGCGTAAGCTGCGCCGGGCGGTTCTATGTCCGGAGGCAGGCAGGGGGCCGTGTTCCTTCGGATTCTGTTCCGGCAGGCGATGCCGTTCATGTATCAATTTCAAACGTTTCAAGGGACAGAAGTGGCGTGACAAGCTGGTCACGCCACTTCTTGCAATTGTTCCGATGAAATGGTTTTGGTTGTGTTTGGTGCTTTCACCGTCCTCTGTCGACCGGATGCGACAGTTTCCTCTTGACGCCAACCAACTGATCTGTTATAATGATATGAAATAAAAGCAGAGGGGCGCTGTCCGGGCGCATTCTGTCGAAGCTGCGTTTGCTCCGCAGGCGTATGAACAGAGCCCGCTCCCTGCTGGATTCCTGCAACACACAGGATACGGATTTTTCCCGGATTTGTCTTCCGAATTGACGGTTACGCCCAAAAGAACTGATTTTTGCGTTCAGCAGAATTCGTATTGGGTGAAGAAGGCTGTCATTCGTATTGGACGACACCAAGAGGTATGTTATGAAAAGAATGATCGCGTTATTGCTCTCCGGGCTGCTTTTGCTCCCGCTGTTTGTCGGCTGCTCCGGCCAGACACAACTGGATCCACAGAACCCTGTCACGCTGACCATGTGGCACGTGTACGGCGAACAGGCCGATTCCCCCATGAACCGTCTGATTGATGAATTCAACCGCACCGTCGGCAAGGAAAAGGGCATCATCATCCACGTTTCCTCCATGTCCTCCACGGCGCAGATCGGCGAAAAGCTCCTCGCCGCGCAGAAGAGCGAAGCCGGTGCGATGGATATGCCCGACCTGTTTTTCTGCCACAACAACAACGCCGCAGAGCTGGGCGCGGAGAACCTGATCGACTGGAAGGAGCTGTTCACCGCGGAGGAGCTTGGCCAATTTGTCCCCGAATTTTTAGAGGACGGTATGGTGGACGGAAAGCTGTCTGTCTTCCCCGTCTCCAAATCGACGCATCTGCTGTTCCTGGCAGGTACGCAGTTTGATCGTTTTTCTCAGGCAACCGGCGTGACCTATGAGAGCCTGTCCACCTGGGATGGCTTTTTCGCCGCCGCAGCTGCGTATTACGACTATTCGGGCGGAAAGCCCTTCTGCGCACTGGATTTCCCGATCCGCGCCGTTGAGCTGAATGCCATGGAGCACGGCGAGCAGGGTTTCTATACGGCAGACGGCTGGTATGACTATGAAAATGAAGCGTTCCGCTCGTCCTGGCTGCAGTTTGCTCAGGCGATTGCAAAGGGACACATCATCGTTTCCGATCTGTATTCCAACACGCAGGTGATGACCGGTGAGGTACTGGCGGGACTCGGTTCGACGGCCTCCATTCTGTATTACAACGACACCATCACCTACCCCGACAACACGTCGGAGCCGATGAATTTGCAGATTCTGCCGCCACCGACGGCAAGCGGCACGGAGCTGCTTGTGACACAGGCGGGCGTCGGGCTCTGCGCCTATCGGAGCACGGAGCAAAAAGCGGAGGCCGCGGAGGTCTTTGCCCGCTGGCTGACAGAGGCGGAACGCAATCTGGCCTTCTGTGTGGAAACGGGCTATATGCCGGTCAACCAGGCGTCCTTTGAGCAGATCAGCAGCTACGAATTCCAGTCGGATGCGTACAGAAACCTGTACCGCGCCATTGCAGCAGTCAACGACACGGCCACAGCTGTGCGTGAGCCGTCTTTCTCGGGATACTATGCCAAAATCTATACCTTATATGATGCACTGCGCGAGGCGCAGAAAACCATGCCGGAGCGTTATCGGAACGGCGAACGTGCAGAAGCATTGGCAGATGAACTTTGGGAGCTGTTCAAGAGCATCCAATAAGGCGGTGACAAGCCATGAAGCTGTCGGCTTTGTCCAGTAAAAAGCAAACACTCAAGCGAAGGCTGTGTGCATATCTCTGCGTATTTGCGCTGCTGCTGTGCGCGTTGTTGACGGCCGGGCTGTTCCTGGTCGGCAATTTTACCGGTGCCAAGCAGCGGATTGCCGAAACGCTGGCCTTTCAAATTGAGCTGTTTGAGCGACAGATCGACACCTATTACGACAATCTGGCCGTGATGAGCGTCCAGCTCTCCAACCGCATCACCGAAATTCTTGAGGGCTATCTGGATGCAAATCAGATCGCATTTGACGATTTGAACGATTCGGAAGATCACATTCGAAACCTGCAGGAGCAGCTGATCGATGCGGTTCGCTACAAGCTCTGGGAAGCCGACTGCACCGGTACCTTTGTGATGCTGGAGGCTCAGGTCAATTCATCCGTTGAAAATGCCGACACCTCGCGCACGGGGATTTATCTGCAGCGCAACAGCCTGGAGGCCATGGATACCCGCGTTCTGCTGTACCGCGGTCTGTCTCAGACGGGCAAGGAGCATGACTGTATGCCCCACCGCAAGTGGCGCCTCGAATTCCGCACCGATTTTTTCCCCAACTATGAGGAGCTGAAGCGTGAGGCATCGTTCCCGCTGAATCAGAGCTACCGTCTGACCGATGTGGTGCTGCTGCCCGGCACCGATCAGCACGTCATGCTGATGACGATTCCGCTTCTGGCGCAGGACGGCACCTTTTACGGCATCTGCGGCTTTGAGCTGAACGAGGGCTACTTCCGGCAGATTTTTGCCCAGCCCTCCGAGCTTGATCACGCGGTGTTCTGCCTCTCCAAAAGCAGCGAAAGCCGAATGCTGTCGGAATCGACCACGCTGAGTGCGGGGATTTTGAATGAATACTATCTGGAACCAAAGGATCTGCTCTCGATGTCCTCCTTCGGTAGCGGGCTGACGGAATTTCGCGGAGAGAGCGAAGCGTACATCGGCATGACGCGGGAAATCTGCATTTGTCCGAGTACCTGCACCTCAGCCATCAGTGTGCTGATTCCGAAAGCGGATTATGTGCAAATTGTTTCGGCCAACGTGCTGCGGTTGATTCTGTTGATCATTGCATTCCTGTTTGCGGCGATCGGGCTGTCGATGTTTTTTGCAAAGCAGTATCTGCAACCGATCAAGAACGCATTGGACAGCATTCGCAGGAAGGAGTATTCGCAGGAGCTCGCGTTTTCTTCCGAAATTACCGACCTGTTTGCCTATCTGGCGCGGCAGGATCAGATCAATGAGGCGGAGCTCGACCGGCTGCGCCGCGAAAAGACGGATGCCATCAGTGCGGCGGATGCGCTGCAGAGCAAGATGGACGAAACAGCCCGGCAGAACGAGCGGCTCGCCTATTCCCGCAAGGACGAGATTGACCCGGATGATTATGAAACCTTCAAAAGCGGGCTGACCATGCTGACCGCGAAGGAGCGCGAGGTGTTCGACCTCTATTTGCAGGGAAAAGGCGTCAAGGAGATCATTTCCCTGCTCGGATTGCAGGAGTCCACCGTTCGCTTCCACAATCGAAACATCTATTCCAAGCTGGGTGTCCACTCACTCAAGCAGCTTTTGCGGTATGCCGCAGTCCTCAAGCAGGAGGAAGGCTGAGCCACCGGTTTTATCTCTGAACAAAGCAGGAAAGCTCCTGTGGTTGTTTTCAAGACAGCCACAGGAGCTTTTTGGTTGGGTTGGATTGAGTGTCTACAGGACGTTTGTCCAGCGGAAGAAATCCTTCAGGCCGTCCCGGATATACGCCGATGCGCCGCGGAACCAGCCGACCGTTGGATTGGTGATATCAATGATCAGCACTGCCATGACAAAGGCAATCATCAGCATCAGGCAAAGAAACAGCACGCGCTTCTCCTTCTGTTGGCGGCGAAGCACCTCCTGCAGCGTTTGAATCAGCATATTCGATTCCCGTTGTGACGTCGGTTCGGCCGGCGGATTTTGTGGTGCCTTGGAATCACGGCCGGCGATAAAGTCATCCAGCGACACCTGCAGCGCACCGGCCAGCTGGCAGATCGTCTGGAATTTCGGGTCGTCCGCGCTGCCCGCCATCACACGGCTCACGGTTCCAACCGGGACACCACTGGCATCCGCCAGCTGCTGATTGGTCAGCCCCTGTGCCTCTTTGGCAGCAACTAAAATCGATATGATGTCTTTCATTCGCGTGATTCCTCCCTTTTTCGACGGATTGCTCAGGTATGATTCGCTTTAGAATCGGTTCAATCAGCATCTGTCTGTGGGCTGGTTCGCTTTTGTGCATTGACTTTTTTTGCAGATCTGGTATGATCATGTCAGAAAGAAGGCCGTAACCACAGGCGGTACCGGTTATTCTGTCGATTGTCTTTATTATACCATATATTTCTCAGAATTGTCAAGAAAAAACAAGTGAATGCTCGCATTGCACTTCAAATATTTCACCCATCAATGCATCACAAAGGAGGAACTGATCATGGACTGGACCAATCTCATCTGCGCCGGGTGCGGACTGCTCGGCACGATCATCGGCAGCTATTCCGGAATTCGCCTGACTTCTTATCGCGTGGAGCAGCTGGAAAAGCGGCTCAGCCAGCAGGACACTCTGACCGCACGGCTGCCCGTGCTGGAGGAGCAGATCAAGGCATTGTCACAGCGCGTGGAGCAGGCCGATGTGCGGCGGCACAGCTGAGTTGTTCAGCCGTGACGGTCGTTCCCTTTTGTCTGGATTCTGTTTTCCTTGCGTCCGGTTTGAAGAAAATGGTTGAAATTGATCTTCAGGAATGATATAATAGAGGATGGGGCAGAAGGAACGCTGCCGCCCAGGTTCTGTTTTGACATTTTGACTTGCATTTGAACCAATCAACCGACAGAAAAGGAAGTATGGTTAGACTTTATGGAACTGAAAAATACAGCACCCAAAAAAATTCGTCGAATCGGCGTTCTGACCAGTGGCGGTGATGCGCCCGGCATGAACGCAGCCATCCGCAGCGTTGTTCGAACCTGCATCCAGTACGGCGTGACGCCGGTCGGCATTCACCGTGGATACAACGGGCTGATCAACTCGGACGTTGTCGAGCTGGATGCCCGCGCCGTCAACGGGATTACTTCCCGCGGCGGGACGATGCTTTACACGGCGCGCTGCCCGGAATTCAAGACGCCGGAGGGTGTTCAGAAGGGCACGAATGCGTGTCGGTATCTGGGCATTGACGGTCTGATCGCCATTGGCGGTGACGGCACCTTCCGCGGCCTGCAGGATCTCGCTGCCAGCGGCATCAACACCGTCGGCATTCCCGGAACCATTGACAACGATATCGCCTGTACCCACTATTCCATCGGCTTTGACACCGCCGCCAACACCGCCATTGATGCCATTGACAAGCTCACCGATACCATGCAGTCGCATGAGCGCTGCTCCGTGGTCGAGGTCATGGGGCACAACGCCGGACATCTCGCCCTGTACTGCGGTCTGGCCTGCGGCGCGGCAGCCATTCTGATTCCGGAGAAGCCGTTTGATTTTGAAAAGGACATCATCGAGAAAATCCGCGAAAGCCATTACAACGGCAAGCACCATTTCCTGATCATCGTCGCTGAGGGCGTCGGGCACACTTCGGAAATCGCCGACCACATCCGGGAAATGACCGGTGTGGAGACCCGCGTCTCGATCATCGGCCACATTCAGCGTGGCGGCAGCCCGACTGCGCGGGATCGCGTCATGGCCAGCCGGATGGGGCATTATGCCGTCATGCGGCTGCTGGAAGGCAAGTCGAATGTCGTTGTCTGCTACCGCGATTCCCAGCTCTGCAACATTCCGATTGACGAAGCGCTGCAGATGACAAAGGATCTGGATCCGTATATGTACAAGGTCGCCTGCGACATCGCCATCTGATCTCGCCGCAGCCCATATTTGATCGAAGGAGGGAGCAACCAGCATGGTTGAAATCAAGGTTGTTGAATCAAAAAGAGATCTCCGCAAATTTCTTTCTTTCCCGACAAAGCTGTACCGCAGCAATCCGCTCGCTGTCCCGGATCTCTACAAGGAAGAATGCGACTACTTCAACCCGAAAGTCAATCCGGCCTATGCCTACTGCGAAACCCGGCTGTTCCTCGCGTTGGAAAACGGCCGCGTCGTTGGCCGTGTCGCCGCCATTCTCAACAAAAAGTACAACGAAAAATGCGGTGAAAACCGGATGCGCTTTTCACGGTTTGACGTGGAAGACAATTTTGAAGCGGCCAAAGCCCTGCTCGGTGCGGTGGAGGATTTTGCACGCGAAAAAGGCATGAATCTCATCCACGGCCCCATCGGTTTCTCCGACCTCGACAAGCAGGGAATGCTGGTGGAAGGCTTTGACCGCCCGGATACGTCGATCACGCTGTACAATGCGCCGTATTATCCGCAGTTTTTGGAGCAGCTCGGCTATGCCAAAGAGGCCGACTGGATTGAATTTCAGCTGCGCCCGTCTGAAGAGACCACCAAGCGGCTGGAGCGGCTCTCCGCAAAGGTCTGCTCTCTGTTCGGCATCCGCGTGCTTCCCACCCATTCGCTCAAGGATATTCAGCCGTATGTTCAGGACATCTTCGATCTGCTCAACAGCGCATACAACAAGCTCTACGGTTACACACCGCTGACGCCGGAAATGCAGCAGTATTATTACAACGAGTATTTCTCGCTCCTGAATTTTGATTACGTCTGCATTTGTGTGGATCGCGACAACAAGCTGGCCGGGTTCGGTCTGGCGTTCCCCTCCATTGCACCGGCGCTCAAAAAATCCAACGGACACCTGTTCCCGTTTGGCTGGGCCCGCGTGCTGCATGATCTGAAGCACTCCGATTTTCTGGAGCTGGCGCTGATCGCCGTGCGAAGTGATTTGCTCGGCAAAGGCGTCAACGCCGTCCTCTTGAACCATGTCAACCAGAACGTTTTGAAAAACGGCATTGACCATGTAGAGACCGGCCCGCAGCTGGAAACCAACATGGAAATCCAGAAGCAGTGGCAAAAGCTCTGCACGGAAATTGAACAGCACAAGCGCCGCCGCTGCTTCGCCAAGCATCTCGATGCCTGACGCAGCTTCGGCTATCACCTGAGCCACACAAATCCCCCGTATCCGGTTGGATACGGGGGATTTTTTCGCAGGTTGGGTGGCAGGTGAATTCGTTCGCCATGTTTGCTTTTTGAATGGATTAGATGGATTTTCCCTGTTTTTCCGCGATGGTTTGTACCGCTGCGCCGTACAGTGCGACCAGAGCAGCCGAAATCAGGAGCCCGCCGACAATATCCGTCAGCCAGTGAACGCCGGAGACCAGCCGACCGGCCACCGTCACAGCCATGACGAGGACGGCAAATGCGTTCAGCGCGACTCGAAGTGCTTTGCGCGTGGCCAGCAGCGAACGGGCAGCAATCATGGCCGATGCCAGAATGCAGAGCACCATCATGGTGTGGGAGGACGGATAGGACGCTTCCAGCTGTCCGTCCATCAAAATCGGCCGGCAGTTGATCACAACGCATTCAAACAGCAGGTAGACGGCGACCAACGCCACATAAAGTCCGCCCAGGAGCAGGACGTTCGGATCCACTTTTCGGAGGCTTTTGCGCTGCAGCAGCTGAAGCAGGCCGAGCAGTGCAAAGCTGCACGCCACCAGAATGGCCACCAGGCTACAGCCATCGGTCAGGCCGTCCCACCAGAGGTGGACACCCAGGTGTTCAAAAACGAACTGATTGAGGGTGGCCAGGCCGACCGTCGACTGTTCAGGGCCGATCGCCCGGACATCCGCAAACGAAACCAGCGCCGTCCAGCCAATGAACAGCATCAACAGGATGCCGGCAAGGTACCATGATTTTCTGCTTTTCATGTATGTTTTTCCTCCATTGGTTCAGCAGGCTGTCCGCTCAGCTGAATTGCATCAGCTTCAGGAGAATCAGCCAGGACAGGCCGTAATACGTGACGACTGCCGCGAGGTCGTTGATCGTTGTGATCAGCGGGCCGGACGCCACCGCCGGGTCGATTCCAATGCGTTGAAAGAGCATGGGAACCAGCGTCCCGGTCAGCGCGGAAACGATCATCGCCAGCAGCATGGCCACGCCGAGACACGCAGAGACGGCAAAGGAAAAGGCGGGTGGGTTGCCCTTGGCGCACAGGTATCCGCCGATGGCGGCAAAGGACAGCAGGCAGAGGATGGTGCCGTTCAGCGTGCCGACGCGCATTTCCTTCCAGACGAGCTTCGCCTTGTGTCGGCGACCAAGCTGTGCGTCCATCAGCACGCGAATGGCGACTGCCAGCGACTGGGTGCCGACATTGCCGGCCATATCGAGAATCAGCGACTGGAAGCACATGATCACCGGCAGCTGCGCGACAATCGGCTCAAACAGCCCGACGACGGCGGAAACGCCCATTCCCAGCAGCAACAGGATGCAGAGCCATGGCATTCGCTTTTTGACGCTTTTTGTGACCGACTCAGCCAGATCCTCTTCCGACGAGAGCCCGGCCAGCTTGGCATAGTCTTCATTCAGCTCATCGCCCAGCATTTCCGCGAAATCCGTGGCTGTGACGACGCCGATCAGGCGGTTTGCGTCATCCAGTACGGGGATGGACGATTCGGAATAGTCGGAAATCAGCGGGAGGCTCTCCTCGATGGTCGCCTTTGCGTACAGCCAGGGGTAGGAAAACATTGTGATATCCGACAGCGGCGTATCCTCACGCGCCGTGATCAGATCCTTCAGGTCAATTGCGCCGCAGAAGGTGTCGTCGCTGTCCACCAGATACAGAATCGAGACGTGGTCATTTTCCGCTGCCTGACGAATCAGCTCCGACATAGCCTCCTTGACGGTGGCCGTTTTCGGGATCCGAATCATGTTGGTGGACATCCGGTTCCCGATTTCGTCCGCATCAAACGAACCGATCAGGCGGATTTCCTCACGCGCCTCCGGATCCATTAGCTCCAGCAGCGCGTTCCGTTCCTCCTTGGGCAGTGCTTGCAGCAGCTCTGCCGCCGCGGTGACCTCCATGCAGCTCAGCACATCCGCCTTCTGGCGGATGCTCAGGCAAGCGAAATACGTGGTGTTCTCTTCCGCATATTCCAGCACACCTGCCAGCGATTGCAGCGGAAGAATCCGGAACAGCTTCTGCCATTCCTCGGCCGTCAGCAGGGTCAGCGCCAATGCAATATCCTTTTCATGGTAGGCACCAATCTGCTCCTGCATTTTTCCAGGCGTCCAGTTGCTTCGGACAATGGACGCAATTTCACCGCAGAAGTCCGGCAAAGCCGTTGGCTGCGGTGTCCGGACGATTTTGTTCATTGTTTGGTTCTCCTTTCTTCACACACAAGCGGAACGGGCTCGCCGTTCCTTTTTGTGCTGTGCGGGAACAAACAATGGGACCCGGCCGGTCAGCACTCAGACAACGGCTTGCTGTCTGCGTACCAGCGGTTTGTGGGATCCCGATGCGTTTGTCCGCAACAGCCACTACCGTTGTCCATTTTCTCACCTCTCAGAATGGTTGATTTATGCACTGTCCGTTCAGTGCCCTGGTTCGCTCGGAAGGGATGGCACTTTGTCCGAATGCTCGGCTGTGCGCCGGGCGAGGAAGCCCTGCACCCAGAATTTCGTGCAGGTATACAGTTCCTCGAGTGTTTCATTGGCATCGTCGCGACAGGATTTGACGTATTCACAGATGATGCCCTCCAGGAAAATCTGGATATCCAGCTCCATGTAGGTGCGATTCGCAATGCGCGGATCCTGACAGCGTTTCAAATCATGTTTTTTCCGAACCGCCTATATTATAATACACAGCAGTTCCCATGTCAACAGTGTCAAAAAAAGAAGAAAGGGACAACCTCACACCATATGTGTGAGATTGTCCTTTTTTTGGTTTGATTTGCCGTGCATCGTCTGTAATGGGTCAGGGTTTGAGCACGTAGATGATGCAGTTTCGTCTCCCATGGGCGACACATTCCGAATAGCTTGCCTTGAAGAGATCGACGATATTGCCCTTGATGCCGCCGCCCACGTCATGTGCATAGGCCGGGCCATAGCTCCAGGACGTCCCGTCTACGGATGTGATGTAGACCAGGCTGCCCAGAGGGATCACCTTCGGGTCCACTGCGATCGTTTTGCCCGGAATGGCCGGGTTCCCCGTCGCCGTGGAGGGGTTCGTGCGGTTGGAATAATAGGCAACCGCCTCGCCCTGAATCACCTTGGAGACCTCATAGGTCTTGCCGTCCACCGTGACGGTCACCGCGTCAGGTGCGCTGTCTGTGGCGGGAGATTGCGTGGACGTCTTTGTGGTCGTTTTCTGCGTCGTTGTTTTCTTCGTGGTCTTCTGTGTGGTTTTCGAAGTGACCTTGGCTGTTGTCGTTGGCAGGGGCTTTGTCCCCACGCGGATGACGCGGGTCACCGGTTCGGAAACGACTTCATTGGAGAGGATCCGGTTTTCCACCATCACGCCATCCCGCAGAGTCTGTTCAAACACAAGTTTGCGGATTCCGTTTTTGCCCTCTGTCAGGGTTTTGGTTTCGCCGATTAAAAGCTGCGCATCGTTCTGCTTTTCCGTTTCGTAGGCGATTTCAATCTCCGTTTCAAAACTGACCGTTGTCACGCGGACAATGGTAATCCGCAGACCGTCATAGACCGTTGTCGTTTCCGACGGGGAGACTTCATCCTGCTCATCAAGAGAGATGTCGGCGGCCAGCAGCAGTTCGGCAACGGTTTCTCCGGCGGCCTCGACCTGTCGCTCTTCGCCATCGACAACGATGGTCACGCAAAACGTCTCCGGCGGTTCCGTCACGGGAGGATGCACGTCATCCGGCTGCGTCGAGTCGAGCGTAGTCGATTCGATTTCTGCGCGGAGAGCAGTCGGCTCTTCCGGTTCGCTGTCGATGGCAAATACAAAAATAGAAATCACCAGCGCCAGCGCCAGCAGCAGGCCGCAGTAGCTCAGCAAAACGCGGATCATACCGGATTCTCTGAATGCGCTTTTTTTCATGTCGGCTCACCTCCTTCTGGAGTATATGCCGGGGTGGAATGTTTCAGGACAGCCTGTCAGGCGACACAAAAACCGGCTATCCGGCTGATTGTTCCCGGAAATAAGAGTGCCTTTCCCGCAGCGCTCTCTGCGGGAAAGGCACAAAAAGAAGCAGAATCGAATTCAGCGTTTGGAGAACTGCGGTGCGCGACGGGCGGCTTTGAGACCGTACTTTTTGCGCTCCTTCATTCTCGGGTCACGGGTGAGCAGACCCGCCTGTTTCAGGATGGGGCGATATTCCTCGTTGACGGTGAGCAGAGCTCTCGCCAGGCCATGACGGATGGCGCCGGCCTGACCGGTTACGCCGCCGCCCTGGACGGTTGCAACGATATCGCAGGAGCCGAGCAGGTTGGTGGCTTCCAGCGGCTGACGGACGAGCAGCTTCAGCGTTTCAAGGCCGAAGTAATCGTCAATGTCGCGATCGTTGATGGTGATTTTGCCCGTGCCGCCTTCATAGAGACGGACGCGTGCCACGGAGGACTTCCGTCTCCCGGTGCCGTAATGATAGGGCTTTTTGGCTTGGTAGATCATTCGTTATGTCCTCCTTTTCAGTTGTTTTCGCAGAGCACAGGCTTCTGCGCGGCGTGTTTGTGCTCCGGACCGGCATAAACCTTCAGCCGATCAAGCGACCATCTGCCGACCGAGTTCTTCGGGAGCATCCCTTTGACAGCCAGCTTCATTGCCAGCTCCGGCTTCTGAGCCATCAAAATTCTGTATTTGGTTTCCTTCAGGCCGCCGACATAACCGGAATGGGTGCGATACATTTTCTGTTCCATCTTATTGCCGGTCAGTTTGGCCTGTGCCGCGTTAATAACGATCACGAAATCGCCGCAATCAGCGTGCGGGGTGAAATCGGTCTTGTGTTTACCGCGGAGAAGCGCCGCTGCCTTTGCCGCTGTGTGCCCCAGCGAAACGCCGGCCGCGTCCAGGACGTACCATTTACGTTCAATTGTCTGTTTGTTTGCCATGAACGTCGTCATGCGTTTACCTCCAATTTTTATCTCAGCGCAGGCATAACTGCGCCTTATTTTTCAGACCACAGTAGTTTACCACATCTTGGCGCGCTTGTCAAGCCCCAAATGAAGGAAATTCAATTTATTTTTTTGAAGCTCCGTTTTTCGCCCGAAATCTCCCTCATAGTCGCCCATGCTCACTTTCAATTTCACTTTTATTTTTCGCCCCGGGGTGTTTCTTCTACCCGCCTTGTTCTTCCTTCCAAAATGTGGTATAATAGAATCGCTCTTTTGGGGGGGCGTCGGCTCGTCTGCCGTTTTCCCGAGTCTCCGGCGGGAGCAATCAACGATTGAATAAGGATTTTGTGCATGAACCTTCGTTTTTCTCTGATTCAGGCCGCGTACTGGATGACCTACTGTGTTTTTTTCACCTATCTCGTCCCGCTGCTGCGGGATTTCGGCTATTCCGAGCTGCAGAGTGGAATTATTTCCATGTGTGGCACCATCGTCCTGACGGCCGGGCAGCCGCTCTGGGGGATGCTCTGTGACCACGTCCGGCGCATCAAACCGGTTTTCATGGCGGTGCTGCTGTCCGGTGCCGCTGCTTCCCTGCTGATTCCGTTCGGGCGAAACAGCTTTGTCTGTGTTGTTCTGGCCGTTGTGCTGCTGTCCGCCACGACGCAATCCCTGATGTACCTGTTTGACACCTGGTCGGCACGGTTGCTGCGGGACGGCACACAGATGAATTTCGGCCTGACGCGCAGCTGCGGCAGCTTTGCCTATGCGACAACGGCGGCGCTGTTTGGCGTTGCACTGGATCGCTTCGGCTATTCGCTGGTCACGCCCGCTTTTCTGATTCTCTCCTGCTGTGCTGCTGTGGCCGTTGCGATTGTACCGGAAACGGCCAGGCCGCCCCGTTCGACCATCTCTTCAGAAGCGCATACCGGCTTTTTGCAGGCAGTCGGTCACCTGTTTACCGACCGTCAGTATCTCTGTCTGCTCCTCGCCGTCTTTTTCACCTACTTCGGCTCCACCGGCACCATGCTGTTTTATTCGCTCCGCATCACGGAGCTGGGCGGCAACAACGGGATTTACGGGCTGGCGATTTTCGTCAATTCCGTCAGTGAGGTTCCCGCGCTGCTGCTGTATCGCCACCTCTCCCGGCGCTTTTCGCACCGCACCCTGCTGGGCGTCTCCTTCTGCGCCATGGCCGCCAAGATCGCGCTGATTGCGCTTTCGCAGTCGCTGTGGCTGACGGTTGCCGTGATGGTGTTGCAGGGTCCTGCCTATGGGCTGTACCTCTCCGCCAGCGTCCAATATGTTCCCCAGATTGTGGAAAGCCGCCTGACCTATACCGCTCAGATGCTCATCGGTGCGGTGGCCTCCGGCGTATCCGGCATTGCATCCAACCTTTATATGGGGGTCGTGACCGATCGTTTTGGATTACAGGCGGCCTTCATTTCCATGATTTTCTTCTCCGTCTTCGGCGCGGCACTGTTTGTCATTTCCAGCCGCGCTTCGCGCCACCCCTCCCATTCGTAATTGAGTCACACGCGTGGCTTGAAACTTATTAGATCAGGAAAGGAATGATTTGATCATGAGTAACCTTGTATTCAGCTTTGACTCTGAGGATTTCACCAGCTCTTATGCAGCAAACGGCGTACTGGATGCCGCAGAAATGCTCCGCGCCGAGGGCATTCGCGGTTGTTTCTGCATCGTCGGCCTGCTGGCGCGCCAGCTCGCGGCCTGGGGACGGACGGATATACTGGAGGCACTGAAATACCACGAAATTGATTTCCACACCTACGGGCATACGCTCCACCCGACAATCGCCGAATACACCGACTGCGAAGATTTCACGCAGGCCTACAACGAGGTCATGCGTCAGGAATCCGAAGGGCTCGCCTATGTCAAGGCCTCCACCGGTGTGAACCGCGTCTTTGCCGCCGTGCCGCCGGGAGCCGACAAGTCCTATGTCGCCATGTACGCCTATGCGGATCTTGGCATTCCCTGCTACTGCGATACGTTCGCCGATACGCGCAACAGCCGTGGCACCTATTTCTGCAACGCGCTGCACATGGCCTACACCGAGTCCTATGAGCACATCCACAAGCACCATCTGGTCGATGATCCGGCGTTCTATGACCGGCTCGCGCAGCTCGACAACGTCATCATCTACAACCACCCGAACCGCCTGCGCTACAGCGATTTCTGGGATCAGTACAACTACAAGGGTGAGAACAAGCATCCGTTCGGCCAATGGGAAGAAGCACCGCGCATTCCGGAGGAAGAGCGCCTCGCCTTCCTGGACGATATCCGTCGCCTGATTCGCAAGCTGAAGGCCGATGAGCGCTTCACAATCAAGACCTATTCCCAGATTGCCGCAGAGCGCGATGCGGGTGCCCGCATTCTGAAGCCCTCGGATATGCCCGCTCTGCGCCGTGCGCTGACCGATTCTTTCTATCCGTTGGATGCGCCGTGTTCCCTGTCGATTTCCGATATTTTCTCGGCAGCCGTTGCATTTTTGCGCGGCGATGCGCTGTTTGCCTGCGGACGCGTCTTCGGCTTCCTCGATGCGCCGTTTGCGATTTCCGAACCGGTTACGGTTTCGGCTGCGGACGTTCGCGCCGCCGCACAAAGCATCAACACGCAGACCTTCCTGCCGACATCCATCACCGTCGGCGACACCGTCCTCGGCCCGGCCGACTTCCTGTTCGCCATGCTGGGCGTGCTGTCCGGTGAGGAAACCGTTTCGCTCACGCCGCGCCCGCAGAACATTGATCTGTATGATTTCCCGGAGCTGATCAAAGCCGATATCGTCGGCTGGGGCGTCCACGTGCCGGAGTTCACCGCCAAGTACGTGAGCCCGCGCCTCCCGCTGCAGGCCTGGACGATTCGCTTCTAATGCAGCAGCTGCGGTGCAGCTGCCCGGTTTTTCCACAGAAAATCCTCCATATGATCGAGTCATATGGAGGATTTTTTTATTTTTCGGGATACCTGGCGCGGCTGTCAGTCTGAGGACTGACAAGCTGCATGGCATACGACCGATTGGAGCGGATGGAGGCAGTATCGCCCGGTCGATACTGCACACACGTTCTGCTCAGCGGCACCCAACGGGACAGGCCGTCGATGTATTGCATTTTCGTCACGCCGACGCGGTATTTTCGATGCATTCACCGGGAATCATCTCCTTTCAGAAGATGGTTCAGCGGATGCGCTTCTCAATGGCTGCCTGATAAAATGAATCCGCTCTGTCCTTCACGACATACCGATGCGCGCCGTCTGCACGCGGTTCAAAGAAATTGCGGCCGGTTTCCGCATCCACCCGTGCTACACCGCGCACGCTCCGGTAGCCCGCCGTCTGTTCATCGCCGATCAGCGCCAGCAGGCACAGCATGGGATCCCAGGAGCTGCGCCCTTCGGCAGAGTGATGATCAGCCAGTACCTGATGCAGCACATCCGTCTTTGCCAGCGTTCCGCCCGTGATCACGGATGCGCCCACCTCCCAGCCGAGGAAGGTGATCGGCACCGGGCAGGCTTGACAGACGTATGCTCCCGCTTCGCTTGCGCGATCATTGCGCGCGAAGTTGTTTTCTTTTCCGCCGGGTTCGTCCCATTTTCCGGCCATAATCCAGATTTTTCGAACGTTTTCGCGAATCAGTTCCCGTCCGGTTTTGTTCGACAGCTCGTCCGGCGGCGAGGCAAGCACCTGCGCCAGCACCTGCAAATAGCCGATTTCAATGAGCTCCATCGGTTCGCTGCACTGCGCCAGCAAGCTGCGATACAGCCGGACAGCAGGCATGGCGTCTTCGTTTGAGCGGATGCGCTCAGCGTAGGCGAGCAGCCGCTTCTGATACGGCGGCTCTCCGCCGAAGTCCACGGCTTCCACATCCAGGCCGATCGGGACGTCCTCCACCCCTTCCGTCCGCAGAAAGCCTTCCAGCGAGGCGGCGGACGCATCCATGCAGGCGTTGATGACGACGCCATCCAGGCAGATCTGCCCGGCGCGGTGCGCCCGTGCCAGCAGGCGCATGGCCACGGCATCATCACAGTCTGTCCACCAGTCGGTTCCGACAAGAAAATGTCTCATAGTTGCTGCTCCCGTTTCTTTTTTCATTGGGTTTCCCGCTCAGTCGGCAGCGAAGACCTTCACGATTTCCCCGACATAGACCTCGTGGAAGTCGTGGTTGGGGTAATGCTTTGCAATGACATCCGGATCCGTGAAGTTTTCCGCCGACAGTGCGCCATGGTATTGCTTCCGGCAGACGAAAACGAGGCTGGCCTCCTGAAACCAGGTGGTGCCCTCGGCGAATACCGGCGTCAGACCCGTCGCGGCCACCTTATCCTCATTCCGTCCTGAATGCGTTCCGAGGTAGCTCAGCTCCTTTTTCCGACCTTCGAAAAAGCTCAGGGTGTACAGCTCCTCCCGTTCCATCCATTCTCTGGTATAGCGCTGCGGGCGGACGTAGCAGACGGCAGTCGGATGTCCCCAGATGGCACCGAGGTGTCCCCAGCTGCAGGTCATGGTGTTGTAGCCGTGCTGCTCCGTCCCGGCGGTCAGCAGCATCCATTCATCGGCAATCCGCGTAAAGGGATTGAATTGCAGGGTTTCGATCGAAATTTCTCTCATATCCATACTCCTTCTCTCCGGTTTTGAGCCTTCTGTTTCGGCATTCAGCCGGTTCGTGTTCTCTATCATTATAGCAGGTTTTTTCGCGTTTGCAATCTGTTTTCTGCAAATGGGCGCTTGCAGGCAGTTTTTTTGACCCGTTTTTGGTATGGGGCTTGACAAACGCCTCGCTTCATGGTAGACTAATTATTAAGTTCTTGATTATGTGTTGACTAATAAGTGAGGGACGCTATGAAACGACGACAAACGATCATGCGCTCCACGTGCAAGGCACGGGGTGCGTGGTCCAATCATGTGAAGCAGCTCGCGCAGGCCGAGGGGATTCCGGATTCCTACCGCCCGGTTCTCATGTATCTGCACCGGACGCCCGGTGCCAGCCAGCGCAGCATTGCGGAATTCGCGGGGGTCACCGCCTCCGCCACCAATCAGGTGGTCAAAAACATGGTGGAGGATGCCTATCTTCGCAAGGAGACCGACCAGCCGGATCGGCGCAGCACCCGGCTCTATCTGACCGAAAAAGGCGAAGCCGTCGCTCTGCGCCTTCGGGAAAAGCTGGAGCAGTCGGACGACGCCATCACTGCCTTTTTGGGGCAGGAGAAGGAAGCGGAGATGATTGAGCTCATGGAGCGCCTGTCCGCCTTTATACAGGAGGAACTCGAACAATGCTGAAGTATCTGAAAAAATACTGGTTTTTCTGTCTTCTCGCACCGCTTTTCATGGTCGGGGAGGTCAGCATGGATTTGCTGCAGCCCGATCTGATGGCTGACATCGTGGACAACGGTGTCCTTGGAAGCAACGTGGAGCTGATTCTCTCCGTCGGCATCAAGATGATTCTGACGGTCATTCTCGGCGGGCTGTGCGGCATCCTGTGCGGTGTGTTTGCCAACCTGGCCGGTCAGAATTTCGGAAACGATCTCCGAAAGGATCTGTTTTCCCGCATCATGAACCTCTCCTTCCAGCAGACCGATCAGATTTCCACCGGCTCGCTGGTGACGCGGTTGACCAACGACGTGACGCAGGTTCAGCAGATGGTCATGATGAGTGTTCGCGGGCTGGTGCGAAACTCGGTCATGTTCATCGGCGGGATTTTCATGCTGTACCGCCAGTCGCCGACGTTTGCACTGGTTGCCGCCTGCGGCCTTCCGTTTGTGGTATTCGCCGCATTTTTCTTTCTGCGGAGGACGTCGCCGCTGTTTGCCGTCGTGCAGAAAAAGCTCGACAACATCAACCACATCATGCAGGAGACGGTTGCCGGTGCCCGCGTCGTCAAGGCCTACGTCAAGGAGGATTACGAGATGGGACGCTTTGACGATGCAAACGATGCGCTCTGTCAGGAGAATCTGCGTGTGCAGACCTTTCTGGCTTTCATGGGACCCTGCATGAACATCGTCCTGAACCTCTGCGTGGTGGCCGTCATTTTCGTTGGCGGGTTTACCGTCCGTACAGGCGGCTCGATCACGCCGGGCAACATCATGGCCGCCATCACCTATCTGGCGCAAATCCTGCACGGTGTCACCTTCATGGCCAACATTTTCCAGACCTTCAGCCGTGCCAGGGCTTCGGCTGACCGCATCAACGAGGTGTTCCGCAGCCCGGAGGTTCTGCTCTCCGGGACATATGCTGACGAGACCGCCGAGCGCGGCTCCGTCGAATTTCAGGATGTCAGCTTTGCCTATCCCGGAACGGATGGGCAGAAGGTGCTGGATCACATCTCTTTCCGTCTGGAACCGGGGCAAACGCTGGCGATTATCGGCGCAACCGGAAGCGGCAAGAGCTCGCTTGCCAATCTGATTCCCCGGTTTTACGATGTCACGGAGGGGCGGATTCTCGTGGACGGCGTGGATGTCCGGGAGTATGACACCACCGTGCTGCGGGACAGGATTTCGATTGTGCTGCAAAAAGCGGAAATGTATTCCCGCAGCATTGAGGAAAACATCCGCTGGTCGCAGAAGGATGCCGATCCGTGGCAGATCAAAAAGGCTGCGGAAATTGCCCAGGCTGACGATTTCATCTGTCAAAAGACAGACGGATACTATACACCCGTCACGGAGGGCGGTCATTCCCTGTCCGGCGGACAGAAGCAGCGGATTTCCATTGCGCGTGCAGTGCTGAAATCCCATGAAATTCTGATTTTTGACGATTCAACCAGTGCATTGGATTTAAAAACCGAAGCTGCGCTGTATCAGGCACTCCGCAGTGAATGCCCGCACGTCACAAAGATCATCATCGCCCAGCGCATTGCATCCATCCGGGATGCCGACCGGATTATGGTACTGGAAAACGGCACCATCAGCGCCATCGGCACCCATGCGGAGCTCATGCAGTGCTCCAGAATTTATCAGGACATCTACAATTCTCAGCTGAAGGAAGGAAGTGAAGGGAAATGAACCAGTCGAATACGCTTCCAGAAGGATTCGAAAACCCGCCCAAGGAGCCCATCCGCGCCTATCGAGCGGCTGGCCGCGCTCCCGGCTCACCGCCCGTTCCCGGTTTTCGTGGGCGTCCCGGCGGCCCTGGCCGTGGTATGGGGCAGGCCGTTGAGCACGCCACCAACAAGAAGGGCACCCTCGGTCGGCTGCTGCAATATTTCCGGCAGGTGCAGCGGCTCCTGATCGGCCTGCTGATCGCGGTTGTCTGCGTCACAGTGGCAGGGTTGCTGGCACCTTCCCTGCAGGGCAGCGCCATTGACGCGATCAAGGATCGAACCTGGAATCGGCTTTCCTCCTGCGTGATCTGGCTGCTGCTCGTTTATCTGGGCAACGTTCTGTTCTCGCTGGCGCAGTCGCTGCTGGCTGCACGGTTAAGTCAGGGCATCACGCGGCAGATGCGCCATGATCTGTTCCGGAAAATTGACCACCTGTCCATCAAATATCTGGACACGCACTCCAACGGCGACGTCATGAGCCGCATGACGAACGATGTGGAAAACGTTTCCAGCACCATTTCTCAGAGTCTGGGGTCGCTCGTTTCCGGTGTACTGACCATCATTGGCACAGTGGCCATCATGTTCTACTACTGCTGGCAGCTGACGCTGATCACTATGGTCACGGTGCTTTTGACGCTGATCGTCACCAAAAAGATGTCGCAGGCCATGCGGCGGGTATATCGCAGGCGCTCCGCGCTTTTGGGTGAGCTGAACGGCCACTCCGAAGAAATGATTACCGGGTACCGATCCATTGTCGCATACAACAAGCAGGCTGATGTCATTGAGGAGTTCTGCCAGACCTCCGACGAGCTGCGCAAGGTCAGCATCAAGGCTGAGATTCTCGGTGGTTCCATGGGGCCGCTCATGAACTGCATTTCCAACATCAGCTTCGTTATTGTGGCGGCGTTTGGCGGCTATTTTGCATACAGGGGTCTGATCTCCATCGGGATTGTTTCGGCCTTTATTATTTACGCCAAGCAGTTTTCCCGTCCGATCAACGAGATTGCCCAGCTGTACGGCACCATCCAGACGGCCATTGCCGGTGCAGAGCGTGTCTTTACGCTGCTGGACGAACCGGACGAGGACAACAGCGGCACCACGGAGCTTGCCAATATGACCGGCAAAATCTCGTTCCGCCAGGTTGATTTTTCCTACATTCCGGGCAAGCAGGTGCTGTACGATTTTGATCTCGACGTGGAGCCGGGTCAGAAAATCGCGCTGGTCGGTGCGACCGGCAGCGGGAAAACGACCGTTGTCAACCTGCTGATGCGTTTTTACCCGGTCGATCGGGGTGAAATTCTGGTGGACGGTGTCAATATTCAGGAGATTCAACGGGATTTCCTGCGAAAAAACATCGCCATTGTTTTGCAGGATACGGTGCTGTTTTCCAACACCATTGAAAACAACATCAAGTATGCGGACTTGAACGCCTCCGACGAGGCCATGGTTGAGGCCGCCGAAATGAGCCACATTCGTCGATATATCGAGCGGCAGCCGCAGCAATACCAGACCTACCTCAAGCAGGCTGGAGCCAATCTGTCACACGGGCAGCGGCAGCTGATGGCCATTGCACGTGCCGTGCTGGCTGACCCGAAGATTCTCATTCTGGATGAAGCGACATCGTCCGTCGATACGCGAACCGAGAAGAAGATTCAGGACGCGATGGTGCGGCTGATGAAAAACAGAACCAGCCTGATCATTGCGCACCGCCTCAGCACCGTTCGGGATGCCGACAAGATCGTGGTCATGGATCAGGGGCGTGTGCAGGAAATCGGCAATCATGAGCAGCTGCTGGCCAAAAAGGGCAAGTATTACGAGCTGTACATGACGCAGTTTGCCGGAAATCAGACCTGAGCGCCTTTGCGCAGGACAGCTTCCTTTTCGAATCAACAGACAGGATATGCGATTGTTTTTCGCATATCCTGTCTGTTTGTGCTTTTTGGGGTAGGGCTGAAGGTGGCGTCTGTGGTGGCGAAATGGACACGGTTGGGAAGTGGGTTCTGTAGGAAAAAGCAAGGGGTACAGCTCAAATTCAGAAAAATGTGTTTTTTTGGGCTGGAAATCCCGGAAAAATGTGTTCGCCAGTCGTTGTATCGTGGAGTTGGAGTGGTTCCCTCACGCTGTCGTGTATTCGCTTCCACGCAAAACACCCGATCCGGCCGGGGTGGTCGGATCGGGTGTTACAGGAGTGCTGTTTATTGTTCAGTTGTTTGCAGTCGTTTTTCCGGATGCTCATAGCGATACAGGAAGGTGACCGCCTGCGATCTGGTGCATTCCATCGTCGGCGCGAAGCGATTGCCTCCAACGCCGTTGGTAATGCCCTGCTGCACGGCCCAGTTGACCGCCCTGGCATAGAACGCATTGGCGGGGACATCCTCAAATTCGCAGGCGATGGATGCTTCCGGCGAACCGGCAAAGCGCCACAGGAACGTCACAATCTGCGATCTGTCGCAGGTCTGTTCCGGTGCAAACAGGCCATTGCCGACACCGTTCGTGATGCCCTGCTCCGCTGCCCAGTAGACAGCCTTGGCATAGTATGCCTCTGCCGGGACATCGTCAAAGTGGAGGATGCCCTTCGGTTCCGGAGAACCGGCTACACGCCACAGAAGGACGACGATTTCCGCTCGGGTACAGGTTCTTTCCGGCGCAAACTGATTGTCGCCCACGCCGTTCGTCACGCCTTCTTCGACCGCCCATTCCACCGCATCGCTGTAGAACGAATCGTCCGGGACGTCTGTGAAGCTACTGCCCGTTGTGGCCTTATCCCACTTCGCATAAACGGTCGTGTCGGCCTGCAGCTGCATTTCTGTGACCTTTGTCGTCAGCTCCGCATCGCTGTACCAGCCGGCAAAGACGTAGTTTGAGCGTGTGGTGACGTAGTTGGCGAGGTCAACGACTGTGCCCACATTGACCTTGACCGGCTCAACCGTCTGCCCACCGTTGGTTTCAAAGGTGAGCGTCACGGTCGATGTTGCCGTACCGCTGTCACCACTGCCGCCGCCGATGCCACTGTCGCCGCCGCCGATACCGCTGTCACCACTGCCGCCGCCGATGCCACTGTCGCCGCCGCCAATACCGCTGTCACCACTGCCGCCGCCGATACCGCTGTCGCCGTCATTCATTTTCGAGAAGGAAACGGTAACGCTGACCGGTGCATCAGGCATCGTGAATCTGCGGTTGATCACGGTCAGCTCGACCGGGGTTTCGCCGTTCATCCAGATCGCCGTGATGCAGTCAATCTGGAAGCCGTTGTTGGGTTCGATCGTCAACGAGACGGTTTCGCCGAGCTGTGCAGAGGTCGGGTTGGCCGTCACGGTTCCGCCGGTGGACGGATTGCAGGTAATCGGGTTGTGCGTCGGTGCAAAGAGCGCGCTGATTGTTACGTTGTAGTCCGGCATCGTGAAGGTGTTGCCTTCGAGCGTCTGTGCCGGTGCAGACGCATCGTCCGTGTTGTGGATGGTGATGCCGACCAGCTTGTAGCCTTCGGCCGGTGTAGCCGTCACGGTGACGGTTTCGCCCGCCGCAGCGTTGGTCTTATCGGCCATGACGGTTTCCTTTGCCGATTTCACTTCGTCAATCGTCACGGTGCCGTTTGCCAGCGCCGCATCCACGGTCAGATTGTGCAGCGAAACGACATTGAGGGAAATCGAGTCGTAATCCTTTCCGATTGCCTCGATGGTACACGTCCATGTGCCGTTCTCGTCCTGTTCGACGCTGTCAAAGCCAGTGAGTTCGGTGATGCGGTAGCCGTCTACCGGTTTCGCCTCATAGACAATTGTTTCGCCTTCATAGAAATTGCCGATGGGTCCCTCATTCGTCACTCTGCGCGGGGTGTTGGTCACCTTCCAGATCACTTTGGACTCTCCATACGGTTCGTCATTCTCGCTTTCCGGAACTCCCACTCTGTAGGTTTTGATATCCGCAAAGCTGACGGAGACCACGATGGTTGTCGAATTGCCGCTGAGCGCATCGATGGTCAGGGTGTTGCTGTGGTTATTCAGCGAAGAATCAACCGGATTCTTGATTTCAACACCGTTCACCATCCACTTTTCAACCATCTTGCCGGTGGCCGGTTCCGCCGTGAACACCACGGTGCTGCCGCCGCCAACCATGGCGCCGCTTGCAAAGGACTTGCCGTCGCTCGTGGCGCTGACGATGCTGCCGCCGTCGCCTGCCGAGTATTCCACCTCGTAGTAGCTCTGCGGGGCGAATTCGAGTCCGAAGTTGATGTTTTCGGTTACGTTTTCAAAGGTGCGCGTTTTGCTGTGGTTGCCGCTTTCCACCTGACCGTTGACCGTCCACTTGTCGACCATGTAGTTTGCTTTCGGGGTGACGGTGATTTCCACCGTTTCGCCCTGGTAGACTTTGAGCGCTGTGCCTGAGGTCAGGTCGCCGCTGTCCACAACTGTGCCGGAGCCATCGAGCACCCGGTATGAAACCCTGTTGCCAGGATCTTCGCCGAACGTGCCGGTGACTGTGCGCGTAGGAATTCCTGTAAAGATCGCATACAGCTCCAGGGATTCCTGCAGGGTTACGGTAATCTCCTCATCAGTGGAATAGCTTCCACCACCCTGATCGAGCTGTTTCCTCGTTTTCCAGCTGTTGAATGTAAGGCCTCTCGCGGTGATGGCTGTCAGCGTGAATTCTGTATTGCCGGGGACATTCGTAGCCTGCAAGGGTAAATCATACGAATCCAGCGGTTCACCGGTCTCTGGATCGTTCCACGTGCTGGTGGAATGAACCATCAGGCCATAGTCCTTGCACCCCTCATCAAATAAGCCACCCAGCACAGAGTGGACAGTCAGGTCATACGTTTCCAGCACGGTATCCGCCTTGACGGTAGTATCCCGTGTAATTGGGAAGGAATAGGTGGTTTGACCACCAAGATCAAACGGAATATCGTCCTGATACCATCCCCCGGTAATCCTGTAGCCGGGTGCTGCGGAAATGGTCACTTCAGCACCGCCCGGAATGAGTGCGCCGGAGGTGACATAGCGGTCAACATTCGGCGTTCCCGAATTTTGATCGTGATCCCACTTGTAGGAGGCCTGCAGGTTGCCCACCAGCGTGAGCGTGTAGTTGTCACGTTCAAAGATCGGGTACAGATGGACGTCTGCATGGCCGATCGTCACCGTGATTTCCGGGGTATCGACCAGCTGAATGCGGCCGCCGACCACGTATTGCCAGTGCTTGAACGTGTACCCTTCATTGGCAGTGGCCGTGAAGGTGTATTCCGCGCCGGGGCGCACTGCAGCACCGTTTGCAAAGCCGACCGGCATGGTCACGAAGCCCTCCGGGGTGCCCGCCTCATTCTGACCGACAGTGACGTTCAGGGTGTAGGTAGCCAGCTCATATGCCAGCTCGACCGAGATGTTTTCGGCCAGCATCGTGTAGAACAGGGTGTTGCCGCCCTCCTGCGTTTTGATCACGGTGTTGCCGGTTTTCACAGTCCACTGTTTGACCTGATACCCTTCGTACGGTTCCGCCAGCAGAACCAGAGCGGTGCCGTTGGCAAACCTGACGCCTGCCTTCAGATCTTCGTAGCTGTGCGTTGCAGGTTCAAGAACGGAGAGCGTCCCCGCGGTATTCTGATCAGACGTGTTCGACACGCTGGCGGTCAGTGTATAGCCCACACCGGTCACAACGTAGGTCACCGGTTCAAAGGTGACTTCATAGTTGGTACCGTAGGTAATGCCGGTATTCAGACCGTACTTCCCGCCTTTGTTATCACCAGCCTTCGGATTTGTCACACCGTTTGCATATGATGTATCCTTTTCCATCTGGATGATATTCGAGGGGTTCAGATAGCCGACAATCGTGTAGCTGCCCGGTGCCGTCTTGTTGTCCAGCGTGACCTCTTTGCCCGCCGTGTCATACACCCGGATGTCTACAAAGTTGGTGCCCCTGGTCGTTTGCGTCCCGTCCTTGTTGGTGTACACCGGGTTATCATACTGCAGCTTGTCACCATAAACGAGGCTGCCCGATGTGATCTTCAGCTGCGGCAGATTGTTTTCCACTTCGCCCTGTGCCGCGGTCAACTTGCCGTCATCCGTGGGAGGCACGATGCTGACCGTGATGGGGCGGCGCGTCACGGTGAAGTACGCTTCACATTTGTGACCTTGGTAGGTTTTCTCCAGTTTATAGCTGCGGCACGGCGTCTGCGCCAGCCACGGCCAGCGGTTCGCGTAATCTCCAATTCCGCTACCGTAGTCACCCGCTTCCCAGCTGCCGGACGTTGCACTGGCGTTGGCCGAAAGGAGCCAGCTGCCATTGCCGCCCATCCGGTACAGGCGCGTTCCGTATTTCCATTCAGAAGTGGAGATTTCCGTTGCTGTAATTTTACCTGAAGCATCCTTTTGATAATGCACCAGTTTGGCCATCCAGCCTTCGCCGTAGGTCAGCGTATCGATTTCGTTCCCGTTTTTGTCGCAGACAATCAGGCGGTACCCTTCGTTGCCGCTCAGCACTTCCTTCTGACCCAGATCGAGTGAGGAGAACACGCGGCTGCCCTGATAATAGGCTTTCACCGTATAGGCACCCTCCGGCAGAGCCGATGTCATGTCGGCCGTCAGGCTGGCGGTCGATTGCGTCCCGCTCGCCTTGAGGGAGACGTTATAGGTGCGCGAGTAATTGAGGCCGGTAATTTCAAAGGAAACGATCCCGCTCGGCGCGGCCTTGTGGCCGGTGGTCGTGCTTTGCAGCGTCACCGTTGCCGTCGGCTTGCCATCCGATGTCACATCGGCCTCCCAGTCGCTGACCAGCTTCACCGTATGGATGCGATACTTCGCATGGAAAACGTCGGAGTAGGACGAAATGAAATACTGCTCGCCACGTGAATGGTCATAATACACGACGTTGACGCGGCAGCGGTAATCACCCTCCGAGCTGTAGCCGGAGGAAAGGAAGGTGTAATAGGCCTGTTTTTTGTTGTTGAGGTCGACCCAGCTGCCGTTTTCGAGCTTCTGCCACTGATAGCTGATGCCCTGCGGGTAATCCTCCGCATTTTTCACAACAACCGCCACGGTGTTGGTGGAGTCCGGGTAGATGGCCAGAGCGCCATCGCCATCCAGACCAACCAGCTCGATTTCCGGATAACCAACGTCCGTTTTGGTGCGAACCGTCATGGCTTCGCTTTCGATGCTCCTGTTCGGCGCGACACCGCGCACGGCCTGAATCTTGTAGGTATATTCGGTATACGGGTTCAGGTTTTTATCGTGGTAGACAAAGTCCCACGTGCCATTTTCGTTCTTTTTGCCCTGATCAAACGGGACAAACGCCAGTTCATAGTCACCGCTGCCGTCCGGGAAGTCATAGTAGCGGTAGAGCTGGAAGCCGGAGATCATGCTGTCATAGCTCCAGGTCAGCGCGATGGAATCGGCAGTCGTCTGTTCCGGATCCGTGGAGAAGTCGTCCGGCAGCTCCGGCGGCATCTCAATATCCGTCACCAGATAGCTGACAACCGGGAAGCCGCCGCCGTCATAGGCAAAGAGCTTCCAGCTGAAGCCGTAGCCGAATTCCTTCGCTTCGATCGGCATATTCTGCATGCTGGCTGTGTAGCTGCTGCCGGAGGTGCTGGTCATAACGTAGCCGGCTCCGGCTTCGCCGCCGGCCACCACGCCGACCGTTACGCAGCCGGCGCCGATACCGGCTGTGTATTCCGCTTCACTGCTGAAGACAAAGGCGTGGCTGTATTCGGTGGACATATCGATGGTCTGGGTAATGTTCTGGCCGTTCGGCGCATCCGTGTAGCCGACGGCGGCGTAGTTCCCGTTCCAGACGATGGCATCCTCATAGCCCTTGGTGGAGGTCGGATAGGTGGACGGGTCGCCCAGCGTATGGGTCATGATGTTGCCGGCGATCTTCGGCAGGTCATCGTAGTCCTTGGCGATTTCCTCATACGTTTTCAAATCCATGACCTGGATGGCGGCGGTGTGCGGGGATGTGACTGTCATTGCCTGTGCGATGTAGCCGCCTGTGCCGTCCGGCATATAGGCGGTGTATTCGTACACAACGGTCGGGATGGAATAGAGCACAACGGCGTCCGCACCAACGGAGGTCGAATATTCGACCGTCTGCTCCAACGTGGAGTGCATTTCGAATTCGTAGGTAAATTTGGCCTTAATCGTCGAGCTCGCTTCAATGGAGCCGATTTTGATGCCAAAAATTGTGATGTCCTGTTCGAGGGAGGCGTATGCGCCCGCCCAGATGGACGTTGATGCAACGGCGCCGTCCGAGCTGCCTTCCGTCTTCGCGTAGGAGGTCTCCGACTGGATGTATGCGCCGGAGAGGTCGTCGCGGTTCATCAGGTCTTCAAAATACGGCGAGGATGCCAGAACCGCCAGCACCTTGGGGTTGCTGTAGATGAAGTAGTGGTTCTGGTTGTATTTCAGGTAGGCGGTGTCCTTGTCCGTATTGGGGAAAATGAAGTATGCGGCGTTGGATGTGGTCGGTTCGGAATAATTTTTGTGGACAGTATCGAACTTCTGTCCGTTTTCCACTTCTTCCTCCGAGGCCGCAACCGGTGTGGCCTCGGTGACGATCATTTTGAAGTAGGTGCCTTGATTGACTGAATGTGCAAAAGGATATGGGTAATATTGCATGGTTGCCAGTGCGTCATAGCCATAGCCGAACAGATCGGCGCTGGCTGCACCAAACTCGGTATAGGCTTTCCCATCCGTGTAAGTGTAAGCACTGTGCTCGTTCCATCCACTGTTCAAATCCAGAGGCGCGGTCAGCTCCAGACCGGTTTCGGCATACGTCAGCTGCAGACTGTCGAAATAGAGCGTGGCCGCTTCGGTCAGGCCGTTGGAAATGACGGCCAGGTTGGCGGGGTTGTACGGTATCGAATAGAAGTTCTCCTCGGTTCGTTCCATGCTGCTGTAGACATAGCTGCCGTCATCGTTTTTTGCAAAGAGGTCAAGGTTCTTGTCGGTCACGATGCCGAAGCCTTTGCCGTCATACTGATAGACCGCCGCATAGCGCGTATACGCTTTACCATTTTTCAGGTCGGTCGCCGACTGGCCGCCCAGCACCAGGCTTTCCTGATCGACGCCGACCAGCGGCCCATAGGTAAACGCAGCGCGGACGATCGGCTGGCCGTCAGACGACTGAATGGCAAAGTCGTCATACGCCGTCAGGAGATTGGCATTGTTCCTGGAGCCGTACAGCACAGCGGCGCGGCTCTGAATCGATTGCACAGCTTTCGGACTGTTGATATTACCGTGAAAATAGCCGTAGGTGACGGCCAGATCGTCAATCCCGTCGCGGTTGATGTCGGCCGCCAGGAGCGAGACCATGTTCGGCACCTTGCCGTCCGCATCCGCGACTGCACCTTTCCCGGTTTTGCTCAGGGCATACGTCCAGACGAGAGACCAGCTCGTTTGCATGTTCTGATAGGACGTATCGGTGGCGCCGGTTGTCTTTTTGTACTGGTACACTTCGATGCGCGGGTTGTCGGCGTCCGGCACATAGACGGCGATTTCGTCCAGGCCATCACCGTTAAAGTCGCCCGCAGCCACCTTCACATAGTTCTGCAGGTCATACTGCTCCATCGTTTGCAGGAACACATCTTTGCTTTGATTACCTGGGATGTTCTTGTGTTCGTCTGAATTACCCAGTTTGCTGAAATCCGAAATCAGGGTCATCCCTCTTGCGTCGTATGCCGCGCCGTGCTGCGCATCGACCGTCTGCAGCTTCAGCACCGGGGCATAGGTTTTTGGTGTGCCGGTATCGTTTGTCCCGTATTCCAGCGTCACCAACGCGTACTGCTTTTTCTGTCCGCTCTGATTGCCGTCGAAATTGGCCGCAGCCGCCGCCATCGCAGCCCAGGATGATCGGGGCGTATATTGGTTATATGGGAAATAATCATACTCTGGGATGGTGATATTGAGCAAATGCTTCTTCTGCTGCCTATACAGTTCCCGGTTCAGACTGCCTGTGATGGGCGATGTAGACGTTGTTATGTTCTGATGAAAAGCCGACCACGTGGTGATCGATCCGTTAAAATGGCCATACAGATCGGCTTGGATCGTGGTCGAGAAGGTAGAGGTATCTGTTATACCTTTCAGCAGCAGCAGTTCATCGACCGGGTTCATCGTGACGCTGTCGCGCCCATAGGGGTTAGAGGTGTCATTTTCGTCGAAGCCGTCCGGAGGTTTGCTGGTATCAAATCCGATGGCTTCCAGCGCGTTCATCTCCGACATATCCACGTCGGTCTGATCGGCGTACGCCACGGACGGAGCCAGGCTCAGTACCATGCAGAGAGCCAGCAGCGCGCATATGATCCGCTTTTTCATCGTTTTTCCTCACTTTTCTGTTTCCCGGTCTCCCCATGGAAACGGTTTTGTTTTGAGAGAGCTTGCACCTGTGCAAGGGAGCGCTCCCCTGCTTTGACGTCTGTCGCTACGCCGATGCGGTCGGGCGCAGGACATTTTCCTGGTAATAGGTTTCCATGGTGGCGAACAGCTGGCGTACCACGTCATCTGCAAGCTGTTCCAGTGCCAGGCTGTGGACAAATGCGAGTAGCTGCTGGATTTCTTCCTCCGCGACGCGATAGACACGAAGGGCGGCAGTCAGGAAGCGATCGATCTTCCGGTGGAGTGGGAAGCGCATATCGCCGGGGCGCGACAGGTAGCCGCGCATCAGGGCTGCGGAGCCAATCTCCATTTCGTAGAAGTCGATTTCCTCGGCGTCCGGGAACCGATCACCGAAGATGGTTTTCAGCTCGACCGCCGTGTGCTGTTGAATGACTTCCAGCGTTTCCGGCAGGGTGTACGCCTCGGTGTAGATTTCGCGGAGGTGTTCGTTCCGGTCGGTCATGGTCAGCTGAATGGCGGTTTCGGCGGCGTAGATGTAGACTGGGGGCAGTATCCCTTTGGCCGCCTGACGCGCCGCGCCGAACTGTCCGGCGAACATCATCCGTGTCAGCTCGGTCAGAAGCCCTTCCTTGTTGCCGAAAAAGTTCTGCACGCTGCTGACCGAAACATCCGCGGCTTCGGCGATTTCCTTGATGGTTGTGTTGCGATAGCCCTGTGCGAGCAGCAGCTTTGCGCTGACCGCCAGCACATGATTTTTGGTCGGCAGGCTGGTTCGTCTCGTTGCCAACTGCATCACCCCTTGCTGCGTTTTGGGTTCTATATCAAGTATACACGATAGTGAGCAAATTTTCAATAGTCCTCACGAAAATTTTTGATTTTTTGCTGGGGTGTTTTTCAAATATCGCTACATGGAAAACAGCCATCCCTTGCAGGCTGCCCAAAGTCGGCGCTTACGGGGTGCAGGATGATTTTTGATACAGCAAAAAAAATGCCGCAGGCGATCAACGCCTGCGGCGATCTGTGTTTGCACCCTATGGTCGATACAAGATACCCAGTTATAACGGTAGGTTCACATCTGCATACTGTGGGGCAATCGTTACGCACTAATACTTATGCAGATAGTCTACCAATCCAGCAAATCAAGTGAAAATTCGTTATTGAGTGGCCGGACAGAAATGATGTCATTTTTATGATTAATCAGTTGTTCCTTACTAATAATACACTTGGAAATGGACACTTTATTCTCGTCTACAAGCTCACACCGATAAAAACGATAGTGCATCAGTTCAAGAACAATGTTCACGCTCAAATGGTTATGCTTAATACAAAGATATCCAAGCGTAAGAAAATAAATCAGGAAAAGGACTATCTGGCTCCAAACGGTGAAGTCAAATGCGAACAAAGGCAAAATATACGAGAGTAGATATTCTGCAGTAATTGTTTTTTCTTCATTAACACCAATAATACGATATTTTTGAATTCCTACCCTCTTACTCGTATTTAATGACACCAGTAAAACAATCAATGAGAAAACACCGAGAAAAGCAATTAAAATTATGCTGATCCATTCAGTATAAAGATTCTCGCTGTTACTCACTATACTTATGATATCCATCACGATTACTGACACCCATAAAGGAACAAATGAAAGAAAGAACATACAAAGACAAGCGATTATAGACATATTAGATCACCCTTACCAAGGCTTTGCACCAGAGACTTCTACCGGAGCCTTTTTGAAAGGATCTACCATTCCTTTGTTACAAAGCACTTTAACAATACGATCGGCCGCTCCGTCAACTGTAGCGTCAAGCTTACCGTCTGCATCAAGAGGAATCCCGAATTGTTTTGCCATAGTCTTTCGTGTTTTTGCGTTTTTTAACGCTTCAAAACGTTCGTTGTTGAATGCTACAAAACGACGGGGGTTATGTCCAGTGGTTGAGATCGACTTAAAAACTTCAAAGCCACTAATCATATCTGCCGTTTCTATTGTACTTATGGTGCTTTGACAAACAGATTTATATGCTCGCTCCATGTGAAAAAGATTTTCACCATTCATGGTAAGGAAATAGACTGTGGATCCAATGACAACAATATCCAATGTTGGACGCAGCGAAAGAACCTGGCTGTCAAGTTCTTTGAATTTTCCGTTATCCCTAATAAGAGAAAATTTATGTTTCAATGTGGTTATGGGATTTTGCATAGATACCAATTTAACAGGGGTATCTTCATCACATACGAAAGTTGAGCCTTTAATCACATACGCACTTTTGAAACTCATGGAATCCGCTTCAACATCAGGATTCCCGATAGCAGTTATAAAACTTGCGTATTCTTCTGAAATTAGAGGGTTTCCCGTATCCAGCTTGTATATTGTTAATCCATCGGTTGTTCCATCATATTCAATAACAGATGTATACTTGGACAAGGAACCCTTTCCAGTGCCCAGATAGCGTTCTGCCAAACCGTGTACAAATGTGTCCAAACGATCGTCAGGATCCAAGACAATCTGTCTACTGGCATATTTTGTTCCATCCCTTTTTGATGTGGTAATACGGAGCAACTGCAGGGACCAGTCTGTTCCGTGTAGAATGCTGTCAAATGCAGACTTTAATACTTCAATGGACATTTTATCTCCTCCTTTCTATACCTTCTCAAAGAAAGCCTTATCCACCTCATATATGGTTTTCTCTGTGACACCGAGGCGATATTCAATCAACTTTCCGATGAATTCTGTACCATCAATCAGGTCGATTTGCTGCTTTCCGGCATTGGATGCTTCTTCACGTGCAGCACGGGTGAAGGTGCCTGTGGTAATGAAGATGCCCTTTTCAATATCGGTCGTCAGTGATCCGCGGAAATCACTGATATCTCCGGCAGAAACGCTTCCGGTATAGCGCTTGCACTGAAAGGCAACATTAAAACTGAAAATTCCATTGATGCGTAATTTTCCGGTGCCGTCAATGCCACCATCACCAGATTTCTTGGTTACCCGTACTTGGGAGAAACCACACTCTCTCAGCAGAAGCATAGCAAGTCGCTCAAATGCATACGGATTCATATTATGTAGCGTATCCGCCAGTTCGGTTTTCCATGGTTCCAACTCTTCCGGAGCATCAATGCCATCATCTGTTGGATTGCCATCGTTCAAAATTTTTTCCGCTTCGGCATCCGTTTTTCCGGCAAGCTTTGTTCTTTTTATATGTTCAGTAACGTCACTGCGGGAGATGCTTGTTTTATCCGCAAATTCAGGAGTAATCATCCACACACCGCGTTTGCTGTTGCTGATGGCACCGTAGTTTTTTAACCGTGTTCTTGCCCATGCAAGTTGATACTCCAATTCTGTCTGCTGGGAAGCATTTCCTTTGTGCGGCTCATCGATAACAGAGTCGGGCAACTTCAGCATTGCAACAACACGCTCATATATTTCGCTTATTGTAGCAGAGCCGCCCAATTCCACCAATGCGGAAAAAGTGGGTTCAACCAACTCAAGCTGAGTAGGACTTTTAATCTTCTTTTTCTTTGCCATAATTACGACCCCTTATGTAGAGAAATACTTACATACCATTGTAGTTATCCCAACGCCATCGCAAGAAATCTTTGTTAATGAAATCGGGAATAACAATCCGGGGTGGAATGGTTGCGCCATAGTCCATACGGGCTCTGGTAGACAGTTCCACAACACCATCAACAGAAATCCGAAGATGGCCGGCATCAAACAGGGTATGAATGTCGGTACGCATTGCAAAACCATTCGCTATAGTATCCTCGCCGTTGTATTTGAATGGCTTGATATGCGCTGCCTCCAAAATTTCTGGCATGGTGACATTGGTAATCACGCAACGCTGGCAAGCTTTGAGGACTTCTTTTCTGAATGCAGCTTGGTTCGGGCGGGTAGTTTGGAAAGACCGTACACGCTTTCTTTCCACTTCAGAGGCTACTTCCGTACCTCTAATTGCAATGAGTGCCTGAGAAAGAGATTCGTCCTTAGTCTTGGTTTTGATCAGTTCTTGGATTTCTTCCAGAATCAGAATGTTCAGATGGTACTTCTCCGCCAGCCTGTTGTCCAAGAAAGAGCAGTTTACATAGCCATAATTGTTCAAAAACAGAAGGTATTCACGGGCGATTCTCATATCATTGGCACCCAAGCAACAGTTGGGCCATCCAATCAGAGAAATTTCACCAGATCGAAACCAGATAATAAAATTAACATAGTCCTGCAGTTCGGCTTTAGATCCGGACAGTGGAATGACAATCCGGGTTAGTTCCTCAGTTGTAATATAGCCCTGTCCCAAATTGTTCAGTTCACAAAGAATTTCCAGTAGGAGACGAAGCGGATGGAGCATGATCCCATGATCAAGCCAACGCCTACATTCATCTGTGCTTTGTACATGAGGGTTGGGCAAATGGAATGTCTGCACTGTAATTGCAGCAAACTCAGTCTGAGAAACATCGTGATCTGCCACTCTTCTACCGAAGTCTGTCAGTCTAATCTGACCAGAACGATCACCAGGCTCAAGCAAACCAACAGCGCGCCAATACTGGCCAGAGTTGCGAATGAGGTTACGGTCACCGGTTCTACGTGCCAGATCAACACCGATGTTTGTGCCCTTGATATCCTCAGATAGTTCAATCAGTTCCTTTGCAAATTCCAGGGAACTGTATTTGACACCGGAGGACTCCAGCTTTCTCATACGGAACAGAACGCCAAGCAATACAACTGGGTCGTTGAGACCTTCCGTACACTGAAGGCTGGCCCACTTCCATTTGAAATCAGGAAAGGGCTTTGCTGGAATATAATTCTTCGGCAGCATAGAGTCACCTCTCTCTATATGCATTAAACTGGGAGGCAACAGCACGACCTAACAATGGCGGGACAGCGTTGCCAATCTGACGGTAAACAGAAGAGTTATTTCCGCTGAACGCAAAATCCAACGGAAAACTTTGGATAGCAGCAAGTTCTCTGCAAGACATTCTGCGCTGCCCATTGGGATGGGGCAAAATAACCACGCCGCCTCGATTATCACCTCTGGCGGTGACCGTAGGTGCTGGCAAATCGGGATTTAACGCTCGGTGACCGATGTAACCGTTGAAATTCAGCTTATATTTGGAGTATACATGGTTGGGAAGATCATTCGGAAGATCTGGATCAGGAATGTTTTCCAGTGCCTGTGTGACTGTAACCCAAGGCAATAAACCATTCGCTGCCTTACGGTCATGAGTAGGTACAGGGAATTCATAAGCAAAATCCAAATCATTACGCACACCTACAATGATAACTCTCTGCCGTGTCTGGGGAACACCATAATCAGCAGCGTTCAGCACCTTAGATGTTACCTTATAACCAAGGTCAGTAAAATCCTGTAGAATCATCTGAAACACTTTTCCTTTTGCAAGATTGGTCAGACCCTTGACATTTTCGGCCAAGAAAAACTTCGGTCTTTTGGCATCAATGATTCGGATTAGCTGTTTATATAAAGCGTTGCGCTCATCATCCTCATGGCGTTTGGTGTTTGCAACAGAGAAACCCTGGCAGGGAAATCCTCCGATAATAATGTCACAGTCTGGAACATCATCCACAGAGACCTTTGCAATATCTTCGCAGACCACATGGTTCCCAATATTGTGGCGGTAAGTTTCAACAGCATCGCCATAGAGGTCATTTGCCCAGATAATATTATGACCGGCCATTTTGAATCCAAGATCCAGTCCACCAGCGCCACTAAATAAAGATACTACTTTCATACTAATTCTTCTCTCTCTATACGCATAAGTTCTGTGCCCAGCAGCGCTGCAAACTTCACGGGAACTGCATTGCCAATTTGTCTATAGCAAGAATTCATCGTACCGACAAAATGGAATGTTTCAGGAAAAGTCTGTACGCTTGCACTTTCTCTGATGGAGAGACGCCGCTTTCCATTGTAATGGGGGATTGCACACACACCGCCTTTTCCGTTTCCTCTCGCAAGAACAGTCGGAGAAGGCTTATCCGGATCAGTTTGGCGGTGACCGGTAAAATTACGATATTCAACCTTGTACGCAGAGTATGTATGATTGACTACATTGTTCTCTGTATCCGGATCGGGGAAATGATCGATGGCCTCTTTGATGGAAACCCAACGAGGCAAATCCCCATTTTTGGCATGGGTATGCTGTGGGAAACGGAAAATCAAAGTATCGCCCAAATCCTTACGTTGTCCGATGATAATCACACGCTGACGAGTCTGAGGAACTCCGTAATTTGCCATATTAACAAGTGTTACAGAGGTAATATATCCTGCATCTTCAAAATCAGCAACAATCTGCTTAATTGCCTCACCTTTTCCCAGACTCAAGATGCCTTTGACATTTTCGGCGATAAAGAATTTGGGCTGTTTGATTTTGATTGTGTTATAGAAAAAACGATAAAGCTGGTTGCGATCATCTTCCAGCGTTCTCATTCTGTTTGCAAGCGAAAAACCCTGGCACGGAAATCCGCCGACAACAACATCGGCATCAGGGAGTGTGGTAATATCAATATTCTTAATATCATCACATACGATGTGGTCACCAATATTTTCTCGGTATGTAGCAACGGCATCTTTATCAATGTCATTGGCCCAAATAACTGTATTGCCGGCTTGAATCAATCCTAAATCCAATCCGCCAGCACCACTAAAGAGAGAGATAATTCTCATAATGTCCCCCCTTATACTGAGACTTCTTTCGTAACATCGAAGTCAATATTGTTGCTACGGCAATAGTCGTCTATTAATTTCATAGTTTTATATGTAGGCTTGGTTTTCCCGGATTCCCATCTATTCACTGTAGCAAACGAAACACCAAGTTCCTTAGCAAAAGCTTCTTGACTCAAGAAACGCTGCTGACGGATTTGCTTTATCTTCTCAGCGAAAATCATGTTATACCTCCGACTTGCAAAGTTATAACATTATTATATCACACAGATGTGAACTTTTCAATATCGAGCAGCCATTTCACAGAAATTTTCTGGAAATGGCTGCTTTTTATTTCGGCCAAAACACGGATTTCTGTCCAGATGGGTCTATGAAAAGAAAATTTCGGATTTTCTGTTCAAACGCAGACCACACCTCCAGTGGGTAGTGAGGGTTGACATTTTCCCTATGTAAGTGAGAGCGGCAGAAATTCCATATAAAAATATGATGTATTCGCCAAAACGCTCCACCCATCTTCAAAGAGAAATAAAGGGAAGAAAAAATCAAAAATTGGGGACCAAACGCACTTTTCATGTCCGGTGGAAAGTGAGGAAAGGAAAATTCTCCAAAAAAGTTTTCAGATTTTTCGCAAAAACACTCTCCTCGTTTCCATTAGAAAGTGTAAGGAGAAAATATTCTCAACCTTCGTAAATCCGACCATCTCATGTCAAGT
>CAZEUG010000010.1:0-52700 GCA_964515055.1 uncultured Oscillospiraceae bacterium | reverse complement strand
CACTGTGTTGACGATTCCGTCGATGATTGATGAAAACCCGGTGACAGCGATTGGGAATTCTGCGTTTCAGGACTGCACCGGCCTCGAACGCGTCAACATCGGCAGCGTCGTTTCCATCTGGGCGCTGGACACCATGAAGTGGGTCAACGCATCCGGTCTGATGATCGGCCGTGCCGATGACGAGGGCAACACGGTGCTGGCGCCGGATGGTCAGATCACCCGGATTGAAATGGCGGTGCTTTTCTACCGCTGGTGTACGGAATTCGCCAGATAAGCCGGGGGGGTTGTAGCCTCAATGCAATGACAAAAGCAGGGAAATGCAATTTCGCATTTCCCTGCTTTTTTGATGAAGTGTGTTGTTATTTCCAGAGGATGGTTTCCGGTGTATGCCAGAGGCCGGACGGCTGATCGGCGCTGGTGGTGATGGTCAGCTCGCGGTGCGCTTCGCCCGCTTCGTCCATCGCCAGAATGACGTCTGTCGTATGGTACGCCAGCTCGGCGCTTGCGCGGTGCGGCACGCCGGCTTCGATGCTCCGAATCATATCGACGATGCCGATGCCGCGGCCATAGTCTGCGTATTCGACGAACTGCGGCAGCGGACGCCAGGTGTGGTCGGAGAATCGGCGCACGAGGACTTCGCCGGAGTAGCGGTTGGGATCCGGGATGACCATTGTTCCCTTTTCGCCGTAGATTTCCATATACGGCTGCTGGGTGCCCCAGATGTCAAACGAGTTGACGAACGTCGCAATGACGCCGCTTTTGAAGCGGAGGGCGGTGGAGACATAGGTCGGCACTTCGACCTGAATCTTTTCGCCGCGGCGCGGGGCGACCTTGATCGTGCGTTCCGGCCAGGTGATTTTGGACATGGTGGAAACGGCATCGACGCTGCCGAGCAGGCTGACGAACAGGTTCAGGTAATACGGCGCCATGTCCATCATCGGGCCTGCGCCCCTGTGGTAGAAGAAATCGGCATCCGGTCGCCAGTATTCATTGCCGCGCATGGCGCAGATGGCATTGGCACCGACCGGTGCGCCGATCCAGTCTTCTTCCAGCGCTTTTTTCGCCGTCTGCGAGGGGGCGCTCAGGAAGGAGTCCGGCGCACAGCCAACACGCAGCCCGGTGCGTTTGGCAGTTTCCAGAATGTGCTGCATCCCTTCCCGGCTGGTTGCCAGCGGTTTTTCCGTGTAGACGTGTTTGCCGGATTCGAGGGCGCGAACCGTCACCTCTTCGTGGGCATTCGGCACGGTCAGGTTGATGATCAGGTCGATCTCGCGGCTTTCATACGCCAGCTCCGGCAGACCGCAGAGCGCAATCCCGTACTTTTCGCCGTAGGCCTCCGCTTTGTGAACATCCAGATCAGTCAGTGCTGTGATTTCGAAGTAATCGCTGTAGACCCGCTGTGCGTTTGCAATGTACTGGTCCGCGATGACACCGCAGCCGACGATGGCTGCCCGATATTTTTTCATGACAGGTTCCTCCTACCCAATCAGTGATTTCAGATATGCGTAGCTCCTGCGAGCCAGCTCGACGACAGCGTCAAAATCGTCGCCGCCTTCCGTTTCAACGGATACGACGCCCTGATAGCCCGATGCCTTCAGGTATTCCACAATTTCGCGAACGTGAACGATTCCATCGCCGATGGCAACGCATTCGCCGTGGTCGTTGAGATCCTTGGCATGGCAATGCACCACTCTGTCGCCGACAGCCTTCAGAACCTCAAGTTCATCCTCCCGGCCTTCGGCGCATTTCCAGCCCGACCGGCCGTTTCCGCTTTCGACATAGGACGAACGGAAGATGTTGCAGCCGTCATAGTTGACGCCCAGCACATCCGGCGTACCCAGTGTCAGCAGGCGCAGCAGGCCATTTTTCGTCAGCGAGAAGGTGCCGTGCGGTTCAATGGCAACGGTGACGCCGTTTTTCCGCGCCGCTTCCAGAATCGCCTGCATCTTGTCGGCCAGCACGGCAAACGCCTCTTCATCGCTCATCTGCGCCGGTTTATGGCCATCGCCCAAATGCAGCACCGGGATGTTCGCGGCCGCTGCCCATTCGATGGAGCGGGTGACGGATTCGACCGCCCGGTCATTCGCGATGATGTTGCCGTCCAGCGTCCAGAGGCCGGTGATTTCGCGGAAGCCGAATTCGTGCTGCAGGCGAACCAGCGCTTCGGGATCATCCTTTTCCACATTGACGTGTGGGCACCAGGGGCCGACCGCCTGCGTTTCAAAATACTCGAAGCCGATGCTGCGAATCGCTTCCAGGCTTCTCCTGAGGTCAAAGTTCCGGAACAGGACTGTTCCGCATCCGATTTTCATACAAATTCCTCCCGATCAGTCAAAATGGAAATCCCATCAGGCCAAGCAGGCCATAGAGTCCAGGGAATGTGACGACGCACAGAAGCGTCGTTGCCAGAGTGAGGACAGCGCCGGTTGTGCCGTCCAGCCCGTACTGCTCGGCCATTGCCGGTGCGGAGGCCGCTGTGCCCATGGAAAAGGCGATGAGCAGTGCGTTCGCCGCGTCTGCGCTCAGCTGCACGTGCAGAAGCTTCAGCAGCAGCATGGCCGTCAGCACCAGCAGTGGGGATACCAGCAGTTTCGAAAAGGAAACGACCGCAACTGCCCGGCCGTGTTGGACAAAGGTGCGCCACTGCACCTGCGACAGTTCCACGCCGAGTACGATCATGGAAAGCGGCGTTGTCAGCGCAGCCAGATGAGAAGCGTAGGTCTGTAGAAATGAGAATTCAACCCGTTTTCCGACCGTCAGCAGCAGCAGGCCGAGCGCCGTTGCCCAGATGGACGGGCTGGTCAGAATTTTGCCCGGGCGAAACGATTTTTCGCCGGACAGCATCAGCAGGCCAAATGTCAGAAACAGCACCGAGACTGTGACGTTGGCCAACGAAACATAGACGGCGACGATGGGGCGTTCCGGAAACAATGCAGATGCCAGCGGTACGCCGAAAAAGCCGCAGTTTGGAAAAACAGAGCAGAACCGTGCAATCCGGTGATGCCGTGCGCAGTCGCCGCTTCGTGTCAGGCAAGCGGCCACACCGTAGAGCGGGAACAGGACGGCGATGGGGATGAGCAGGCAGCAGAGCGCGTCCTGCACATTCAGGTCGCCCGTGCGCGCCTCCAGCAGCTTGGAGAGAATCAGTGCGGGCATGGCGATTTCGGAAAGGATGCGACCCGCAGCAGCCGTCGTCTGTTGGCCGATGGGATGGCGGCGATTCAGCAGGAAGCCCGGCAGCATCAGCATCACAAACAGCAGCGAAGAAAGGAAAGCCGTGGATAGCGATGCCATGCGGATTCACCTCGTCTGTCATGTTTCAGTTTTTTATCAACCGATCATATTTATTATAAAGGAATCGTTGGAAAAAGGCAAGGGTTTTATCGGACAACGTCGCACGAAAACCCGCCGAATCGGACATTTTCACCGGAAAAATCCGAAAAATTCCGGTTGGTGCATTGCCAAACCGGACATGACGTGATACAATGTAGCGGAGGTGAAAAGAATGTCAGACAGTCACAGCGTCAACGTCAGCCACACGTTCATTGAAAATGAGCTGTTTGAGTGCCGCCTGTTTTGGGCGCGTGTGATCAACAGCGAGACTGAAAACCTGCTGACCAATTTTACCAAGCACACCTTCTGGGAAATTGAATATGCATTGGAGGGGCGAATCGGTCTGACGCTCGACGGCGACCAGCCCATTTGGATTGAGGAAGGTGCGTTCCTGATCGTACCGCCGGATCGGTATCACCAGGTGACGGACGCGGACTCCGCCGGGAAGCGCTTTATCATGGGCTTCTCCGTCACGGCGCGGGATGATATCGTCCGGCAGCGCATTCAGCAGCTCACCCATCCAGTCGTCCGACCGGCCAACGAGAATATGCGGCAGCTGGTTGCGCTGCTGATGCGTCAGGAGCATCGTTGGATTCCGGCCGCCCGGCGTTCCGTGGAGGCGTTGGCCGAATGCTTCCTGCTGGAAATTCTGGAGGCCGTCGATCCCGACAATCCGTCCGACCCGGCGGAGGCGGCGCAGCACCGCACCTTTCAGCAGGCCGATGCGCGGATTCGGGCGTGCAACGGGATTCACCTCACCGTCCGTGAGCTGGCAGAGCAGGTCAACATGAGTCAGCGGCAGCTCAGTCGGATTTTCCGAAGGGAGCTTGGAAAGACGCCGCTCGAAGCGATCAACCGTGCCAAGCTGGCGCGGATTGAGGAGATGCTCTCCGCGACCCGGCTGTCCCTGACGGAAATCTCCGCACTCTGCGGCTTTTCCGACGAATATTCGATGGATCGCTTCTTTCGCCGATACAATCACGTTTCCCTGTCCGCCTTTCGCCGCATTGCCCGAAAGTGAGCGGATCCGGTGACCGCGCAAAACAGCTTCCCCCGATGCCGATTGATCGGCCGGAGGAAGCTGTTTTTTTTGTCAGATGTTCACGGTTGTGTGTGGTTTAGACGGTTCTGCGGCTCGCCTTTTTCATAGCCAGGATGCAGCCCAGCATCAGCACCAGGATGGTTCCGCCGGTCAGCAGCATGGTAACCCAGTCGAGCTTCAGCGTCAGACCCATGGCGACTTCTTCGCCGTATGCGTTGTAGCCCGCGCTGAATTTGCGGTCGTATTCGCCGTCGCCGTCGTCGTCGATATGCAGGACAATCTGCTCGCTCGTCCCGGCGATGGTGTCAATGATCGTTTTGCGCGTGATGGAAAGATCCTCGAACCGGCGCAGGTCACTGTATTGGCCGTCATTGTTCATGAAGCCGATGGTGTAGCTCAGCTGGCTGCGCGCCCTGGCAATCAGCTGCACCAGATATTCCGCGCCCTCCTTCAGGCGCAGAATCTTCACGCGATCATCCTCGTCATCGGCTGTGTCGGAGCCGCCGGGCAGGCCGATGATGCTGCCGGATTCGCTCTCGTCCTCGTCATCCGTGCCCCCTGTCTCGTTTTCCTCAAATGTCAGGGTTCCGAAATCGGTGCGCAGGTTTTCCTCATCCTCGACAGAGCTGAGCGATTCGCCGTCCCGGCTGACAATGACGTCCACCGCGCCCTCAATCCGGATGTAGATATACTTCTGGCCGCTGATCTGGTCGGCCATATCCTCAAAGAACAGGCTCAGATCTTCCGCATTTTCCACTTCGTAATGGCAGCCTCTGCTGGCGATTCGTTCCATCAGCTGCTGCGCTGCGGCTTTTCTGTCGCCCAACTCATCAAAGAAGCCCAGCGTGTAAATGGTCACGTCGTCCGCCTTGATGGTATCCGAATACGCCACGAGTGCATCGCCGCTTTTCCCGCGGTTCGGCTCGCCGTCACTCATCAGGACAATGATCTTTTTCCGGGCTTTTCCGGCATCCAGCATCGCCTTGGCCTCAAACAGACCCTCTTCGATGTTGGTATTGCCGCCGGCATACAGGCCACTGATAACCTGCTGCTGTCTTTCCGGCGTATCCGCAAAGGATGAGATGCAGCGGGCATTGCTGTTGTAGGTGACAATGCCGACATTGGCTTTTGTCTCCCCCTGCAGGACGGTTTCGATGAATTTCTGCGCCGCCTCTTTCGTTTCTTCCATCGGTTTGCCATCCATACTGCCGGACACGTCCAGCACCAGCACGATATCCTGTTCATCGGAATGGACACTCGATTCGGCGAGGCGGGTATAGGCACCCCATTCGCAGAGGAAGGCTTTATCGTTCGGGGCGGTGCCGTCGCTGAAATCGCCGTCGTTCCACGTCCCGTTGCCGTAATTCGAATCGTACATTCCGTAGTCCTCGTTCCGGTTCTGGTTATTGGGTTCGCCGCTGTGCCAGTTGGTATACGTCAGCGCTTCGCCGTTGGCCCAGACCCAGTTACCCTCTTCTTCCGCATCGTTCAAGCCGAAATAGGCATTGCTTCTGCCGCGGGATTTCATGTACGCAAAGAGGAACTCATCTTCCTCTTTGGACGTGATGGTTGCCAGATAGCCGTTTTTGCTTTCGCAGAATTCTCTGGCAGCATCCCAGGTGAACGTGCTGTCCGTATCCGCAAATTCGTACAGGTAGTAGAAATGTCCGTTCCATTCCACGACACCGTTCGGGAGGTCAGAGGACTGATAATCGCCGTATGTCAGGTCATGCTTCAGCATCCGGACGGCGCTGCCGATGTTCAGCACGCGGTAGGCCTGACCCGTTGTCCGGGTGACTGTGCTGTCCAGAAGCAGCGAACGCACTTCCTCGACCGTCAAATCCGGTTCCAGCGACCAGAGCAGCGCGGCGCTGCCGGTTACCATGGGGGCAGCCATGGACGTCCCGTTCAGCTGGCGGTAGGCCGGTGTCTGTGCATTGGCCGACCAGTAGGTGCTGAAAATATCGGTGCCCGGTGCGCAGATGTCCACATGATCGCCGTAGTTGGAGAACGAGGACTGCGCATAGTTGCCGTTTTCGTCGCGCTGATTTTGAATCGCGCCGACAATGAGGATGCGGTCATCGATGGCGCGGTAGTTGATGCCCTGCTCTTCCAGCTGCTCCAGCCGTTCATCCGACCAGCCGCCGAGCAGCCGATCCCAGGTCGTCTCGTCGAGGCTGCAGAAATGGCCGTTCTTCGAGGTATCCATCGGCTGGCCGTTGTCATAATAGCCGTTGCCCGCCGACTGGACAAACAGGAAATCCTTTTGTCCGTTCTGCATCAGCTGAACCATCATGAGCAGGCAGTCCATGGACGTCCGCTCGGCGTACGATGTCATATAATCCACATAGGATTCATAGGCACCGGTCTGCTTCAGGACGAAGTATTCCAGCAGGAACTTCACATCATTGTCCGGATACAGCTCACTGGCCTTTTCCAGTGCATAGCCGGACTCCGAATAGTATTTCGCCCCCCAGGAGTTGTTGATCACCTTCACGTCGTTTTCGATCATCTGCTTGAAGATTTCCAGATAATCGCCGGAGGAGAGGTAGCTGACATTTTCGCGGGGCATCCAGCTGGCGCAGATCATGGATGCCTGATCGGCAATGCCGCGCATACCGACCGAGTTGTTGTGCGCACCGATGATCCCGGCGACGTGGGTACCGTGATCGCTGGCGCTGTTTTCGATATAATCCGGCAGGAAGCTGACGGTGCCCGCCAGGTCTTCATGCGCCTTGTCAAAGCCGCTGTCCAGAATGCCGACTTTAACCGGAGCGCACAGGGAGCTGTAGCTCCAGGCCGTGTAGGCGCCGATTGCCTCCGCCCACCAGTCATTCCCGGCCGGATGGCTCTCATTGCCGCGATCCTCTGCGGGAGCATTGCTGTTTTCGCTCCACGGGTTGCTGTCCGCTTCGGTTCCGGTCATGTCGACCGGATAATCGTAGGACGCGTACATGACGTCGTCCTCGCGCATCAGGCGGTCTGCCATGTCCTGCAGGTCTTCCAGCGATGAGGCGTCCACCTCGATTTGCAGCACGTTGATGCAGCCGCTGATATCGCCGACGACCGTTCCGTCCACCAGCTCGGCCAGCTCTCTGGCAGCACGAGCGCTGAGGTCGGAAAACGTATAGACGACGAGCTGGTTGTCAAAATACAGAACGCCCTCCTCCGGATCGAGTACGACGTGCTCTTCCGTCGGCGTGGACACCCGGTCGCCGTTGTCGAGACCGGTCTTCCGCGTGTTGATGAGGTGCAGCTTTTCCAGCAGCGTTTCAATAAATGGGATATGAACCAGTCCCATTGCAACCATCAGGACGGTCATCACCGATGCCAGAATCAGGACAGCCAGAATCAGTCCTGTCGAGCGCAGAAGGCGCTTACCTCTGCGGCCGTCGGCACCGGATGTTTGACGGGCTTTTGCCATGTTGATCTCCTCACTTTTCAGCGACCCTGTCGCTGCTTCTTCTTTTCGGCAATGCATTCAGCCGTTTTTTGGTATGGAACGTTTTTGATCGCATTCTGTTTTCGCGTCGCGCCAAAACCCAATTTATTATACTATATTTTCGCAGGAAAGGCAAGGATCCGGAACCGTTTTTCGATGCATTCTTTCGCAGGGGCACCCCCGTCTGCCGGATCCGCTTTGGCGCACAAACAGGCCGCTTCGGTCGGATAACCGGAGCGGCCTGTGTTGGTACCTGTTTGTCAGGCGGACTGCCACATTTTGCGGACAGCGTAAATGAAATGGGAGAAGACAATCCCGGCGTCTTCCAGCTCATTGTGCCAGCGCTTCGTCCATTCCAGAGAGATACAGCCGGTAAACCCGTTCTGCTTCAGAAGTGCAAACGCATCCTTCAGCGGGAGCGAACCATAGCCGAGCATTTTATAGACGATCTGGCCGTTTTCGTCCACCGCGGTATCCTTGACGTGGACGTGGCGGACATAGGAGCCGATGTTCGCATAGGTTTCTTCCGGCGTTTCACCGGCGTAGCGGACGGGGTGGTTGATATCCCACAGCGCGGCAACAGCCGGATGATTCACGCGGCGCAGCGTTTCTGCCAGGAGCTTCGTATTGGCGTAGACGCCGTTCGACTCAAGCAGCAGCGTGACGCCCTTGGCCGCCGCTTCCGGTGCCAGCTGAATCAGCCGTTCTGTCACGAGTTCGGTGTTGACGTGGTCGCCCGGTTCCGGCGCGGTGTCGCCGAGGACGCGGATATACGGCGTATGCAGCCTGGCGGCCAAATCAATGTAGGCTCGCGTCTGCTCCAGGATGGCCGGATCCGGATTTTGCAGCGTGCAGTCGGTTGAAATGCAGGAGATCATCAGACCCCGTGCGGAGAGTTCCGCACAGATGCGGCCGCAGCCCTCTGTAAACAGCTTGGCGTCCGGCAGATAGATATCTTCGCCCAGACCGCGCAGCTCGATTCCGTCATAGTTCAAATCCTTTGCCGCTGCAAGAACTTCGGTCAATGTCCAGTTGGGACAGCCGAGGGTGGAAAAACTGACTTTCACAGTATCACAAGACCTTTCGATTTACTGCGGAATGCTATAGTTTGGCGATTCCTTGGTGATAAAGATATCATGCGGATGGCTTTCCTTCAGGCCGGCATTGCTGATGCGGACGAACTGTGCATTCATCTGCAGGGACGGGATGTCCGGTGCGCCGCAGTAGCCCATACCAGAGCGGAGACCGCCGATCAGCTGATAGATGGTTTCGGAGAGCGGACCCTTGTGCGGGACACGGCCTTCGACGCCTTCCGGCACCAGCTTTTTGTTGTTGGCCTGGAAATAACGATCCTTGCTGCCGCAGTTCATAGCGCCGATGGAGCCCATGCCACGGTAGACCTTGAATTGACGACCCTGGAAGATTTCGCTTTCGCCCGGGCTCTCCTCGCAGCCTGCCAGCAGGCTGCCAAGCATGACCACGTCACCGCCGGCGGCCAGCGCCTTGACAACGTCACCGGAGTACTTGATACCGCCGTCTGCAATGACCGGGATCCCATAGCCCGTTGCGACACACGCGGCATCGTATACCGCCGTGATCTGCGGCACACCGATACCGGCGACCACACGCGTGGTACAGATGGAGCCTGGACCCATACCGACTTTGACCGCGTCGGCACCTGCATCGATCAATGCGCGGGCCGCCTCCGCCGTCGCGATGTTGCCCGCGATGATCTGGGCGTTTGGATAGGCGCGTTTGACTTTTTTCAGGCAGTTGATGATGTTGATGTTGTGGCCGTGTGCCGAGTCGAGCACGAGCACGTCGGCGTGTGCCGCCAGCAATGCATCAACGCGCTCCAGAATGTTCGGCGCATCGCCAATGGCCGCGCCGACCAGCAGGCGGCCGTCATCGTCTCTTGCAGAGTTCGGATACAGCAGGGCTTTTTCGATATCCTTGATGGTAATCAGGCCGCGCAGTGCGAAATTTTCATCGACCAGCGGCAGCTTTTCGATTTTGTTGCGACGCAGAATGGCTTTGGCTTCTTCCAGCGTTGTGCCGACCGGCGCTGTAATCAGGTGTTCCTTGGTCATGACTTCGCGGATCGGCTTGGACATATCGTCCTCGAATTTGAGGTCGCGGTTGGTAATAATCCCGACCAGGCGGTTGTTTTCGCAGACCGGCACACCGGAAATCCGATATTTGGCCATCAGCTCATCCGCATCGGCCAGCGTCTTGTCCGGCGGCAGGAAGAATGGATTCGTGATAACGCCATTTTCCGAGCGCTTGACGCGATCCACCTCGCTGGCCTGTGCCTCAATGGACATATTTTTGTGAATGATACCAATGCCGCCTTCACGGGCGATGGAAATGGCCATGCGGGATTCCGTTACCGTATCCATTGCGGCGCTCATCAGCGGAATATTCAGACGGATTTTCTTCGTCAGGTGGGTTGAAACGTCTACATCCTTCGGAACAACGTTGCTGGCTGCCGGAATCAGCAGCACATCATCAAACGTGATTCCATCTTTTGCGAACTTATGGGAAAAATCGGTATGAACCAAAGCAGACCACTCCTTCAATGCAGTATTGGAAGCACCCTGTAAGAGAGTATATTTTATATATTATATCGGAAGTCAGCCCAACTGTCAAGGGCAGAGCCGCAAATTCGGCAGTTTTCTCAAACGAGGTGTCCGGTTTCCGGGACAAAAACAAGAGAGGTGTCCAGTTCATCGGCGCTTCCGCTGCATCGACGGTTTCTGCTCGATCTTTCGCTTGCAAACGTCGTGAATTTATGCTATACTGATTGCACGATCTTTTGTCACAAACGACAGTTCATCGAATAAGGAGCGGATTGCAGATGCCCATTCTGACTTATGACGGCCACGACTTTTTGCTGGACGGCCAGCCGTACACCATTTTATCCGGTGCCATGCACTACCCCCGCATTCCCCGCGCATACTGGTACGACCGGATGCTGAAGCTCAAGGAATGCGGCTTCAACACGGTGGAAACCTACACCTTCTGGAATCTGCACGAGCCCAGGGAGGGCGTTTTCTGCTTTGACGGCATCTGCGACATTGAGGCTTATGTGGAGACGGCCGCTTCGCTCGGCTTGAACGTCATTCTTCGTCCGGGGCCCTACGTCTGTGCGGAGTGGGAATGCGGCGGTCTGCCCGCATGGCTGCTCTCCGATGACCGCATTCAGCTGCGCTGCAGCGACCCGCTGTATTTGGAAAAGGTTCGGCACTATTTTGCAGAGCTGTTCCGGCGGCTGCGTCCGCATTTTGCGGGCAACGGCGGCAACATCATCATGTGTCAGATCGAAAACGAATACGGCAGCTTCGGAGATGATTCGGATTACCTGCGCGCCATCGTCCAGATGTACCACGAATTCGATGTCAACTGTCTGCTGTACACCGCAGACGGAACCTGCAGCTGGATGCTGAGCGGCGGAACGCTGGACGATTTCGTCTGTGTCGCCAACTTCGGCTCCCGCGTCCGCTCGGAGTTTGCCGCTCTGAACGCCTTCCGCCCCGGCCAGCCCACCATGTGTGGCGAATTCTGGTGCGGCTGGTTTGATCACTGGTTTGAGGAGCACCACACCCGCTCCGCCGAGGAAATTTCAGCGCAGTTTCTGGAGATCGCGGATGCACACGCCTCGGTCAACTTCTATATGTTCCACGGCGGCACCAACTTCGGCTTCTGGAACGGTGCCAACTACAGCCAGTTTTATCAGCCGACCGTCACCAGCTACGACTACTGTGCGCCGCTTTCGGAAGCCGGTGACCGCACACCGGCCTACTATGCGATTCGTGAGCTGATTCAGACGCATTTTCATCCGGTTCCGCCGCTGACGGCACAGGAATCCCTGAAGAAAGCCTATGGCGACGTCACCCTGACGGAGCAGGCGCTGCTCTTCGAGCAGGTGCAGCACCTCGGTCAGACCGTTCACCGCCCGGCTCCGGTCTACATGGAAGCGCTCGGCCAGAGCCTCGGCTATCTCCTCTATTCCACCGTTGTGCGCGGCCCCATCGAACCGCTGCCGCTCATTCTGGAGGGGCTGCACGACCGCGCCCTGATTTTTATTGACGGCGAATTCCGCGGGACGGTGAACCCGCCACATCAGGAGGATCAGCCGGAGCTGTCGCTGAAAAAAGGTGAAACTGCACGCATCGACATTCTCGTGGAAAACATGGGGCGCGTCAACTATGGGCCGCACTTTGCCGATCATAAGGGGCTCCACCGTGTCCGCCTCGGCCAGCGGTTCCATTTTGGCTGGGACATGACGCCGATGGAAATGGACGATTTCTCCGCGCTCGTCTTCGCGCCTTACCACGATGTCGGCCATCAGCCGCAGTTTTTGCGCGGGCATTTCACCATTGACGATGCGCCGCAGGACACGTTTGTCCGGCTGGACGGCTTCCGCAAGGGCTTTGTCGTGGTCAATGGGCAGAACCTCGGCCGTTATTTTAATGAAGCAGGCCCGCAGAAAACGCTCTATCTCCCCGCTCCGTTCCTGCATACCGGCGACAACGAAATCCTTGTGTTCGAATCGGATGCAATGGACAAGCCTGTCGTCACGCTCACGGATACCCCTCTGCTGTAACCTTCGATTCCGCACGGACTGCCGTCCCTGCGGAATCTTTTTTTCACGCTTTGCTAAAAAAATTCATCAAAAATTATCCAAGGTTTGGTTGAACATTCTGTTCGTGTATTGTATAATAATTTTATCATTCGGATATCGTTTCATCCGTTTGTCTATCAGGATTGAATTACAGGAGGTTTGGCTATGGAAATGACATGTGAGAAAATGATTCTGGCAATTTTATCCGGCAGTGATGCATCCGAAGTCGTTCACGCGCTGAATGATCGCGGTTTTTACGCAACATTGCTCTCATCGACCGGCGGTTTTCTGCAGAAGAAAAGCGTCACGCTGATGATCGGTCTGGCGGCAGAGCGCCTGAATGACGCACTTGGCATTTTGAAGGACCATGCAGGAGAGCGCATGGAGACGACCTTCCTGTCCTCCTCCGGTATGGCTGGACTGCCGCCGATGCCCGTGAAGGTGCAGACCGGTGGGATTGTCGTGTTTGTCCTGAATGTCGAAAGCTGTGCAAAATACTGATTCTGACCCGTCCGGGTTGGCCATTGTGTGAAAAAGAAGGGATTCGCCTTGGAAACGCGCACTGCGCAATATGAGCTTTTCGGTTCGGAGCGAATCGGGAAGATTCTCTGGAGGATTGCTCCACCGGTCATGCTGGGGCAGTTGATTCAGGCTCTGTACAATATTGTTGACAGCTTTTTCGTCGGCCGCTATTCGGATGACGCGTTGACAGCCGTCACGGTGATCTATCCGCTACAGCTGGCGATCATTGCGCTGGCAGTCGGCACCGGCGTAGGCGTCAACACCTACATGGCGCGCAAATACGCGCAGCAGAATCCGCACCGTGCCGATGCGGCCGCGGGCACCGGAATGGTTCTGGCGTGTCTGATGTGGGCGGTTTTCGCCGGGCTTTCCGTTTTGATCATCCGTCCCTACGTCCGTATGTCGGCCATGGCCGGTTCCACCGCCATTGAGGACGCCGTGACCTACGGCACCATCGTCTGTGTCGGCAGTCTCGGAACGTTTCTGGAGGGCTGCTGGACGAAGGTGCATCAGGCTCGCGGCAATATGCGCCTGCCCATGCTCGCGCAGATCATCGGCGCACTGATCAACATTCTCTTTGACTGGCTGTTGATTTTTGGCATCGGCCCGTTTCCCGAGCTCGGCATTGCCGGTGCAGCCTATGCCACCGTGCTGGGGCAGTGGGTTTCCGCTGCGATTGTCGGCGTCACGGCATTCCGCCGCCCGCCGTCCGTTGCCGCCATGCGCCAGCTGGCTGCCCGCATTTATCATTATGGATACTCGTCGATCGCCATGCAGATGCTGTATGTGGTCTATATCGTTGTCCTGAATGTGATTCTTGCCGGATTTTCGGATGCTGCCGTCACGGTGCTTGGGCTGTACTACAAGGCGCAGAGCTTCTTCTTTATCCCCCTGTTTGGGCTTCAGACGTGCATTGTCCCGGTTCTGAGCTTCAATCACGCTCGGAGGAATTATGCGCGCTGCCGGGATACGATGCGCCACGCATTTTTGATTTCTCTGGCGTTTATGCTGGTCGGCATTCTCTGCTTCACGCTCCTGCCGGAGCAGCTGCTGCGGCTCTTTTCCAAATCGGATCAGGTCGTAAAAATCGGGAAGGTCGCTTTCCCGATCATCGGTTCCAGCTTTTTGGGCGCGGTTTTCTCTCTGTTGATGCCGGTTTTCTTTCAGGCGATCGGCAACGGGCTGACCAGCCTGATGCTCTCCCTGACCCGGCAGATTTTCCTGCTGATTCCGATTTTCTGGGTCTGCTCCCGCATCGGACTGAACTACGTCTGGATTGCTTTCCCGGCCTCTGAGCTGATCGCCGGTGCCATCGGCCTCGCACTTTATTACCGCCAGCTCGTCATCTGGGAACTGCCCGTCACCCGCCGGTGAATGTCAGCACGAAGGCAAGATGCTATTGCTTTTTTCTTCGCGCAGTGGTATCATTTGACGTGTTACATGGTGTGATTGGCTTTGGTCGTAGTTCCCTGTTTTCCCTCGCAATGGTATAATCGTTTGAAAACGGAGAACGCAAAAAAGTCGCGAATTGTCCCGTTTTGCTTTTACAATCGGGCAATTCGCGCAAAAATAAGGAACGGTTTCTTCGGAAGCCGTTCCTTATTTTTTTCTAAAAAATCATCAGCTGTTCGGCCTGCTGCGGCCGATCATAGAACGTTGGCTGGCCGACCAGCAGCTCGATGGCCTGATACTGTTTTTCCGTGACCACCAGCATTCTGACCGAGCCCTTCGGCGGCAGAACCGACTGTACCCGTTTTTTATGGGTTTCGACCGAATCCCTGCCGTTGCAGACTCGCGCATACACCGAATACTGTACCATATGGTATCCGTCCTTGAGCAGAAAGTTTCGGAACTTCGTGGCGTTTCGGCGCGCTTCCTTCGTTCGAACCGGCAGGTCAAACATCACCAGAATCCGCATCAGTCTATTCATATCGGTGCTGTTCCAGCGGCAGCAGCTCCGGCAGCTCCAACAGCATTTTCTGCTCCGTGATGCTGTTGGCCAGTGCCGTACAGGTTCGTCCCATCGACAGCATGACGCGGAACTGCTTGCCTGCCTGTTTGACCAGCACATTGGTGAGATGAAACAGCTCGATTTTCTGCGTTTGCGACAGACCGCTGTCCGGTTTGGAAACATTCTGCGCCACATACAGATCCACAATTGGGGGAACGGTTCGATGAGCACCGATGACAGATCCTCGATCGGTACCGTGCAGGTTTCCTCCTGTTCGATCACCAGCTGCTGCTGTCGGACGGACAGTCTGGCCAGGCGGGAAAGGACAATGTTCCTGTATTCCATCTCACTGTCCTCCGGTGACGCTGTGCGGCAAAAATCTGTCGGATTTCTTCCAGGATGGCTGACCGTTCAACGGTGAAATCGTACTGTCCCGGTGAATTGTGGGTGCGGTGAACCAGTGTGCCGTCCATGTTGACCATCCAGAATCGCAGATCCCTGAACATCATTTCACCGATGGTTCGATATCCGTTTTCCTTCATGCAGTCGCGGTTTTCCTGAATCGCCGTTTTGACCTTTCCCGTTTCCTTTGCATGCCTGGCTGCTTCCGATGTGCTGTTGGAGCAATATCCCCGGCGCTGTGCCAGGTGAATCAGCACGCGCACGGCTTCTTCTTTGGAAAGCGGACGATCCAGAGCTTCCGCCCGGAGCTGACAGGGTGAAATGCGAAAGCCGCCCGGCTGCTGATAGAGCTTTTCGATCTCCTCCATGCTCATCACACCGCACTGCTCCAGCAGATAACGAATCCGCTCCGGACGGTGCCGGTGTCTCCGCAATCTCCGGCGCGTGCCTCTGGCTTCTCTGCGTGGCAGAGCCAGGCTGGAGCCGTCCTGCTCATTTTCTGCCCTTTCGAAAACCCGGACGCCAGGATCATCTATTCGTTCCGGCTCCCCATCGAGGTTGTTTCGCAGGACTGCCCAGCCGACAGACGCGATACCGATATCCAGTCCGAGTGTATAATGAAAATTTGCCATGTGCAGACGCCCCTTTTTCCGGATACGAAGCGGCCCCTCAGTCGATCAAGTTGATCAAACTGAGGGGCAGCACTTCGAGGTGTTCTACCTGATCGTAGGAACCTGTTTTCTCTCGCAGTGGTACACGAGACAACTTTATTGTAATCCGACAGCCAGTATTTTTCAAGGTCTTTTTGGATCTTTTTTGAGATTTAGCATCAGGTGTCGCAGATTTGTGACAGTTGGAGATCAATTTCGTCCGCTGCGATGATGTTACGGGGTTTGGCGATGATTTTGTCGGAATTTGTCGAAAAGTTGTGCAATCTGCCGATTGACAAAATTTGTCCGGGACGGTATCATATTGCAGGATACTTTTAAGCGTGGTACAGAGAGACCCGTAAGGTATTGCAATTGCCGTTTCATGTCCGGAGGAGTTCTCCCGGTGTGGCCGATTGTCTTTGCTGACAGCAGGTGTATTTCTGTGCCGAATGATTTCGGCGTTTTTTTTATGCGTTTTTCAGGAACTGAGGTGGAAAATGATCAAAAAAGCAGACCTGTTCACCGGTGATGACGTTCGTCGAATGCTGAAGCGGATGTCGCATCAGATTGTCGAGCGCAACCATGGAGCCGACAACCTCTGTCTCATCGGCATTCACCGCCGCGGCGTGCCGTTGGCCGGGCAAATTGCCGAAAATATGGCGGCCATCTGCGGCACGGTGCCTCCGCTCGGTTCGTTGGACATCACGCTGTATCGGGATGATCTGGAGCAAACGCAGTCCTCCCCCGCTCTGCTCGGCAGCAACATTTCCTTTGACGTCACCGGGCAAACCATCATTCTGGTTGACGATGTCATTTATACCGGGCGAACGGCGCGGGCGGCCATGGATGCCGTTTTCACCGGCGGACGTCCCGCTCAGGTTCAGCTGGCGGTACTGATTGACCGCGGCCATCGGGAGCTGCCGATTCGCCCCGACTACGTCGGCAAAAATATTCCCAGCGCGCACAATGAGGTGATCTCTGTGCTCGTTGACGAATACGACGGGGCGACTGGCGTGGAGCTCTTCGAAAAGTAATTCTTCTGCGCACAATTTATATTGATATATTTTATGGAGGTAAGATCATGAAACTCACTTATGGCGTTACAGACAAACCCAAGTTTGGACAGCTGTTTGCATTTGCCATTCAGCAGCTGCTCGCCATCCTCGCAGCCACCATCGCAGTTCCCGCCATTGTCGGCAATGGCATGTCCAGCTCCGCCGCGCTGTTCGGCGCCGGTGTCGGCACCGTCGTTTACCTGCTTTTCACCCGCTTCAAGAGCCCGGTCTTCCTTGGTTCCTCCTTCGCATTCATCGGTTCCATGTTCGCGGCCTTCGGCGGCGCTGCATCGGTTCAGGTCGGCTACCTCGGTCTGATCATCGGTGCCATCTTTGCCGGACTCGTCTATGTCGTCATTGCACTCGTTGTCAAGTTTGCCGGTGTCGCCTGGATTGACAAGCTGATGCCCGCCGTCGTCATTGGGCCGACCGTTTCCATCATCGGTCTGTCCCTCGCCGCCAATGCGGTCAAGGATGCTGTCGGCGGCAGCGTCGGTGCCGTCGAATACGACAGCGCCAACTCCACCTATCTGATGAGCGGCAAGGGTCTGATCTGCCTGCTCTGCGCCCTCGTGACGCTGGCTGTTGTCATGCTCTGCTCGGTCTACGGCAAGAAAATGACCAAGATGATTCCCTTCATCATCGGCATTGCCTCCGGCTATGCGCTGGCCGCCATCTTCACCGTGATCGGCAACTCCGCCAACATCGACACGCTGAAGATCATTGATTTCTCCAAGTTCTCCAATATGCAGTGGGTGCCGGACTTCACCTTTGTTGAAGCGTTCAAGGGCTTTAATAGCCTCACACCGGCCTACATCGGCACACTGGCTGTCGCATACATTCCGGTTGCCTTCGTCGTCTTCGCAGAGCACATTGCAGACCATAAGAACCTCTCCTCCATCATTGAGCACGACCTGCTCAAGGATCCCGGCCTCTCCAACACGCTGCTGGGTGACGGTGTCGGTTCCATGGTCGGTGCATTCTTCGGCGGCTGCCCCAACACCACCTACGGCGAATCCGTCGGCTGTGTCGCAATTTCCGGGAACGCCTCCATCGTCACCATTCTCCTCACTGCGGTTCTGGCGATTGTTGCATCCTTTGTTGCACCGTTTGTCACCTTCCTGGCTACGATTCCGTCCTGCGTGATGGGCGGCGTCTGCATCTCACTGTATGGCTTCATCGCCGTTTCCGGTCTGAAGATGATCCAGACCGTTGATCTGAATGAAAACCGCAACCTCTTCGTCGTTTCCATCATTCTCATCACCGGTATCGGCAATATGTGCCTGACGTTCGGTCAGATCAAGCTGACCTCCATCGCCTGCGCGCTGATTCTCGGCATTCTGGCCAACCTGCTCCTCTCCCGTCAGAAGAACAACGACTAAGCTCAGGGCACAGCATTTTTGTTTCCTCAGAAGCTCCTCTGGTGCAGGCTGCACCGGAGGAGCTTTTTTGATATGTTTTGCCGGGTTCGGCGCTTGACAATTCCGAACCGCTATGGTATCATACAAGTTGCGCTGAAATTCGACAGAAAACAAGGATGGGTATCATCATGCTGAAACGCAATTATGAGATTGATATGTGCCGGGGGCCGTTGGCCGGTAAGGTGCTGCTGTTTTCCCTGCCGTTGATTCTCTCCGGCATTTTGCAGCTGCTGTTCAATGCAGCCGACCTGATTGTCGTCGGCAAATTTGCCGGGGATGTCGCCGATCAGGCACTCGCCGCCGTCGGTGCCACCGGTTCGGTGACCAACCTGCTCGTCGGTCTGTTTACCGGGCTTGCGACCGGTGCCAATGTCCTCGTTGCCAAGCTGTATGGTGCCGGTGACCGTGAAAAGCTGCGTCAGTCCGTCCACACGGCCATCACTGTCGCCTTCATCAGCGGTGTGCTGCTCGTTGGCATCGGTCTGCTGGTGGCTCGTCCGCTGCTGGAGTGGATGGACACACCGGCCGACGTCATTGATATGGCGGAGCTTTATATGCGCATCATTTTCTTTGGAATGCCGGCCAATATGCTCTACAACTTCGGTGCAGCCATCCTCCGCTCGATCGGCGATACGCGCCGCCCGCTCTATTTTCTGCTCATTGCCGGCGCTTTGAACGTCGCTTTGAACCTGTTTTTCGTCATCGGCTGCGGCATGGATGTGGACGGCGTCGCACTGGCCACCGTGGTGTCACAGGTGCTGTCTGCCATTCTCGTCCTGCTCTGCCTGTTCCGGATGGACGGCCCCTGCAAGCTGTCGCTGCACTATCTGGGCATTCATCGCGATGCCGTTCTCAAGATCGCGCAGGTCGGCCTCCCCGCCGGGCTGCAGGGCTGCATCTTCTCCATTTCCAACGTCCTGATTCAGTCCTCCATCAACTCCTATGACTCCCTGGCCATGGCCGGAAGCACGGCGGCCTCAAATATTGAGGGGTTCATCTATATCTCCATGAACGCCGTTTATCAGGCAGCTCTCAGCTTTACCAGTCAGAATCTCGGCGCAAAGCAGTATCGGCGTATCAACCGGGTGCTCACTTCCTGTGCGCTGCTGGTATCCTGTGTGGGGCTGCTCATGGGTGCCGCAGCCATGCTGTTGAAGCGGCCGCTGCTCTACCTCTACACCGATGACCCGCGGGTTGTGGACTTCGGCGTGTTCCGGATGGACGTCATCATGCTGACCTATTTTCTCTGCGGTCTGATGGAAGTCCTGACCGGGATGATGCGCGGCATCGGCTATTCGGTCCTGCCAATGATTGTGTCGCTGGCCGGTGCATGCGGTCTTCGCATTCTCTGGCTCTACACCATTTACGCCGCCCATCCGACGCTGACGATGCTGTTCCTCTCCTACCCGGTATCGTGGTTGATTACAACGTTTGTCCATGCGGTCTGCTTTTTCTTTGCGCGGCGTCGTCTGCCCAAAGAGAATGAGCCGCTTGTCGATGCCGCATAACGCGGTCTGTTTGCGGCCATTCCTCCACACGGCTGTTTCCGACATTGTTCTGGTTGACAGGAGCGCGATTCTCAAATGAAAGGAACAACAACCCATGACCTATGACTTCACTTCCATCATCGACCGCCATGGCCGGGATTCCATTGCTGTGGAGCCCACCTTTTTGAACCTGCCGCCTCTGAAAGACGGCTTTGACCAGATTCCCATGTGGGTTGCAGATATGAACTTTGCCGTCGTTCCGACGGTACAGGAGGAGATCATTCGCCGGACGCAGCACCCCTGCTTCGGGTATTTTGAGCCCCGCGAGGAGTACACACAGGCCATCATCAACTGGCAGACGCGCCGTCACGGCTTTGAGGGGCTGGAAGCCAGGCACATCGGGTATGAAAACGGCGTGTTGGGCGGCGTCGTGTCCGCGCTGAACGTCCTTTGCTCCCGCGGAGATCACGTGCTGATTCATTCGCCGACCTATATAGGGTTCACCTCGGTTCTGAAGAGCAACGGCTATCACGCCGTTCACAGCCATTTGACCAGGGATGCGGACAACATCTGGCGCATGGACTTTGAGGACATGGAGCAGAAAATCCAAAAGCATCACATTCATGCCATGATTTTTTGCAGCCCGCACAACCCCTGCGGCCGCGTATGGGAACGCAGTGAGCTGGAAAAGGTCTATGAGCTGTGCGAAAAGTACGATGTGTACGTGATTGACGATGAAATCTGGTCGGATCTGATTCGTCCCGGCGTGGAATACATCAGCCCTCTGACGTTGGGCGAGGTTGCACGCAGGCGGACTGTGAGCTTTTTCGCCCCGTCCAAGACGTTCAATCTGGCCGGGCTGGTGGGCTCCTACCACATTGTTTTTGACGACAGGCTGCGGGAACAGCTGGACAAGGAATCCTCTTTGAGCCACTACAACAACATGAATCTGCTGTCCATGTACGCTCTCATCGGTGCCTACAAGCCGGAGGGAATGGTGTGGTTGGACGAGCTCAACGAGGTCATCAGGGGGAATATCGATTTTGCCGTCGAGTACATCCGCACCCATTTTGAAGGGATCGAGGTCAGCAGGCCACAGGGCACCTATATGCTCTTTATCGACTGCGACGGTTGGCTGAAAGCGCACGGTAAGACGATGGATGAATTGATGCAGGCCGGTTTCAGGGTCGGCGTGCTGTGGCAGGATGGCAGGAGCTTTTTCCACCCCACCAGCATTCGCATGAACCTGGCTCTGCCTCTGTCCCGGGTGCAGGAAGCCTTCAGACGGCTGGATGCGTATGTTTTCCATGCATGATATCAAAAAAAACGGACTGCCTTGTACAGGCAGTCCGTTTTTGATTCAGAGGGTGCTTCAGGCGTTGGCCGGATTGTGGAAGTCGTAGAAATGAATGATATTCATGTCTTCCGGCATATCCAGACCGTGGCTGCCGCAGTTGCCATCGATTTCGTGGCAGCCGTGATCCGGCAGGTAGGCCGTTGCAAAGCGATACTTCGCCCATGCTTCGTTGGCGACGCCGCACAGCGTGGCGTATGCCTTTGCGTTGTGATCCAGAGCGGCCAGCGCTTCCGGCGATTCCGGGCCGAACTTGTGCATGGTGCCGTCATAGTTGCCGTTGTAAACGGTGATCAGGTCGTATTTGTCTTCTTTCATCAGCTCGATCGCCTTTGCATTGACCTCATCCGGCGTATCGTAGATGTAGTAGTCCATGTTGCGTTCCAGGAAGATCAGCGAGATGCTGTCGTTTTTCGTGGAGACGATGGCCGGGCGCTTGCCGGCGGCGAGCATGGTATCGTACAGCGTTTCAACACGCAGAACCGGTCTGACATAGGCCTGGATACCGTGGACATCCGGGGTCACGCCGGAGTACATGGAAGCGAAGTTGACCGGCGTCACCGACGGCATAACGCTTCTGACCGGCAGATCGAGCTGTGCATTCTGCAGTACGAGATCGAAACGAGCCGTATATTTCTGGTAGAGCCAGAGGCCAACGGCGTCCGGGTTGTAGATCAGCAGACGCTCTGCTTTCTGGCCGTTCCAGATTTTTTCCGCTTTGTGGAGGATAATCTGTTCCGGTTCATCGGCACCGGCGGGTGCGGGGATGCCCAGCATCGCTGCGAGGGTTGCAGCGGTTTGTGTGATGCGAATGGTATTCGCCTGTTCAGCCATAAGTATGTTTCCTCACTTTCGAGATGTTACAGGTACAGTTTTGCGATTTCCGGGAGCTCATCCGCTTCGGCGCTGATGGTAATGATGAAGTTGATGTTGTTTTTCTTGGCAAAGATATCCAGCTTTTCGAAGAACGTCTTTGCATCTTCCGGGTCACTGCTACCGGTAATTTTATAGAGACTGTCTACAAAGATGGTGCTGATATCGTAGTTCTGTGCAAACAGACCGCAGATGAAGCCATAAAATCCTTCAAAGCCGGAGATCGCGTAGTCGACCGTATCGATCAGGCGGCAATGATGGTTAATATCGTATGTCAGTTTTTGCGACTGTTCAATGCAGATCACGCTGCCGTGCTCTTTTTGGACAGTCTCATTGACCATTTGAATCAGCTGTTTGGTTTTGCCGGAGCCTTTCAGGCCGACGATGCATTTAATCATAGGAACCTCTCCTTTTACTGTAATGCCGGGCGTTGCCGGAGCTGACGGAACCTTTGTTTTTGCAGTTTTATTATAACACATTGCACAGGCAAAATCAATAACAAACCGTAAATATTTGCCGATTGCCCCATTTGCCGACAAAATCGCGGCGTCTGGGCGTTACTCGATATAATCGTCCAGCAGGGCGGCCAGCGCAGCTTCGTCCGAGGCGTCCGGCGCTGTGACATTCGGCGTCAGCGACCAGATCTCCTCCGAGCTGACGGTATCGCCCGGTGCGACCGGTGCCAGCTTGCCAAGGCTTTCCAGCTCAAGAATCTGCGGGTTGGTGTAGGTTTCGAAGTTGCAGCCGTCATCCGGGTAGGGGACGTCGGCGTAGAACGGCAGGCGTTTGACGAACATGGCGTTGTGGCAGAGGTAGGCTGCGAAGCCGCGTTCGTTGGAGGTGCCGACCTTGAACGGGCGGTCTGCGCTCGGATCCTGACGCAGTGTGAACAGCGTTTTGCCCCAGTAAACCCGTGCATCGTTCATTTCGCAGTACGGCCAGAGCGACATCCGGCGATTATGCAGCAGCCCCGTATCCCGCAGGGTCTGCGGGACAACCGCCAGGCCGTTCGGGCACATGACCGAAATCTGCCACACGCCGAAGGTCTGCGGGTGGTCGGCCAGGTTGGTTGCTTCTGCGCGGACAACGACGCTCGTTCCGGATTCCGGCACAGTCAGAACCAGCCGTTCTGCCACCTGAGAGGCCTTCTGTGCAGGCGGCGTCACCGTGATCACGTTGCCGTTGACGGTATAGGTGCAGGGGTCATTGTCCGGGTAATAGGTGTCGGGTTTGGCTTCCGGCGTGAGCCAGATGCGATGGCCGCCGTATGTGCGCCAGTATGCGCCCGGATAAAAATGGGAATCGAAGGCAGCGCTCTGCTCCACGATTTCCGCATTGACGTCTTCAAACATGAAGTTTTCGCCGCCGGGCAGCGCATAGCGGATAATCCGCGGGCCGACATCCAGCGTGACATACAGTTCCATGTCGCCATTTTCAATTGCAAGGACACGGCCAAAGGTTTTGTAGGCCTGTTCACGATATGTAAGTGCCATAAAAAAGCTCCTCTCCTGTAACTCAGTTTGTCTGCTCTTATTATAGCACACTGTCCGGGCGAAAACAAGCGACCCTGGCAGATTTCTCCGTCTTTGGCGGTTCTGTCCGCTGTTTTTCCGTTCGGACTATGGTATAATATACAGGTATCACACCGCTGCAAGAAGGATGGATGACCATGCAACCCTGCACCGTCGAACGGGTTCAATCGCTGTGCGCCGAATTCGGCTTTCAGTTTTCAAAAAGTCTCGGACAGAATTTTCTGGTCGCTCCGAACGTGATCGAAACGATCGCCGGACAGGCCGGGCTGGATTCGGATACCGTTGTTCTGGAAATCGGCCCGGGCTTTGGCGCGCTCACCGGTGCGCTGGCGGAACGCGCCGGGCAGGTGGTTGCTCTGGAGCTGGATGACGCACTGTTTCCGGTGCTGCACAAAACGTTGGCCGACGCAGAAAATGTCCGGCTGGTACACGGGGACGCCTTGCAGGCAGACTACGCATCGCTCCTTGCGGAGTTCCCGCAGATAAGGCGCGTGGCGGCGGCCAACCTGCCCTATTATATTACAACAAAAGCCATTCTCCGTCTTTTGGAGTCCCGCCTCTTTGAGCGTGTCACGGTGATGATTCAGCGGGAGGCGGCGGCCAAGCTGCTGTGTGCGCCCGGCTCCCAGAACTGGTGTCTCTTTTCCCTGCTCGTTCACCATTATGCCGATGTGACCTCCGTGTGCTCCGTTCCGCGTTCCTGCTTTTATCCGCAGCCCAAGGTGGACAGCACGGTTTTGCAGTTTGTCCCGCGCGAGCCGCTGTTTGATGCGGCAGAAGCGCGTTTTTCGGCCATTGCCACTGCGATTTTCGCCATGCGCCGCAAGACGCTGGCCAACTGTCTGAAATCGATGCCGGACGTCTGCGACGCCATGCGCCGTTGCGGTCTGGATGCTTCCCGGCGCGGCGAAAGTCTGTCGTTGAGCGAGGTGGAAGCGTTGGCCTGCGAAGCCGCCGGGAACACCGTTTCCTGAGCGCACACCGTTTTTCCAGAATGGACACAAAAAACCGACCGGTAACCGGTCGGTTTTTTTGTGCGGTCAGGGTTATTCTTTCGGGATAAAGCGGAGATAGTCGATCTCCATCTGTCCTTCCGCATTGAACGGGTCGAAGCGGAGTTCGCGAATCACGCCGTTCCACTGTGGCAGCTGTGTCAGGTCGATCTGATACGTTTCCCACTCCCCACCGGAATCGCTGTTCTTCAGCGGTATGTGAATCGTCTTCGTTTCGTCCATGTTGCCATCCGCGTCTGTTGTGAAATAGACCGTGATCGACTGCGCCGTGCCGCTGTATTGATAGCGCACGCGACATTCAAAGCCCGCAAAGGCCGTGGCAGACAGGTTCAGCGTTTCACCGTATGAGAGGATGGGGTCGCGATCATTTGTGGTAGTCCTGCAGGCCAGATATCCGTCCCGCACCGTAAGCGACATATTGTAGGAGTTCCAGCCCTCCGTGTCGAGCATCGTTTCAAACTCCCATTGGCCGGGCACGGTTTCGCGATTCAGCGCTTCATAATATGCAAACGCGTCCGTTTGAATGCAAACGGTGTCGCCGTTCAGCGCATACGACAGCTCCAGCTCCCGGCAGAGCTGCTCAATCGGCAGCAGCGGCAGTCCCCTGACCGATTCCAGCGGAGATGACCACGTTTTCTCCGCGCCGTCCAGTTCATAGGTATCGGAGCCAACCCGGCACGTCAGCGTGTGGCGGACGGTGGACAGCGTCAGGCGCTGTGCGTCCGCGTCCCATTCATGGTAGCAGCCCATCGCGAAATCCAGACCGGCTGCGGGCTCGAACGCCACATAGCATTCGCCGTCGGACTTCACCATCGGACGGATGGTGAGCGTCAGCGGGTTGCCATCGACAAGAATCGTATCCGACAGCTGTCCCGTCGGATCCAGCTTCAGAAAATCAATGGACTGAATGGCAAAGCGCTGTCCGGCCGCTTTGCCCGGATCCAGCCGGAATGCGGTCAGCTTGCCAAAGAAGCGTTCCAGTCGAGCGGTGGAGAGGTAGTAATCGACCCATTCCTCGGTTTCGGCTGCTGCAAACGTTGCGCTTTTGCGGTCGTTCCACTCGCTGTCCGTATTGGTGGTGTAAAAAAATTGCAGAACCGTTCCCGGCTTCAGCCTGGCGCGAATCCGGATGTACTGCACGTCAGGTAGGAAAAGCTCCTCAATGTTGTTGAACGTGATGGATGCGTCATTGGTTTCTGTCTCGCCGGTCAGACCTTCTGCGTTCCGGGATGCATTCCGGATCCCTTCCAGGCGGCTCGCCGATTCGTTTCGGAGGTCGATTGTGCGGACGGTTTCCAGTCTGGAATCATCCACCGGTGTATGCTCTTCGCCATTTTGGCGCAGGAGATGCAGGTATTGCGGGTACAGCCGGTTGATTCGCTCACGCTGTGCGGCCGTCGGCACAGCATTCAGCGCCGCATCCGCCGATGCGGTGGTGTACGCTTCGCGCAGGACATCCAGATAGCCAAAGCCCTTCTCATCGGTTGTCGGCATGAGATAGGTGCCTTCACCGTATTCGTTCCAGGTGGACAGCATGACGAGCTTCTTCTGCCAGCTTTCCTCGGCATACGTCGGCAGGTACTCGGTTTTGACCCATTTCTGCGCATCAGCATAATCTTCCATGGTCATCATCGGATAGCGCACGCCGTGCCACGGCAGGCTGTTGAAGCCAACGCTGATGGTCGGAACCGTATAGACGCCGCGCTTCTGCTGTCGAGCGCTGTTCAGAATCGACTGCTGCGTATAGGACAGCTGATAGCCGTCTGTTCCCCAGTTATATGCATAGCAGCCGTCAAAGCCCATATCTGCCAGCTCCCGGCTGGAACGGGTGCTGCACGCCAGGTAAATCATACCATCGAAGCCGAGCTTCCTGACCTCATCCTCCAGATAGGCAAAGGCCGCCTTGACCTGCTCGGCCCCGCCCAGACGCGCCGCCAGCCTGTCGCTTCCGAATACGCAGAGGAGCAGCTGGTTGTCGATGGTGACGTGGCGCGGATCCTTCAGGAAGTTTTCGATCATGTACGGCACATAATTGGTTTTCCATTCCTCCATGGAGGTCGGGCTTCCGGCGTTTTGGCATTCCCAGATCACGCAGAATTTCGTGAGGTCGGAGTATTTTGCGTTCATGAAGCCGTCATAGAGGTGTTCCGTTGCAGGGCGCTGCGGTGCATCGGTGCTGTCCATGTAGATGCAGAACGCCTGAAAATCGACGCCGTGTTCCACGATGTATTTGATTTCCCAGTCTGCGGTTTCCGGATTGCCCTCGTCGTAGTAGCCCAGAACCGGCTGCGGGTCTTCATAGGGTGAGACGCACGACCAGCCGAAATGGGCACCGTTGCGCCAGAGCGAGCAGACATTCATGCCGACCAGATATTCGGTCTGCTTGTCCGGAACCACCGGTTCCGGCACATAGTCATCGCGTTCGAACATCCGAAAGACCTTGAAGTTGTCGAAACTGGCGTCTGTTTTGCCCAAATTTTGAAGCGTCAGGCAATCGATGGAGGTCGTATATGCGGCGAAGGGTACTGCGGCCACTTCCCTGCCATTGATTTTGAGATGCACCGTTTGTGCCGCAAAATCGAATTCCAGCCGGAAGCGGTACCAGAGCTGATCATAGATACACGCGTAAACCCGTGTGTCGTTGAGCGCAAACCCGGTTTCACTCGACGTGATCTTCACAATCGGGTTGCCCGCGCTTTCGATTGTACACTGCGTTGCACCGTCCCGGCAGTAGAACATCCAGTATTCGGCGACGGCCTTGCCGGGAACCGGATCAAATGAAACGGAAGCCGCACCGTTTGCAGATAGCGTCAGCACGCCTCCCAGCGCATCCGCCTTCGCCGCGTTCAATGTCCAGTCGGGCAGTTGTTCATCGGTCAGGTAGGTCAGCGTTTCATTGAGTGCGTAGTTGGCGTCAATCTGGATGGCGATCGGGACGAGGGTGGGTGTGCCCGCCTCTGTCGTGGCGAAGCGGAAGTTGTAGACGTTGCAGTCCGCCGGTTCGACAGCCAGTGGCCAGGTGCCCAGCGTTTCGCCATTTACAGAGATCGTCGTCCGGACATTGTCGAGATCGATCTCTGCCCGGATGTCAAATTTTTCCGCCGTCAGGTCTGTCAGGCGCACATAGCTGCCGTCGGCCAGTCGATACTGCCAGGCGCCATCCATCGTCATGAGCTGCCAGACGGAAGCATCTGCTTCGTTGCGGAATTCGAGATAGGCGCCGTCCGCGCCGTCTGTTTCCACGCGGGCAAACAGCGCCAGGGTGCCGGTTTCCGTGCGGTTCAGATGGCGAATCAGCGCTGTCCCGGCTTCGGTGGAGATGTCAATCAGCGTGCCGTAGCCGCCTGTCAGCGAATTGCGTGGCACACCGCCGCGGTTGTCCAGTGTCCAGCCGGAGGACAGCCCTTCCTTGACGGCATTCCAGGTGGAATTGATCACCAGATTGTAGGCGTCATCCTCTGTCACCCGATCCAGCGTTCCCGTCAGGCACGGTTGTTTGCCAAAGAGGCGCAGATACCATTCCGCCGCCTGAGCGACCGTCAGGCGGCCGCCTGGCAGGAAATTGCCGCGGCTGTCTGTACCGAGTGTCAGGCCAGCGCGGTACAGCTTCAGCACGGCATCATCATATGCGGCTCCGACCGTATCCGGGATGGCGCGGATGTCGTTGATTTCCGCCGGATCCGATACGGCTGCCAGCATTTCAGCTGCTTCATACCGCAGCACAGGCCGTTCCGGATTGTCCGGAATTGCATCGATCAGCCCGTGCTTTTTCGCGTAATTCAAATACGGGGTGTACCATTTTCCGAGCGATTTTGTAATGGTTTCCTGGTGGATATCGGCATGAGCCCGTGCAGCCAGCATGGTCGCTTCCGCATAGGTCAGCTCCCGATGGACTTCCAGCTGTGCGCCGTCTCCGACCAGTCCCAGCTCGAACAGCGACTGCATCGTCTCGTTCGCGCCGGTATACGTGGCCTGCTTCGTTGCGCAGGAGGCCAGCAGCAGCAGCCCGCCCAGCAGCGCCAGCAAAAGCATCCGCTTTCTTCTTTTCATACGCGTTTCCCCCTCTGATGAATGATGGACAGGTTCATTATACAGGAAATTCGTCTGTTTTGTCAAGCAGATGATACAGCGTATTCAAAAAAGTCGATTCTGCCACGGATTTCTGTCCGGTGCAGAATCGACTTTTTGGGGTTCAGAGCGTATTTTTGGCGCGGGTATCACAATAGATGCAGCGATAGACGTGGTTTTCCCGGTCGGTCAGACGGAAGACGTGCGGCAGTTCCTGTTCCGTTGAAGTGATGCAGCGCGGGTTTTTGCAGCGGATGACGCCGGTCACCTGTTCGGGAAGCGGCGGATGCCATTTCCGGATGATTGCGCCGTCCCGAATGACATTGATCGTGCTGCCCGGTGCCAGGTAGCCGACAATTTCCAGGTTCATATCCGGCACACCATCAATTTTGATGATGTCCTTTTTGCCGAGCTGTGCGCTGACGGCATTTTTGATGAGCGCCACCGGACAGGTCAGGCGATCCAGATCGAGATACCGGTACAGCATCATGCCGTGACCTGCTGCGATGTGATCAATGACCACGCCGTTTTTAATGGAATCTACAGTCATGTTGATTTGCTCCCTCCTGTTTAGCGGCCCAGCAGCATCAGGATCAGCGCCATGCGCATATATTTCCCGTACAGCACCTGTTTGAAATAGCAGGCACGCGGGTCATCATCGACCGAGCAGGCGATTTCATTGACACGCGGCAGCGGATGCAGAATCCGCAGTTCCGGCTTGGCGGTGGTCAGCTTTTCCGGGGTCAGGACATAGCTGTCCTTCAGGCGGATGTAGTCGGCCTCATTGAAGAAGCGCTCCTGCTGCACACGCGTCATATACAGGATATCCAGCGTTGGCATAACCTCTTCCAGGCTCCGCGTCTCTGTGTAGGCGATCTGATGCTTTTCCAGCGTATCCTGGCGGACATAGTCGGGCAGGCAAAGCTCTGCCGGTGAGATCAGCGTGAAGCGCACGCCGTCATACCGTGAGAGCGCATTGATCAGTGAATGGACGGTGCGGCCGAATTTCAGGTCACCGCACAATCCGATGTTCAGCCCTTCAAACGAGCCGCGCTCCCGGCGAATCGTCATCAGGTCGGTCAGCGTCTGCGTGGGGTGATGGTGGCCGCCGTCACCGGCGTTGATCACCGGAACACCGGCCTTCATGGATGCGACCAGCGGTGCGCCCTCCTTGGGATGGCGCATGGCAATGATATCCGCGTAGCAGCTGACGACACGCACGGTGTCCGCAACACTCTCACCCTTGGCGGCCGAGCTGCTGGACGCTTCCGAGAAACCGATCACGCTGCCGCCCAGCTCCAGCATGGCCGCCTCAAAGCTGAGGCGGGTGCGCGTGGAGGGTTCAAAGAACAGCGTTGCCAGCTTTTTGCCCTTGCAGCTCTCCGCGTATGCTTCCGGGTGGTCAATGATGTCGCCTGCGCGCTGCAGCAGCGCCTCAATCTCTTCGACCGACAGATCCAGAATATCAATGACGCTTCTCATTGAGCGCCTCCGATCCAGCTTTCATCGGACGGGTTATCGCGGAACCGCAGCAGGCGTGCGATATCCTCATGGCGAATCATGCCGGTGGCCGCAGCCGCCTCCGTCACAGCGTCAAAATCCGTCAGGCTGACGGCCTGGACATTGGCCTCCTTCAGGCGGTCCTTGCCCTTCTGCATATTGTAGGTAAAGATACTGACCACACCGAGGACATCCGCTCCGGCTTCACGCAGGGCGTCCACAACCTCAATGACGCTGCCGCCCGTGGAAATCAGGTCTTCCACAACGACGACGCGCTGTCCGGCTTCCAACCGGCCTTCAATGCGGTTGTTGCGGCCATGGTCCTTGGCGCTGCCCCGGACGTAGCCCATCGGCAGCCCCATCAGCTGTGCAGCAATGGCCGCGTGTGCAATTCCGGCGGTGCTGGTTCCCATCAGAACCTCGCAGGTCGGATAGGTTGTTGCAATGGTATCGGCAATGGCCTGTTCCACCACTGACCGCACCTCCGGCGCGGTCAGAATCAGGCGGTTGTCACAGTAGACCGGGCTTTTGATGCCGCTTGCCCAGGTGAACGGTTCTTCCGGGCGAAGAAAGACGGCGCGAATCGACAGCAGCGCCTCTGCAATGGTTTTTCTGGTATCCGTCATCTTGTCGTTTCTCCTCTCACAAATTCGGCCACACAGCGCCGGTATGCCGCAACAGGGTCATCTGCACGCGTGATCGGGCGGCCGACAACAATCAGGTCACTTCCCAGCTCACGGGCACCGCTCGGCGTTGTGATGCGGCTTTGGTCGCCGACTGCACCGTCAGCAAAGCGCACACCGGGCGTAACGGTCTGGAAGGACTCGCCGCAGGCCTGTTTGACCGCAGCCGCTTCCAGCGGTGAGCAGACGACACCGTCCAGGCCGGCGGCCTGGGCATTTTTGGCGTACTGCATCACGACAGACGGCAGCGGCGCACCAATACCGAGTTCTTCATGCATCCGTTCCTCACTGATGGAGGTCAGCATGGTCACGGCAATGAGCATCGGGCGCGAACCGTCCGGGCGCGTCAGCCCTTCCAGTGCCGCCTCCATCATGGCGCGGCCGCCGCCTGCGTGCAGGTTCACCAGATCCACATCGAGCGACGACAGGACGTGCATGGCGCGGGAGACGGTGTTGGGAATGTCATGCAGCTTCAAATCCAGAAAAATCCGGTGGCCGCGTGATTTCAGCTCCCGCACAATCGACGGCCCCTCGGCGTAGTATAATTCCATCCCGATTTTCAAAAACGGGCGTTCTTCCTCAAACGGCTCCAGAAAGCGGAGCGTTTCTTCCCGGTTGGCAAAATCAGCGGCGACAATGACATCTCGATTCATCGATGGGCACCTCCAACAATTTCATTGATATCGCGAATTCCGTAGCGTTCCATTTCCTCCGGCAGCGCAGCGGCCAGGTCGCGCAGGGCAAAGGGGTCGAGCAGGGTGGCCGCACCCACCTGAACGGCGCGGGCACCGGCCAGCATCAGTTCCAGCACGTCCTTTGCCGTTTTGACGCCGCCCATACCGATCAGGGGGATGGAAACGGCCTCATAGACCTGCCAGATGCAGCGAACGGCGATCGGCAAAATGGCCGGGCCGGACAGTCCGCCGGTTTGATTGGCCAGCACCGGACGGCGGCGAGCCACGTCAATCCGCATCCCCAGCACGGTGTTAATCAGGCTCAGGCCGTCTGCACCGCCGGCCTCGCAGGCTTTTGCGATTTCCGCAATGTCCGTCACGTTGGGCGTCAGCTTGACATAGAGCGGCTTTTTGGTGGCGCGACGCGCTGCCGCCGTCACCGCCTCCGCAGCTGAAGCGGAGGTTCCAAAGCTCATCCCGCCGTCATGGACATTGGGACAGCTGATATTCAGCTCGATCAGATCGACCGACGGTTCCCGGTCGGCCTCGGCGCAGCACTCCGCATATTCGTCCAGGGAGAAGCCGCCGATGTTGGCGAGAATCACGCCCTGATAGCGCTGCCGCAGACTGGGCAGTGCATGGGCGCAAACCTCACGGATGCCCGGATTTTGCAGACCGACTGCGTTCAGCATCCCCGCCGGGCATTCGGCAATGCGCGGAGTCGGATTGCCGAAGCGCGCCGACTTTGTCGTCCCCTTGACGGAAATACCGCCGATGCAGTTCAGGTCATACAGTTCGGCCATTTCTTCGCCGAAGCCAAAGGTACCGCTTGCGGCAATCAGTGGGTTTTTCAGCGTCAACCCGCTCAGTTCAACGGCTGTCACCATATGATCTCCCCCTTTTGCAGCACAGGGCCATCCTTGCAGATGCGTTTTGTGCCGTATTTGGTCTGACAGCTGCAGCCCATGCAGACGCCGAAGCCGCAGCCCATCCGTTCTTCAAAGCTGTACTGACCGTCACTTTCCGCCACATCATAGACCGCGTGCAGCATCGGTTCCGGGCCGCAGGCGAAGGTATAGGTATAGTCCTTCCATTTGCGCAGCACGTCCGTGACGAATCCGCGTTCTCCGCGGCTGCCGTCGGCGGTTGCGACCGCAACCGGGATGTGCAGTGAACGGAACACATCCTCCGCAAAGATTTCCTTTTCGGTATTGAAGCCCAGAATCACGGACGGCTGTTTGCCCTCTGCCAGCAGCGTTTTGGCCAGCAGCAGCAGCGGCGGAACACCGACGCCGCCGCCGAGCAGCACCGGGCGCGCTCCGGACAGCGTGGTATCGTATCCGTTGCCCAGGAAGCAAAGTGCCTCCAGCTCGGCTCCCGCGCTCATTTTGGAGAGCTGCTCCGTCCCCTCGCCCACCACCTTATAGATGATGGTGACGGTCGTTCCGTCCCTGTCGCAGACGGAGATCGGGCGGCGCAGCGTATGCCCCGGGAGGGCAAGTGCCAGGAACTGCCCCGGTTTGCAGGGTTCACAGGCCAGCTCCGCGCCCGTCAGCGTCATCTGATAGACGACGTCCGTCAGCTGTGTCTGACCGGTCACGGTCAGCATGGTTTTCAGCAAGCAGATCCCTCCCTGTTCATGCGTCAATCGTTGAAATACAGAGTGTGGTTTCCTCCAGAACATCCAGCAGGACGCGTACCGTATCCAGCGCCGTGAACATGGTGACGTTGTTTTCCGCGGCACAGCGGCGAATCTGATAGCCGTCTGTTTCCTGGTTGACCGAATCGATGTCTCTGGTGTTGACCACATAACTGATATGACCCTGACGCAGAGCGCGCAGGATTTCATCGCTGCCCTCGCTCAGCTTGGCCAGGGCGCGTGTGCGAATGCCGTGTGCCTTCAGATATTCAGCCGTGCCGTGTGTCGCTTCGATGTTGAAGCCGAGGTCATAGAACCGGCGGATCAGCGGCAGTGCCTCTTCCTTGTCCTTATCGGAAACTGTGACGAAGATGGTGCCGTAATTGACCACGTGCATTCCGGAGGATTGCAGCGCCTTATAGAGGGCGCGTGTCATGGTCTTATCGTAGCCGATGGCTTCACCGGTCGATTTCATTTCCGGGGACAGGTAGGCGTCCAGCCCGCGGATTTTCGAGAAGGAGAAGGCCGGAACCTTGACGTACCATCTTTCCTTGTCCCTGGGGCAGACCTCCGTGATGCCCTGTTCCTCCAGCGTTTTGCCGAGGATGGCCAGCGTGGCGATATCGGCCAGCGAATAGCCGGTCGCCTTGGACAGGAACGGCACGGTTCTGGAGGAGCGCGGGTTCACTTCGATGATAAAGACACGTTCCTCCCGGTCCACGATGAACTGAATGTTGAACAGGCCAACGATGCCGAGGCCGAGGCCGAGGCGGCAGGTATAGTCGAGAATCGTCTCGCGGACGCGGTCGGAGATGGAGAACGGAGGATACACACTGATGCTGTCGCCGGAGTGAATCCCCGTCCGTTCGACGTGTTCCATGATGCCCGGCACGAAGACCGCCTTCCCGTCGCAGACGGCATCCACTTCGACTTCCTTGCCGAAGATATAGTGATCAACGAGGACAGGCTGTTCGACATTGACCGCTGCGGCAGTTTTCAGATAGCGGCGCAGCGCCTTTTCATTGGATACAATCTGCATGGCGCGGCCACCGAGGACATAGCTTGGGCGCACCAGCACGGGGTAGCCGATTCGTTCGGCCACTGCAACGCCGGTTTCGATATCGGTGACGGCATCTCCGGGCGGCTGCGGAATGGAGAGCTGTTTTAAGATGGCCTCGAAGGATGCGCGGTTCTCGGCGCGTTCAATGGCTTCGCTGTCCGTGCCGATCATGCGGACGCCGCGCTCCGACAGCGGTTTGGCGAGGTTGATCGCGGTCTGACCGCCGAGTGATGCGATGACGCCGATCGGCTGTTCCAGGCGAACGATGTTCATGACGTCTTCCACCGTCAGCGGTTCGAAGTAGAGCTTGTCGCTCGTCGTGTAGTCGGTTGAGACGGTTTCCGGGTTGTTGTTGATGATGATGGCTTCATAGCCGGCCTTCCGGATGGTCATGACTGCGTGAACGGTCGAATAGTCGAACTCGACGCCCTGACCGATTCGAATCGGCCCGGAGCCCAGCACGATGATTTTCTGCCGGTCGCTCGGAATGGATTCGTTTTCCGATTCGTAGGTCGCGTAGAAATAGGGGATGTCCCCGGAGAATTCTGCGGCGCAGGTATCGATCATCTTGTAGACCGGGTAGAGGTTCTGCGATTCGCGGAAGGCGGTGACCTCCGCTTCACTCGTGTTCCAGCAGGTTGCAACAGCCAGATCGCAGAAGCCCATGCGCTTGGCAGTTTTCAGTGCATCCGCGTCAAACGGGTGTGCCGCCAGCAGCTGTTCGCAGTCCACAATCTTTTGAATGGTATCCAGGAAGAGCGGATCAATCCGCGTCACGCGGGCAATTTCATCCCGGTCGGTCTGCATCCGGATCAGGCGGGCGATGGCGAAAATCCGGTCGTCCGTGCCCTCTGCGATATATGCCATGAGCTCTTCGCGGCTGAACGTGTCAAATTTCGGCAGAGCCAGGTGTCGCGCGCCGGCTTCCAGCGACCGAACCGCCTTCAGCAGGCTTTCCTCCAGCGTCCGGCCAATGCTCATGACTTCGCCCGTTGCCTTCATCTGTGTGCCAAGGCGGTTGGAGGCCGTCGTGAACTTGTCGAACGGGAAGCGCGCCATTTTCAGCACGATATAATCAAGTGCCGGTTCGAAGCAGGCCGGTGTGTTGCCCAGGCGGATTTCATCGAGCGTCAGGCCGACTGCAATTTTCGCCGTGACGCGGGCAATCGGGTAGCCGCTGGCTTTTGAGGCGAGTGCGGAGGAGCGGGAAACACGCGGATTCACCTCAATGACATAGTAGCGGAAGGAGTCCGGATCCAGCGCGAACTGGACATTGCAGCCGCCCGCGATTTTCAGCGCACGGATGATTTTCAGCGCGCTGGCGCGGAGCATGGCGCATTCCTTGCCGGACAGCGTCTGGCAGGGTGCGACGACGATGGAGTCGCCGGTATGAATGCCGACCGGGTCAACGTTTTCCATGTTGCAGACGGCCAGCGCCGTGTCTGCGCTGTCGCGAATCACTTCGTATTCGATTTCCTTATAGCCGCGGATGCTCTTTTCGACCAGCACCTGTCCGACCGGCGACAGCGCGAGGCCGTTTTTCATCAGCTCCCGCAGCTCGGTTTCATTGTCGGCAAAACCGCCGCCCGTTCCGCCCAGTGTGAAGGCCGGGCGCAGGACAACCGGATAGCCGATGCGTTCGGCTGCGGCCACGCCCTCTTCGACGGAATGCGTAATTTCCGATGGCAGCACCGGCTCACCGATGCGTTCGCACAGCTCCTTGAACAGCTCCCGGTCCTCCGCCAGCTCAATCGATTCACAGGTGGTGCCCAGCAGCTCGACGCCACATTCGCGGAGAATGCCCTTCTTGGCCAGCTGCATGGCGAGGTTCAGGCCGGTCTGGCCGCCGATGCCCGGAACAATCGCGTCCGGCCGTTCATGGCGGAGAATCTTCGCCATGTATTCCAGCGTCAACGGTTCCATGTAGACTTTGTCTGCAACTGTTGTATCGGTCATAATGGTGGCCGGGTTGGAGTTGACAAGAACGACCTCATAGCCTTCTTCCTTCAGGGAGAGGCAGGCCTGTGTTCCGGCATAGTCAAATTCCGCAGCCTGTCCGATGACAATCGGGCCGGAGCCAATGACCAGAATTTTCTGTAAATCCGTTCGTTTCGGCATAGATTATTTCCTTTCTTCCGCTGGGGCTTTTGTTTTCGCATCGCGCATGGCTGCAAGGAACCGATCCAGCAGGCCGGAGGCAGCATCCAGTTGATCCTGCACGCCAAACACGCTGTCCCTGGTGGATTCAACGCCTTCAACCGTATCGTCCATCAGGTTTTTCCGGGTGACGGTCAGCCCCGTTCCCTCCAGGGATGCTTCGCAGACTGTGTACGCATGATTCTGTGTGGTAATGTCAAGCTGGCCGGTCTTCAGGTTGCGGACGGCATGGTTGCAGCCGTGATGTCCGACGGGCATTCTGACCGTTTCTGCGCCGTATGCGCGGCAAATGAGCTGGCAGCCCAGACCGATGCCCAGCATCGGCAGACGGCCGCAGAGTGCCTTCGCCGTTTCGACCACCTCTGGCACATCGGCCGGGTCTCCCGGCCCGCCGGAAATCAGCACGCCGTCCGGACGGATGGCCAGAATATCCTCGGCAGGCGTATCGAACGGGAAAATCGCCAGCGTGCAGCCGCGGCTGTTCAGTCCGCAAATCAGGCTCTGCGTGATGCCGCAGTCAATCGCCGCGACCGTGTAGACCGGATCCGGTGTGCGGGCGTAGCGGCGCTTCCGGCAGCTGACCTCTCGCACAGCGGTCTGACGTTTGGGTGCCTGTTTCAGCTGCGCCACAATTTCCTCGTCCGATGCGTCCATATCTGCCAGCATGGCGCGGCGAACACCGCCGTCGCGCAGAAGGCGCGTCAGCGCACGCGTATCCACGCCATAGATGCCGGGGATGCCGCGCATTTCCAGCGCATCCGCCAGCGTTGCAGCATAGCGGAAGTTGCTCGGCTGGTCATTATAATCGCGGGCGACCAGTCCGGCCAGCGCCGGGCAGTCGCTTTCAAGATCCTCCATCGCCACCCCGAAGCTCCCGACTACCGGGTAGGTGGTAACAACGGTCTGTCCCAGGCAGGCCGGATCCGAGATGATTTCCGGATAACCCGCCATCGCCGTGTGGAAGATCAGCTCTGTCGCTTCTCCTGTGACAGCGCCGCCAAAGGCATAGCCCGGCCAGACGCTGCCGTCGTCCAAAATCAGTTTGCGCGTGTATTCTGCCATACGATTTTCCCTTCTATCATCGTCAGGCGGCACAGGCCGCTGACAGTTCTTCCATGAAACGGTGTGCATTTGCCCATGGAAACGAGCGCCGTTTCATCAATTGTCCATGTTTGGTTCAAGTCAAAGACGGTCAGGTCGGCCGGTGCGCCCGGTTCCAGCGCGCTGCCAAGTCCAAACCGGCGGCACGGCGCGTCATGCATCCGTTCGATCAGCGTTTCCAGCGACAGAAGCCCGGTCTGCACCAGCCCCGTATAGAGGACAGGGAACGCAGTTTCCAGCCCGGTGACGCCATTGGCACCCGCTTCCTTTTCCGCGGCGGTGTGCGGCGCATGGTCGGTTGCGATCATGTCGATGGTGCCGTCTGCGACGGCCTCCAGCAGCGCCTCCCGGTCGGCCTCCGTGCGGAGTGGCGGATTCATGCGGAAGCGACCCTCCGGCCGCCGATCCCGTTCGCTGAGCAGGAGATAATGCGGGGCGGTTTCGGCGGTGACGTCGATGCCGCTCCGTTTGGCATCGCGGATGAGTGCGACGCTCTCGCGGGTGGAAACATGGCAGACGTGGTACGCGCAGCCGGTTTCCGCCGCCAGGCGCAGATCGCGCCGCACCTGCTGCCATTCACTTTCCGGCGAGCCGCCCCAGGGGTCATGCCCCAGCAGGCTCTCATCCTCACAGTGTGCCGCGACAATTTTGCCAAGTGACCGCGCCTTTTGCATGACAGCGCGCATCATTGCCTCATCCTGGACGCCCTTTCCGTCATCCGAAAATGCAACAACCCGCGGCGCAAGCCCGGCCAGGTCGGCCGCTTCTCTGCCCTGTTCGCCGCGTGTGATCGCGCCGTATGGCCGGACGTGTACATGAGCCGATGCATCAATCAATCGTTCTTCCTCTGCGAGCGTTTCCGGAGAATCCGGGACGGGGCGGAGGTTGGGCATGGCACAGACCGTCGTAAACCCACCTGCTGCTGCCGCCATCGTTCCGGATGCAATGGTCTCTTTATAAGAAAATCCCGGTTCTCGAAGATGAACGTGTACATCAACGAAACCGGGAAAAAGGAAACACGAATGCAATGAAATCATGTGATCCGCAGCCAAAGGCGGGTGAACTTCGGAAACGGTGGAAATCCGGCCGTCAGAAACAACGACGTCCGCGCTCTCAAAAGCGCGGTTTCGGTACACTTTTGCGTTTTGAAGCAGGATCTTCAACGCGAATTCGCCTCCTCTGTGTATTCGGTTGCGACAGCACCGCCGCAACCTTTTCAGGATATTATAACACAGATTCGCCGCGTTGTCAACCCCCGGTTCAGGCCATTTGAATCACAATCAGCGAGCCGATGCTCAGCAGGATGCCGATAACCGTCTGGGCGGACAGCTTTTCCCGGAACATCACGGCGCCGACAACGGCGGAGATGACCGTTGCGCCGCCGTTGATCAGAGCGAACAGGACGACGGCAGAAATCAGCGGCGTGGCCATGGTCGCAAGCTGGTTGATGATGAAGACGGCAATCGCCAGCAGGCTGCCATAGAGAAAGAGCTGTCTGGGCAATCCGGTATTGGACGGATGCGCCGGCAGAAACGTAAAATCACCGGCTTTGGCCGACGGTTCCGGCGGTGCAGGGTGGCGTGCCGCATACAGCGCCAAGCCGACCAGAACGAGCAGCAGCACCGCAACACCGCTGGCAAAGGAGCCGAACGAGAAGAGGGAGACGTTGCCGCCCGCAATGTTCATGCCGAACATCTTCTGCATGAACATGGTCAGTCCGTTGGTGATCAGCGACAGCAGGAGCACCAGGAAGGTCTTCCAGGTGAACTTTCCGTAAATCGCCCTGGAATTCCCGATCAGCAGATAGGCGCCGATGATGAAGACGGCAATGCCCAGCCACTGCCAGACGTGCAGGACTTCATCATACAGAAGCATACTGGCGATGGTCGGAATCAACAGACCGGCCGTGCCGAAAATCGAGTTCAACACCATGGTACCGGTGCCGAGTGCATACAGCGAGCACATACAGCAGACAGCCAGTGCGATGCCGGAAATGGCGGCATAGAGCAGCGTTGCGCCGACCTCCGGTGTGGCTTCCCCGCCGATTTGGCCGATCAGGAAGAGTGCGAGCGCCAGCACCGCCGCCATCCCCTGATAAAACACCGTGTATTTGATGTAGCCGATCATATTGGACGGCACATGATTGGCCGCCTGCTTGCTGAAAACACTTTGCACCACCCGCATACAGAGGATGATGCCGATATAGAGCCAGACCATTTTTCTTACCCCTTTTTGACGCGCACCCGCACTCCGTGCAGGGTGGTGTGTTCTCTCGGAATATTTTTCAGGATGGTCGATCGGAGTCGGTTTTGGGGCGGAACTCCGCGAGACCGTATTTCCGCTTCATGCGGACGAGCTTTTCCAGCATCGGCTCTGCCGCAATCCAGAGGAAGAACGCCGTGGCCGCCGCGTGGATGCAGTCCATGGGAAAGCCGGTCATGTAATACGGCAGGAGAATTTCCCAGCTCAGCTCCGTCGTCCACATCAGTGCGGAGGCGAAATTCATGATGCCGCCATAGATGACCAGGGCACACAGTGCGCCGAAGATACTGAGCTGTGCGCGCCGCGCCAGCAGGCCGCCGCGTTTGAAAAGGACACCAGCCAGGAAGCCCACAAGCCCCATGGCAAACATCTGCCACGGCGTCCAGGGACCCTGTGAAAAAAACAGGTTGGAGGCCAGCATCGTGACAGCGCCCACCAGAAAGCCGGTTTCACCGCCGAACGCCGCGCCGGCCAGAATTGCAATCGCCATGACAGGTTTGAACTGCGGCAGCATGAAGAAGACGGCGCGTCCGGCCACGCCGACCGCGCACAGCACGGCGATGATCACCAGCTCCCGCGCCTGCGGCTTTCGCCCTTCAAACAGGAGGAAAAACGGTGTCATGCATTCCAGCAGGACGAGGATGGCCGTCAGGTAGTACCGCCGCCCGTCAAGCAGCGCCGTGCCGCCCCAGAGAGTCAGCGGAATCAGGAGCAGGATGGAGACGGAGGCGGCCAGCGTCCGTTTTGGCAGCTTTTCCTTCACCATCCGCACCGGCGGTTTAGCCGACCGGCGGCTGACCAGCCCGGCAAATACCGCCAGCAGTGTGAACAGGATGCCGTACTGCATCAGGCGACTTTTGGAAATCAGCTCGCCCGGCCGCGCCAGTTCTGTATGCGTTGAAGCGTATGCCATGACGGCACAGACGCCCGCCAGCGCCATGGCCGCACCGATTTTCCGCCAGCGCGGCAGCTTTTGGGTCGGGTCGTCCGGCGTTCCGGGTGCTGGTTTGGGCAGCGGTTCATCGTCGAACAGCTCCGGCAGGCAAACGGGTTTTGGGCGTTCCCCGCCGCAGACCTCGATCAGTTCTTCCGCCGTCACGGCCTCCGGCAGATTCGGCACCTCAGCCGATGCGCCATGCACCATGCGGTTGGCTGCCGTCGTATAGAAGGTGCCGCCGGTGAAGAACGTTCGGGGCGGCGCCTCGGAGACGATGGTTCCGCCAAAAAAGAGGGTGCAGCGGTTGGCATACGCGGCGCAGAATTCCACATCGTGGCTGGCCAGCAGGATGGCCGCCCCCCGTTTCAGGAGATGGCGGAGGATTTCGGCGAACAGCGCCTTGAAGTCTGCGTCCAGTCCCTTGGTCGGTTCATCCAGCAGCAGGACATCCGGCTTGGTCAGCAGGAGCTTCGCCAATGCGGCGCGCTGCTGTTCGCCCCCGGACAGGTCATAGGGATGGCGGTCGAGCAGTGCTTCCAGCCGACAGAGGCGGATAATCTGTCGTGCAGCTGCATCCGGCTCCTTGTCGTTGAAGAGGTCGGCGCGAAGCGTTTTCCTCAGGAACAGCGTCTGCGGGTTCTGCGGCAGGTAGCAGACGGTTCCGTCGCATTGAACAGAGCCGCGGCGTGGCTTTTGCAGACCGGCCAACAGCTTGAGTGCCGTTGTTTTCCCGGTTCCGTTGCCGCCGAGCAACGCGGTCAGCTCCCCACGGTGCAGCTCCAGATGCAGGCCGCAGATGACATCTGCGCCATCCGGCGCATAGCGGAAATGCAGGGCTTCCGCACGGAGAACCGGTTCGCCCGCCGGAGCTTCCGGCGATTCCGTCGCCAACGGTCGGAGCGGGTGCGCCGTCGCATGGTCTGCCAGCCAACGGCAGCCGTCCCGTACAGTGACCGGGCAGGGCGCATCGGTCGGAACGGCTGACCAGACGCGCATCGGCGTCGGCATGGAGCGAAACATGGTATGTCCGGTGTCCCGGAGGGTTTGTCCGACCTCCTGCGGTGTGCCCAGACAGAGCAGCCTTCCGTCCGACAGCACGGCGGCGCGGTCGGCCATGGCCATGGCCTCCTCCAGACGATGCTCCGAGAGGAGAACCGTTGTGCCCAGCTCCCGGTTGATGTGCGTCAGGGCAGACAGAAAATCGGAGGCTGCAATCGGGTCAAGCTGCGCCGTTGGTTCGTCCAGAATCAGAACCTCCGGCTGCATGACCATCACTGCGGCCAGGTTGAGCAGCTGCTTCTGGCCGCCGGACAGCTCCGCTACATTTCGTTGAAACCAGGTCTGGATGCCAAAAAACGATGCCGTTTCCGCGACGCGGCGGCGAATGGTCTGCGAATCACAGCCCAGACTTTCCAGCCCGAAGGCCAGCTCATGCCAGACCTGATCGGTGACGATCTGGTTGTCGGGGTTTTGTGTGACAAAGCCGATGGCGGCGGCCTGTGTCCGAGCATCGACCGCATCCAGCGGGACGCCCCGAAAAGTGACTGTCCCCGTGCGGCGGCCATGCGGCGCAAGCACCGTCTTCAGCTGGCGCAGGAGTGTCGATTTGCCGCTCCCCGATGGGCCGCACAGCACCAGGCATTCTCCACGCCGCACCGTCAGGGTGACATCCGTGACGGCTGGCTGCGTCATATCCGGATAGAAAAAGGTCAGCGATTGCAGCTGAAACAGCGGTCGGTCTTCCTTCATATCATTCGCTCCCCCTTTTCTGAAAGTTGGCTGTCCGATGCGCGCAGCATCGACCAGACTGGAAACAGGCTGAAGCCGCCGAACACGGCGGCCAGCCAGATCACAACTGGATACGCCGGGACGCTCTGCATGACCGGATACCATTGCCAGCGCATCCCGCCGGCCAGCACACCGCAAAGCAGGTGGAGCCCGCAGACAGCCATCCCTCCGAGCAGCCATTTGTCACGCGGTTCCATGCGGTACTGCGAATAAGCGGTTCGCCCCGGTAGACCATGTCCCCGGCTTTTCATGCTGTCTGCCGTCTCGACGGCATCCTCCAGCGCCCAGGTGATCAATGCAGACAGCATGGCCGTTCCGTTTCGGAAGCGTTGGCGCAGGCTGCCCCGTTTCAGACTGATACCCATGCCCTGCTGCGCCTCGCGGATGGCGGTCAGCTGTCCGGAAAAGCGCGGCACCATGCGCAGGGTCATGGAAATCAGCAGGCTGGCCGAGGGCAGGATTCGGCCAAACAGATACAAAAGCTGATCGGAGGTGATGACATCCGAGCAGGCGAAAAACCAGAGCATGACCGCCGCCAGCAGTACAGCGGAGAATGCGCCGCTCAGCAGCGCTTCCAGCGTCACAGCATTGCCGTCCGGCAGGCGAAAGAGCGTTGTTTGACCGGCGTGGTTGAACAGGCCGTTGATCAGCGCCGTCACCAGAGCGGACGGCAGCAGCCAGCCCATGATTTTCAGCACGGCGCGCCAGCCGCGCAGGCCGAGCAGGCAGAGCACAGCGCCCGCCAGAGAAATCAGCAGATAGACCGGGTGGTTCAGGAACATGGTGAACCCGATCATCATGGCAAAAAACAGAAAATTGACAGCCGGGTGGCCGTCAAAAACAGTTGGCCTTCGCACAGCAGTCCCCCCTGAATCATCATGGCCGAGTCGTTTTCACAGCATCCATTTTCTCAATTGGATGCATATGAGTATACATGATTTTGCGAAAAAAGTCAATTGCCGCACCGATGGCAGCGCGGCACGGTTTGCGGTCGTTTGTATTTTCTTCTTGACAATTTCTGATGGATATGTTATCATAGTTCCAACCAGAATTTACAACAGAAAGAGGAGAGAACCCATGAAATTTCGCAGCATGATTCGAAGTCTGGCGCTGCTGCTCTGCATCTGCACGCTGTTTGGCTGTGCAGCACAGGCACCGGCCGCTGTTTCGACCCCGGTGGACACTTCCTCCGCTCCTCAAACCGACACGCCCGCCGTTTCCGATCCGGGCTCTGATGGACAGACGCCGGAAAAAGAGGCCAAGGTTCAGGCGCTCTGGGAAAGAACCGGCGGATTTCTGACCGGTGTCGGCTACTATAACCGCGATGCGGAAACGGAGCCCACACTGCTGGCCGCTTCCCTGTCCGACCCGTTTGTGACAGCCGGGTTCGGCTGGGTGCGCAGTGAGATGCCGGCACCTTTCACAGCGGACGGCTCTTTTTCTCAGGATTTTCTCAGCTTCAAGGCGGACTGCGAAGCCTTCCTCGCGAAGGGTCTCCGCGTCATGGCCGCGACGCCGAATCCGGCGGTCTTTCTGGCGGCGGGGATGGATTCCCGCACAGAGGACGGGATGGCCGCCGTTGAAGACGCCTGTCGGCGCATCGCCGAAGAGCTGGCCGACTGTGTCGCTTGCTTTCAGATTGCGGGCAACCTGAGGCTTGAAATGCTCCGCAACCCCTTCGAAGAAGACGACATCACCGACTTTCTGATCGCCTGTACCAGGGGCGTCCGCGCCGGTGCGCCGGACGCGCTCATCGGCAACGGCAGCGGCTTTTCGCCGCTCGTGGAGCTGAACGCCGGGCGAAGCGATTTCATCGCGCTCGAATGCTACGCCAATTATTGGGAAAACGGCGGGCTGGACGAAATCCTGCAGGAAATCAAGAGCTTGTGTCTGACCTCCGACCACACGCCGGTCATTCTGACGGAATGCGGCGTCAGCTTTTCGGAGAACCCGGATGAGCACGTCACCGGGCTGCTGGCCGCTTTGCAGGAAAGCCCGTATCTCGCCGGTGCCGTGCTTTGCACGCTCGACTGCCGTGTAGAGGCGCTGATGGAAAAAACCGGCGGGCTGATGGCCGGTATCTGCCACCCACGCGGTGAAAAAGACGGCTTGCTCGAAGCCGGTCTCACATGGATTCGCTTTGATGTGCCCTACCCGTTCAACGCGGACGGCTCCTTCACGCAGGCGTTTTTGGACTACAAGACCACCTGTGAAGAATATCTCGCACGGGGCATCCGCACGATTGCCGTCACGCTGTATCCGGCTTCCTTCATCGCCGCCGGGATTGACCCGCGCACGCCGGAGGGACTGGCTGAAACGGAAGCCGTCTGCAAGCGAATGGCCGAAGAGCTGGCGCACTGTGTCGACTGCTGGCAGATCTGCAATGAAATGTGGGTGGTCCACTTCCGGAAGCCTCTGACCGAGGAAGAATCGGTCGATTACCTGATCGCCTGCACCAAGGGCGTCCGCGCCGGAGATCCGGACGGCATCATCGGCAACAACAGCTGGTATCTGCCGGAGCTGGAGGAGGCCGCCGGGCGAAGCGACTACATCGGGCTCGACTCCTACACCGGCACCTGGGCGGACGGTGAGCCGGATGACGTGCTGAAAAATGTGCAGAATCTCTATCTGTCCTCCAACCGGACACCGGTCATTCTGATGGAATGCGGCTTCAACTCCTCCGGCGACATTGCGGAGGATATGGATGCCGAGATTGACGCCTATCTGAAGTCGCTCGGCTTCAATGGAAGGCTGGACGCTGCCAACCGGCTCGACGAGTTCATCGCCACATTGCCGGAGGTGGTGCAGTGGGTGGTCAACAATGCATCCCCGGAGGATCGGGAATCCGCCGCCTTTGGCTATTGGACGCATCTGCTGAAGAAATGGAGCGCCAAGAGCGACATTCCGCACACCGATGAGGGACAGGCGGAATATTATCGGCAGCTGCTCCCGCAGGTGCTGCATTCGCCCTTCCTGGCGGGCTCCGTCTTCTACTGCTGGCAGGACTCCGCAATCTGCGGCAACTGCGGCTCGGCCGACTGTCCCTGCGAAACGACCTGGGGCATCACCCGTGTGGACGGGACGCGCAAGCCCGCATACGACGTCATCCGCAGCTATCTCAATCCGTAGAAAACCGGCAGCGGTTTTCCCGCATCCTGGTCGGGGCGTTCCCCGGCCAGGATGTTTTTTCGTGCGGAGCCTTGCTTTTTTACACGCATTGTGCTAAGATAGGATTGGTGAAAGAGCCCGGAAAGGAATCGATTGGATGGCCACTGAAGCATTTGCATCGCCGCACACGGCGCCCGTTGTTCAGCAGGGACGCCCTGACGATGCCGCCAGCCGTCTGCCCAAGGAGCAGGCGGTCTATGATCTGCTGGATGCGCTGCAGGTTTCCTACCTGCGCGTTGATCATGCACCCATTTTTACGGCAGAGGGCTGCGCATGGGTCAAGCAGCTGCTTGGAATCCCGATCTGCAAGAATCTGTTTTTGACCAACGCCGCCCATACCCGTTATGACCTGCTGCTGATGCCCGGAGAAAAACGGTTCGTCACGCGGGAGTTTTCCCGGCTGATCGGCTCGTCACGGCTGAGCTTTGCTTCGGAGGAAGCGCTGCTGCAGCTGTTGAACCTGACGCCCGGCAGTGTTTCCGTGTTTGGCCTGATGAACGACACGGACAACCGCGTCTCCCTCTGGATTGATGAGGATGTGCTGGCCTATGACGGGTTCGGCTGCCACCCCTGCATCAACACCTCCTCGCTCCGTTTTTCCACGGCGGATCTCCTGCAGCGCATTCTGCCCGCCATGCATCACACCTGCCATACGGTCCGTCTGACCGGTCAATAGAGAAAAACCCGCGCCCGGCCAATGGTTTTTGGCTGAGCGCGGGTTTTGTCTGGTTGGAGTTATCTCCGGCCTCCGAACGGGTCGAAGGGCGACGAATCCGAACGGCCGTCGGTGGTGCCCGTCTGCGGGGTCTGTGTGGTTTCCTCGACGGCTTCGTCAAAGACGATGGTCAGCTGCATCTGCTGGCCGTTGCGATACAGGGTGATGGTTGCTTCCTGTTCCGGGACGAACCGTTTCTTGGCGGCCTGCAGGTCGGTGATGCCGGTGATCTTCATGTTGTCAATGGCGACAATGACATCGCCCGCCTGAAGCCCCGACCGTTCGGCACAGCTGCCCTCCGTCAGGCTTTTGACACGCGCACCGGGGATGGATGTATCCTCGCCGGAATCGGAGTAGGTCGCGTAGCCGACTACCATGCCAAAGCTGACCTTTCGAACCTTGCCGTTGGTTTTGATTTCGTTGATCATGCGCGCCACGTCGTTGATCGGGAGGGCAAAGCCCAGACCTTCCACGCCGGAGGACGAATATTTGGCCGTCACGACGCCGATGACCTGTCCGCGGCTGTTGAATACCGGGCCGCCGGAGTTGCCGGAGTTGACCGCCGCATCAATCTGGAACATGAAGTTCGCTTCGTCATCATCCGTTGTAATGACGCGATTCAGTGCGCTGATGATGCCGCTGGTCTGTGAGAAGGTCAGTTCGCCGAGCGGATTGCCGATGGCGCAGATGTTTTCGCCGACGCGGATTTCATCGCTGTCGCCGATGACGACCGTTTTCAGGCCGGTTGCATCGATTTTCAGCAGTGCAACATCGTTTTCCGCATCGCTGCCGACAAGCTGCCCGTCATAGGTTCGGCCGTCCTCAAACGAAACGGTGAACTTGCTGCCGCCGTCCACGACATGGCAGTTGGTCACGATATAGCCGTCTGCCGATACCACAAAGCCCGTTCCGCTGGACGCATAGCTGGTCGGCTGGCCAAAGACATTGGTCGTTGTGCCCTCCGTGACGATACCCACGACGGCAGAAACGTACGTTTCGTAAATTTCCGCCAGGGACATTTCCGTTCCCTCGCCCTTGACCACGAGCTGCTCCACCGAGCCGGGCTGTGCATTGTTGCCGGTCTGGTCGGGGCTGTTCGATTCAGGCAGACGGTCAGCCATTGCCACATTGCCATCGGTTTTCACGATCTGGAAGGAATTGCCCAGCCAGAAGCCACCGCCCACGCTGCCACACAGCAGCAGCACGCTCAGGACAGCCGCAACAATTCTGCGCCTGTTTCCTCTGCCCTTTGCGGACGTCTGAGCAGGTTCTGTATATGCCATATCTGATTTGTGATTGAATTCCATACAATCGGACTCCTTTCGTCTCGGATTTTCTATTTGAATCCTGACATCCAATATGATACCGCTTGAAATTCGATCCGCCGTGAATACAATGTGAAGCGTTCGTAAACTCTGCTTCGGACAACTTCTGCTTGACAAACCGGGTATCGTGTGATATCATTAGTTTAGCCATTCTCTCGCGTTTCTGTGCAGGAACCCGTCAGCTTTTATACTTTTTCCGAAGATATTCCGTATAACAGGTCGGGTTGAACGGCTCGCCGCAGAAGCGTTTCAGCAGCTCTGACGGGTTGTAGAGACGGCCGTAGCGATACAGGCCGTCCCGGAGGCGCGCCGTGATGTCCGGCAGTCGGCCGTTCCGGATGGTCGCATCCAGATCCATCGTTTCCGACAGCTTTGCGGCAATCTGTGCGCCGTATGCGCTGCCGATCGCGTAGGACGGGAAATACCCGAAGTCGCCGCCGCTCCAGTGAGAATCCTGCAGGACGCCGTTTGTGTCATCCGGCACGGTGACGCCCAGATATGCCTTCATTTTTTCCGCCCAGATCTGCGGCAGGTCTGATACGCGGACGGAGCCGTCAAACAGCCCTTTTTCGATCTCGTACCGCACCATGACATGGAGGCAGTAGGTCACTTCATCGGCTTCCGTCCGAATCAGGGACGGGGTGCATTTGTTGACGGCGCGGTACAGCTCCTCCTCGGTGACATCCTTCAGCTGTTCCGGGAAAATTTCGCGGCAGATCGGATCTACCACTGAAAGAAATGCCCGGCTGCGCCCGAGAATATTTTCATACAGGCGGGACTGGCTCTCGTGGAAGCCCATCGATGCGCCGCCGGAGAGGCAGGTCTTTTCGAATTCGTCCGGCGAATTCAGCTCATAAATGGCGTGGCCGCCCTCGTGAACAACCGAGTACAGGGAGCTGATCAGGTTGTGCGTGTCATAATGGGTGGTAATGCGCACGTCCTTGTTGTTGAATTCGAGCGTGAACGGGTGCAGCGTTTCGCCCAGGCCGCAGTGGCTCCGGTCGATGCCCATGACCGCCATCACGCGGTTGGCCAGCTCGCGCTGTCCCTCCACCGGATACTCCCGGAACAGGAAATCGTCGCGGATTTGCGCGTGTTCCTCCCGGATTTCTTCGATCAACGGCACAATGTCTGCGCGGAGCTGTGCAAAGAAGCGATCCAGCTCGTTCGTTGTCATGCCCGGCTCGTATTCGTTCAGAAGGACGTCATACGGCGCTTTGTCCGGGTCATACCGCTCTGCGAAACGCCTGCGCGCTGCTATCAGTTTTTCCAGATACGGCGCAAACGATGCAAAATCATTGTCGCCCTTGGCCTGATGCCAGACCGCCTGAGCCCGGTTGACCAGCTTCTGGAATTCCATATATTCATCCTGCGGGATGCAGCTGAGCTTGCGATAGTCCTGTCGCAGCAGCTCGACCTGTCGGCGCTGCGCCTGGGTCAGCTGTTCCGGATGTGCTTCGAGCGTGGACAGCATTTCGTCGGTCTCCGGCGATGCAAACAGAGCGTGCTCCTCACCGGACAGAATGCTGAGCGTTTCGCCGCGCCCCTCATCGGTTCCGTCCGGTGCGGTCGTCACGGCGTCATAATAAATCATGCTGCTTGCGTGATGGTATGCGTGCATTTTGGCCTGCAGCAGCTGAAGCCGTTTCACTGCGGCTTCGACAGTTGGATGGCTGGCTGTCATGGTTGAAACCTCCCCTTTTGTTCTTCGTCTATTGTACCGCATTTTCATCTGTTTTGCAACCGGATTTGAAATTTATTTTGAATGTGAGGTTATTTTCATGCAGTTCTCTGATTTTTCCGCCGATACCGGGGCGTATCGGGCGTTGCTTTCCCATGTCGATCACACACTGCTCGCCCCTTCGGCCACCTGGGCTGAAATTCAGACACTCTGTGAGGAGGGGCTTCGTTTCGGCGTGGCTTCGGTCTGCATTCCGCCCTCCTACGTCCGGCAGGCTCATCAGTTTTTGAACGGCCGGCTGCCGGTCTGCACGGTGATCGGCTTTCCGTGCGGCTATCATGCCGCCGATGTCAAGGTGCTGGAAACGCAGCGTGCCGTGGCAGACGGTGCCGATGAAATCGACATGGTCATCGACATCGGTGCGGCCAGGGAGGGGCGTTTTGACGACATTGCATCAGAAATTGTTGCCGTTCGCGCTGCCTGTCCGGGTAAAATTCTGAAGGTCATTGTGGAAACCTGTCTCCTGACGGAGGCTGAAAAGCTCCGGCTGATCGACATCGTCGCCGATTCCGGCGCGGATTTCATCAAGACCTCCACCGGCTTTTCCACCGGCGGCGCAACGCAGGAGGACATCCGACTGTTTGCTGCCCACCGGAAAAACGGCCTGAAAATCAAGGCTGCTGGCGGCATCCGTACCCTGGAGGACGCCGCCGCGCTGTTAGCACTTGGTGCCGACCGTCTCGGCGCCAGCTGTCTGATTCGTCTGGTCGTGTCCCAGCAATCCTGAATTTTGGAGGAGTTCTCATGCTGCACATTCAAAATCTCTCTAAAAGCTACGGCGAAAAGCGTGCGGTGGACGATCTGACGCTGCACATTGCGCCGGGTGAAATTTACGGCTTCATCGGCCACAACGGTGCAGGCAAAACCACCACGCTCAAATCCATCGCCGGGATTCTGCCCTTTGATGCGGGCGATATCACCATCTGCGGGACTTCCATCCAGGAGGATCCGCTGACCTGCAAGCAGCAGATGGCTTACATTCCGGACAACCCGGATTTGTACGCGTTCATGACCGGGATTCAGTTTCTGAACCTGATCGGGGATATTTTCGGCGTCAGCGCGGCGAAGCGCCGGGCGCGAATCGCCGACCTGGCCGAACGCTTCGAGCTGACGAAGAGCCTCACGCAGTCGATCGCGACCTATTCTCACGGTATGAAGCAGAAGCTGGCCGTCATGGCCGCCTGGCTGCACCGTCCCCGCCTGATTCTCATGGATGAGCCCTTCGTCGGGCTGGATCCCAAGGCCTCGCATCTGCTCAAGCAGATGATGCGCGAATTCTGCAATGAAGGCGGCGCCATTTTCTTTTCCACGCACGTTCTGGAGGTGGCCGAAAAGCTCTGCGACCGGGTGGCCATCATCAAGGATGGGCATCTGGTGCGCTCCGGTACCATGGCTGAGGTCAAGGGCGACGACAGTCTGGAAGACGTCTTTCTGGAGCTGGAGGAATGATCATGTTCAAAGCGCTTTTGAAAAAGCAGCTGCTTGAGCTGAACCGTGGCTTTTTTATGAACCGTAAGACAGGAAAAGCCCGCACCAGAGCCGCCGCGCTGGCTTCCATTCTGTTTTTCTGCGTCCTGATCGTTGTGGTCATGGGCGGCATCTTTTTCTTCCTTTCATTGCAGCTGCGGCCGCTGATTCAGCTCGGACTCGGCTGGCTGTACTTTGCCATTCTCGGTCTGGTTTCCATCGTCCTCGGCACGTTTGGCAGTGTGTTCAACACCTACGCCAGTCTGTATGACGCAAAAGACAACGACCTGCTGCTTTCCATGCCCATTCCACCGCGCTGCATCGTGCTGGTTCGGCTCTCCGGTGTCTATCTGCTCGGCCTCATGTACAGTGCCGTCGTCTTTCTGCCGGCGCAGATTGTGTACCTGATGACTGCGAAGCCCGCTCCCGCCACGGTCGCGCTCATGCTGCTGTTCGGGCTCTCCGTTTCGCTCATCGTTCTGATTCTCTCCTGCCTGCTCGGCTGGGTGGTTGCACAGATTGCGCGGCGGCTGAAGAACAGGAGTCTGCTCACCGTTCTGGCCTCGCTTCTGTTCATGGCACTCTACTACGTCTGCTATTTTCGCGCCAGCAACCTGCTCACGGCGCTGCTCGCAGACAGTGAGGCGATTGCCGCCGGGATTCGCGGTTCGGTCTGGCCGCTCTATGCCTTTGGTCTGGCCGGAACAGGACAGCCTTCCGCTTCCGTTGGTCTGGCAGCCGTCTGTCTCGTTCTGACCGGATTGGTCGGTCTGCTGCTCTCCCGCACATTTTTCTCGCTGGCGACCGGAACAGGCAAAGCCCGGAAGACATCGGCACGGGGATGGAATGTGCGTGTTCGGACACCCGCGTCTGCCCTGCTGGCGCGGGAAATGCGGCGGTTTGTCTCCAGCCCGGTCTATATGCTGAACTGCTCCATGGGGACGCTGTTCCTGCTGATCGCCGGAGTCGCAGTGCTGACGCAGTCTGCACTGCTGCGCCAGCTGGGGACGATTTTCACAGAGCCATCCGTTTTCGCGATGATTCTGGTCGGTCTGCTCTGCACGCTCGTCTGCCTGAACGACATCACCGCGCCCTCCATCTCACTGGAAGGTGAAACGCTTTGGCTGATTCAGTCGCTCCCGGTTGCACCCTGGCACGTGCTGCTGGCCAAGCTGCGGTTGCATCTGCTCCTGACGTGTCCGCCCGCTCTGGTTTGCAGCGTCTGTGTGATCATTGCCATGCGCGTCTCCGTTCTGGTCGCTGTCTGTCTGATCGTCCTGCCGCAGCTGTTCATCGTGATGAACGCCGCTTTCGGGCTGGCCGTCAATCTGAAGCTGCCCAACCTCCACTGGACGAGCGAATCGGCCGTTGTCAAGCAGGGCGCGAACGTATTCCTGGCGCTGTTTGGCGGGTGGATCTATCTGGCCGCGCTGGTCGGGCTGTACCTGCTGGTTCACTCCGTCCTTTCGCCGCTGTGCTTCCTCCTCGCCGCCACGGGCTTGTCCGCACTGCTCACCGTCCTGCTGTATGGCTGGCTGAAGCGACGCGGAACGCAGATTTTCGCCTCACTGTAGCGCATCCGTCCATCAGAAATCCCTGTACACCGTTGGCTTAACAGTGACAAGGAACTAATTTACTTATCAACTGTTGGCCGACGGGTTCCGGTGTGCATACGGATAAATCCCGTCTGATTTCTAACAGGAAGTCAGATGGG
>CAZEUG010000009.1:0-63245 GCA_964515055.1 uncultured Oscillospiraceae bacterium | reverse complement strand
GCGGCAACGAATCTGCCCGCGCCACGCTGATTGCCGGGCTGGACGATATGCTGAACCAGTGGATTGCGGAGCAGCAGGGCTTTCTCCGGAAAACAGATCGTGACAAGTATGTCTTCGTCATCCGCGAAAAAGCCTACCGTGCCATGGCGGAGAAGCGCTTCCCCATTCTGGAGCAGGTCAAGAAGCTGACGGCGCCGAACGGCATGGCTCTGACGCTCAGCATCGGGATTGGCCGGGAGGGCGAAACCCTCGCCGAGCTGGATCATTTTGCGCGGCTGGCTGTGGATATGGCGCTGTCCCGCGGCGGTGATCAGGTCGTGATTCGCAGCCGTGTTCACTTTGAATTCTTTGGCGGCATGACGCACGAGGTGGAGAAGCGCACCAAGGTCAAGACGCGCCTGATGGCCAACGTCTTTAAGAGCCTGCTGGAGGACAGCTCCGCCGTGTATGTGATGGGGCACAAAATTGCCGATCTTGACAGTCTCGGTGGCGCGGCCGGTGTGGTCTGTGCAGCCCGAAAGTGCGGGAAGAAGGCCTGCATCGTCATCGACCGCACGCTGAACAACGTGGGCAGTCTGATTGAGCTTTTGGAAAATCACCCGGATTATGCCGGGGTGCTGATCACCGGCGAACAGGCCATGATCGAAATGGATCAGAATGCGCTGATGGTGGTCGTGGACACCAATCGCCCGAACTACGTGGAGGATCAGTCGCTGCTGGAATCCATGAACCGGATTGCCGTAATTGACCATCACCGGCGGTCGGCGGATTATATCAGCAACGCCCTGCTCAATGTGCATGAGCCGGCGGCTTCGTCCGTCTGCGAGCTGATTTCGGAAATGCTGCAGTACATCATTGAGCCGGGCGATATGCTGCGCGTGGAGGCCAGTGCCATGCTGGCGGGCATCATGCTCGATACCAAGAGCTTCGCTTTGAAAACCGGCAGCCGGACGTTTGAGGCGGCGGCTTATCTGCGCCGTGCGGGTGCCGATTCCGTCGAGGTGAAGCGCCTCTTCCAGAACGATATGGCCAATTATGTGGCACGGGCTGAGCTGGTCAAGCGAGCTGAATTTGTGGATGGCATGTATGCAATCAGCGCTTCGGAGCAGCCGGTCGATCGCGCTGTCGCGGCACAGGCGGCAGACGATCTGATGAATATCACCGGTGTAGCCGGTTCGTTTGTCGTTTCGCCATTTGGCGACTCCATCAATATTTCCGCCCGTTCGCTGGGGCGGATCAATGTACAGCTGATTATGGAAAAACTCGGCGGCGGCGGCCATTTTACAACAGCCGGGGCACAATTGCGCGGAAAAACGCTCCAGGAGGCCGTCAACCTTCTGAAGGACGCCATTATGCTTTACAACTACGAACAGTAAAAAACGGAGGAATCTGAACCATGAAAGTCATTTTACAACAGGACGTCAAGGGTCTTGGCAAAAAAGGCCAGCTTGTTGAGGCGTCCGATGGATATGTGCGCAATTTTCTGCTGCCGCGCAAGCTGGCGGTCGAAGCAAACGCATCCAATCTGAACAACATGAAGCAGCAGGACGCGGCCAGAAAGCACAAGGCCGAAACGGAAAAGGCAGCCGCAATGGAGGTCGCAGCGCGTCTGTCCGGTCAATCCATTCGCATCGCGGTCAAGTCCGGAACCGGCAGCCGTCTGTTCGGTGCAGTGACGGCGAAGGAAATCGCAGAAACCATCCAGTCGCAGTACGGCGTCGAGGTTCCGAAGAACAAGGTCGTTCTCGCAGACACCATCAAGACGCTCGGCACGTTTTCTGTCAAGCTCAAGCTGCATCCGGATGTTTCCGCAGAAATGACCGTGAATGTCGTGGACGCATCGCTGTAACGTCCGGCGAATCCCCAACCTGCAAAAAAATCGCAGAACCGATCGGTTCTGCGATTTTTGATTTCTGTACGGAATTTTCAGGGCGGGCTCAGAGCGTTTCGAGCTTGATGAGGTTGGTGTTGCCGGATTTGCCGTTGGTCAGGCCGCCTGTGATGACAATGTTATCGCCTTTCCTGGCCATGCCGGAGGTGCGCGCCGCGACGATGGCATGGTAGAAGAGGACGTCGGTGGACTGGAATTCGTCGCTCATCATCGGGAAGACACCCCAGGACAGCGACAGCTTCCGCCAGACCCGCTCGTCGGTGGTCATACCAATGATCGGTTTGGGGGAGCGGAAACGGGAAACCAGCCGCGCCGTGGCGCCGCTGCGCGTGCAGACGACGATCAGGCGGGCGTCAATGTCAATCGACAGTGCGCAGGTGGAATGGGAGACGGCGTCAATCGTATTGTGGATGATGAAGTTGGAGTTGCGGAATCGCTTGGCGTAGTCAATATCCTGTTCGGTCTGGCAGGCAATTCGGCTCATGGCTTCCACCGCGGCCACCGGATACCGTCCCATGGCGGTTTCGCCGGACAGCATAATGGCACTGGTGCCGTCATAGACTGCATTGGCGACGTCGGAAATCTCGGCACGCGTCGGGCGCGGCTTTTCGATCATGGATTCGAGCATTTCCGTCGCAGTGATGACGCGCTTGCCGCGGATGCGGCAGGTGGTGATCAGGTGTTTCTGGATGGCGGGCAGCTCTTCATACGGGATTTCCACGCCCATATCGCCGCGAGCCACCATGATGCCGTCGCAGGCGTCGATGATTTCATCGATGTTGTCCACGCCGGAGCGATTTTCAATTTTCGCGATCAGATCAATCTGTTCCCCGCCGTTTGCGTTCAAAAAGTTGCGGACGTCCATCAAATCCTGTTTGCAGGAGACAAAGGAGCAGGCCACGAAGTCCACATCCATATCGATGCCGAAGAGAAGATCGGAACGATCCTGCTCGCTTAAATAGGCCTGCTTGAGCACCTTGTTGGGGAAGCTCATGCTCTTGCGGTCGGACAGCTCACCACCGGTCAGGACGCGGCAGACGACGTCTCTGTCCTTCAGCTCCAGCACTTCAAAAATGACCAGCCCGTTATTCAGCAGGATCCGGTCGCCCGGACGCAGGTCAGAGGCCAGGTCTTTATACGAAACGGAGACACGTGTCTCATCCCCTTCGATTTCATCCGGGGTAAACGTGAACAGGTCGCCGTCGTTCAGGACAATTTTATGGTTTTTGAAGGTTCGAATCCGGTATTCCGGGCCTTTGGTATCGAGCATGATGGCGATGGGTTCATGCAGCGTTTCGCGCACCTTTCGAACCAGCTCCATGCGTGCGCGATGTTCCTCATGGGTACCGTGCGAAAAGTTGAACCGGGCGACATTCATCCCGGCGCGGATCATACGGCTCAGCGTTTCTTCGTCAGAGCAGGCCGGGCCCATCGTGCAGATGATTTTTGTTTTTTTCATTATCAATTCAACACCTCGCGTCTTTTCGGAGATCCCGATTCCGGCACGGTACGGATGCAGCGCGGACGGAATCAAAGAGAATGGAAAATGCATCTATCCAACCAATTATATCATACCATAATCCGATGCATTTGGCAAGCTGAAACAATACCTAAAAAACAGAGAGAAAGTGCGGATTTTTTCGGCGCACAACGCAGTCCCCCGCCGATGACGTTCAGGACTTGACGCGCAGACGCATCTGTGCTATCATACAATGACAGAAGAAATCCCTTTATCACAGGAGGCAGAAAACCGATGAAAGTTTTACTGATCAACGGAAGTCCCCACGAACACGGCTGTACATGGACGGCGCTGTCCGAAATTGCTTCTGTTCTGGAAGCAGAGGGCATTCAGACCGAGCTGGTTCATGTGGGACATCAGCCGATCATGGGCTGTACGGGCTGCGGCGCCTGTCGCGGTGGGAACGGCTGTGTATACCGGGATGACCCGGTCTGCGCCATTGTCGAGAAAGCCGCAGAGGCGGATGGATTTGTATTTGGTTCCCCAGTGCATTATGCGGCAGCTTCCGGCGCCATGACGGCGCTGATGGATCGCTGTTTTTACAGTGGCGGCGCTTCATTCGCCTACAAGCCGGCTGCATGCATCGTCTCCTGCCGCCGTGGTGGTTCCACGGCCGCACTCGACCAGCTGAATAAATACCTGACGATTTCCAATATGCCGTTGGTTTCCTCGAGCTATTGGAACATGGTACACGGGACGACGCCGGAGGAGGTTCGGCAGGATCTGGAAGGAATGCAGACCATGCGGCGCATCGGGAAGAACATGGCCTGGCTGCTCCGCTGTATTGAAGCGGGGCGTGCCGCCGGAATTGACCGTCCGGCGGAGGAGTCCAGGGTTCGCACCAACTTCATCCGATAACCGTTTTTTTGAAAGAAGCGTATGTCCGCAGTCGCCTGCGGACATACGCTCTTTTTCCAATCCAGGAAAATGCCGCACGCCCTGCCCCGACATTTCTCGCTGCAAAAGGGCGCACGAATCACGTCCGGATGGGTTTTCTGTGGATAGACAATTCGCGCTTGCAGCAGGCGCCGCACGACCTTGCGCAGCACGACGCCTGTACATCGTTTTTTTCGGCTGTCCGTCAGGCGCGGTCGCTTCCGGTTCGTTCCAGGAAAATACCCTTGAGTACGGAAACGCAGCCCTCGATGCCGAGTTTGGCAGAATCCAGAACGACATCATAATTGGAGAGATCGTCCCATTTTTTCGTCGTGTTCGCGTAGTAGTATTTGGCGCGTTTGTTGTCAAACCGACTGCGGGTACTCTCGACGTCCTTTTCCGGGATGCCGTAATCTGCCGTGATGCGTCCGGCTTTGATCTGGCTGTCGGAGCAGCGGATGAAGACCCGAATGGTATTCTGGTCTTTCAGCGCCTCCGATGCGCAGTGTCCGATGAACACCGCGGGGCCAAACGCGGCCAGCGTTTTGATCTCCTGCTGCTCTGCGACAAAGATATGACCGTCTCTTGTGACCATGTCGGCGTTGCCTTCCTGAGCCCGACTCAGAATCAGGAGCGTGTACAGGAAGCTGTTGCTGACCGTTTCCTCGTATCGCTGAATCCGCTCGACAGGGATATCCAGCTTTTTGGAGACAGCTTCCAGTATTTCCTCGCCGAAGCAGGAAATGCCGCATTCCTCGGCCAGACGACGGGCAATTTTCGTGCCGCCGCTGCCATATTCGCGTTCAATTGTGATGTACTGAAAACCCATAGCGATCCTCCTTATGCTGTAGCCGTTTCAAATTGGCTGTTGTACAGTTCTGCATAGAAGCCGCCCTTCGCCAGAAGCTCCTCATGATTGCCGCTCTCGATGATGTCCCCGTCCTTCATGACGAGAATCAGGTCGGCGTTTTTGATCGTGGACAGTCGGTGAGCAATGACGAAGGAGGTGCGTCCGTGCATCAGCTGATCCATGGCTTCTTGAATCTGCAGCTCAGTTCTCGTATCGACGGAGCTGGTCGCCTCGTCCAGAATCAGCATCGCCTTATCGGCGATCATCGCACGCGCAATGGTGAGCTGCTGCTTCTGTCCCTGTGACAGATTGACCTGATCGGTCAGAACGGTATCGTAGCCGTTGGGCAGTGTGCGGATGAAGTGATCCAGTCCGACCGCCCGGCAGGCTGCGCGAATCTTTTCATCGGAGACGTTTGGCGTCGAGTAGACGAGATTTTCCCGGACGGTTCCCTCAAAGAGCCAGGTATCCTGCAGAACCATGCAGAACTGATCGTGAACCTCTTCCCGGCTGATCTCTCTGGTGGAAACGCCGTCGATTCGAATTTCGCCGCTCTGAATTTCATGGAAGCGCATCAGCAGGTTGACCATGGTCGTTTTGCCTGCGCCCGTCGGGCCGACAATTGCGATCTTCTGGCCGGGCTTTGCCACGGCTGAGAAATCATGGATGACGGTTTGGTCGGAATCCTCATAGCCGAAGCGAACATGGCTGAATTCAACCTGACCCTTGACCTGCTCCAGTTGACGGGGCTTGCGGCTTTCGTCCTCCATCTCCTCGGCTTCCAGGAATTCAAAGACACGCTCGCCCGCCGCCGCGGCCGACTGCAGCGACTGCATCGCCTGCGATACCTGGGAAAGCGGCTGTGTAAAGTAGCGGACATACAGCATGAACGCCACAATGACCTCGATGCCGATGCTGCCGTTGATGGCCAGCATCCCGCCAACGATGCAGACGGCGACGTATGCAAAGTTCCCGATGAAGTTCATGAGCGGCATCATCATCCCGGAGAGGCAGTGCGCCTTGAAGCCGCTGTCGCGCAGGCTGGAATTGAGGCGGTCAAACTCCGCAATGGACTGTGCCTCGCCGTTGTAGGCCATGACGACGGTGTGTCCCGCGTAATTTTCCTCGACGTGTCCGTTCAGGGCACCGAGGTCGCGCTGCTGGCGGGTGAAGTATTTCTGGCTTCGGCTCATGATCAGCAGCATGAGAATCAGGCCGATGAACGTTGCTGCAACGGCGGTCACGGCCATGAGCCAGTTGGTTACGAGCATCATGATCAGGCTGCCAAAGAACAGGACAACCTGTGTGATCAGCGTGCCAATGCTCTGGTTGAGCGACTGGCCGATGGTATCAACGTCATTCGTCACACGGGAGAGCACGTCACCGGTGGTCGTGCGGTTGTAGTACCACATGGGGAGCCGGTTGATCTTATGCGAAATATCGCCGCGCATGGATTTGGAGACGCGCTGTGTGACCGTTGCCATGAGCCAGCTCTGGATTGCCGAGAGCAGCCAGCTCGACGCATAGAAGCACACGAGTGTCATCGCGACCGTAAACACCGCATCCAGATCGACGTTGCCGGTCATCAGCCCGGCCTGGATGTATTTGGTCAGTTCGGAGAGGCGATCGGGGCCGATCAGCGTCAGTACCGTGCCGCCAATCGCGCAGACCAGAGCAATGGCGATCAGCGCGATGTGCCCGCGGCAGTAAATCAGCAGCTTTTTCCAGGTTCCGATCAGGTCCTTCGGCTTTTCGCCGCCGCCCATTCTTCTCCCCGGTCCGCCGGGGCCTCGGCGCATCGGTCTCTGCTGTGCCTGGCCGATTTCGTATTCTTTCTTGTCCATTACGCCAATTCCTCCTTTGAAAGCTGTGACAGGGCAATCTGCTGATAGACCTCGCAGGTCTGCATGAGCTCCTCATGTCTGCCGATGCCGACCATCCGCCCTTCATCCAGCACGATGATTCGATCGGCATCGCGGATGGTGCCGATTCGCTGTGCAACGATCAGTCTGGTCACGTCCTTGCATTTTTGATTCAGTGTCTTGCGCAGGACGCGGTCTGTCTTGTAGTCGAGAGCGGAGAAGGAATCGTCAAAGATCAGGATTTCCGCTTTTCTGGCAATGGCACGGGCAATCGACAGGCGCTGCTTCTGGCCACCGGAGAAGTTGACGCCGCCCTGTGCCACGTACCGGTCGTACTTCTCAGGCGTTCCTTCGACAAATTCACGCGCCTGTGCCGTATCGACTGCATCGACAATTTCCTGTTCCGTGGGGGCGGGCTGTCCGTTCTCGCCGTATGCAATGTTCGATGCAATCGTCCCGGAGAAGAGAATGGCTTTTTGCGAGACGTATGCAATCTTATTCCGCAGCGCCTGCTGATCGTATTCGCGGACGTTGACGCCGTCCACCAGCACTTCGCCGTCCGTTGCGTCATAAAACCGGGGAACAAGATTGATCACCGTGCTCTTCCCGCAGCCCGTGGAGCCGATCAGCGCCACCGTTTCGCCGCGTTTTGCGGTGAAGGAAATGTCATGAATCACGTCTGCCTCGGCATCGGGGTAGCGGAAGGAGACATTTTTGAACTCGACCTCACCGACAAGGCCCGGAGCGCCTTCGGTCGCGGTTCCGTTGTGAATGCTCGGTACGGTTTCCAGCACTTCGTTGATTCGTCTGGCTGCAACCGAGGCTCTCGGAAGCATCATAAAGGGCATAACCAGCATCATGAACGACATGACGATCATAATCCCGTATTGGCTGAACACCATCATGTTGCCGAACATGGTCACGCGGCCGTCAAAGGTATTCGCGCTGTTGAGCAGAATTGCGCCAATCCAGTAGACGGCCAGCATCAGGCCGCTCTGCACCAGCATCATCGTCGGCATCATGAACGCCATGGTGCGCTGCTGGAACAGGAGGGTTTTCGTCAGTTCCGCGTTGGCTTCTTCAAATTTGTTTTCCTGATAGGCTTCTGCGTTATATGCACGAACGACGCGCAGGCCGTTCAGATTTTCGCGGGTCACGCGGTTGAGGTCATCCGTCAGCTTCTGCATCCGTCTGACCTTGGGCAGCACGAGCGTAATGCAGATGCCGACAACGGTCAGCACAAGCACAACGCCGATCGCCGTTGCAAGCGACCACTGCCATTCCTGGTCGGCAATTTTGCAGATCGCCCAAACGGCTGTGACCGGGGCCTTGATGAGCATCTGCATCCCCATGACGATGAACATCAGAACCTGCTGAATATCGTTGGTCGAGCGGGTGATCAGGCTCGCGGTCGAAAATCTCCCGATTTCCTCCATGGAGAAGGTCTGTACCTTCTTAAAGAGGCTGCCACGGAGTGCAAAGCCGAGATCGCTGCCGATGCGCGCCGAAAACACCGCCGTCATCATCGCGGCCGCCACGCTGCCAAACGAACAGAGCAGCATCATGCCGCCCGCCTTCCAGACCTCCGACATCTGACTGCCCGGCGTCTCAATCAGAACGGTAATCTTGTTCATGTACTGCGGCATGGTCATATCCAGCCAGACCTGCACGACGATAAACGCAATGCAGACCAGCGCATACAGCCAGTCCTGCGGCTTCATTTTTTTCAGTAATCGAATCATTTTGGTTCCTCCTGTTATGAAATCAATCCGGTCTTCTCCGCGACTGCGTCTTAGCTGCTTTCTGTCATTTCAAGAAATTACTAACGCAGTTAGGCTTTTGTGTAAAAGAAAACCGGTTATTGCCTGATGGATGGGTGCAGCTGCATCGGATTGGGCGGTGCAGAAAAGTTCTCCGCCATAGCCGTTTTGACTTCGACGGACAGCTCAACCAGCTGAACGAGCTTCTCCATACCCACCCTGTCAATCACATTGGAAATGTGATTGCGTATGTTGCAATTCATGCGCTCCGCAACCGTCCTGCCCGATTCCGACAGGCAGACGACTCGCACGCGTGCATCCGCTCTGTCGCTTTCGCGGGTGATCAGACCCTTGCTCTCCATTTTTTTCAGCAGCACCGCGACTCTCGCCGTGCTGACGCCCATCGCTTCACTGATTGCACCGGCTGACAATCGGTTGTCTTCGGCTGAATAAAGCAGCTTGAGTGCAAAGCCGAACCCTGTATTGGCGTCGTTGAAGACCTTGAAAAAGTTGGCCGGGTGTGCCTTCGGCAATTCGCGCATCACATATTCGATCTGCTCCGTTGTCGCCATGCAAAATTCCCTCCTTTCATATATCTAACCCGGTTAGATTATAGCACATCCGTCCGCCTTTGTCAAGAGCGGCAGACGGATTTCCAGCAGCTTTCCGTTTTGGCAGAACAGCTGCGCGGGAACGATTCGCTTTTCTTTATCTGGTTGGCAGACAGACGCTGGGGCATCAGGCTCGGGACATTTGTCCGTTGGTGAAGCGGAAATTCCGCATTCCGCCGATGGCGCCGTCTGCGGGGATGGCGGCCTCAATGCGCTCGATCTCCTCCCGGGTCAGGGTGATCTGCAATGCATCGATGGCGCTTTGCAGGTGGTCGGGGTTGGTCGTTCCGACCAGGCTCTGCACGTTTTCGTATTTGGCAAGCGACCACGCAAGGGCAAGCTGGGAAAGGCCGATGCCCTTTTCATCCGCAATCGCCTGAACAGTGCGGAGCATAGGCAGACAGGTATCCATTTGCCGTGCATAGCGCGGGTTGGTCTGTACAGCTTCCAGGGCATTGTCCGCAAACAGTCCGTGGCCGATTGTGCCGAAGGCCAGCACTCTGACGCCCAGCTCTGCCGCCGTGGCAATCAGCTCTTTTTCAATGGAACGGTCGATGAGCGAATAGGACATCTCCACCGTATGAATGGGATGCTCCTTATGGGCACGGCGAAGGGTTGCAGCGTCCACCATGGAAAGGCCGATATGGCGAACATAGCCTTCATCCACGAGCCGTGCAATTTCACCGACCACCTCTTCGACCGGGATTTCCGTGTCCTGGCGGGCAGGCTGATACAGATCGACAGCGTCCAGACCCAGTCTGGACAGCGAATAGCCCAGATGCCCCCGGATGTTGAAGGGCTTGACATCCAGACCGTAGATGCCGCCTCCGGGCTGTGGCAGGACGCCAAATTTGACGGACAGGAAATAGCGATCCCGTGGAATGCCGCGCAAAGCGGCGCCGACGATCATTTCGCTCTCGCCCGCGCTGTAAAATTCGCCGGTGTTCAGGAGCGTCACGCCGCAGTCCAGCGCTTTGTGGATGGTTTGGATAGATGCTTCGGGATTCCGGCGGCTCGACATTCCCATGCAGCCGAGTCCGAGTCGGTTCAGTTCCGGCATGGTGTACCTCCTATTGAATATAATCTGTTGCAATGCGGTTTTCGGCAATTTCGCGCAGCTCATAGCAGCCATCGAAACGCCCCAGTGCAATCGCGCAGCAGGGTGTCATGCTTTCCGGGAGCTTCAGCGACGCTTTCAGCTCAGGCTCCGCATTCAGCACACCGATCGCGCCCCAGATATGGCAGGCACCGACGCCGAGCTCGGTTGCGGCCAGCGCCATATTCTGCACAAGAATCGCCGCATTGGAATCGTTGACATTGCTCATGGCGCATTCATTGACGACTGATGATACCAGAATCAGCGTCGGAGCGCCGTAAAACGGGTGCAGTTCGGGATTTCCGAACCGTTCTGCCGTAGCTTTTTCCCATCGCGCCAGAAATTCCGCATTTTCGATCACGGTCAGGTGCAGGGTGTCGTACATGGCTCGGCCGACTGGAGCGGCATATGCGGCCTTAAGGATGGCCTGCCGTTCGGATTCATCGATGCGTTCGCCGTTAAATGTCCGAATGGATCGTCTGCTGAAAATCGCTTCGAATGTGTTCATCATTGCTCTCCTTTTCCGCATTTCAATAGTTTTTCCGCATTTTGATACGCAATCTGTTCCTTTTCAGATGCAGTCAGCGGGGCATTTTCGAGGAAGGCAGCGGCTCCGTCGTTCGGAAGAAACGGAGTGTCTACAGAGTGGAGGATTCTGTCTGCGCCCAGCACACTCCGACAGAATTCCAGCTGCGGGACATCGAAGATGCCGCTCGGTGTGACAAAAACCTGTTCCCGGAAGGTATCGGTCACGGATCGGCTCAGGCCCGTGACCGATTGCGGCAATGCCTGATCCAGGCGGGAGAGAAAAAACGGCACCATCTCGCCCCAGTGGCCTGCAATGATCTGCAGGTTTGGGAACCGATCCAGCGCACCGGAGAGGATCAGGCGCAGCAGCTGTATGCCGGCCTCATTGTGCCAGCCCCAGCCATACAGCGCCAGTCTTGCGCTGAGTCGATCGCCAAGGCCGTCGTAATAGCATTTCCGGACAGCGGACATCGGTGGAGCCGGATGGAGGTAGATCGGCACGCGCCAGTACGCTGCCGCTTCCAGAATCGGCAGAAAGACCGGCGCATCCAGAAAGGCGTCTCCGCCCGATGCGCGTCCTGCAAGCATTACGCCGCAAAAGCCCAGACGATTGACGGCGCGTTCCAGCTCTCTGACCGACGCATCCACATTCTGCCAGGGAAGCGCGGCGAACGCACCGAAGCGGTCGGGGTGGGTTCGTACCAGTTCCGCCAGCTCGTCATTGGCCGCGCTGACCGCGCCCGCCTCCCGCGGTGGCAGAAGCTGTGTGCAAACAGGTGCTGAGAGAATCTGTCTGGTAATGCCGTGCGCATCCATATCTGCGATGCGCTTTTCAATGTTGGTGTACAGCTCGCTGTCCGGAAAATACGGCAGTCCGGGGGCGCCTGCTGCGGAGGTTTGCATGGCATCCTCCGACGGATACTTTGCAAGCGCCGTGGCCAGCGTTTTCAGCTGGATATGTTCTTCGATCGTGATGATTTTCATAGAATCAACTCACCATCCGTCCAGATTTGTTTCTCGTTTCGTAGCGCGCCGATCTGTTTGTCCGGTCGACCTTTCGTCAGAACCAGTGATGCACGCTTTCCAACCGCAACAGAGCCCAGTCCGTCCAGCTCAAAGACGCGGCAGACCCTGCTCGTCGCGCTCGCCAGCGCCTCGACCGGTGTCAGTCCGGCACGGCAGAGCAACTCCGCCTCACGGTGCATGGAGGAACCGTACGGAACGGCCGGTGCAAAGCTGCCGACATTGGCGTCAGTGGCCGCCAGAATCGTCACGCCGCACCGATGCAGGGTGCGGACGGCATTTTCCGCGTTTGCATACTGTTCCGGGGTGTATCCGTTTCTTCCGCTGTGTGCAAAGGCTTCCATCATCACCAGTGTAGGGGCGACGGCAATCCCGCGTTCCGCAATTTCCGCAGCCAGGCACTCCGGCAGTGCTTCCTTCATCGGGACATGAATGAGCAGGTCGGCGCCGCACGCCACCGCCATTTGCTCGGCTGCGATATCCGTTGCGTGGACGGCAACCTTGCGTCGATGTGCATGGGCGGCGGTGCAGATGCTTTTCAGCACATCGGCCGGCATCCGGTTCGGTTCAAAAAGCAGCACCTTGATATACTGTGCGCCGTTCTTCAGTGCGGTCTCCACAAAGCCCCTGCCATCCGGTGTTCCCATCGTCATGCCGACGGAGGAATGGAGAATCAGGTGACCGGGATTGGCCAACAGCTCACGCGGCGCGGAAACGTCGCACGTGGCAATGACGCCGTTTTTCAGCAGAGCATCCGCCTGTGTGCGGTCTGTCATATGCGTGTGTGCATCGATGAGTCCGGGCATGAGCAGGACGTCCGGATGGATACAGGTCGATTCCGTCACAGCGGTGATGACGCCGTTTTCGACGGTGACAGCGGCGTTTTCAATGACCTTTTCGCCGTCAAACAGCGGGTAATGGAAGATCGATGTGCTCATTTTTCAACAGAGACCAGCTCGCTGAACTTCATCACCAGGCCATACTGATTGCTCATGACAAGGTAATTGGCGCGAACCACGACCCGATCGCCGACAGCCACCTTGTGATAGTGGTCGTCGTTCGGAAAGATGACCAGTGCAAAGGTCTGACCGTCTGCGCAGTTGGACAGCTCGATGGAGGGCTTGTTGTGGATGTCGGGGCCGATCTTTTTCGCGATGCCCGTCACCTCAAAGCGCCGTTCTGCATAGGTGGCACAGAAGCGCTCCGCATCATTGTCAAACTCCGCACAAAGTGTCCGGGCCTCGAACGGCGCGGTCTGCGCAAGAATGGGCAGGGGTGTTGTTTCAATTATATGTGTTTGGATGTCGGTGGGATGATTGGGATAAAATGTAAGTTCGTTCATGTTCGCACCTCTTTTTTTGTTTGTTCCAGAATCATCTGTGCATCGTGCATCAGACGAATCAGCATTTCAAATTCCGCCGTTCCCAGTCGGGCTTCGACTCCCTGCAGGATGGCGGTCTGTCTCTTTTCAAATGCATCGGCAAGGGCTTTTCCTTTTTCGGTCGGATGGACGAAAAAGCTCCGTTGATCAGCCTCGGATGTCTTTCGATCGACGTAGCCCTTTTTCACAAGTGCCTGAATGTGCGCTGTGATCATGGGCTTTGAGACGCCCATCCGGTCGGCCAGCATGAGCGGCGTCCAATCGTCCTCGCTGTGGGTGAGCAGATTCAGCACGCCCATCTCGCTCGGGCGAATCGGCAGCTCCTTTTTCAGCTCCATATAGTCTCTTGCAAATTTGGAAAAGACGACATTCGCCTGCATATACGGATTCACGGGCTCACTCCTTACAGTTTGATGATCTCGGTTTTCTGGTTGGTGAACCACATGGCTTCGAAGCCCGTGAATTTCAAAATGCAGTAATCGGGATCCGTCACACCTTTTCGATAAAAGCGGGTGAAGAAGGGTTTCCAGAATCTTGTTTTCGTCGGTTGATCGGTCAGCACCTCCATATGACCCTTGAGCTCTGCGCCGGAGAAGCGCTGGCCTTTTTCATAGAAATAGACGCACGCCCTGGGGTTGGCTCGATAGTGCCGCACCTTTCTGGATGAGGTATAGGTAGCAAAATAGATATCGTTGCCCTCGATCAGCACCGGCTGAATCAGTGCCCGCGTTGCGGGATAGCCGTCCTCGCCGACAGATGAGAGGATGGATGTCTTCTGGCGGCGAATCCATTCGTACAGGCCGTCTCTGGTCATTTTTTGGTTGCTCCTTTTTTGGATGTCATTGTGATCTCCGATACCGAGTCCGGGCGTTTCGCGTCCCTTTTGGATGGCACGGAAGCGACGCCCATGGTTTTATTATAGTTCATGCAGGTGAACTTGTCAATACGGAACTGCACAAAGTGCGCAGCGTCGTTCGACGCGGATCACTTGATTTTGCCCGCTCAGCTCCCAAAAGGGAGAGTCAAGCGGGACGGGCGGCAATGTGGGGGGGGCATCAGCCGCCCTTGTGCAAATGGAGGTGGGGTGGCGAAGCTGCGCCGGTGGGCCTGCTGTTTTCTCTGGGGGAGTGGCTGTGGGCGGAGGTGAACAATTCGAAAGGCTTTTCTCTCCTTCAGTCGCTTCGCGCCAGGCAGATTGCCCTTTGTTGGTGGCTTTTTTCAAATACAGGAACGCAGAAAAAAACACCTCTGTCAATCGACAAAGGTGCTTTTTGTAAAGTCTGGTGCGGTCACCGGGACTTGAACCCGGATGGTAAAACCATACGCCCCTCAAACGTACGCGTCTGCCAGTTCCGCCATGACCGCATATGAGCCCTGAAGCATCAGGGACAAGAAATATTATACCTGATTCCAGTCGTTTTGTCAAGCCCTTTTTTCGTCTGCTGCGGATTTTTTTCTGTTTTTTGATGGGCATTTGGAACGTTCACCGGCAGCGGGAAGTTTTTTCAGGAAACGTGACGTTTTCACTTGAAAATGCCATTCTCTTTGTGCTATAATATATCGTTGAACGAATTTGATTGATTTTTCAGGTGTCGCGCACGGCGGCGGCGTGTTTTCGCCGCATCCGGCAGTCCGGCATCTGTCAGACACTACAGGAAGGGATCTGAAATTTTGATTCGCGAAGATCTGAGAAATATTGCCATTATTGCGCACGTTGACCATGGGAAAACCACCCTGATTGATGAGCTTTTGAAGCAATGCGGTACATTCCGTCAGAATCAGGCAGTGGCAGACCGCGTGATGGATTCCGGCGATCTGGAGCGTGAGCGTGGCATTACCATTCTTGCCAAGAACACGGCTGTTCACTACAAGGACGTCAAGATGAACATCGTTGACACGCCGGGGCACGCCGACTTTGGCGGCGAGGTGGAGCGCGTGCTGAAAATGGTCAACGGCGTTCTGCTGCTGGTCGACGCCTATGAAGGGCCGATGCCGCAGACGCGGTTTGTCCTGCAGCGCGCTCTGGAGCTCGGTTTGAAGGCCATCATCGTTATCAACAAGGTTGACCGTCCGGATGCCCGCTGCAACGAGGTGGTTGATGAGATTCTGGAGCTGCTTCTGGATCTCGACGCCACAGACGAGCAGCTCGATTCTCCGGTTCTGTTCGCTTCCGCACGGGAAGGGTTCGCTTCCCTCTCCCCCTATGAGCACGGCCCGGATATGACGCCGCTGCTGGACACGATCATTTCCCACATTCCCGCTCCGTCCGGTGACGAAACCGCACCGTTGCAGATGCTGGTTTCCTCCATCGATTACAATGACTACGTCGGCCGTATCGCCATTGGCCGTGTTGAAAACGGAACCATTCATCAGGGTGAGGACATTCTGCTCACCAACTACCACGCGACCCGTCCGGACATTCACGCGAAAGCCGTCAACCTGTATACATTTGACGGGCTGAAGCGCGTTCCGGTCGAGTCGGCACAGCCGGGCGAAATTGTCGCGCTGTCCGGACTCGACTCCGTCAACATCGGGGATACCATCTGCGACCCGCTCGCGCCGCAGGCACTCCCGTTTGTCAAGATTTCCGAGCCGACCGTTGAAATGGCCTTCTCTGTCAACGACAGTCCGATGGCCGGACGGGAAGGCAAATTTGTGACCTCCCGGAACCTGCGTGATCGGCTCTTCCGCGAGCTTTTGAAGGACGTCTCTCTGAAGGTGGAGGAAACCGATTCCACCGACACGTTCCGCGTGCTTGGCCGCGGTGAAATGCACCTTTCCATCCTGATCGAAACCATGCGCCGTGAAGGGTATGAATTCCAGGTCGGTGCGCCGCGTGTGCTTTTTCACACCGATGAGAACGGCAAAAAGCTGGAGCCGTATGAAGAAGTCGTCACGGATGTCCCGGCCTCTGCCGTGGGCGCCGTCATGGAAAAGCTCGGTGCGCGGAAGGGTGAGCTGACCAAGATGAGCAACATCGGCAGCCGGACGCGTCTGGAATTCCTCGTTCCGTCCCGTGGCTTGTTCGGTTATCGCAGTGAATTTTTGACGGATACACGCGGCGAAGGCGTCCTGAACACCATTTTCCACGGGTATCTCCCCTCCAAGGGTGATTTTTCTGCCCGGCAGACCGGTTCGCTGATTGCATTTGAATCCGGCGAAGCCGTTGTGTACGGGCTGTTCAACGCGCAGGAGCGCGGCGCTCTGTTCATCGGCGCCGGTACCCCGGTGTACGCTGGAATGGTCGTCGGCCTCTCCCCCAAGGGTGAAGACATTGTCGTCAACGTCTGCAAGAAAAAGCACGTCTCCAATATGCGCGCCTCCGGGAGTGACGAAGCGCTTCGTCTGATTCCGCCGCGCACCATGAGTTTGGAGCAGTGCCTCGAATTCCTGGCAGATGACGAGCTGCTGGAGGTCACGCCGCATTCGCTGCGCATCCGCAAAACCATTCTGGATCACGGCGTCCGTGCCGCCACGCTGGCCAAGAAAAAGGCGCGGCAGCAGTAACCGCCGGAAGGAGTCTCGGTATGCCTTTCTACACCTTTCAATGCAACGCCTGCGGTGAGCAGTTTGAGGTCAAATGCTCCATCGCTGAAAAGGACAGCGGCAGCATTGTCTGTCCCAAATGCGGTGCAAATGAGCTGGATCGCGTTTTTGCAGGATTTTCCGTCGCCGTGAAGGGTGCGGCCTGTTCCGCCGAGGGCTGCCCCGCGCAGCACACCTGCAACGGCTGCTGTTGCCATCACGCGCAGTAGCGTCCGCAATCCGGATGGTCTGATTGTCCCTGAACGCAGACCCTGAAAAAAACAACATCCCCCTGATGCAGTTTTGAATCTGTATCAGGGGGATGTTTTGTACGGTTCGCGTTTTTCTGGGGGTCGTTTGTCAGTCGGTTGAAACAACGCAATGTACCTTTCAAGAATTGCATTCACAGCAATTCGATCGTCCTCAGAAGGTTTCAGGCTTTTTCCGCTGACGTCCGGCTCCGAGGCAGCATACATGGACCGATCCGCCCGGTTGTATCGACTCAGTATACCAGGGATGCATCTGCCGCTGCGGTTGGCTTCAACGGTATTGGAAGACGTTGCATTTCATCATGCCGTTGTAGAGCTTGCGTTTTTTGTCGGCGCGGCGGCCATAGCAGGCTTCGAACTGCTCGTCCGGGGAGATGATATACGCGCCCAATCGTTTTGCGCAGATGCGCTGACCCAGCAGGCGGTACACCTCACGCGCCGCCTCCAGGTCGCCCAATCGTTCTCCATAGGGCGGGTTGGTGATGACGATGCCGGTGTCCGGCAGCTCGGCATCAGCCAGCTCGGCGCACGCAAACGAGATCACGTTGCCGACGCCCGCCTTCTGCGCATTGGCGCGTGCCAGCCGAACAGCCGCCGGGTCGCGGTCACTCCCCGTGATGGGGCCGTCAAATGTGCGGATGGCATCCCTTGCTTCCCGGCGCAGCGCATCTCCGTCTGACCGGTTGGCATTGGCAAACGATTCCACCGCGAAGGTGCGATGCAGACCGGGAGCCGTGTTGGAGGCCATCAGCGCCGCTTCGATCAGGATGGTTCCGGAGCCGCAGAGCGGGTCGCACAGTGGGCGATCGCCCCGGCGGCGGCTCAGGTAGACCATGGCCGCAGCCAGCGTTTCGCGGATGGGCGCAGCCGTTGCCTCTGCGCGGTAGCCGCGTTTATGAAGGCCGACACCGGTTGTGTCGATGTAGAGGGAGCAGCGGTCGTTCAGCAGGTGGAACGAGAGCTGGTATTTGCAGCCGGTTTCCGGCATGGTTTCACAGCCATAGACCGAACCCAGACGAACAGCTGCGGCCTTTTTGATGATGCGCTGGCAGTCCGGTATGCTGGTCAGACGGGAACGGGTGGAGTGCCCCTTAACCGGGAACGCACCCAGCGCATCGATCACCGTTTCCAGCGGAGCGGCCCGGACGCCCTCGAAGAGCTGATCAAACGTCTCTGCCCGGAATTCGGCAATTCGAATCAGAACGCGTTCGGCCGTCCGGAGCCACAGGTTGGCGCGAAGTGCCTCCCGCAGGTCGCCCGAAAACAGAACGCGGCCGTTTTCTGCCGTGACGTCTGCGAAATTCAAGCGGCGCAATTCGTCCGCGCAGATGCCCTCCAGCCCCAGCAGAACTGGTGCGCAAAGCTGATATGTCATATTCTGTTCCTCCCCGATCGTCAGCGCATTCCCGGAAAGCCCTGCTGACGAAGTGCTTCATAGCAGACAATGGCAACCGAGTTGGATAAATTCAGGCTTCTTGCATTTGGAATCTGTGGAATGCGGATGGTTTTTTCGCGGTTGGCCGCAAGGAAATCACGCGGCAAGCCGGCTGTCTCCTTGCCAAACAGGATGTGGCAGCCGTCGGGATAGTCGATCTCCGTGTGGGCGCGTTCTCCTGTTGTCGTTGCAAGGCGCATGACCTCATGGCCGTATTGTGCCAGGTAGTCTGCGAAGGAGTCGTAATAGCGGATATCCAGCAGGTGCCAGTAATCCAGCCCTGCGCGCTTCAGCTTTTTATCATCAATTTGAAAGCCCATGGGGCCAACCAGATGCAAACGGCTGCCCGTCACCGCGCAGGTGCGGGCGATATTCCCGGTATTCTGTGGGATTTCAGGTTCTACGAGGACAAGGTTGAGCATGGTCATTCCTCTTCTTTCCGGCGGTGGAACCGTCGGTTTTCGGTGGGTTCGGCAGGCGCCTGTCCGGCTCCCCCCACTGCCTGTACATTATATCATAAATCCGGGACGGCGTCCAGTCTTTCCCGGCGGAAGGGGGCTGATTTCGCGTTCCGTCCGGGATTTGAGTGCTTTTTGCAGGATTCGTTTGTGCCGTCTATCCGGAACGTGGGCGGATTCCCCTGAAAAGAATCGCCCAGGCCATGGATTTTTCCTGGAATCATGTGTTTTTTCTGCAAAAATCAAGAACAGAATGACCAAATTTCGCGGTTTTCTGAGGCGTTATTCTGTTGTAAAAGGAAAAAGTCACTTCTGCTTCCGAAAAACACAAATAAACGTTGATTTTTTACAAAAAGTGGTATATAATACATAGGTGAAAAAACAGGCGGCATTTTCCTGTGGTTTCGGCTTTCCCACCATGAATCTGCTGCATGGCAACATCTGAAAGGAGAACTATCATGCTTTACAACAAGAAAAGCGTTGAGGACATTGACGTCAGCGGCAAAAAGGTGCTTGTTCGCTGCGATTTTAACGTTCCGCAGGACGCAAACCTGAACATCACGGACGATAAGAGAATTGTCGGCGCAATGCCCACCATTCAGTATCTTTCTTCGCACGGTGCGAAGGTCATTCTCTGCTCCCATCTCGGCCGCCCGCACAATGTTCTGAATGACAAAATCAAGCTCAGCAAAAAGGAAAAAGCAAAGGTGGAGGCTCTGCCGGAGGAAGAACGCGAAGCAGCCACTGCAAAATATCTGGAAAAAGCAAAAGGCGACCTCAAGAAGCTCTCTCTGGCTCCGGTTGCCGAACGGATCGCGCAGTATCTCGGCCGTCCGGTCGTGATGGCTTCCGATGTCATCGGTGCAGACGCCAAGGCCAAGGCTGCCGCTCTCTGTGACGGCGATGTCATGCTGCTTGAAAACGTCCGTTTCCACGCGGAAGAAGAGAAAAACGTCCCCGAATTTGCCAAAGAACTGGCCAGCCTCGCTGAAATCTACGTCAACGACGCATTCGGCACGGCTCACCGCGCCCATGCCTCCACAGCCGGCGTGGCCGATTATCTCCCGGCCGTCTGTGGCTATCTGATCGGCAAGGAAATCAGCGTGATGGGTGGCGCTCTGTCCGACCCGGCACGTCCGTTTGTCGCCATTCTCGGCGGTGCAAAGGTCTCCGACAAGCTCGGCGTTATCAACAATCTGCTGGAAAAGGTCGATACCCTGATCATCGGCGGCGGCATGGCCTACACCTTCCTGGCTGCCAAAGGCTACAGCGTCGGCACCAGCCTGCTGGATTCCGAAAAGATCGCATACTGCAAGGAAATGATGGCAAAAGCCGCCGAAAAGGGCGTGCAGCTCCTGCTGCCGGTCGATACCGTTGTGGCCGCTGCCTTCCCGGATCCGATTGATGCGGCTCTGGACTGCGAATCCGTCGCTTCTGACGCCATTCCGGCTGACAAAATGGGTCTGGATATCGGCGAAAAGACCCGTGCGCTCTTTGCCGATGCCGTTAAGAACGCCAAGACCGTTGTCTGGAACGGCCCGATGGGCGTGTTCGAGAATCCGGAACTCGCCAAGGGTACCATTGCAGTCGCACAGGCACTGGCCGATTCCGACGCCATTACGATTGTTGGCGGCGGCGACAGCGCTGCAGCCTGCGAACAGCTCGGCTTTGCAGACAAGATTACACACATCTCCACCGGTGGCGGCGCCAGCCTGGAATTCCTGGAAGGGCTCACCCTGCCTGGCATTGCCTGCCTGATGGACAAAGAATAAACGCACAGCTGTCAGACCGCTGACAGTGATCCAATGAGGAGGATTCATCCATGAACAGAAGATATCGCAAAACCATTATCGCGGGCAACTGGAAAATGAATAAGACCCCCAAGGAGGCTCGTGCGCTCGTCGATGAGCTGCGCCCCCTGATCGCCAAGGCCAAATGGTGCACCACCGTTCTCTGCGTTCCGTTTGTCGATCTGCACGCTGCCCTGAAGGCCACCCGTGCCACCAAGATCGCCATTGGCGCACAGAATATGCACTACGAAACCTCCGGCGCATATACCGGTGAAATTTCCGCCGAAATGCTCGTCGAAATGGGTGTCAAGTACGTCATCATCGGACACAGCGAACGCCGTCAGTATTTCAACGAGACGGATGACACCGTCAATAAGAAGGTTCTGAAGGCTCTTGCTGTCGGTCTGCGTCCGATCGTCTGTGTCGGCGAATCCCTGGCCGAACGCGAATCCGGTGTCACAGCCGAACGCATCCAGTACCAGGTCAAGATGGCGCTGCAGAACGTCCAGCCGGATCAGGTTCGCAAGATCGTGATCGCCTATGAACCCATCTGGGCCATCGGCACCGGCAAAACGGCAACCGTTGAACAGGCCAGCGAGGTCTGCACGCTGATCCGCGACACCGTCCGTTCCCTGTTCGGTGCCAGAGCGGCGCGTTCGATCACGATCCAGTACGGCGGTTCCATGAACGCGGAGAACGCGGCCGGGCTGCTTGCTCAGCTCAACATCGACGGCGGCCTGATCGGCGGCGCTTCGCTGAAGCCGGAAGCCTTCAAGACCATTGTTGAGGCTGCCAACCAGAACTGAGCGATTTCCCTGAACGCCTGAACCATTGACAAAAAGCAATCGGAAACGGACCCGGTCTGTTCCCGATTGCTTTTTTGTTCCGTTTGGAGGTCAGGTGCGCCATTGGCGCTGCTTTTTCCGTCCGCATTCCGTGGCGCATGGTTCGCTGATGCGTCGGCCGGAGATGTGCCGATGTGTCTCCGGCGGGTCCGGATGATGGGGTGGATGCGGGCGGAGCGGATCGTCTGCCGCTGCGTGGGCTGCATCGATCATGGCATGCAGATGGTTCAGCGCATCCGACAGGCCGCCCACCGCGTCGATCAGGCCGAGCTGAACGGCTTCTTCCCCGCCGACGAGGCTACCGACATCAGTTGCCAGCTCGCCGGTTTTCAGCATCAGGGCGCGGTAGGTCGATTCGTCAATCCTTGAGTTGCGCGTGACAAAGCGCACCACGCGATCCTGGACCTTTTCGAAATAGGAATACGTCTGCGGTACACCGAGAATCAGGCCGTTCATGCGCACCGGGTGGATGGTCATGGCCGCGCTCGGCGCAATCAGCGAATACTGCGCGGCAACGGCCAGCGGCACGCCGATGGAGTGGCCGCCGCCCAGCACCAGTGAAACGGTCGGCGTTTTCATGCTGGCAATCAGCTCGGCGATGGCCAGTCCCGCTTCCACGTCGCCGCCGATGGTATTCAGCATGATCAGCAGGCCGTCAATGGCTTCAGATTCCTCAATCGCCGCCAGCTGCGGCAGGACGTGCTCGTATTTTGTGGTTTTGTCGGTCTCGGTCAGGGTGCGGTGTCCCTCGATCTGGCCGATCACCGCCAGGCAGTGGATGGTGTGATGCCCGTTCCGGCTGTCTGCCGCGCCCAGCTCCCGGAGCTGTTCCATCGCCTGTTCCGGTGCAACGGATGCGTCGTTTTGCGCCATCTGTTTCCCCTCTTTCTGTGGTTTGAGCTTCTTTAGTTCTGCCCCGGAGCTGCAAATCGTATACATTCTCGATTGTTTTTGTGCAGTATCACAGATGCGCTGCTCTTCCGTTTTGTTTTTTTATCGCTTCTATTCTCTTGACTTTCCACGCTGTTTGTGGTTTAATATTTATATTCTTCGCATTTTGGCACAGGTATCCGGCTGTTTCGGGACTTTCAGGGCCCTGTCCCCTTCGGCACGGCGCTTGTTGCCGGCACAAACTCATTTTCACGGAATCGTTGATCGACGGAACGTCCGTTCGATCACGGGAAGGAGCCAAACCACATGAACGAAAAAATTTTACAGATTGCCGAACGAATTAAGGGGTTGCGTGAGTTGTTGGGCATTTCCGAACAGGAAATGTGTGAAACATTACAGCTCACGCCGATAGCCTATGCAGATTATGAGGCTGGACGGCGTGATTTTTCTTTTTCGCTGCTTTATGAAATTGCCCGCAGATTCGGCGTAGATATTACAGAACTGATTACCGGCGATATGCCGCGGCTCTCCCGATTTTCTCTGATTCGCGCCGGTGAAGGGCTTCCGATTGAGCGTCGGAAGGGCTTTGCGTATCAGCACATGGCCTATCTCTTCAAAAATCGTAATTCCGAGCCGTTCCGCGTTGTCGCAAAGTATGACGACACGCTGATCAACAAACCGATTGCGTTATCCTCGCACGCGGGGCACGAGTTCAACTACGTTCTTTCCGGTACGCTGCTGGTGCAGATTGAGGATCACCAGATGACGCTGCATCCGGGGGATGCCATTTACTACGATGCACAGAATCCGCACGGCATGATTGCCACCAGCGGCGAAGACTGCATCTTCCTGGCCGTCATTTCCGGCGGAGAACCCACCAAATAATGCGTTCCGGCCTCAACCAGCCGAATCAAACAAAGGACTGAATTTTTCTGATGAATACGAATCAAACCATCCTGAGCAACGGTGTCCCGACACTGCACAAGCAATATCTCCGCGAAACCTTTGACGCTTCCGGCCATCTCACGCATCTGGACTATGTGATTCCGGAGCATTTCAATTTTGCATATGACGTCGTGGATGTTCTGGGGCGCACGGCTCCGGAAAAGCGCGCCATGCTGCACCTTTCCAACGACCTGACCGAACACACCTACACGTTTGCCGACATCGCCCGCGAAAGCGACCAGACGGCTTCCATGCTCGCCTCGCTCGGCGTCAAGCGCGGTGACCGCGTGATGCTGATTCTGAAGCGTCACTTTGAGTTCTGGCCGTCCATTCTCGCCTGTCACAAGCTCGGTGCCGCCGTCATTCCCGCCACCAACCAGCTGGCAGCCAAGGACATCCTCTACCGTTTCCAGGCGGCCGGCGTTTCCGCCGTCCTCTGCACGGCGGACGGCGATATTGCCGACCATGTGGAGGCCGCAGCCGCCGATTACGATCAGCCGCTGGTCAAGGTTCTGGTACACGGCAGCCGTCCGGGCTGGGTTTCCTATTCGGAGGCACAGCCGCAGGCACCGAAATTCACGCCCCCGGCCACCCGCAACGAGAATAGCGACACAATGCTGATCTACTTCACCTCCGGAACCTCCGGTATGCCGAAAATGGTCATGCACGACTTCACCTACCCGATCGGCCACATCGCCACCGCCAAGTACTGGCACCATGTCGACGGCGACGGGATGCACTTCACCATTTCCGACACCGGCTGGGGCAAAGCCGTCTGGGGCAAGCTGTACGGTCAGTGGTTCATGGAGACTGCCGTCTTTGTCTACGATTTTGATCGGTTTCATCCGGATGCCGTGCTTTCGGCCATCCAGAAATACGATATCACGACATTCTGCGCACCGCCGACCATGTTCCGCTTCTTCATCAAGGAGGATCTCTCCAAGTACGATCTGTCCTCCATTCGCCATGCGACAATCGCAGGTGAAGCGCTGAACCCGGAGGTGTATGAGCAGTTCCGCCGTGCCACCGGCCTCTCGCTGTACGAAGGCTTCGGCCAGACGGAAACCACGCTGACAGTTTTCAATGCATACGACATGACGCCGCGTCCGGGCTCGATGGGCGTTCCCTCTCCGGCCTACGACGTCGATATCGTGGACGAAAACGGGCAGTCCACCATTCCGGGTGTGACCGGTGAGATCGTTCTCCGTCTCCCCGCCTCCGGAAAGCCCGCCGGTCTGTTCAAGGGCTATTACCTGGACGACGCGCTGACGGCAGAAGCCTGCCGGAACGGCCTCTACCACACCGGCGACACCGCCTGGCGCGACGAGGACGGATACTTCTGGTACGTTGGACGTGTGGATGACGTCATCAAGTCCTCCGGCTACCGTATCGGGCCGTTCGAGGTCGAAAGTGTGTTGATGGAGCATCCGGCCGTTCTGGAATGCGCCGTGACACCGGCACCGGATCCGATTCGCGGCCAGGTCGTCAAGGCGACGATCGTTCTGGCTCGCGGATACACCGCCAGCGATGCGCTCTCCGACGAGATCAAGGATTATGTCAAATCCCACACCGCGCCGTATAAATATCCGCGCATCATCGAGTTTGTGGACGATCTGCCCAAGACCATTTCCGGCAAAATCCGCCGCAATGAAATTCGTGACCGCGACCGTCAACGGATGCAGCCGTAACGTTTGACGGTTTGATTTGAGAAAAGCGCGCATCCCTCGGAGAGCTTCCCCGGAGGATGCGCGTTTTGTTCCTCCGATGCGGCGGGACTTGACACCGGCCGCAAAATCGGGTATACTATGAGTAGATCGCTGAATCCCGAAAAGGAATCTGGTTTTATGGAAGACTTTAAACTGACATTTGCAAGCAACCTCATCCGGCTTCGGAATGATGCGGGCATGACACAAGCCGAGCTTGGTGAAAAACTCAATTATTCGGATAAGAGTGTCTCCAAGTGGGAGCGCGCCGAGTCGCTCCCGGATGCCTTTGTGCTGCAAAAAATCGCCGGGATCTTCGGCGTGACCATCGACTATCTGGTCACCGGACATGACGCCTGGGAGCCGCGGAGTGATACGCCGCCCAAGAAGGAATTTACGTTTAACACAACGGTTGTCATGTGGGTGGTGCTGGCCGGTATCTGGACGCTTGCCCTGCTCTGTTTTGTCATCCTCTGGCTGCTGGGGCGCACCGAATGGTTGATTCTCGTCAGCACCGTTCCGTTCTCTCTGATCGCGTCACTGGTGATGAACTCCGTCTGGAATGCCGGGCGATACAATCGCTTTCTGGTCGCCGCGTTGGTTTTGAGTCTGATTATTCTCGTCTACCTCTCGCTTTGGCGTATTCACCCATGGCAACTCTTTATCGTTGCAATTCCTGCTGAAATCGTCGTTTTTCTCAGTTTTCATATTAAGAATCGTTTTGATAATCGTTAGTCTACTGGTAGTAGAATCCGTTTTCCGGGCTGTAGAGCGGGCATTTTGCCTTCTCTACAGCCCGTTTTTCATGAGTAGAGTACCGGTTCCGCAGGGTAGAATCGGCGAACCGGAATCGTAGAATCCAAAAGCCAAACGGTAGGTTGCGTTTTTCCGGTTGCGGTGGTATCATAAACGCGTGGTCGGCGCTCCGACCGAAAAATTGAAACCGGAGGATTTCCCATGCATCCATTTGTTTTAAGCTGCTGCTCAACGGCTGATTTGGCCAAGGAACATTTTGAAAGCCGCGATATTCACTATGTCTGTTTTCACTATACGCTGGACGGCGTTCAGCACCCGGATGACCTCGGCGCTTCTCTGCCGATTGATGAGTTTTACGCGGCGCTGTCCAACGGCTCCACGGCCACCACTTCGCAGGTCAACCTGTCGGAATACATGAGCTACTTCACCGGATTTTTGGAGCAGGGGCTGGACATTCTGCACGTCTGCCTGTCCTCCGGTATTTCCGGCAGCTACAATTCCGCGATGAGCGCCGCCATGATTGCCCGTGAGCAGTTCCCGGATCGCAAGATCTACATCGTCGATTCGCTGGGCGCATCCTCCGGCTACGGCCTGATCATGGAAACGCTGGCCGATCTCCGTGACAGCGGCATGGGCATTGACGAGCTGCACGACTGGATCGAGGCCAACAAGCTCCGCCTGCACCACTGGTTCTTCTCCATGGATCTTTCCTTCTATGTGAAGGGCGGCCGCATCTCCCGCGCTGCCGGGCTGTTCGGCAGCCTTCTGAACATCTGCCCGCTGCTGAATATGGATCATCTGGGTCGTCTGATTCCTCGGAGCAAGCTGCGCGGCAAGCGGAAAGCCATCACGGAAATCGTGGAGCGCATGGAAGAGCACGCCGAAAAGGGGCTGAGCTACGACGGGAAATGCTATCTCTGTCATTCTGCCTGCTATGAGGATGCCCGTCAGGTGGCCGACCTGATCGAGGCGCGTTTCCCGCACCTGAACGGGAAGGTGAAAATCAACAACATCGGCACAACCATCGGCAGTCACACCGGCCCCGGTACCGTTGCGCTCTTCTTCTGGGGCGATGAGCGGGTGAGCTGATGATCCGTATTTTCACCGATACCTCTGCCAACCTTCCGCCTGAGGCGATTGCAGCCAACCACCTGACGCTGTTGCCGTTCCACTACGTGCTCAACGGTCAGGTCTGCTCCGCACTGTCGGATTTTGACGGCGCGACGTATTATCAGGCCATGCGGAATGGTGCAGAAATCCACACATCCATGATTCACCCGCACAGCTTTATCGAATCGTTTACTGCGGCGCTGACGGATGGGGACGATGTGATCTATGTGGGAATGTCCGGCGGCATCAGCGGAACCTTTCAGTCGGCTCGTTCTGCGACGCAAACCCTGAAGGCCACCTTTCCTGAGCGAAAAATTGAGGCGATTGACACCTGTGCCGCGTCACTCGGCGAGGGGTTTGCCGCGCTGCACGCCGCCCGTCTGACCGCAGCAGGTGCGGATTTTGAGTCGATTGTCGATCAGGTTCGCTACACCTGCCAGACGATGTGTCAGTTTTTCACTGTGGACACGCTCTCCTATCTCCGGCGGAGCGGGCGCATTTCCGGCGCGCGCGCCGTAGTCGGCAATCTTCTGAATATCAAGCCGATTCTGCTGGGCGACGAAACCGGTCACATCGTACTCGACCGCAAGGTGCGTGGCCGTCGAACGGCCATCGAGGCGCTGGCGGATGAATATGATCGGCGCGTGGCCGACCGTTCCGCCACCATCGGCATTGCACACGCCGACTGCCCGGAGGATGCGGCGCTGCTGTCCGACCTGCTGGCCGACAGAGGTCTGACCGGCAGCATCATGACCGTCTGCTATGAGCCGGTCACCGGCGCACACGTTGGCCCCGGCGCACTGGCGCTCTTTTTCTACGCCGCGGAGCCCCATCATATGTCCTGAGCAAAAAGGAGAACAATATGAAAGCCTGTATCATTCAGCCGCCCTATTCGGCGAACGCATCAGACGCGGATGCTTTTTTTCAGTTCAAAATGAAGATGCTCGACCAGTGCGATGCATCCGTTGATCTGATTGTGCTGCCAGAGTACAGCGATGTGCCCTATGCGACCACCACCCGTGAGGAAACGCTGGCCTGCCACAACAAATATCTGGAGCCGCTCCTGGCTCGTTGCAGGCAAACCGCAGTACGCTGCGGTGCGCTGGTATTTGTCAACACACTCTCCGAGGAGGCCGGGCAATACCGGAACACGACATACGTCCTGAATCAGCGCGGAGAGCAGGTCGGTGCCTATTACAAGCGCCATCTGCCGCCATTTGAGCGCGAGGTGCTGGCGCTGGACACATCATATACCGACCAGTACGCCGCGCCCTATGTGTTGGAGATTGACGGCGTTCGCTATGGGTTTCTGACCTGCTACGACTTCTATTTTTATGAAGCCTTTGCCAATCTGGCGCGTGAGCACGTGGATATTCTGATCGGCTGCTCGTTGCAGCGCAGCGACCGGCACGACGCCATTGAAACCATGTGTAAATTTCTGGCGTATCAGACAAACGCCTATGTCCTGCGGTCCTCCGTCAGCTTCCGCGAGGATGCGGACGTCTGCGGTGCCAGCATGATTGTTTCGCCGCGTGGCGAGGTTCTGGTCAACATGAAGGGGCGTTTCGGTATGGAAACGGCGGAATTTTCCCCGCATGACAAATATAACAAGCCAGCCGGCTTTGGCCGCCCCGATGCCCCGCATTACGAATATCTGGAATATGGCCGCAATGCCTGGCAATACCGTCCGGCCGGGAGTGCGATGATTCCGTCGGATCGGCGGCTCGGCTATCCGCGCATCTGTGCGCACCGCGGCTTCAGCACAGTGGCGCCGGAAAACAGTATGCCGGCCTATGGTGCGGCTGTTGCGCTGGGGGCGAGTGAGATGGAGCTGGACGTTTGGCCGACCGCAGACGGCGAGATCGTCTCCTGCCATGATCAGCAGCTTGACCGCGTCAGCACCGGAACCGGACTGATCACGGAAAAGACGTTATCGGAGCTGATGACGTATGATTTTGGTCTGCCCTTCAACGAGCATTTTCGCGGGCTCCGGCTGCCCAAATTTGAGGACATTCTGTCCCGGTTTGCCTGTCAGACCATCCTCAACGTCCATGTCAAGCCGCTCTCCTATACGGAGCCCTACCCGGAGCAGCTGGTGCAGAAAATTGTCGCACTGATTCGGCAGTACCGCTGTGAGCAGCACGTGTACCTGATGCTCGAAACGGATTGGCAGATTCAGCAGTTCCGCCGCGCCGCACCGGAGATTGCCATCTGCGTCGGGCATCAGTTTGACCGTCCCTGGGACATTGTGAAGCGCGCTATTCAGTTCGGCTGTGAAAAGGTGCAGCTGTTCAAGCCGTATTTCACGCAGGAGATGATTGATCTGGCGCATGAGCATAACATCCGCTGCAACGTTTTCTGGTCGGATGACCCGGAGGAAGCGCGTCGTTTCCTTGATATGGGCATCGACACGATTTTGACAAACGACTATCTGCTGATTTCGCAGAGTACGTCCCTGTCCTGACCTCTCTTTTCCGCTCAATTGGCTGCTTTGGCCGGTTGAGCGGTTTTTTTGGTCGTGCTTGACCCCTGCCGCCAATTATGGTATACTGTTTCCGAACAGGAGAGGAGGAATTCGAACACCATGGTTATGGAATGGAACGCATTTTCAGGAACCAATCGGGAGCGCTTTCTGGCAGCCGGAGCATTTCTCCGTCAGCACCCGCACAGTACGCTCCATCTGGCACCCGGTATTTACGAAGTCACCGGCGATGCGGAATACCGGCTGTATCAATCCATTATTTCCGGCGAACACGGTCGCAACCCACAGCCCTTCACACTGCACCCGGATTTTCAATACACGCGCCTTCTCGATCTGGACGGCGCAGAGGATGTGGTCATTGACGCAGACGGTGCCACGCTGCTGCTGAACGGATTTTTTGAGCCGATTTCCATCCGGAACTGCAAAAATGTCACCATCCGCGGGCTGACCATTGACTATCTGCGGAAGCCCTACAGCAAGGGGCGTATCACTGCATTCCGGCGGGACGGCGATATGGAGCAGATCACCGTGCGTTTTCGGGAGGATTTGCCGGAGAGCTGCAGCTGTCCGCGCTATGCGCTGTACGATTGGAACAGTGGCCGTCTGATGCCGTTGCCCTTCCGCGTGGACGGGTTTCGAAAGACTGCGCCCTATGAATTTGAATACACCGTATCCGGCTGCTCGGAGGCAGCCGTCGGATGCGAATTCTATGTCAAGCACTTTTTCCATTCGCGTCCGGCCATTCTGATGCAGAACGCCTGCAACATTCGGCTGGAAAACGTCACCATCCACACGCAGCCCGGCATGGGCATTACGGCTGACCATGCACGCGACATTGACATCGAACATCTTTCCGTCCTGCCGTCTGCCGGAGATCACCTCTCCACGACCACCGATGCGACGCACTTTGTCTCCTGTTACGGGACACTCCGGATGCACGGCTGCACCTTTGACGGGCACGGCGATGACGCTGTGAACGTCCATACCTATTACCACACGGTCACGCCGATGGGCGGTCAGCGCTACGTCCTGCATTGCATGGCCTCCGACGGCACGCATACGGCGTCGCCGGATGTGCCCGCGCCGGGCGATGAGCTGGTCGCTGCGCAGATCGGGACGCTGACGGAAGGCCGCGTGTACCGCGTGCTGGAAAGCGGCGCTCTGGACTGGCGCACCGTTTGTGTGACGCTCGATGCGCCGATTATGGAGCCGCTGGCAGAAATCTATCTCGCCAACCGCACCGCATCCCCCGACTTCACCTTCAGCGGCTGCCGCGTACGGAATCATTTTGCGCGTTCCGTCCTCATCAAGACGCGCAGAGCCGTCGTTGAAAACTGTCTGTTTGAGCTGTCTGCCAAGACACCGATCGTCGTCTCCGCCGAGGAAAACTGGGGTGAAGGCATTTCCAGCGAATGTGTGACCGTTCGGAACAACGTCTTTCTGAACTGCGCACCGACAGAGGCGGTCAGCGCCGTCCGCGTCTTTACCGGTGCATCCGCTCCGGATGGCATTCAGCACGGCCGGATTCTGTTGGAAAACAATGTGGTCATCGATCAGCGCACATCGGTCGCGCAGACCAATCGGCAGGGCTTTTCCGTTCGGAATGCGCGGGAGGTGGTTTGCAACGGCAATGTCACGCTGCCCGGCTTTTTCACCTCCGACTGATGATTGCAACAAAAAAACCGGGAGTCCTGTGCTCCCGGTTTTTTCACTTCAAACGATCACCTTTTTGTTTGTTTTTTGGTATTTTTGGAGCAGGTGGCGTCGGCACAGAGCGGGTATGGTTGGGTTCACCGTTCGAACCGGCCATTGTTCTGTTCGGTCAGATCAGCCAGCAGGCGATTGGCCGCATCGAATTCACCCCGCTCGACCCGTTTTTCCAGTGAAGTATCCTGATAAACGACTCTGGTAAACCAGAGGCCATGATAGAGCATCCAGACCGTATCGCGTCAGGCTTTCCGGGACGTTTTTCGTTTCTTTCACCTGTTTTCTTCCATGTTTTCGTGTGAATTTGCAGCGTTTGCCTGTTGTTCGCAGAAACAGGCGATACGCAGTCAGGACGCAAGCCGGGCTGCATATCGCCTGTTGGCTGTTTTTTTGACGGGGTACGGAGTGCGCGGTTACAGCTGTTTGAGGACATCAATGATGATGTCGGCTGCTTCGTCAATCTGCTGCATGGTGTGCGTGGCGGTGTAGCTGGTGCGCAGCAGGCACTGGCCATCGGGCACTGCGGGTGGGAGCACCGGGTTGACATAGACGCCGCGTTCGAGCAGCGCACGGGTCACTGTCAGCGTCCGGATTTTGTCGTACGTCATAATCGGCACAATGGCCGTTTCCGATGCGCCGAACGGGACGCCAGCAGCGCGCAGCCGTTCGCGCATATGAGCCGCGTTGGCTGCCAGCCGCTCCACGCGCTCCGGTTCGCGTTTTAGGATGCGGAGTGCTTCCAGCGCGCCGGCCGCATTGGCAGGCGGCAGCGATGCACTGAAGATGAAGGGGCGGGATTTGTGGCGAATGTAGTTGATGATTTTGTCGTTGGCGACGATGCAGCCACCCAGAGAGGCCAGCGACTTGGAGAACGTCGTCATAATCAGATCGACGCGGTCGGTCAGGCCGAAATAGCTGGCGGTGCCGCGGCCGCCCTCGCCGATCATACCGACGCCGTGTGCGTCATCGACCAGGACTCCGGCGTTGTACTTGTGTGCCAGGTCGCAGATGACGTCAAGTTTGGCAATGTCGCCACCCATGGAAAAGACGCCGTCGGTCACGATGAGCTTGCCCGCGTCGAGCGGCAGTGCGGACAGGACGCGCTCCAGGTCGGCCATGTCGCTGTGTTCATATTTATAGGTACGTTTGGCGTAGCTGAGGCGGCAGCCATCGACGATACTGGCGTGGTTTTCGCGATCAGAGAGGATATAATCATGCATACCGACAACGGCGGAAATTGCGCCGAGGTTGGTCTGGAAGCCGGTCGAATACGTCACAGCGCCGTCTTTGCCGAAAAATTCAGCCAGCTCTTTTTCCAGTGTAAGATGCAGCTCCAGCGTGCCGTTTAAGAAGCGGGAGCCGGAGCAGCCCGTGCCATACTGATCAAGTGCAGCCTTGGCCGCTTCAATCGTGCGGCGGTCGTTCGTCAGGCCGAGGTAGTTATTGGAGCCGATCATAATGGTGCGGCGACCATCGATCACGACTTCTGTATCCTGCGCTGATTCCAACGCGTGAAAATAGGGGTATATTCCCTGTTCCATAATCTTCTGTGGTTCGTCAAATTCATAGCACTTGTCAAACAGGCTCATTGAAATCCTCCCTTTTCATAAAACTTCTTCTTTTATTATAACATTTTCATTTGCATTTTTCCAGCAAAAAGTGTATCATAAAGGAAAAAAGTCTGTTGCATCGCCAACAGGCTGTGAAAGGCGGTTTTCCATGCAGTTGAAGCCTGACAGTGTGTGTCTGGTCACCGGTGCATCCTCCGGAATTGGGCGCGCCATTGCCGAAGCGCTGGTGCGCCGCGGGATGCGCGTGTACGGCACGTCCCGCCACCCGGCTGCTGCCGAGGAGAACGGCATCCGTATGCTTCCGCTGGATCTCTGCGATGAATCGTCGATTGAGGCGGCTGTTGCGGCGCTGATGGAACAGGAAGGCCGGATTGATCTGCTCGTCAACAATGCCGGTGCGGGCATTGGCGGTGCCGTGGAGGATGCAACGCCGGAGGCGCTGCGACAGCAGCTGGATGTGGCGTTTCTGGGGCATGTGCTGATGACGCGTGCCGTTCTGCCGCATATGCGCCGCAACGGCGGCGGGCGGATTCTGCTGACCGGTTCGGTCGCGGCGGGCATCCCCATCCCCTTTCAGGCCATGTATTCCGCTGCAAAAGCCGCGCTGCGTGCGTTCGCCTCGGCGCTGGCCGGGGAGATTGCACCGTTCAGCATCGACGTCACGGTCATTGAGCCGGGCGACACCTGTACCGGGTTCACCGACCGCCGCATGACGGAGATTCCGTCCGACTCGGCCTATACCGGGCGCGCCGGTCGGAGCATCGCCGTGATGGAGCGCGATGAGCGGGGCGGCGCCTCGCCTGACGCCATCGCCCGTGTCGCCGTCCGGGCAGCGTTTGCCCGTCACCCAAAGCCGCGCATCACGGTCGGTTTCCGGTATCGGCTGTTTGACGTGCTGCGACGGTGTCTGCCGGAGCGGCTGACGCAGCGCATCATTGCTTTGCTCTACGCCTGACGTTTTTTCTTTTCGATTCAACCAGAATTTTATCCATTCGGAGGGATTTAAGTGACAAACCAACAGATTTTCTCGTATGTCAATGATGAAGCCACGCAGGCCTGGATTCGCTCCGCCCTGTCTGCGCTGCTCACCATTCCCAGTGTATCGCAGGATGCACCGGCTCCGCACGTTTTCGGGGACGATACGGCAGCTGCGCTCGATCAGATGCTGAGCATTGCGGAGGCGCTCGGCTTTGAAACAGAAAACCACGACTATTTCTGCGGCAGCATTCTCCTGCCGGGTGACAGCCGTGACGACGAAATCGGCATCATTGCGCATCTGGATGTGGTTCCGGCGGTGGAGGGGTGGCAATATCCGCGCTTTGCGCTGACGATTGACCGTGACCTCTACATCGGTCGCGGCATCCGGGACGACAAGGGCCCGGCCATTGCTGCGCTGGCTGCCATGCGTTTCTTCAAGGATCAGCAGATTCGCCTGCCCTTCACGATTCGCCTCCTGCTGGGCTGTGATGAGGAGCGCGGCATGGGCGACCTGCCGCATTTTCTCCAATCGCACGCGGCTCCGCGTTTCTCATTCTCGCCGGACAGCGCGTTCCCGGTCTGCATCGGGGAGAAGGGCATTGCCGAGGTGGAAATCGACCTCGGCCAGCTGGATGCCGGGCTGCTCGCCCTGCACGGCGGTATCGTGACCAATGCGGTGGCTGACAGTGCAGAGGCCGTTCTGGACGCTGCACTCGCCGATGCGCTCGCATCCTGTTCCCTGCCGGAGGGCATCACCTGTGCAAGTCGGGATGGCTGTCCCGTGGTGCGCGCCGTCGGCAAGAGTGCGCACGCCGCAGAGCCGGACGGCTCTGTGAACGCCATTGTCCTGCTGGCACAGTGGCTGCTCGATTCCGGTCTGCTGCCCGCTGACAGCGCCTCTGCCAAAGCGCTGACCTTCCTCTGCGGCACGATGGTTGACAACCACGGCACCGGGCTGGACATTGTCGCGTCCGACGAAGCAACCGGCGCACTGACCTGCATCTGCGGCATGGTCTTTGTTCGCGACGGGCGATTGGTGATGAACTGCAACATTCGCTATCCCGCTTCCTGCGCATCCTTTGAGCCGCTGTTTGCGCGGCTGTCTGCCGTGGCCGCAGCGCACGGCTTCCAGGCCACCTTCCTGTCCGGTTCCTCCGGCTATGTGTTTTCTCCGGATCAGCCGGAAATCCGCGCACTGACCCGTGCATTTGCCGACGTCACCGGTCAGGACGCCCAGCCCTACACCATGGGCGGTGGGACGTATGCCCGTGCATTCCCGCACACGGTCGCATTCGGCGCGGCGCTGACCGAGGTGGAAACTGCGCTCGGTGCCGGGCGCGGCGGCGCACATGAACGGGACGAATGCATCCACATTTCTGAATTCAACCAGTCCATCGCGATATTCATTCGCGCTCTGCTGAATCTGGCGGAACCCTCCTGACATTTGAAAGCTGAAAAACCGGCCTGCGGAATCGTTCCGCAGGCCGGTTTGTTGGTCAGAACAGGGTGACTGCCGTTTGACTGAATCGGATGGAGATCAGCGTGGCCGGTTCATCGCCCGCTGCTGTGAGGCATTCGGTTTCGGCCAGGGCATATCCGGCGGCCTGAGGTGTCAGGTACAGAATGAGCTGCACGCTCTCCCCCGTCTGAGCGAGTTCCACCCGCTCCACATAGCCATTGCGCAGGTCCTTGACCGCATCCGCTGCCAGCTTCCCACTCGTATAGGCGATGTTCACCGTCATCGTATGGGCGACTTCGTCATGGTCCACCGTGACGCCGGTTCGAACGCGACTGTCTCCCGCACCAATCGAACCTGCCGGGCGCTGCAGCAGAAGGCCCACGCCGTCAAAGAGATTGGTCAGCTCGACGGCCTCATGATTTTCCGCCCAATCCGGTCGGAACGCATCCGGTTGATTGCTGTAAATAGACCAGGAATCCTCCGCAGGCGGAGCATAATAAACGGCTTCTGACAGGACACACCCGCTTCATCAAACCGGAGCCTCAAAAGCTCCGGGAACGTCGTCGGCGCCCATGTCGAATCCTGACATAAGAGTGTCACTGTGCTTCCGTCTTCCCCGATATGCCATGTTTGAAAGCCTCCCTCTATCCGGCAAACGGCCCGTATCCGGCGATCTGCGAGCCACCGCATGACAGATATCCGTCTCCGTGGACAGTGCCCAGCGCAACGAACAAAAGGAGAACCGATTGGCTCCACCGTCTCCGCAACGACATAGCCATCCGGGATCGGGTCTTCCTGTGTCGGCTGCGCCGGATCAGACGTTACCGGCTGTGTCGTTGAAACAGAGGTAGAGGCTGCCGCTTTGGACGAGGTTTCTGCCTGAGAGGAGGCGGAGGTTTGCTCCGTATTCAACGAGGGCTGTGTCTGTTCCGCACAGGCCGTCAGCAGCAACAGCAGCAGGATGCCCGGTAAAATCGCACAAATTCGATGAAGCATTCCTTTTTTTCATGGGTGGATCCTTCCTTTCGTGATTCATTTCAAACTACAGGCCTTTTACGTGGCCGAATCAGACAGCATTCAGCCACGTAAATTCTGCAATTGTATTTTTCTGTCATAAGAAGGAATATCCATTGGGATTGATGATGCCTGTTATTTTTCGTATCAATCAGCATTTTTTCTTCCTCCTGTTTTTAGTGACTATTCACATCTGTATTGTATCATATTTTTTTCTCTATCAGGTGTTTTTTCAAAATTGAACATTTTTCGCGTATTTGTTCATATCAGCTTTTGTACTGATATGATGTTCCATTTGAGGTTGCTGGTAGGTTCATGCTGAAAAGATGCATGGCAGCTCATTGTTTTGAAAATTTTCAGGGGAATAGAACGAAAAAGCCCGGCGGAATCATACATTCCGCCGGGCGAGTAGTTGGCTGTTCAGCTGATCGTGTAGGTGCCGCGAATCAGAACCTTGGTATTGTTGGCGGTGGCCTGAATACCATTGTCCTTGATCGTGACGAGGTAGAGGTGATTTTTTTCCAGCGCGGTGCCGTTTTTCAGCTCCGAGCTTTTGGCCAGATCGATCAGCACCGGGTTGTTGGTGCCGCTGGCTTTTGCGGATCCGATTCGCAGCATGATTTCGCAGCCCACTGCGCAGTTGATGCGCTGGCCGGATTTCAGCGTGACCACGCGGAACGTCTCGCTCTCCGACGAGGGCTGCACAGAGACGGTTGCGGCGCGTTCGGCCAGTTTTTCATTCAGCAGGCTGATGAAGGTCTCATTGGCGGCCAGGCTGGCAGCTTCGCCCTGCACGGCTGCGAGTTTATCGTTGATTTTTTTCGAATATTCGTCCAGCAGGGTCTGGATTTCGCCGGTATACCCCTGTTCCAGTTCGGCAACAGCCTCATCGACGATTGCCAGAATTTCGGGCGTATACACGTCATCCAGGTAGCTTTTGGCGATCAGCGGGTCATCCGCCGTCCCTTCCCTGTCTGCGAATGCGACCATCAGGCCGCACGTCAGCGCTGCGATGCAGAGCAGCGCTGCGATTGAAATTGTCAACCATTTTTTTCCTGTCATATGTGCCTCTTTGTTATCCATTGGACTCTGTCAGCCCAAAGCTGACGGCAATGGCGTCATCGATTCGGGTCATCATGCTGTCATCGACGCGCCCCATGCGTTCCTTCAGCCGTTTTTTGTCGATGGTTCGGATCTGTTCCAGCAGAACCACGCTGTCCCTGGACAGGCCATAGCTCTGCGCAGACAGCTCGATGTGCGTTGGCAGCCGCGCTTTGTTGGTCTGCGAGGTGATGGCCGCGGCGATCACCGTAGGGCTGTGGCGGTTGCCGACATCATTCTGCACGATCAGAACCGGGCGAATACCGCCCTGTTCACTGCCGACCACCGGGCTGAGGTCCGCATAATAAATTTCTCCACGTTTGACTGTTCCGTTCACAAAACTCACGCTCCGCCGGCAAATCAATTCGGCGCCGCAGTCTGTGCAGCGCACAAATCTATTCTTCCTGAATCAGGCGGATTTTAAACCACGGGCGCTCTTTTTTCTGCCTCATGTCGGGGCATCCGCCGACGGATCCTTTGATCCCCCTGTCATGCTATGCAGCGCAAGGGACGTGCGACACAGTGCAGGCGGGTTGTCAAACCGTTCTGTTTTATTATAGCATATTGTGTTCCGGAAATCAAGCCGATAGCAGATTGTTCAGAAATTCCAGCATTCTGTCCATTTTCTGTCGTACTTCCGTCTCTTTGGCTCTTGACGGATCGCGTCAACTATGGTATAGTTTCTATTTGTCTGCATTCGATTTTTACCATTCAAAGGAGTTTTCATATGAAGCGGCTATTTGTCAAAGACCCGGCTTTTTACAAGTCCCTGTTTTCGCTCTCGTGCGTGATTGCACTGCAGAATCTGATTTCGTTCAGTGTCAACCTCGCCGACAACATCATGGTCGGCGCATACAGTCAGACAGCGCTGAACGGCGTCTCGATGGTCAATCAGATTCAGTTTCTGTTGCAGATGATTGCAACCGGGATTGGCAACGGCATGGTGGTTCTCGCCTCACAGTATTGGGGGCAGCGCAAAACCGAGCCGATTCGCCGTTTCTTTGCCGTCGGTTTCTGGCTGGGACTGCTGGTTTCCCTGCTGATTACCATCGTCGCCTTCTGTTTTCCGGAGGCTGTCCTTTCCCTTTTGACGAATGAAGCGCCCGTCATTGCGGAAGGGGCGCAGTATCTGCGGATTGTCTGCTTCTCCTACTGCATTTTCACCATTTCCACGCTGCTGCTCAGCATTCTCCGCAGTGCGGAAACGGTTCGCATTGGGTTCTATGTGTCGGTGATTTCCCTGTTTGTCAACATCGGTCTGAATGCGCTGCTGATTTACGGTGGTTTTGGAATCGAGCCGATGGGCATTCGCGGCGCGGCCATTGCAACGCTGATTGCGCGCTGTGTCGAATTCATCGTTGTGGTCGTCTATGCGCTGTTGATCGACAAGAAGATTCGTCTGCGTCTGCGCGATCTGTTCGCCGTGCAGCGCGCATACATTCGCGATTTTGTCCGCACAGGACTGCCGCTCGTTCTGTCCAATACCTCCTGGGGACTGGCCATGGCTGTGCAGTCGGCCATCATCGGGCGCCTGGGTGAAGCAGCCATTTCCGCGTCCAGCATTGCGACGGCTGTCTTCCAGGTGGTCACGGTCTTTGTCTACGGTGTTGCAACGGCATCGGGTGTCGTCATTGGGAAGGCTGTTGGCGAAGGGCGAATTGACGATGTCAAGAGCTACGCCCGCACGTTGCAGATCATCTACCTGCTGATCGGCGTCGTCACCAGTCTGCTCCTGCTCGGCGTGAAGCAGTTCATTGTGGATTTTTATCAGGTCACGCCGGAGAGCGCCGATCTGGCGCACCAGTTCCTGCTCGTCCTCTGCGTCACAGTCATTGGTACATCCTACCAGATGTCATCCTTGACGGGAATCGTATCCGGCGGCGGCGAAACGCGGTTTGTCTTCATCAACGACCTGATTTTCATGTGGGGCATCGTTCTGCCCGCCTCGCTGCTTTCAGCGTTTGTCTGGGAGCTGCCCTGTGTTGTCACGTTCATCTGTCTGAAGGCTGATCAGATTTTGAAGTGTGCGGTAGCTGTTGTCAAGGTGAACCGTTACCGTTGGATTCGCGTTCTGACGCATTCTGAGGAGTCGAACGCATAAAAGAGCGGGAATCGGGCAAGCTATTTTCGAGATTTTCCTCCGGATTTGCGCTTTTTTATGAGCCCGAGTTGACAAAATCCGTCTTTCATGCTATAATCTGTATGGGTGTTTTTCTGCCCGTCTGCCGTTGTGCAGACAACAAGCTGTCTTTCTCTCTCCGGCAGGCTGGTTTTGTCTGCCGTTTGATCTGCGTACATTCACCGAATCTCCGCCTGGAGGTCTCAGGCCTGTGAAAGAAGGTCGTTCCTTGAAAAAATATGTCATCAACGGCGGGAAACCGCTTTATGGCTCTGTCAATATTGCCGGCATGAAAAATTCTGCCGTTGGCATCCTTCCGGCCACCATTCTGGTGGAAGGGGTCTGCCGCATTGAAAACGTCCCCAACATCAGCGACGTTCTGCTGTGGGGTGATATTCTGTCGTCTCTGGGTGCGCGTGTCACTTATCTGAACTCCTCGACTGTCGAAGTGGACACCTCCACGCTGCGCTGTGAAGAGCCGCCCTATGAAATGATGCGCAAGATGCGCGCCTCGTATTATATCATCGGCGCAATGCTCGGCCGGTACGGCTGGGCGCGGGCCGGTATGCCCGGCGGCTGTGATTTTGGCGGCCGGCCGATTGACCGGCATATCAAGGGCTTTGAGGCACTCGGCGCAACGGTGCGCGTGGAAAACGGCATCATCTGCGCCACCACGGATGGCGGAATCCGCTCCGGCAACATCTTTTTTGACGAAAATTCCGTTGGCGCAACCATCAACGTCATGCTGGCCGCTGTCCGCGCACCGGGCACGACCATCATTGAGAACGCCTCCAAGGAGCCGCACGTTGTCGATGTGGCCAACTTCCTGAATTCCATGGGCGCTGTCATTCGCGGCGCGGGAACCGATGTGATCAAGGTGCGCGGCGTGAAAAAGCTGCACGGTGGCGTCTACTCCATCATTCCGGATCAGATCGAAGCCGGAACGTTTGTGGCGGCTGTTGCCGCTGCCGGCGGAGAAATTGTCATCAACAACATCATTCCGAAGCATCTGGAATGCATCACCACCAAGTTTGAAGAGATGGGTGTTTCCATCTTTGAAGGAGACGATTTCCTCCGCGTTTCGCGGACGGGACCACTGCACCGCACCAACATCCGCGCCATCCCCTATCCCGGCTTCCCCACCGATATGCAGCCTCTGGCGACTGCGGTGTTGTGTCTGGCCGACGGCACCAGTGTTGTGACCGAAGGCGTCTACGACAACCGCTTCCGCTATGTGGATGAGTTGGCGCGCATGGGGGCACAGATTCAGGTGGATGGCCGCACCGCCATCATTACGCCGGTTGCCGAGCTGACGGGTGCGCCGGTCTGCGCCTGCGATCTGCGCGCCGGTGTGGCTCTCGTCACAGCCGGGCTGGCTGCCCGCGGTCGGACAGAAATTGACGGCATCTTACATATCGAGCGCGGATATGAAGATATCGTCACGAAGCTGCAGCGCATCGGCGCTGACATTCACATTGTCTCGACGGACGATACACCGGCCGCGCACATCGCCGGGTAACGGTTCAGCTTGCTTCCCACAAAAAAACAGGGCGTGTATCCGCTGATCAACGGATACACGCCTTTTTGATTGGATTTATCGGACGCTGTACAGGATTTCCGCATATGTCGGAAACGGCCAGTACGGTTTGGCCACCAGCGTTTCCACCTCGTCCACAATGGTGCGGAGTGCGATCATTTCGCTGAAGACCTGGTCATGACAGAACTGCGCCGTGGCTTCAATCCCCTCTCCGGTGTGCGCTTCCAGCGCAGCGGACTCCAGGTCGCCCAGCTTCTGATACATACAGGAGGTCAGGCCGGACAGATGCGACAGGATTTTTTCCTCGGTTTCCGTCTCCACATACTGGGAAACAGCGCGTTTTTTTGCGACGACATCGGCCAGTGCGCCCTGATAGGAAATGGCAGCGGGCAACACCTCTCGCTTGACCATATCGATCATCGTGAGCGCTTCGATGTGGATGGTTTTGCAGTAGTTTTCCAGATAGATTTCATGGCGCGCCGTCAGCTCGCTGCCGCGGAATACGCCGTGGCGTTCAAACAGTGCCACATTGTCCGGCTTGATCAGTGCGGGCAGCGCTTCCACCGTCGTTCTGCAGTTGCAGAGGCCGCGCCGTGCCGCCTCCCGGAGCCATTCTTCCGAATAGTTGTTGCCGTTGAAAATGATGCGCCAGTGTTCCCGGACGGTTCGACATAGCAGCTCACGGATGGCGTGTTCCAGTTCATCAGCCTGTTCCAGCTCATCGGCAAAGTCAGAGAGCGTGTCGGCGACAATCGTATTCAGCACGACATTCGGGCAGGAAATAGAGGACGCCGAGCCGAGCATCCGGAATTCGAACTTGTTGCCGGTGAATGCAAACGGAGAGGTGCGGTTCCGGTCGGTCGTGTCGCGCAGAATGCCGGGGAGTACCTTGGCACCGGTTTCCATGGTATCCTCTGTCCGTTCCGTGTAGAGAGTGCCGTTGCGGATGGAGTCGAGAATTTCCGTCAATTCGTCACCCAGGAACATGGAGACAATGGCGGGCGGCGCTTCATTGGCGCCCAGGCGGTGATCGTTTCCGGCGCTGGCCACCGAACTGCGCAGCAGATCCTGATGCAGATCGACTGCCTGAATCACGGCCGTCAAAAAGAGGAGAAAGCGCAGGTTCTGCGACGGCGTTTCGCCCGGTTCCAGGAGGTTGACGCCTGTATCCGTGGAAAGCGACCAGTTGTTGTGTTTGCCGCTGCCGTTGACGCCGGCAAACGGTTTTTCGTGCAGCAGACAGACGAGTCCATGGCGGTCGGCAATCCGCTTCATGCATTCCATCGTCAGCTGGTTGTGGTCAGCCGCGATGTTGGTGGTGGTGTAGATCGGGGCAAGCTCATGCTGGCCGGGTGCGACTTCGTTGTGTTCGGTTTTGGCGAGCACACCGAGCTGCCAGAGCTCCTCATCCAGATCCTTCATGAACGCAGCGACACGCGGCTTCAGGGCGCCGTAATAATGGTCATCCAGCTCCTGCCCCTTGGGCGGGCGGGCACCGAACAGCGTTCGGCCGCAGTATTGCAGGTCAGGACGTTTGTTGTAGACCTCACGGTCGATCAGGAAATATTCCTGCTCCGGCCCGACGGTTGTCAGCACGCGCTTCGCGTCATTGCCCGGAAAGAGGCGAAGAATCCGCATGGCCTGCCGTTCGACCGCTTCCATGGAGCGGAGAAGCGGCGTTTTCTGGTCAAGTGCCTCTCCAGCGTAGGAGCAGAACGCTGTCGGGATGCAGAGCGTCCGGTCTTTGATGAAGGCGTAGCTGGTCGGATCCCACGCCGTATAGCCACGCGCTTCAAAGGTGGCGCGCAGGCCGCCGGACGGGAAGCTGGACGCATCCGATTCGCCGCGTACCAGCGCAGAGCCGGAAAATTCCATAATGACCGTTCCGTCCACGTCCGGTTTGATGAAGCTGTCGTGCTTTTCCGCCGTGACGCCGGTCAGCGGTTGGAACCAGTGGGTAAAATGTGTGGCACCCTTTTCCAGCGCCCATTCCTTCATTGCGTTGGCCACGACGTTTGCGACGTCCAGATCGAGTGGTTTGCCGCGTGCAATGGTTCGTTTCAGCGCCTTATAGGTTTCATGCGGCAGTCGGGACTTCATGACCCGCTCATTGAACACCATACTGCCAAACAGTTCCTGTGGATTTCCCATGATCGTTCGCCCTTTCTCTCTTGATTCGTTTTCCGCTTACAGAAGCGGAATTCCGGCTTTTTTGCAGCCCTGAACGGTCGCATCGTCCCAGATAGAGACCTGAACCTCGCCGACGTGCGCTTTTTCCAGCAGCAACATACAGAGGCGAGACTGGCCAATGCCGCCACCGATGGTCAGCGGCAGCTGATCCTGCAGCAGGAGCTGATGGAACAGCAGCGAACGGCGGTCTTCCGCGTTGGCCAGTTTGAGCTGTTCATCCAGCGACTGCCGATCGACGCGGATACCCATGGAGGAAATCTCAATGGCGCGTTCCAGCGTTTCATCCCAGAACAGGATATCACCGTTCAACTTCCAGTCATCGTAGTCCGGTGCGCGGCCGTCATGCGGTCTTCCGGAGTGCAGGCACCCGCCGATCTGCATGAGGAAAACGGTCTGGTGTTCCCGGACGATGGCGTTTTCGCGCTGCTTCGGCGACAGCTCCGGGTACAAATCCTCCAGCTCCTGCGTGGTAATGAAGGTGACGTTCGGATTCAGGCGGGTGGTCAGGCGTGGATAATGTGTGCAGACGCAGTCCTGCGTTGCGACAATGGCGCGGACGATGCGGGCAACGGTATCCTTCAGGAATTCCACGTTGCGCTGTTCCCTGGTGATGACGCGTTCCCAGTCCCATTGATCGACGTAGATGGAGTGCAGGTTGTCCATTTCCTCATCGCGCCGAATGGCGTTCATATCGGTATACAGCCCTTCGCCGACCGGAAAGCCATACTGATGCAGCGCCATCCGCTTCCACTTGGCCAGCGAATGCACGACGGCCGCGATGGTTCCGGTCTCTGCAATATCGAAGGAAACTGCACGTTCGACGCCGTTCAGGTCGTCATTCAGCCCTGTGGACGGATCGACAAACAGCGGCGCAGACACCCGTTTGAGGTGCAGAGCCGCAGACAATTGATCTTCAAAAAAGCGTTTAATCTGCCCGATGGCAGTTTGTGTTTCATACGCATCCAGTTTCGGCGCATATCCCTGTGGGATTTGCAGCTGACTCATCTCTTCGCTTCCTTTCACCAGCAGCAGGCATGATCGTTGATAAGAAAGGGCGCTGCGGACGTGAGCCCGCAGCGCCCTTGCTGCTTTCTTGTCGTATTATAGCATATGCGGAAGGCTTTGTCAAGCTTTTCCGAAATTATTTTTCCGTTTCCGGCTGAATCCCGATGATTTTCAGCAGTTTCCGGAGCGACTCCACCGCAATCGTGTAGGATTTCGGGCCGCCCTCCTCCAGCATATTCGTCTTGGATTCCGGTTCCAGATCGGCAAAGCCATGGAACGAGCCCAGGTGCGGTTCCAGAGACAGGAAGCCCTCGAAGCCCTGTTCGTTCAGCTCGGACAGAATCCGATCGAGCTGTGCATCGCCGTAGCCTGCCGGAACGACCTGGCCGTTCTCGCGTTTGGCGTCCTTGATGTGCATATAGCGGATATGCTTTTTCAGCCGTTCAAACGCATAGGGGTACGTCTCCTCACCAGACTGGATGAAGTTCGCCGGGTCAAAGATCAGGCCGATGCCCAGCGTTTCAGCCAGATCCAGGCAGCGCTCCGCCGTGTCACCGTAGATGTCCTTTTCATTCTCATGCAGCAGCGTCACGCCGGTGCCCTCCGCCAGCTTCAGGAAGGTTTCCCATCTGGAGAGGACGACATCGCGATAGTTGGCAATGTCTTCCCCCTTCGGCGGGTAAAAGCTGAACATCCGGATGTAGGGCGCTTCGAAAATCTGCGCCATCCGCAGGCAGTTCTGAAACAGTGCGATATGCGGTTCAAAATCATCGTTGACGCGGATTTTGCCGATGGGCGATCCGATGGAGCTGATTCGATAGCCGCGTGCCGACAGGCGCTGATGCATTTCCACGGCTTCCTCTTCCGTGACGGTGGAAATGTTCTTTTCGTCTGCGCAGCGAATTTCGATGTAGCGGATGCCGAGCGGATCCAGCACATCCATTTGCGTATTCAGGTACGGGTCAATTTCATCGGCAAAACCGGACAGAATAAATTTGCTCATGTTCCTGTTCTCCTTTTCCCATGTTTGTATTCAGACGTGTCAGCGCAGAAGCATCCAGACCTCGGTGAAGCCGGTGCCGCGTGGCCCTTCGACCTTCTGAGCCTCCAGAGAAACGCGGCCGTTTTCATCGACATATCCGGCCGGAAGCTCATACCGGTAGACCCATTCATCGCCCTCGACGCAGCCGAGGAAGTTGAGGCGGTCGCCCCTGGAGGTCAGGTAGGCAGGAATCTCCGTCTGGCCTTTCCAGCCGAAGCGCATCGGATAGACGACGCGGACTTCATAAGCGGCACCCGGAACGAGGCCGTCAATTTCGATTTCGACCGGGGCATGGTAATAGCCGAGAATCGACGCAACGCGTTCGAGTGTGACCTTGTCCATATCCGGGCAGGTTGCGCGATCGACGTCCGGCCCGAACATTCCAACGTGATGCTCGATGCGCGGGATGGTAATGGCTTCCGGCTCATCCCACCAGGTGTGATTCATGCGCAGGTACTGCATGGATTCCGGGGAGCCGAAGGAAATATATTTGCCGCCGGGGCCAGCCGAATGGCAGTCGCGCAGCTGTTTTAAGAAGGTCAGTTTTTCCGCCTGTGTCGTCATGCCGGACAGCTTTTTCAGGTTGGCTTCCAGCCACCACGCGTTGCAGAGCGGGATTTCCGCGGTATCCAGGAAGCCACCACGGCCATAGCTCGATGCAAAGTGGCGCGTTGTGGACAGCTTCCAGTTGATCTTTTCCCAGCAGATGTCGGCGCAGTCCCACATTTCCTTCCGGAGTACTTCGTCCGGCGACTGCTGTGTTTCCGCCAGGCGTGCCCGGATGGTTTCCGCAAACGCATCGGCGTCCTCCGCGCAGTCCAGCCCCTGCCAGACGCGGTCATAGACGGCCTGGTCACGAATGGCGCGGCGCTGGATATATTGATAGAAGATGCTCATCATCATGGCCATGTCGAAGCGGTAGCTGTCGGCACCGAAGCCGGGCTGATAGGCTTCACTGCGCAGCGTCTTCTGCATGGTATGCAGCTGGTCATAGACCTCACCGACGGTTCGGTTGGCCACGGCGGGGCCTTCATAGATATCCTCGAACAGGGCGATGGTAGATGCAATCTCAGCGGCGTGTTCCGGAGAGATGAACATACTGGCGAAATCGCGCAGCGTCTCCATATAAGGGATGGAATCGTCCCAGTCGGCGTCGAGCCAGATGAATTTGGAGACATCGTCCGCGATGCCTTCCGAATAGGCCAGGTTGCCGATGCAGGATGCTTTCGTCAGGCGGTGCATCTGGCGGTGCCAGCGCGGGCGCGGATTGTAGCATTCGCGGCCAGCCGTGATCGCCCAGATCGGATCCCATGCATGAACCGGGTACTGGCAGCAGAGCATATGGCAGATGTCCGGGTAGGAGCGGAGCGGCAGATCGGCCGGTGTCCGTTCGCGGCACTCCTGAATCGTATGGCTGACCCACGGTGCATGGCAGATACCGGTCAGCCAGGACGGGCGCTTGGCCACCTCGCTGTAGAAGCGGTATTTGAAGTCATCCGCGTTTTTCATGACCTGTGCGGAAATCCAGACACCGGCGTTCGGGTGGTACTTGTGCAGAATGTTGGCCACCCGCTCCGAGAATGCGAACAGATCCTCCGGTTCCAGGCTGCCCGGGTCGCCGCCCGGAATCATGACATGGTCAATATACGGAACGGAAGAAAAGTCCTTTTCACGCTGTGCGTCTTCCTTGCGGATTTCTTCATTCAGCCAGCGCGCATCGTCATCCGTTTCCGGCAGGAAGCCGCTTTTCGGGATGCGATAGCGGGTGTGATTGTTGATGATGTTCGGATACCAGAGCCAGACATCCATTCCATACTGGTGGGAGACGTCGCTGGTGAAGATCAGCGCATCGAGCGCCTCGTATTTCATGACCTTGCCGCGGGCGTTATCGTCCGTGCGCGGTGCCGGGAATTCGATCGCATTGGCACCGCAGAGCGCCAGCTCCCGGATGTACTGCGCGTAGGTGTCCTTCGACCAGGCCGCGTAGGCGTTCGTCTGATTCCGGTAGCCGACCTGGCTGCCGCGCAGCTTTTTGCGCGGATAGGTTCGGCAGGATGCATCCTGTACGGCCAGACCGCCCTGATACCAGTACGCCTTCCGGAGCAGATAGCCGGCGCCGTGCAGCAGACCGGAACGGTCATACCCTTCGATGGTCACTTTGCCGTCTGCGGCGTTGTATGAAAATCCTTCCGGAGCCGGTGCAGCGGTCTGGCCGATGGACAGCTCAATCCCGCCCTGACCCGCCGGAACCAGTTCAAACGAAATGCCCGTCCGTTTTTCAAGTTCCTCGCGGAGTACATTCGCTGTGAAGGCGACATCGCTGTCTGTGCCATCCAGTCCGATGGTATAATATTGAAGTTCTGTTCCCTGCATATCTCCAACTCGCTTTCCAGGCGCACTGCGCCGTTGATATCGTTATGCTACCACAGATTGCGGCCGTTGTCAAGTGACTGCGGCTTTTTTTCAGCGTCGGCTGATGTTTTCCCGCTCCAGTCAGCCGTTTCCGTCGCTGAGGAACCCGTCAGGGAAGTACCGGATCCGGTCGTTTCTGACGAATCTGCAAATCCGACTGGATGCAAAAAATTAGCGTTCCAAAGAATTGCATTTTTTTGCATATCGGTGTATAATACAGACAGTGCAACCAAACCTCAAAAAGGAGTGACACGTTATGGGACCCATGGGCGGACCGCCGCCGGATATGCAGCGCAAAATGAAGCTGCCGCCTCCCAAACACCTGCGGGAGGTACCCGGCTATCTTTCCAAGCTGATCGGTGGCTTTTTCAGGCGCTGGATTTACATTTTCCGTCTGGTCTGGGAAACGCGGCACTGGATTCTCTTTTTCATGTTTGCCATGTCCGTGCTGTCCGGCGTCCTGCCGATTCTTTCGGCACTCGTTTCCAAGAACCTGATCAATGCGCTCGTTGCCGCAGCGGGCGGTACGCTGACGGGCGGTTTTACCGTAATTCTATCGCTGCTCGTGCTGACCTTTCTCTGCACCTTTCTCACGCGCATGATTGCCAGCGTTTCCAATTTTGTCACGCGTTTGGCCAGCGAGCTGGTCACCAACCACATCCGCATTCAGATCATGGACAAGGCCAAGCAGCTCGATCTTTCGAGCTTTGACCGGCCGGAATTTTATGAAAAGCTGGAAAATGCAAACCGGGAAGCCGGGCACAGGCCAGTGCAGATTCTGAATTCCACCTTTCACCTCGTCAGCAACATCATTTCCATGGTCAGCTTCATCGTCGTTCTGGCTGCCGTCAGCCCATGGTCCTCTGTGATCATAATTCTCCTGTCACTGCCCAGCGCCATTGTCAATTTCATCTACCGCCGCCGCAACGTGCTGTATATGCGCCGCCGCTCACGCGACCGTCGGGAAATGGATTATTTTTCCGGGCTGCTGGTCAACAAGGACATGGTCAAGGAAATCCGGATGCAGGATTTGAGCGATACGCTGATTCAGAAGTTCAAGGCCGTGTTTCAGCGCTATTTTTCCGGTCTGCGCCGTCTGATTTTCGGAGAAGGTGCATGGGATACCGGGCTGACCGCCGTGAGCGCGGCCGTCAACTGTCTCCTCTTTCTGTCGATTGCCCATCAGGTCTATGATGGCGTGTTGACCGTTGGTGATTACACACTGTATACCGGTGCGCTGAACTCCATCGCATCGGCCGTGGCTGCGCTGATCTCCACGACCGCCGGAATTTACGAGGGTACGCTCTTTATCGACAACATGATTGCATTTATGGAGGAGCCAATCCAGCTGAAGACCGTGGCCGGTGCGCTGCCTGCACCGATCACACGCGGCATTGGGCATTCCCTGCGCTTTGAACACGTCAGCTTTGCCTATCCGGGTTCCTCCCGGAACGTGCTGCAGGACATCAGTTTCACGCTGAATGCCGGGGAGACGACTGTTCTGGTCGGGCTGAACGGAGCCGGGAAAACGACGCTTTTGAAGCTGCTGATGCGTCTGTACGACCCGACCGCCGGTACCATTTATCTGGACGGCCGTGACATTCGAACCTACGACCTGCGTGAATACTACGATCTGTTCGGCATCGTGTTTCAGGATTTTGGCAAATATGCGCTTTCGGTGCGCGAAAACATCGCCTTCGGTGACATTCACCGGGATGCGACACCGGACACCATCCGGGATGCTGCGGTTTCTGCCGATGCGGATGCGTTCATCAACCGTCTGCCGGACGCCTATGAAACGCCTCTGACGCGTCTGTTCGAATTCAACGGTGTTGAGCCGTCGATCGGGCAGTGGCAGAAGCTGGCTGTGGCGCGGGCCTTTTACAGCCGGTCGGATATTCTGATTTTGGACGAGCCGACGGCCTCTCTGGATGCCATTGCCGAGCAGGAGATTTACAACCAGTTTGATCGGCTGCGCCGTGACAAGACCGCTATTTTTGTGTCGCACCGCCTTTCCTCGGCGCGGATGGCGTCCCGGATTCTCGTTTTGCAGAATGGGCACGTCATTGAAAACGGCACGCACGAGGAGCTGATGCATTTGGGCGGCGAATATGCGCGTCTGTTTACGGTGCAGGCCAGCCGTTATCTCACGGAAGACGATGAGGCAGGAGCTGCGTTCCCGCCACCACCGCACGACGCAGGCCGTCCACCCCGATCATAGGTTTCGACCCGGTCTGTCATCTCCGTCCCGACAGGCCATCCTCCGGGCTTTTCTGAAGCGGCTGGATGAGCCGGCCATTGCATCAGATCGCCGTGAAGGATGTCGTTTTGGAGTGCGGTGTGAAGTGCAATTCCTTCGATCGATTCGGATCTACCGAAATCTGCCCCGGATTGTCCTTGAACAATCCGGGGCAGATTTTCTCAGATCAGGATGGAATCGTCACTGCATCCTGCGCGTGGTTCAGGAGTCCGTCCTTCCCGCTCGCATCCAGCAGCTGCATCAGCGCTTCGGCTTCTTCCGGTTTAAGTGGCACGAGAACCGTTTCAGAAATGCACTGATCCCACTTTTCTCCGTACGAGTCGGTGATTGCCGTCTCCAGCTCCCACCAGACGAGCATCAGCGGTTCATCCGTCCGGGCCGTCTGCACATCGGACGATTCCGCTGCGCGCTGCATGGCGGCCAGCAGTGCGTCATTTTCCAGCGGATTGCCGTCATACTGGACAACCTCTCCGGAAGCACCGGTATTCTGGAAGGTGAGGACGACGCTGGCACGGGTGGTCTCATCAGCCGACTGCAGGTCCTGGAGCGTATCGCGCAGGCTTTGGATCCCGGCCAAACCGTAGGGCATGACCGTTTCGAACAGCTTCGGCGTGTACGCATTGACCGGATAGTTCGCAGTGAACCGGACGCCGTTCCGGCGGCCAACGACGCGGAGCTGCAGGACGCCCTGATACGGTGCATCTGTCATGGCCGCATCGTACTCCGCACCGCTGTAGGCGCTCAGCTCCTCCAGATAATCCGTCCATTGATAGGCGGCATCATCACCACTCAGGGAATACCATACGCCACCCAGGTCGAGCTGGCAGGAGGTGACCTCCTCGGCCTTCGGCAGAATCCGTCTGGCGGCCTGACAGTCGGCATCCTTCGCCAGGATCGTTTCAATGGCTCGGAGCTCCGTCGGCGTGAAATAGATCAGGCGTGTAAAGCTCCGGCTGCCGGTGGAAATCGTAATCTTGCATGAATTGCCGCCGATCACAGCTCCGTTGGCTTCCCGCTCCGGGAAGATGGTTCCCTGATGCGCTTCCGCGTAGGCAATGGTGCGGTTCAGTGCCGTGACGACAAGCTCGTTCAGCGCCTCATTTCGGATGTCCACCTCGCGGAGCAGCAGTCGCTCATACGTTGTGGTATCGTAGAGGTCGGTCACGTCGATGCGGATGCTTTCAATTTCAGACGCCTGAACCGTTCTCTGCTGCATGAGATCGGCGCAGCAGACCGTCCCGCCGTACAGCACAGCCGGTACGACAAAGATCAGTACAAGGAACAGCGGAAGCGTCGTCAGCAGGTTTTGGAAGCGTTTGCTCGTCATCAGCTCATAGGCGAAATAGCAGAGCGCCGCCACCAGCACCAGTGTCGCCGTGATGGCGAAATGGTGACTCATATAGTAGAGCAGCCGTTCATATTCGGCGGCCGCCGCAAACGCCAGTACGGACAAAAACGGAATCGTCAGCGCGCTGCGGTAGATGTGCTGCAGCAGCCGGCACGGTGCGCTGGAGCCTGCGGTTTCCGCGCGGCGGTGTTCATGCAGCACGAGCCCCGCCGCCGCATACAGGAGCGCCAGAATGGCGGAATACAGATCGCCCCAGCCAAAGCCGATCAGCTCCGGAATGGCTCCGCCGTTCATAATGGTGGAAAACAGCGTCAGTGGAACGGCCGCGATGTTGTAGCGCGGGTTCAGCAGGAAGGACAGTTCGGAGGCCGGAATCATGCGAGAGCGTTCCAGTACGCCAAACCCGACCATGGTCAGGAGGAAGCGCGGCAGGAAAAGAATCAACGCCGTGACCACGAGGTTGGAAAAGCGCGTTCCGGTCAGGCTGACAGCCACCGTCGTTGCGGCGGCCACCTGCAGGGTGCCGATGGCAAAATATGCGAGCAGCTTCGGAAAATACGTCAGCGGCAGCGCAATCCCGGCTGCGGCATAGCCCAGATAGCCCAGTGTCACTGTGGCCGTGACGATACCGACAATCCAGGTCGCCACGGCGGCAAAGGTCGAGAGCCACGTCGTCCGGGCAGTATTGGGCAGGGCGTAATAGCAGTCGCAGGCGTTCCGCTGATTCAGCCAGGAAAACGCCAGATAGACCAATCCCGCACCGCCCAGGTACAGAAAGCCCCACAGTGCCGGTGTGATCGCTTTAATCGAGACCTGAATCGAGTCGGTCGTTGACCAGGTCACTGCATACACCAGCGGCGGCAGCAGTGTGATCAGGATACAGGCCGCCGCCAGAATGCAGCCCATCAGCATCAGCTGGCGCAGCATATCCAGGTAGAGGCGGCCATTCAGCAGTTTCTGTTGTTTCATGCTTTCTCCTCCCTGCGCAGGACATCGTCGAACACATAGCCGAGCGCTTCCATCTCATAGAGAAAAATTTCTTCCAGCGTCAGCGGCAGCAGGTCGAGCAGCAGCGGCTTTTTGTCAGCCAGCTGCTTCTGAACCTGTGCGCGGTCGCCGCGGACGATTGCATTTGCCACTGAGCCCTTGCGGTTCCAGTTCAGAACCTCGATGCCGTCCAGAATATCCCGGTCAAACGGCTGAGAAAAGGCAATCTGTACTTTGAACAGGCTGGTTTTCAGGTTTTCGATATCGCTTTCAAAAATCAGGCCGCCCTTGTGCAGCAGTGCCAGCTGGTCGCAGGTGTCTTCCAGGTCACGCAGGGAATGGCTGGAAATGACCGCCGTTGTGCCGCGTGTCTCGACATCGTCATAAATCACGCGTTTGACAAGATTCCGCATCACCGGGTCAAGGCCGTCGAACGTCTCGTCAAACAGGATGTAGTCCGGCATGGTGGACAGCGCCAGGATAATCGACGCCTGACGGCGCATTCCCTTGGAAAACGTGGCCAGATTCGCCTTCGGGTTCAGGTCAAAGGCCGCCACCAGCTCTGCATACCGTTCCTCTGAAAACGTCCGGTAATTGGCGCGATAGAATGCAGCCATCCGGTGCATATTGGCGTGTGGCAAAAAGAACAGCTCATCCGGGACAAAGGCAACCCGCTCCTTGGCCTCCGGCGCATCATACACCGGAACTCCCTCAATGGTCACCCGACCTTTGGCCGGGCGGTATACACCTGCGATCAGCCGCAGGAACGTCGATTTGCCCGCGCCGTTGGAGCCGACCAGGCCGTAGACGCAGCCGCGGGGAATCTGGCAGTTCAGGCGTTCCAGCGCTGTAAAGCTGCCAAACTTCATCGTTACATTTTCCGCACAAATCATATGGTTTGATCTCCTTTCATACTGGTATTGTGTGCAGAATAGCCCTTCTGTACAGCCGCCTGAGCCTGTTCCAGCGGGACGCCATATGCGGCCAGCTTCTCCCCCATCCGTTCCAGCTCTTCCAGAAAGCCATCCTGTTCCCGGCGCAGAATGTCGGCGGCGTTCAGCGTGATGAACCGCCCTGTGCCGGGCGCTGCAAAGCAGAGGCCGCGTCTTTCCAAATCCGCATACGCCTTCTGCACGGTATTCGGGTTGATCGAAAGTTCCTGTGAAAGCGTTCGGACGGACGGCAGCGCCGCATTTGGGCCGAGTACGCCGAGCAGAATCAACCGTTCAAACTGTTCGGTCAGCTGTTCATAGATTGGCGTCGGGGAATACCGATCAATGATGAACAAACCGGGTCACGCTCCTTTCAATGCGCTTTGTGTTTTAGGTGTACTGTGTGTCGTAGTACACCGATATTATAGCACATCATTTCCGGCCTGTCAAGTGTTTTGGAAAGAATCGGCGGAATTTTCAAAAACAACTTGACAAGCACAGACGTTGGCGGTATAATGCGTATGATTCCATTTATTTTTTGACAGACGGAGCATCGATCGTCATGAAGTTTTACCGTTTTTTTGAACAGGATGCGTCTCCGGACGTGCGCGAACCGATCACACGGGTGACGCCTGATCCGGCGCAGGGACTCTCTCCGGCGGAGGTTCAGGAGCGCATCGACAGGGGTTATGCCAATACTTCCGTTGCTTCACCGACCAACACGGTCGGACATATCATCCGCAGCAACGTTTTTACCTATTTCAACCTGATTTTTTTCCTGCTGGCTGGTGCGCTGATTGCCGTCGGCTCTTTCAACAATCTGACCTTCATGGGTGTCGTGCTCGTCAACACGGCCATCGGGATTGTGCAGGAGCTGAACGCCAAGCGGACGCTGGACAGGCTGACGCTGATGTCGGAGCCGCGTGCGACCGTTGTCCGGAACGGCAAGGAGCTGTCGGTTGCAACGGATGAGCTGGTCGCGGACGATGTCGTGATCTTTTCGGCGGGGAATCAGATCTGCGCGGACGCCGTCCTGCTCAGCGGTGAGGCGCAGGTCAATGAATCGCTCGTCACCGGGGAATCGGATGAGATCATGAAGCGCCCCGGCGATGTACTGCTGTCCGGCAGCTTTGTGGTATCCGGTTCCTGTCGGGCGCGGCTCGACAAGGTCGGGCATGAATCGTTCGTCTCGCGCCTGACGCTTGACGCCAAGAAAAGTCGGAAAACGGAGCGTTCCGGCATGATGCGCTCCCTGACGCGGCTGGTGCAGATCATCGGCATCATCATCATTCCGATGGGCATTGCGCTCTTCCTGCGGCAGCGGGAAATGCTGGATTTATCGACGCGTGAAAACGTGGAAAAGACCACCGCAGCGCTGATCGGTATGATTCCGGAGGGGCTGTACCTTTTAGCCAATGTCGCACTGGCCGTCAGCGTTGTCAAGCTGGCGCGCAAGGAGACGCTGGTGCATGACCTCAAATGCATTGAAACGCTGGCGCGGGTGGACGTGCTGTGCGTAGACAAAACCGGTACCATCACGGAGCCGGAGATGCAGGTGGAGCGGCTCGTTTCCCTGCAGAAGGAGCCGACCGAAGCGCAGTTGGAGGCGCTCCTCGCCGATTTCACGGGCAATATGTCCGCCGACAACAACACAATGCAGGCGCTGAAAAAGCAGTATCAGAAGCGCAGCTGCCGCAAAGCGTCTGCCGTGCAGCCGTTTTCCTCGACCACCAAAACGAGCCGCGTGTCCTTTGGCGACGATGAGCAGTATCTGCTGGGCGCGCCGGAATTTCTGCTCCGGGACGGCTACGAGATGTGGCGTCCCCACATTGAGCCGTATGCAGCTTCCGGCTGTCGGGTGCTGATGTTTGCGCGGCTGGGTGACGATCAGATTTTGACGCCGCTCTGTCTGATTCTCCTGTCGAACAAAATCCGCGCCAATGCCGTGGAAACCTTTTCGTATTTCACCGAGCAGGGTGTGGCCATCAAGGTCATTTCCGGCGACAACCCGTTGACTGTTTCGGCTGCTGCGGCCGCCGCCGGGATTCCGAACGCCGATCAGTCGATTGACCTTTCCACCGTCGAGACGGATGAAGCGCTGCAGCAGGCCGCCGAAGCCTATACGGTATTTGGCCGCGTGACGCCGGAGCAGAAGCGGAAGCTCGTCCGGTATCTGAAGGGAGCCGGACACACCGTCGCCATGACCGGTGACGGCGTCAATGACGTTCTGGCGCTCAAGGAGGCCGATTGCAGCATCGCCATGGCTTCCGGCAGTGACGTCGCCTGTCAGGTGTCGCACCTGGTTCTGCTCAATTCGGACTTTGCGGCCATGCCGTCTGTCGTTGCAGAGGGGCGGCAGGTGATCAACAACATTGAACGTTCCGCTTCCCTGTTCCTGGTCAAAAACATTTTCTCGTTTGTTTTGTCACTGATTTCCATTTTCGCGGTGTTTGCCTATCCGCTGATGCCATCGCAGCTGTCGCTGATCAGCTGCATGACGATCGGGATTCCCGGCTTCATCCTCGCTTTGGAGAAGAACGACAGCCTCGTGCGTGGGCGGTTTCTGCGCAATGTGCTGTTCCGTGCGCTGCCTGCCGCGCTGACCAATCTGCTGGTCATCGGCGGGGCGTTGCTGTTCAGCAGCGCGTTCTATCTGGATGAGGAAATGACCTCGACCATTTCCACCATTCTGATGGGCTGTGTCGGTTTCGCCATGGTGTTCCGCATCAGTCGGCCGTTCAACTGGCAGCGGGCTGTTATGCTCGTTGGGCTGATTGTTCTCTTCCTGGCCGTCATGCTGATTCTGCCGGCCTTCCTCTCTCTGGTTCCGCTCGATTTGCAGGCTTCGCTCGTGCTGACGGTTTTCATTCTCCTGATTCCCTCCTCCCTGTTCGCGTTTTCCCGGGCGCTGAAGTGGCTGGCTGAAACCATTCGGACGCTCATTGATCGGCACCGCGCCGAGTCATAAGTTTCCCAATTGAACACGCCCCAAACCGCAAAAATCGGAGGCACCTGTTTCGGTGCCTCCGATTTTTTGATGACAGAAATTTGCTGTGCGTGGGTGGCTCAGTCCATCCAGCTGCAGTAGCGGTGGATGATGGCGGCGAGCTGGCCGCGGGTCGCTGTGCCCTTCGGGCTCAGCTGGTTGTTGCCGGTGCCGTTGATGATACCGGCGTCCACTGCCCAGCAGAAGGCCTCGGATGCATACGGCGCAATCGTGTCTGCATCGGTGAAGTCCGCCAGCGTTTCCGTTGTGCTGACGTCACAGCCCTTGTACTGCGCGTAGCGGTACAGGATGGTGACCAGCTGTTCCCGCGTGATTTCCAGCTTCGGCTGGAAGGTGCCATCGTCACAGCCGTTGACGATGTGGTTGGATGCCGCCCATGCGATGGCTTTCGTGTAGAACTGTCCGTCCTCCACATCCGGGAAGGTAACCGCGCTCTCCACCTCGGGTTCGCCCTCCATCCGGTACAGGATGGTAACCAGCATACTGCGGGTCATGGCGAGATCCGGTGAGAAGTGGTTGTCACCCGTGCCATTCATCAGGCCGTTCTGGTAGACATACAGGATGTCGTCATAGAACATATGGCCGTCAATGTCGTCAAACGGGTTGGTGGCTGTCGGTTCGTCCGGTGTCACCGGCGGAACCGGATCGACCGGAATCGGCTCGGATGGGCGAACCGGGGTCGGGTCTACCGGGGTCGGGTCAATCGGGGTGGGTTGCTCCGCTTTTTTCAGCGTGAGTGTCAGCTCGACAGGCTCGGCAGCTTCGAAGTCTGTGCCATCCTGCAGGACGGTGAGCTTGACGGCAGTCGTGTCCGGGCAGGTGTCCAGATCGTAGTTGAAGATCAGCGCTGCAATGACATCACTGACCTCGCTGGCCGCGGCATAGGCCATCGTGAGCTTGCCGGATTCCGAATGGAATGCGCTCATGACCTTCTGCGCGGTGGCACTGAAGAGCGTCAGCACGTCTGCGTCATATTCGATCTGCAGCAGGCCGTTGGTGGAGGCGTCTGCCTCAATGTCCAGGTGAATGCTGCCGGTTTCCGTGACGGCGGTGCCGTTCGTTTCTGCGACCGGTTCCTTGTTCAGCGTCGCCTTCGGCGCAGCGTTGACGCGGACGGCGTTGAGGCTGCCGTTGGCTGCGGGCTGCGGGCGCTGAATCGTTTCGGCGTTCGCGGTTGCGCGTTCGACGGATTCACGGGTGATCATCAGCCGTGCATCGGTCTCGCCGGTCTCGTCACCGTCGGAATCCTCTGCCTGGTTCTCCGTGACGGTGAGCAGTGCGCACGGCCAGACGTCGTCGCCGACGTTGCCGAGCAGAGTGGCGCGGTAGAACGTGTCAACGTATTGGTCCGCTTCATCATACAGGTCTTCACCTTCCAGCACGTAAATCTGGTTGGTATCGCCGTTGAAATAGCTGAGGTAAAAGTTCCCGTCGTCGCCCATGACCATGGAGCAGTAGTATGCACCGTCATCGCCCGGGAAGTCGAGGTCGAGGTCGGTTTCATACCAGGTCATGTTCGCGCTGCCGGTGGCCAGGTCGATCATCATGACCCAGAGGTCGCCTGTATCGGTCAGGCAGTAAAAAACATCTCGGTTTCCTGAATCGTACCCTGCCCAGGAGACCGCCGTGAATTCGGAGGCGCCGAGGTGGGTGCTCAGGTAGTCCCTCGTATTCCAGCCCGCGCTGAAGGTGTTCTCCATGCCTTCGGAATACAGGAGGTAACTGCCGTAGACGCCGACCAGATAATCCTGTTCCAGCTGCAGGCTGTTCATACCGGCGTATTCCATGTCATTGATCGGGGCGCCGAAATCGTTGGGGCAGCGGAGGTTTCCAGCGTTTCGCCGGTGGCGGGGTCAACCCTGTAGAGGTAGCCATCGGTATCCATCTGGAAGATTTTTCCGTTTTCGTGTGCAAAGTCAAAGGTGGCCGCGTTGATATTGTTTTCCAGGTCAGCCACTTTGCTCCAGGTGTTGTCCGTTTGCAGATTCCACGCAAAGAGCTGCGGGTTGCCGTCTTCATCCTGCAGCATCCCGTTCAGCGTGATGTTGAACGTTTTGACAGTGACTGTGCAGGTAGCGGATACCGCTTCGTCAACGGTAGAGAGCGCTGTGATGGTGGTGGTGCCCTCTTCGATGCCGGTGACCACACCGTTTTCGTCCACCGTGGCAATGCTTTCATCGGCGGACGACCACGTGACCGTTTCGATGGCCATCCACGGCTCAAAGCTCGGGGTCAGCTGCGCCGTGGTGTTTTTGAGCACTGTCAGTGTTTCCGGCAGGGTGATGGACGTCATGGGAACCTCGGTGTCATCGATTTCGCCATCGTCCGTCAACAGGAACCTGTAAGTGTTCTGGTTCATGGCATAGTCGGTGAGCTGCAGGTAGAACTCGTTACCTTCGGTATTCACAGGGATCTCCAGCTGATAGGTTTTGGCTTCGCCCATCTCCTCCAGCGCCTGATTCGGCGTGAAGAAGTCGATTTCCTTTTCAACGTCCTTCTGGTAGAGTGCGACACACGCCAGATAGCGGTTATCTGCCGCCGTGACGGAAAGCGTCCTGTTTTCCGCATCGTAGGTGACTTCGGACAGCTCCGGCGTGGTGTTGTCGATGGCGGTGCGCGTGGTCATGAAAGCGCCTGCGCCCAGTTCACCGTTTTCCTCGTTGCCGTCGGTCAGAGCATCCCAGTCATAGGTGCCGTCTTCGGCAGCGTAATACTCCGGTGCAAGAATCAGGGAGACGAGTACTTCCGTCCCTTCGGGGAGCTTGTCGCCGTCGGCGTCTGTGCCGTTCCAGTTCAGCGTGACACCGGACTGCGTGTTTCGCCAGGCTGAACCGTTCACATAGAAATAGGCGCTGTACACCGAGCCGAGCTCTTTACGGGCATAGACTTCGCCGGTGTTCGCATCGGTCACCTGCCAGATGGCACCGCCCGCATTGCGAATGATGGTTGCATAGTACTTCGAGAGGAGGTCGCTGCTGTTGAACGCGTTGCGCTCATCGAGGTATTCGTCATCGTCCGTCAGCGGGTTGCCGAAATAGTAGTATTCGCCGCTCTCGCCCGCGTACTTGACGGTCAGGTAGTTTGTGAAAAAATCGGTTTCGCGAGCCAGATACGGGTAGCGTGCTTCGGTTTCGTACCAGTATTCGGCCAGTGTGCCGACATCGAACATAGAGGCGTCAGACCAGCTGCCGTAGAAGCCGAGCACCGGGATGGAGTGGATGGTACCCTTTTCGCCTTCTGTTGAGCTCAATTCTTCCGCATAGCTGAACGCTTCGATGTATGCGCCGACGGGGTAATCTGTGTTCAGGGATTCCTTTGTCTCTTCCGTCAGGGCAATCGTCACGTTCACGGTGACGCTTTCGTTGGCGGGGAGCACAATCGACAGATCGGAGATGAAGACAAGGTGTGCATCATAGGACGTGATGCTGCCGTCCCCGTCTGCGTCGAATTCCACTTTCTCCCCGTCGGTCAGTTCACCTTTGCCGGCGACATAGTCGAGAATTTTCTGAGCGCGATTGGAGAACAGCGAAACGCCGTTTACTTCATAAGTGACAATCGCATCCAGCGGCGCAGTCCAGGTATCGAGGAGGGTTTCTACGCCTGAATTTGTGTTCGCCTCAAAGACATCCTGTGTGAACACGTCTGTATAGAAGTGGTATTCGGCGTCTTTGTCCTTCAGGTTGGTCAGCGTGTAGCTGAACGAATAGGTGCCGGTTTTGGCGGGGTCATCGCCGAGCTCGACCTTGACCTTGCCATCGGCGGCTCCGGCGTTCGCGCCATCGCTCATCATGATCGCGCTGTGGGCGTTGAGCGCATCGCTCACGTTGGCCAGACCGGCACCCTGCGCCAGCACCGAATAGTAGGAGCCGGAATCCTCTTCAACGATCGGCTTGGCCGTGGACATCAGGAGGCTCTGTGCCAGTTGACGGGCGGACAGGCCGGTCTTTGTGGTCAGGTTGTTTTCGCGGATGTACTGCGCGATCAGCGCGACCATGCCGGTGACCTGCGGGGCGGCCATGGAGGTGCCGGACATATTTTCATAGGCCTGGCCACCTTCAGGGGCACCGTTGACGGAATAGATGTTGCCGCCCGGCGCGGTGATTTCCGGCTTGAGCTCCAGCGAACCCGGAACACCCCAGCTGGAAAACTCGCTGATCGTGTAGGAATCCATAGAGCCCTGCACGCTCTGAACGGCATTGGAAACTGTGATCTTGCCGGTGCAGTAGAGCGTGTTGCCGTCGTCATCGGTGACAGGTGTAGCAGCTGCCCTGATGGCTTCGCCGTCTGCCTGTGTGATGGAGACGCACGGAATGGTCGCAGTCGAACCCGTCAAATTCATGATGAGGATACCGGCCTCATTGTTTACGACAATACACGCGATCCCGCCGACTTCTTCGACGGCTTCATGCTTTTCGTAGAACGAGGACGTGCCGCGGTAAACGAGGACGACTTTGCCGGCTGTCAGGTCGGCGTAGTCCATCAGCAGGTTGTTGCCGGAGTCGTCTTTGCCGGTATTATCAAAGAGGATGAAATCATACTCGGTGCCGGAGCCGTCTTCGCTTGTATCGAGCGTGGCAATCGGTTCGTTATTGTACTCGGTGATTTCACTGTAGGGCACCAGCGTTTTCGGTTCACCTTCCCCGAACATGAGGAAATAGTTGGTGGCACCGGTGTTATCGACCGAGCCAACGGTGAAGGCGTTCGTATAGCTGCCCGGAGAGCCGTTCGTCTGCATGGAGACGCCGCCATTGTAGAGGTAGCCATAGGTGGTGATCTTCTGCCAGGTGCCGCTGTTGCCGGCGGAAATGCAGATGACTGCGCCCGCTTCGGTCAGGTTGTCCATGATTTTCTGATAGGCGGCATCGCTGGCGCTGGAGAAGCCCGGATTGCCGGAGCCGAGGGAGAGGTTGATGCTGTCGGCGCCGAGGACGATGGCATCCTCGATGGCGGCCATGTAGTCGGAGTCATAGGCACCGCCGTTCTTGCCGAAGACCTTCATGGTGATCAGCTGGGCATCAGGAGCCACGCCCTGGGTGTGGACGGCAGTCAGCGCATTGGAGTAGGTGCCGTCGCCGTTGGAAATGTAGCGGTTGGCGGTGGCGATCCCGGCGACGTGGGAGCCGTGCTCGCCCTGCTTGTCGTTGTCGTGGGTGACGTTAAGGTCACCGTCTACATAGTTATAGGCAAACGGCAGTTTGGCGGTGAGGTAGAGCTTTTCTGCTGTCAGCGTTTTGTCATTTTTGTATGCATTGAGCTGTTCCAGCACGGCGGCGATATCGTCCACGTTCATCAGCGCCGCGTCCTCGCCCACCGCATAGAGGAAGGCGTCCGCGTCAAAGCTCTGGTGGTCGGTATCCGTACCGGTGTCGATGATGGCGATTTTGCTGCCCTTACCGGTATACCCGGCACTCCACGCGGCACTGCTGCCGATCATTTCACTGGAGGTCGCCATGTTCGGGTCGGTCGTTTCCGTGCCGATGGTGTCCGGTTCATAGCGCGTTTCGACAAAGACGTCCTTGACGCCCTTGACGGCTTTGATCGCGTCAATGTCGCCGTAGAGGACGTTTGCGGAAATCAGGTTGGCCGCCAGCGTCAGGTTCCAGACGACATCGAGCGTTTTGCCCTTCAGAGCCTCGCCGGAAATTCTGGCGGCCATGGCGTCCTGTGATGCCTGCAGGTTCTGCCGGTAGGACAGGGCGCTGCTGTTTTTTGCAATGTGATCGAGCAGGAAACCCTTTTCAATGGTGGATTTCCCTTCCAGCACGATGGACACGCGAACCTTGTCCGTCGCGCTGTACTGCGGGGTCGCGTTCTTCTGATCGACCAGCCGGTCGGTCGGCAGAGAAGCGGACACCGCGCTGTTGTCTACTTTCTCGAAGCGAATGGTTCTGCTGTTGTCGCTTGCATCGGCTGCACCGGCGGGTACAGCCATGCCGACGCACAGAACGACTGCAAGGAAAAGAGAAAGCAGGCGCTTGCTGAAGTGCTTCTTCATAGACAGACTCCTTTTCCATCTTTTCTGCATAAAAAACCATCTCACCGGATACAGCTTCGTGTGGATTTTGCCGGGACTTTGCAGCAACAAAAAGAACCATGCAGCTGTCACGGAGACAACTGCATGGTTCTGGTACGCCCGACAGAATTCGAATCTGCGACCTTTGGAGTCGGAGTCCAACGCTCTATCCAGCTGAGCTACGGGCGCATAGTGCGATTTGTGCTGAAAAAACAACCCCCTGGAAACCAAGGGGTTGCCGACTGGTGGAGATGAAGGGATTCGAACCCTCGACCCCTACGTTGCGAACGTAATGCTCTCCCAGCTGAGCTACACCCCCATGCCACAAGCACCTTGATATTATACCGCGTTTTTCGGGATTTGTCAAGGGCTATCCGAAAAAAGTGGTGTTTTCTTTTGCAGAAAGTCACTGTCCACCGTTTTTTCCGGATGGGCAACGCATTCATTTGGCGTTCGGGGCGGTTTGGAAAAGATCATGCGTGTTTTTTTCTGTTTTTTGCCGCTTCCCTCTTGACAAAAATCGCTGCATTTGTTATAATATCTGAGTGATTGCTGGTGTGGCTCAGTTGGTAGAGCAGTTGATTCGTAATCAACAGGTCGCCGGTCCGAGTCCGGCCACCAGCTCCATCAAAAGACCTCTTTTGTCGATTGGACAAAAGAGGTCTTTTCGTTGCATTTTTTGCGCCCGGCACGGAAAACAGGGGTCAGCGTTCCCCTACCAGCAGCGCGGCAATCTGCTGTCTGAAATCGTCTGCCAGTCTGTCCGGCGACAGAATCCGCATTTGATTGCCGAACTGGAACAGCCAGCCCCAGAATACGGGGCTGATCTGCTCCTTGACGGTGGCAATGCACAGGTCGCCGGAACGAATCGTGCGGGGGTCCTCTCCGAATTGATCGTAAGTACCCAAAAATCGAAGAACCTAAGTCACTGCCCTTATGGGTGGTGGCTTAGGCTGT
>CAZEUG010000008.1:0-66431 GCA_964515055.1 uncultured Oscillospiraceae bacterium | reverse complement strand
GGAAGGATGCGGGCATCGGCACCTACATCCTGTTCCAGGAGACCTACAACCGGGACAGCTATCTGGAGCTGCATCCGACCGGCCCGAAGCACGATTACGCCTACCACACCGAGGCCATGGATCGCGCCATGGACGGCGGCATTGACGATGTCGGTTTGGGCGTTCTGTTCGGTTTGGAGGGCTATGCCTATGAATTTGCCGGGCTGCTGATGCACGCGGAGCATCTGGAGGCCATTCATGGTGTGGGTCCCCACACCATCAGCGTGCCGCGTGTCAAGCACGCGGATGATATCGATCCGGATGTGTTCGACAACAGCCTTTCCGACGAGATGTTTGCCAAAATCATCGCCTGCATCCGGATTGCCGTCCCCTACACCGGGATTATCATTTCGACACGCGAAAGCGAGGCCGTGCGCGGCCGTGTTCTGGACTACGGCGTTTCGCAGATCAGCGGTGCTTCCCGTACATCGGTCGGCGGGTACTGTGAAGAAGAGCGCCCGCACGATTCGGAGCAGTTTGATGTTTCCGATCAGCGCACGTTGGACGAGGTAGTTCGGTGGCTGATGCAGTCGAATCACATTCCCTCCTTCTGCACGGCCTGTTATCGTGAGGGGCGCACAGGTGACCGGTTTATGAGTCTCTGCAAAACGGGGCAGATTCTGAACTGCTGCCACCCGAACGCGCTGATGACGTTGACAGAATATCTGATCGACTATGCGTCCGAGGAGACACGCGACGTCGGCTTTGCCATGATTGAGCGTGAGCTGGCGAAGATTCCAAATGAAAAGGTTCGGACGATTGCGCGGCAGAACATTGCCGAAATCCGCAACTCGAATCGGCGTGATTTTCGCTTCTGAAAGGAGCCGTCTGTATGTCCCTCAACGATACCGCATCCGGTGAGCGGGTGCACATTGCCTTTTTCGGGCTGCGCAACGCCGGGAAATCCAGCCTTGTGAATGCCATCACCGGGCAGGAGCTTTCGCTCGTCTCCGACATCAAGGGAACGACCACCGACCCGGTCCAGAAGTCCATGGAGCTTCTTCCGCTGGGGCCGGTTGTGATCATCGACACGCCCGGTCTGGATGACGAGGGGATGCTCGGCGAAATGCGCGTCCGGCGGGCTCGTCAGATTCTGTCCAAGACTGATTTGGCCGTTCTGGTCGTCGATGCTACGCTGGGGCTTCAGGAGGACGATCGGACGCTCTGTTCCCTGTTTGCAGAGCGCAGCATCCCCTATCTGATTGCCTGGAACAAATGTGATCTGCTTTCTGACTGTCCCACACCTGCAGCACATGAGATTTACGTCAGCGCATCGCGCGGCGACCGCATCCATGAGCTGAAGGAAAAGCTGGCGCAGCTGCTTCCGAAGGCCGAAAAGCCGCGGGAGTTGATTCGGGATCTCCTGAACCCCGGCGATCTCGTCATTCTGGTTACACCGATTGACGAAGCAGCACCCAAGGGGCGGTTGATTCTGCCGCAGCAGCAGACACTGCGCGAGATTCTCGATCACCACGCCTTTGCGCTGGTGGTGCAGGACACGGAGCTGCCGAATGCACTGGCTTCGCTGGCTGTCAAGCCGCGGCTCGTTGTGACCGATTCACAGGCGTTTCGCCGTGTCAGTGCGGTGGTGCCGTCGGACATCCTGCTGACCTCGTTTTCGATTCTGTTTGCGCGATACAAGGGCGACCTCTCCACGGTTGTTCACGGAGCTGCCGCGCTCGACCGTCTGTCGGATGGCGATCGGATCCTGATTTCCGAGGGCTGCACGCACCATCGGCAGTGCGGCGATATCGGAACGGTCAAGCTCCCCGGCTGGCTGCGTGCGTATACAGGGAAGGATTTGCAGTTTTCCTTTACGTCCGGAGCAGAATTCCCGGACGATTTGTCCGATTATTCGCTGGTGGTTCACTGCGGCGGCTGTATGCTCAACGAGCGGGAAATGCATTCCCGACTGGAAGCCTGCCAGAAGCAGAACGTGCCCGTCACGAATTACGGAACCGCCATTGCTCAGGCGCATGGAATTCTCCGCCGTTCCCTTTCACCGTTTCCGGAGCTGCTTCATCAGACCTTTGGCGCATCAGCAGAAGCCAACGCACGGTAGCTTCGCTTCATACACACAACAGAAATAGACCAGCAGGGGCGCTGATCGTCAGACGATCAGCGCCCCTGTTTTGATAGAAGCTACGGATTTTCGGTTCAGCAAATTGCGATGATGCACGACGGGTCGCAGGGATCCTCCGGCTTGCGGGCACGGCGGCCGCAGGCTGTCAGCACATCGCCGGGGATGGTCAGTCGGTGGTCAGTCAGGTGGCACAGCTCCGTGATCTCATGCGCTTCATCTTCCATCAGATCCTGCGCGAAGACGCGGCGGCCGATGATGGATGCGTCATATTCCAGTGTCAGGCTCGCAAAGCAGCCGAAGACGCCGCAGAGGCTGTCAGCGCTGCCGACATGGAACGTCACATTGGCCGGTGCCAGCTGGTTGATCTGCTGATTGACGGTGCGCTTGATGGCGGCGATGCAGCAGGCACCCGTTTCCGGATGTCTGGACGCACAGATAAACGGTCGGACGCCGTCTGTTTCCACCTGCGGCAGGTCGCAGTTTCTGGCCATCACGGCCGGTGCGCTTTCGTGCATGGTTTTTCCCTTGGTTTTCACCCACGATGCGGCATCCTCCTCGAAATAGTAGGCATCGGTCAGGATTTCTTCGCTCGTGCGGTATGCGCCGTTCCAGATGGAAAACGGCGGCGCAATGCGGTGCCAGCGGATGCACGCTTCCGAGCCGGTGTTTGCAGGGTCTTCCATCATGATGCCGATGGCAAAGCCCAGTGCTGCACAGATGGAGGCGCAGTCTTCCCCGTTCAGAATCCCGGCTACGTCGTATTTCGCGGTATAGTCCGACGCTGCGGACAGCGCTTCATCGGCGCGCATCAGCATGGAGGAGGAGACGAGCGGTTCCATCACGTCATACAGCCGCACCACATCGCTGATCGGAAGCATCTCTGCCGTCTGCTGTTTTCGCCAGGGCGGATTGCCCAGCTCGGTAAACGGCGGCAGCGAGACGGCGTGTTCGACGATCACATCCGGGGCGTACTGCTTCAGCACCTCGGTCAGCATGGTTCGATATGGCACAGAATGGCCGTGAATCCCCCAGTCGATTTTCCAGTACCGGATACCGGCCTCGGCGCACCACTTAGCGCGCTCCGCCCAGTACGCCCGTGCCGTTTCCAGCGTCTCCGGTTGGTTGGCGTCCTCCCCGCTGATTTGCGGAGAAATCCAGAGTCCAAGGCCGCAGTAGCCCTTGTCCAGCACCTTCTGGCTCAGCGTTTTCAGGCGTTGTGCCGGGGTGTCACCGTAATTCGGGAATTTTTCCGTGTCGGGGTCACAGCGGCCATAGACATTGGGCGTCCCCGGCAGATTCGCCGTGCCCTTCGGGACATCCCAACCGTCATCAATGACGAGCATCAGGCCGTTCCGGCAGGTTTGGTTTAGTGGGTGATAGGCATCGTTGCTGAAGAGCATCGCATCGTTCAGCGCGTCCCGCTGCCCCGATGCGCCAGCGTCGTTCCATTTCAGTTGTCGAGCCAGCTGATCCTGTATGTTCCAGGTACACAGATAGTCATAGCAGGGTGTTGCGTGATCCGGAATAAAATTCATCAGAGTCATCCTTTCGTGAGCCAGAAAAACACAGCGGTTTTCTTCGACCGGGTCTGTACGGTTCTGTGCTGTTTTCAACATTATACCACAAGTCGGCTGTTTGCGCCACTGTTCCCGAAAAGAATTCCGTTCGACCGCGCATCCGGCCTGTTCCGTGTGGTCGGTGTCCTGTAAAAAAAGACGATATCCGGGTTTGTGCCGGATATCGTCTTTCTGTGCGGTTGGAATGATGTTTCAGTCCTTGCGGCCATCGCGAAACAGCAGTGAGATACACCAGAGTCCGGAAATCCCGACCAGAGCAAAGATGATACGGGTCAGGGTTGACATTTCACCGCAGATCGCCTGGACAAAGTCAAATTTGAAAATCCCGACGCTGCCCCAGTTCAATGCGCCAATCAGGACGAGAATCAGGGTCAGCCGATCGAAAAAGCTCACAGAGAAGCCACTCCATTCTGATCTGAATTTGATGGATACGCTATCAGCTTTTCCGTTTTTGTCGTTCCTTATGCAAGCAGTTCGTGCAGAATGCGTCCCTGTGCCCAGGGCATTTCCAGGCCAAGCAGTGCAGCGCAGGTCGGTGCGCAATCTACGAGCGTTGCCTTTTCGAGATAGGCGCCTTTTTGGAACGATGCGCCCCAGCCGATGAACACCGGCTGCGGGCCTTTGTCTGGCAGGTAACCATGGGTCGCCAAGCCGAAGCGATAATCGCTGTTGGTCATGGGTGACGTTTCAGGCGGCATCCACGCATTGCCGAACGTGGTGTGGCCATCGGTTTCGATGACGAACGAAAAGCCGCCGTCCAGGTGTTCGCGCTGAGCGGCTTCATCCCGCGTCAGGATTTCTGAAATGCCATACCGGCCTGTCTGGCGCATTTCCTCCAGAACAGAGGCCACCTGTTCACGGACGTCGAGGTTGGACGGATTTTTCAGATAGACGTAAGAGCACATTCCGCACGACTGGCAGAACGCCTGATAGTCCAGGAATTTGCCGGATGCATCGGCTTGAATCAGACCCTTCTGGGCAAAGACGACGTTGGGCTGGACGACGCGATCGACGTTCAGCTGGCCGTGGTCGCTGAGAATGACAAAATCGGTCTGGTCAAAGGTTCCGGCGCGTTTGGTTGCATCGATGAGCTGCTGCGTGATCTCAGCGACGACGGACAGACCCTCTGTCACCCGCTCATTGAAGAGGCCGGTCTGGTGGCGCGCCGTGTCGATGTTGGCCGGATGCATCACCAGCAGATCCGGTTTGAACGTTTCAAGTATCGCACAGGAGGCCGCTGCCATGAAGCGATCGAGTTCCGGATGCTTGAGCAGGTGATCCGGGCTCAGCAGATGCAGGTTCGGCTCCACCGCGGTCTGGTAGACCTCTTCAGTGGTGCCTGCGCGCAGCAGCGCGTCATGGAAGGACTCCTGATCATTCTGCGGCCAGTATTCATCGATCAGGTAGTCGATATCCGGGTCTGCACCGGTCACCGGCCAGAAGACGGCTGCTGTCGTCAGTCCGGCCTGTTTTGCGGCAGTAAACAGCGATTTGGCCTTGTTGGCCTTGCGGAAAAAGTTCCAGGGGGCGCCGTGCGTTCCGATGGAGTAGCGTTCATTGGCGATGACCCGGTGCTTTTCCGGGTACACGCCCGTAATCAGCGAGGTATGCGCCGGATATGTGACGGTCGGATAGATGGAGCGCAGCGCACCAACCTGTGCACCTTCCGCCATCAGCGTTCGGAAGGGTTCCGTCTGTCGGAGCGTCTCCAGATCTTCTCCAACGAGTGCATCGTGGGAGATGATGATCAGTTTTCTGCCGGTATATGCCATATTTGCCTCCTTCTGGCCATGTATGGTGCTGTCCGTTCTACGGTTCGATTCCCATACCTTTGAGTTCTGAGATGCTTGCCCCTTCGCAGAGGCTGATGTTCCAGACATAGCGTTCGCTCATGGAGCTGTAATAGATTCGGTAGAAGCCGTCTGTTTTCAGGATGGATGCCCGATAAATGGATGCATTGTCAAAGGCATCCGTCCCCGTGCGCGGGGACACGATCAGCACCGGTTCTGTAAAGTGCATTCCGTCGGTGCTGGCGGCGTAATACAAAGACAGGCCATGCAGGTTGGATTGCGTCCCCCCTGGCCGGGCGCAGAAAACGATTTCATAGCCCAGGTCGGTTTGAATCATATCCTGATGCCAGATGCGGCTGTTCGGTGCAACCAGATCGGTTTTTTCCGGCGTTGTCCATGTGTGGGCATCCTCCGACTGCGTTCGGTACAGGCAGCCGTCACGCCGGGCGTACCACATGGTATAGACGCCGTCCGACAGCATCACAATCGGGCTGAGTACAGGGTCCAGGATGGCGCGGTTCTGATACAGCTGTTCCGGTTCTGTCCAGTGAATGCCGTCTGTGGAGCACGTCCTTAGAATGATTCCCTCATTGGAGTCGGCATTGACCCCATCGCTATAGGACGGGTTATAGCGGAACCAGAGCTCCATGATCTCGCCGTTCATCAGCAGGTGCGGGTCGGAGTAGTGCGCGCTGTTTTCGTGCGTTGGCGGAACACCGGTCACAGGGTTCCGGATGCCAACCGGTTCCGTCCAGTTCACGCCGTCATCGGAGACGGCCAGGCACGGATTTTCGTACAGGTCGGCGCAATACGGATACGGCGTATAGGCCATCCAGTAATGGTATCCGTTCCATTTGTTTGCAAAATACAGCACTTTCGGGTGACATGGCTGATGGAACCCGTCATAGGTGCGAATTTTCAGCGGTTCGACTGCGTTGGTATCCATCGGCGGCGTCCATTCCAGCGCATACAGGTCGAGTGTGGTCGCCGGGGGTTCCGTTGCCGGTATTGTTGTCGTAGTGGGCGTCGTCGGTTCAGTTGTAGCCGGTGTGGCCGGTTCAGTTGGGATGGGCGCCGTGGATGTCGTCTCCGGCAGGGCGGATGTGGGCGGTTCCAGGGTAGTCGCAGTCGGTGTGGGGGGTGTCGTTGCGGATTCGGCCGGTTCTGTCGGTGCAGTACAGGCGGAGCAGACAAGGAGCAGTGCGATCAGCAAAAGGCTCAATCGTCGGAGGGTCGTTTGATTCATGTCAGCGCACCATAAAGCCGTCCGGCATATAGCGCGGACCGTAGAAGGAGCAGGGATTCGAGACGGTTTCGCCGTTTACGATCAGCTCACTGGAGGAGCCGCCGTCCAGATTGGCGGCGTTGATGGCGCCGAATTCGAGCAGCAGGTTCATGGCCTCCTTCTGAGTGGCGCCCAGGCTTCCGCCGGCTCCGCGGCCATCAATCACCAGGAACAGGAAGGCGCCGTCTGCGCGTTGACCAATGCAGGTGCGCGGCTGAATGCCACTGCCGCCGGTTCCGACGACGGTAGAGGCCTTGCCGTTGATCACGAGGAACGGCGGGTTCGGGTTGTCAAAGGAGACGGCATCCCGGAAGCCCTGTTCTAAAAATTCGGCTTTGGTGAAACGGCCGAGAATCAGGATGTGATCCTGATTGATGCCGATGATGTTGACTTTCTGATTTTCCCATTCAGCCGGTTCCGGCAGCTGGGCTTCCGGCGAATCGGCTGCGATTTCCCCGTTGTCCACAGCCTGCTGAATGCGCTGGACTTCGGCTTCATACGCTTCGGCGCTTTCGATTTCCGGCCCCCAGTACAGCAGATTGCCCTCGACACAGAGTGCGCCGTCCGGTCTGCCGCCGTTGCCCTGGCCGTTCGGGTCGTAAAATGCACCGCCGTTGATGGCAGCCACTGCGCCGTTGCGTTTGACCATGGAGCGAAGCTGTTCGCCATAGGTATGATCCCAGCCGTTCTGATAGCCGTGCAGAATCGAATAGGAGACGCAGAGCGACACGCGGGAGGGGTCGGAGATGACCAGCATATAGCCCGTGAAGGTCGGGCCGCTCACTCGAATCAACTGCAAACCGTCCAGCCCGTCTGTTTCCGGCATGGCGTCCGGGTGGTCGGCGAACAGTTCATCCGGTGCCGGTGCGTCCGTATTCATTGGAGAAAGCGTCGTCACAGAGGTTGTGGTTGTGGGTTCCGTGATCTGCGGCGGTGCAGTGGTTTCGGCCGTAGCATCGCTCCGATCGGTGGACGTGGTGGTTTCGGAAGAGGTTGCCGGCGGCGTTGACGTTTCAGGCGGAGTGTCCGTGGAGGCTGTCGTTTTGGAGACGACCACGCTGACGAGAGAGGGGTCGGACGGTTCATCCGGCACCTCAAGGCGGTTGTTTTCGAGAATTTCCGCGATTTTGGCATCGCTCAAAAACCAGGTGGCCATGAATTTGGCAGCACTGGTTTCCAGCATCGTGATGACGTACAAATCACGTAGCTGATGAAATGGGCCATACAGCAGGACAAACAGCGAAACGACCAGAAATGTGACAATGCTCGCCACGGTCAGACCAATGGCTTTGCAGATGGTTTTGATCCAATATTGGAAGCGGCGTCTGCTCATACGATGAATCCCTTCAGGTTCCCACGCTTTCTTCACGCGGTTTCTTCCGATATTGTATCATCTTTGCAATCGGAATACAACTACAAAATCTGTTACTTTTCTTGACAGGCGTCCGGATTCATGATAAAATAGCGCTATCTGAATTTTTTTGTAGAAATGGAGCTGTCCTGATGAAACTTTTTCGGCCGGATATGGTCTTTTTCGATTATGGTGGCACATTGATTGATGAGGGGCACTACTGTGCGGCGGACGGTCTGCAGGCGCTGCTGGACTGCACCGAGCATTCGGCGGAGCTGGACTGTCAGGCGCTGTTGTCGCTCTGGCAGGAGGACGCTTCGATCATTGACCGCTGGACGCATCCGGATCATATCGATCTGGAAATTCCGCTGCAGCCGATGCTTCGATGTGTTCTGGCGCGTGCAGGCTGCACCACGGCGTTGTCGCCAGTTGAGCTGGAAATGGTCTTTCACCGTGCAAACGCCGTTCACACGGCGATGGCAGATGCAGCAGACGGGCTTGCTCTGCTCCGCGAAAAAGCCATCCGCACATCGGTCGTCTCCAACATCACGATGTCCGGTGAAGCGCTCCGGCAGGCCATTGCCGATTGTCTCCCGGCGCATTCCTTTGAGTTTGTGATCACCAGTGCTGATTATGTGTTCTGCAAGCCCTGTCCCCTGCTGTTTGAGGTGGCGTTGCGGACAGCCAAAGCGGATCCGACGCGGTGCTGGTTTGTCGGCAACAGTCTCTCTGCAGATATCTGCGGGGCGGCTTCGGTTGGGCTCTACCCGGTTCTGCTGGATCCGGACGCGCCTGAAGCCATCCGTTCGGATGCGCTGCCGGATTCGTCTGGCGGCACTCCGTTTTGCCGTGTAAACAGCTGGAAAGCGTTGAATTCCTTGATCTCTGCGTTATAAAAAGGGTGTTTTGCGGTTCTGCACCCCGTTTTTGCCGGATTTCCCGTTTTTCTTTTGTGGACAGCCTGTGATTTTTATGTTATAATGATAGTGTTGACAGAAATCGCATTTCCTGTCCAACAGAAAGGATGTTAGTTTTCATGGACGAACCGCCATTGTCCACCAATCACCCTCCGCCTGAGTGCAGTGTCCGCCGCTTTTTTCGGAGCGTTCCGGGTGCATTGACAGGAATTCATTTCATTCAGGAGGTTTTTGATTGATGGGCAGTACCGTCGCCACCGTTTTGATCATGCTGGCACTTTTACTGATGTCAGCCTATTTCTCTGCAACAGAGACCGCATTTCTCACAATGAACCGCATCCGCCTGAAGACGCTTGCGGAAAACGGAAATCGCCGCGCCGCCGTCGCGCTGAAGGTTTCCAAAGACCTTGATCAGCTGATTTCCACCATTTTGATTGGCAATAACATTGTCAACATCACGCTTTCCACCGTTTCCACCGTCTTTTTCCTGCGTTTGCTGCCGGCCACTGGCGCCACAGTTTCCACCATTGTCATGACGCTGGCTGTCCTGATTTTCGGGGAAATCACACCGAAAAATCTGGCCAAGGACATTGCGGATTCCTTCGTGCTGTTTTCTGCACCGATCATCCGCATCATTGCCGTCATTCTGGCTCCGCTGAATTTTCTGTTTGGCCTGTTGAAGAAGCTGCTGTCCAAAATTCTCACCATTCGGAAACCGGAGCGCTATACCGAGCAGGAGCTGATCACCATTGTGGAGGAAGCGGAGCAGGACGGCGGAATTGATGAGCAGGAAAGCGAATTGATTCGCAGCGCCATTGAGTTCAACGACCGTGCGGTGTCGGATATTCTGACGCCGCGTGTGGACGTGATCGCCGTACAGGAAGACGCCGACCTCGATGAAATTGCGGACGCGTTTACCGGTTCCGGGTTTTCCAGGTTGCCGGTTTACGGTGAAACGCTGGACGATGTTGTCGGCGTAATTCATTACAAGGACTTTTTCAATCAGGTTCTCCGGGACGGTCAGCCGCTGACTTCGATCACAAAGCCGCCGCTTTTCATTCCGGAATCCGTCAATACCAGTGATCTGCTCCGGCTGTTGCAGCGCAGCAAGGCGCACATGGCCTTTGTCGCAGACGAATACGGCGGAACCGTCGGTCTGGTGACGATGGAGGACATTTTAGAGGAGCTTGTCGGTGACATCTGGGATGAACACGATCAGGTGGTTGAAGAGTTTGTCCAGCGAGATTCCGATACCTATCAGGTGCTTTGCAGCGCCGATTTGGTCGATCTGTTTGACCGTTTTGATGTCAGCGTTGACCCGGAGACGGATTCCTCAACCGTCAGCGGCTGGGTGATTGAGCGATTGGGGCATATCCCGGTCGTCGGTGAAAGCTTCGATTACGAAAACCTGACGATTTCTGTTTTGGAGGCAGATGCCAAACGCGTCCACACAGTGTCGGTTCACGTTGCGCCCAAGATGGCTTTGGACGACGTCGAGGAATAGTTTCCCATCTTTTTGTACAAAAAGATGCCATATCCAAATGGATATGGCGTCTTTTGTTATGCATTAAATCCAGTGTGGCAGCTTCGTGCATCAGACCACATAGGTCGATGCGGCCGTATCTCCGCCGTGGCCTGTCCAGTTTGTATGGAAGAACTCGCCACGCGGATGATCGAGGCGTTCATAGGTGTGGGCACCGAAATAGTCCCGTTGCGCCTGAAGGAGGTTGGCCGGAAGGCGTTCACAGGTGTAGCCGTCAAAATACGACAGTGCTGCGGCGAAGGCCGGTGTCGGTACGCCATTCTTCACAGCTTCCGCAACCACATTGCGCCAGGAATCCAGCAGCGTTTCCATCACGCCCTTGAAATACGGATCCAGTAGCAGGTTGGTCAGCGCCGGATTCGCATCGAACGCTTCCTTGATCTTGCCGAGGAACACGCTGCGGATGATACAGCCGCCGCGCCACATCAGCGCGATGCCGCCGTAATTCAGGTTCCAGCCGTAGGTGTTGGCGGCTGCGCGCATCAGGGTATAGCCCTGTGCATAGGAGATGATCTTCGATGCGTACAGCGCCTTGCGAATATCCTCAACGAAAGCCTTACGGTCGCCGGTAAAGGCGGGCTTTTTGCGGGCAAACGTTTTGGCAGCCTCGACGCGTTCTTCCTTCATTGCCGACAGGCAGCGGGCAAAGACGCTTTCCGCGATCAGCGTCAGCGGGACGCCTTCGTCCAGTGCGGCAATCCCCGTCCATTTGCCGGTACCCTTTTGACCGGCGGTATCGAGAATATGGTCAACGATCGGTTCGCCGTCTTCGTCCTGGTACGCCAGAATGTCTCTTGTAATTTCGATCAGATAGCTGTTCAGTTCGCCCTGATTCCACTCAGCAAAGACTTCATGCATTTCGTCCGGCGTCATGCCCAGCAGATCACGCATCAGCTGATAGGCTTCGCAGATGAGCTGCATATCGCCGTATTCGATTCCGTTGTGAACCATTTTGACAAAATGGCCAGCGCCGTTTTCGCCGACCCAGTCGCAGCAGGCGGCACCGTCTTCCACATGGGCGCAAATCGCCTGGAAAATCGGTTTGACGAACGGCCATGCAGCCGGAGAACCGCCTGGCATCATGGACGGCCCCTTCAGAGCGCCCTCTTCCCCACCGGACACGCCGGTGCCGACATAGAGCAGACCCTTGGACTCGACATAAGCGGTGCGGCGGATGGTATCCGGGAAATGCGAATTGCCGCCGTCAATGATGATGTCGCCCGGTTCCAGATGCGGTAGCAGCTGTTCGATCATATCGTCTACTGCGCTGCCGGCTTTGACCATCATCATCACCTTGCGTGGGCGTTCCAGCTGCTCTGCCAGTTCGGCCAGCGAATGGGTGCCAATGATCTTCTTACCGGCTGCACGTCCCTGGATGAAAGCATCGACTTTCGAAGTCGTCCGATTGAATACGGCCACAGTGAAGCCCTTGGATTCCATATTCATCACAAGGTTTTCGCCCATGACTGCCAGGCCAATCAGACCAATATCTGCTTTTTTCATATGATTCCGCTCCTTTTTTTGGGGTTCAGCGTTTGACGCGGGCATTTCCCTCATAAATGCTCCAGATCATTTCCTCATCTGCGGGCGTCCCGTAATCCGTTGTGAGGGTTGTGACCAGCGCGCCGCTCGCCCAGCCAAACTGAATCCATTTTTCCGGATCCCATCCGCGCAGAATGGCATAGAGCAGGCCGCCGACAAAGCCGTCGCCACCGCCGATGCGATCGAGCACTGGGATTTCCCGCGGTTCCACGGTATACCACGCGTCCTCGTCCAGCAGAATTGCACCCCAGAGGTGATTGTTTGCATTGATCACCTGGCGCAGAGTGGTTGCATAGACAGAGGCGTTCGGATAGCGTTCACGGACATTCAGGATCATTTCCTTGAAGCGATCCATTTTGCCGGTGATATCTTTTCCGCCGGATTCCGGCCCCGGCACACCGAGTGCCAGCTGGAAATCTTCTTCGTTGCCGATCAGGATATCGGACAGCGAAGCGATTTCCGAGAAGGCTTCGGAAAGTTCCTGTTCACGGCCTTTCCAGAAGGAAGCACGGTAGTTCAGGTCAAAGGAAATCACGGTTCCGTACTTTTTGGCAGTTCTTGCCAGCTCGCGGCAGAATGCGCTGGTGGAGGGGCTCAGCGCCGCGAACAGACCGCTCATATGCAGAATGGCCACGCCTTCTTCCCCGAAAATCCGTTCCAGATCAAAGTCTTCGGCTGCGATGGTCAGGCCGACCTCGCCCGCACGGTCATTCTGAACACGCGGGCCGCGGACGCCATAGCCGGAATCGGCGATATTGAACTGATGGCGGTAGCCCCACGGGCCGCCCTGTTCCACTTCTTTGCCTTCAAAGGCGATGTTCCGTTTTCTCAGCTCGTTTTGAATGAAGAGGGCAATCGGGCTGTCCTTGACAAAAGCCGTCAGCGCTTTCGTCGGCAGACCAAGCGATGCGGAGATGTTGAGCACGTTGGACTCGGCGCTGGTGGCCTGCATGGTAAACGTATCGCTGACATGAACCGGCTGGCGCATGGTCGGCGTGATGCGGACGCCCATGCTTGTCGGAACCAGAAGGGCAACCTTACAGTCTTTGCGGAGTTCTGTTTTCATAAATAAGGACTTCCTCCTGTCTATCAAACGCCGGAATAGGCCGCGAAGCCGCCATCGACCGGGACGACTACACCGTTGACGAAGCCGGAGGACTGTTCATCGACCAGCCACAGCAGGGTGCCAGTCAGGTCATCCGTTTTGCCGAAGCGGTTCATCGGCGTATGGGAGATGATTTTCTCGGAGCGCGGCGTCAGGCTGCCGTCCGGGTTCATCAGGAGTGTGCGGTTCTGTTCCGTCACAAAGAAGCCGGGAGCGATGGCATTGACGCGGATGCCCACTGGTGCAAAGTGAACGGCCAGCCACTGTGTGAAGTTGGAAACTGCCGCTTTAGCTGCGGAATAGGCCGGGATTTTGGTCAGCGGGCGGAATGCGTTCATGGAAGAGACATTCAGGACGACTGCGCCCGGTTTTTCGGCCATATCGACTGCAAACACCTGAGTCGGCAGGAGTGTACCCAGGAAGTTCAGATCCAGAACCGACTGCACGCCGGAAAAGTCGAGATCAAAGAAGGTCACGATTTCGCTGGTCTGTGCGCGAATCTGTTCCATATCCTCCGGGAACAGGTATTCCTTGGTGGTCGTGCCGCTCGGATGGTTGCCGCCGGCACCATTGATCAGGATATCGCAGGTGCCGAAGGTGCTGTTAATCTGTTCTCTGGCGGCTGCGAGGGCGTCCTTATCAAGGACATCGGCGGAGATGCCCATGGCTTTTCCGCCTTCTTCGATGATCTCGTCAGCCACTTTCTGTGCCTTTGCAAGGTTGCGACCGATGACGGCCACGGATGCGCCGCAGGCAGCCAGTGCCTTGGCAAAACCGGAGCAAAGCACGCCGCTCCCACCTGTGACAACGGCGACTTTTCCGGACAAATCTACACGGAACGGAAGGAATGTGCTCATTTGAATCCCTCATTTCAAATTTGCTGCGCCGCGCCCCGGCTGTCAGGGGCGTGCAGCTGTCGTTTCGATTTACTCGGCGCTCCGCGCGGAACGTTTCAGTGCGCGCAGGCGCTTCATGACATCATTGCCGCCCTGACCAAAATAGTCATGCAGTTTGCGATATTCCTGATAAAGGAGGTCATAGGTTGCATGATTCTCTGCATTCGGGCGATAAACCAGGTCTTTCAGGCTGGACATATGTTCAGCCGCTTCTGCCACGGAGTCATATCCGCCGCGCTCTGCACCGGCGGCCACTGCGCCGAACATGGCTGCGCCCAGTGCGCAGGCTTGTGATGAACCGCACAGGCGGATTTCACGGTTCGTGACGTCCGCGTAAATCTGCATCATCATCGGATCCTTCTCCGCGATGCCACCGGCGGCGATCAGCTCATCAATCGCGACGCCATTCTGTTCGAATGCCTCGATGATGACGCGTGTACCGAAGGCCGTCGCCTCAATCAGGGCGCGATACAGCTCTTCCGGTTTGGTGGTCAGTGTCATGCCGACAAACAGTCCGCTCAGCTCGGCATCGACCAGGATGGAGCGGTTGCCGTTCCACCAGTCGAGCGCAAGGATACCGCTTTCGCCCGGTTTCTGGGCCGCGACCTTTTCACGGAGCAGCTTGTGGATGGAGATTCCGCGCTTCTGCGCTTCCAGCGCATACTGTTCCGGAACCAGGTTCTTGACGAACCAGTCAAAATGGTCACCGACGCAGGCCTGTCCGGCCTCGTAGCCGTAGTAGCCGCCGATGATGCCGTCTTCCACGACGCCGCTCATGCCCGGAACGATCTGTTCCTTGTCGCTCAGCAGCATATGGCAGGTGCTCGTTCCCATAATCAGCAGCATTTTGCCCGGTGTACAGACGCCGGCTGCCGGTGCGGCAACGTGTGCGTCAATGACAGAGATGCCGACGGCCGTTCCTTCATTCAGGCCGCAGAGCTCCGCGCCATGCGCGTTGATATCTCCGGCTTTTTCCCCCAGCGGATGAATCTCACGTGAGAGCTTTTCATCGACCAGATGGGTCAGGCGCGGATCGAGTTTGGTCAGGAAATCTTCCGACGGATAGCCGTCGGCTTTGTGCCACATCGCCTTATAGCCAGCGGCGCAGGCGCTGCGGCACTCCCGGCCGGTCAGCTGCATCACAATCCAGTCTCCTGCTTCGATCAGGCGGTCGGCGCGTGCATACACGTCCGGCGCTTCATCGAGAATCTGCCAGGCCTTTGGGAGCAGCCATTCGGAAGAGACCTTGCCGCCGTAGCGCGCCAGACGTTCCGGGTCTTCTTTGATCGCCAGTTCGTTGACGCGGTCTGCGTATTTCTGCGCAGCATGATGCTTCCAGAGCTTGACATAGGCGTGCGGGTTGTCCTTCATATCGTCCAGGAAGCAGAGCGGCGTACCGTCTGCCAGAATCGGAAGAATGGTGCAGGAGGTGAAATCCACCGAAATCCCGATGACGTCATCCGGCGAAACACCGGACTGTGCCAGCACGGACGGCACCGTTTCGCGGAGAACCTCCAGATAATCTGCCGGGTGTTGCAGTGCCCAGTCCGGCGGGAGCTTGGTGACGCCGTCCGGCATATATTCATCCATGACGGCATGGGTATAGTTGCGAGCCGCCGTTGCGACTTCGCGGCCGGTTTCCACTTCAACGAGCAGCGCACGGCCGCTCAACGTGCCGAAATCGACACCGATTGCATATTTCATCGTTTTATAAGCGGCCGCCCGCACATACGGGCGGCCGTTCTCCTTTCGATCGCGTCTTGATCAGTTTTTGCCGTACAGCGGGCCGTAGGCCTTGCAGGCTCTGAAATCTGCGCCCTCGGCGTCCTTCGTGCCGAATGCACCCCATGTGCTCGGGCGGAACAGTTTGTCCTCCGGGACATTGTGCATGGCAACCGGGATGCGGAGCATGGAAGCCAGTGTGATAAAGTCTGCGCCGACATGGCCATAGCAGAGGGAGCAGTGGTTGGCGCCCCAGTTGGCCATGACGCTGTACACGTCTTTGAAGGCGGGGTTGGACTCATCGATGCGCGGTGCAAACCAGGTGGTCGGCCACGTCGGGTCGGTGCGTTCCCAGATTTTGGTTGCGACGTCTTCTTCGAGGTCGCAGCTGTAGCCTTCTGCGATCTGAAGCACCGGGCCGAGACCCTTGACGATGTTCACGCGAACCATGGTGAGCGGCATACCGCCTCTGGAGAGGAAGCGGGAAGAGAAGCCGCCGCCGCGGAAGTAGCCGAGGCTGGCCGGGCCCCATGTGGTGGCCTTCAGGCTCTTTTCGACTTCTTCGTCCGTGATTTCCCAGTACGGCTTGATGGCCGGGTTGCCGTTTTCATCGGTGCATTCGCCTGCGCCGTCGAGTGCAGCGGCACCGGAGTTGATCATGTGGATAAAGCCGTTGGCGGACAGGCCGGACAGTTCCTTGCCGGTGCAGCGCTTGACGGCGTCGGGGCTCCAGTAGGAGCGGACATCGCAGAAGACCTGTGCCGTATTGGTCAGCAGGTAGCCAAACAGCATGGCAACACCGTTCAGGCTATCGTTTTCCGTTGCGATAAGGTACGGTGCGCGCTGGCCGTTCCAGTCGAAGCTGGTGTTCAGCATGGCTTCCATGAAGTCACCGTTGCACATAAAGTCTGTCCACTGACGCTGTCCCTGGAAACCGGAGAGAATGGCGTTGTGACCGAGGCTTTCTTCCGGGAAGCCCATTTCCTTGAGCTTCGGATTGCCTTCCATCAGGTCTTTGGCAATCAGCGCCATTTTTACGCAGGTCTTCCACTCTTCGTCTTTCTGTTCACGGGTATGCATCTTGGCCGGTTCATTCCAGTCCTTGCTTTCCGGGCAGTGAGCGCGAGTCCAGGCCAGCGCTTTTTCATATTCATCATGGTCATAGATGCCGAGCTGCATTCTGCGGGTAAATTCGCTCAGGTCGATGTACTCGTTGCGCATTCCGAGGTAATCGTAGAAGAATTCCGGATTGACAACGCTGCCGGCAATGCCCATGGCGACGCTGCCCATGGACAGGTAGCTTCTGCCCTGCATGATGGCAACGGCCAGACCGGCTCTTGCAAAGCGGAGGAGTTTTTCTTCGACATCCGGTGTGATACCGGCGCTCGTTGCATCCTGCACATCGTGGCCATAAATAGAGAACGCCGGAAGACCCTTCTGGTTATGGCCGGCCAGAGCCGCTGCCAGGTAGACAGCGCCCGGGCGCTCTGTCCCGTTGAGGCCGAAGATGGCCTTCGGGCGGGTCGGGTGCATATCGATGGTTTCCGTGCCGTAGCACCAGCAGGCAGTGACGGAGATGGAAACACCGACGTTGTTTTCAAGGAATTTCTTTTCACAGGCAGCGGCTTCCGCAACGCGACCGATGGTGGAGTCCGCGATGACGCAGCGAACCGGTTCACCGTTCGGGTAGCGCAGCTTCTCCGTAATCAGGGCGGCGACGGCTTTCGCCATATTCATTACCTGATCCTCAAGGCTCTCACGGATCCCGTTCATGCGTCCGTCAATGATCGGACGAATCCCGATCGCCGGGTAATCAGCAATGATTTTCTTCATAATGACCATACCTTTCTGCGGATTGATCTTCCGCTGTAAATTGTTTATTTTGGGGCTTTATTGAATCAAACGGGCTATCTGAGCTTCAGAATCCCGTCAGAATCATCGATATGGAGAAAAACAGAGATGCTTTCGTCGCCCGCACCCGTCCGGATGGACAAGCTCATGCGAAGGCGACCACTCTGGTCACGGAACAGCGATGGCGAGCCACCACCGAGACCGAAGAAGTTTTCCGGGAAGGCGGTATTCACAGAAAAGAGCGGTTCTTCCGCCTGCTTCCAGGGGCCGAGGATGCCGTCTGTCGAATACGCGACGCCGGTGAAGGTGCCGCTGCTGGAACCCGACCAGAGCATGACGAGCGTTCCATCCGACAGGGTATCCACGCACGGCGCATCCGTGACCTGATTGGTCGGGTAGGCCGGGCATTCATTCGCCCGGAAGAGCGTATGGAATTCGCCTACGGTTTCCGTCAAGTCCTCCGACAGGCGGACGGCGGAGATGTCCCCCATCCAGTCCGACATACTGGACCATTCGTGGACAACGATCATCCACGGCTGGCCGGTCGGATCGACATACAGCGTCGGGTCATCTGCGTCCCATCCGGTTGGTTGCAGCTGGCCTTTGCTGATCAGCTCATACGTTCCGTCCGGGGTATCCGACCGGAAGACCGCGACGCCGAGATCGAGTGTCGATTCAGACTGATAGGAGGCCAGCAGGTAAAACTTCCCATGGTATTCGTGGAGACTGGGCGTGCCGTATTTGCCCATTCCGTCAAAATCCGGATGGGTACAGGCTGACGCATCAAAAACGGTTTTCGGTTCCTCCATTTTGTAGAAATTTACGCCCTTGGAGATTGCATATCCGTTTTCCGTGCTCTGCGGCAGATAATACACGCCGTCATATAAAAACATCTTCGGGCTGGCAAGCGACTGCGTATGGGCATAGAAGCGCAGCTCCGCAGGCTGGCTGCCGTCCCACGGGAGCCAGTCCTCGCAGAAGGCATTGACGGCACCGATCAGGCCGGATGTGTTTTTGACCGTCAGGAGAATATCCGGGCGGGTTCCGGCGGTGACAACCACCTGATAATCCTCCGACGCCATAGCGGGGTCATATGCCAGATGAATGCGCGGTGCATCCTCATCAGCACGAACGGACGCCACGCCATACTGCATCGGCGCTGTGCCGAAGCGCTGCCGCATGGTAGCCATCAGCTGGGTTGCGAACTGTTCAAACTGTTCAGTCGTGATCTGACCGTCCGGCCAGTCCTCCGGTTGGTAGGTAATTCGGTAGTCTGACCAGGTGAAGGCGGTCTGTTCCGGCTGTTCATCATTCACCGGATCGGTTGTGGATTGGACAGAGTCCTGCGGGTTCCCGCCATCCGTTTTGCAGGACGTCAGCAGAGTCAGCAGAAGCGCCAGGAGCAGAAGACAGGCCAGCAGGCGTTTGGTTGTTCCGATCATTCCTTTGCCTCCATTCGTTGGAATCCGGCAGATCTTCTGCCGAAAGGTGCGGGAAGTGGTGTTCGATTTATCTCACGCGCAGCACGCCGTCCGAGTCATCGATGTGCAGGAAAAACGGCATCCGGTTGCTGTACGATGAGGTGGAGAGGATGTGTAAACTCATGCGGAGGTCGCCATTTTGATCGCGGAAGAGCATGGCGTGACCGGCGCCGTGGCCAAAGAAGCCTTGCGGTCGATCGGTATTGTTGGCAAAGAGCATTTCATCTGCCTGTTCCCACGGGCCGAGAATCCCGTTTTCCGAGTAGGCGACACAGGTGGTATAGCCCTTGTTGGTGCCGGACCAGACCATCGCCAGCTTGCCGTCCATCATTTCGTGGATCCAAGGGCCGTCCGTCACGGTGTTGCCGGGGCATTCACTGGCCTTGAAGAGCGGATAAAACTCGCCGACGGTTTCGGTCAGATCCTCCGACAGGCGCACCGCTGTCATATCACCGATGCCATCCGGCATACTCGTCCATTCGTGGACAAAGACCATCCACGGGTTGCCGTCCGGGTCGACATACAGCGTCGGGTCAATTGAATCCCAGCCCTCCGGCTGGAGGTGTCCGTCAGAGATCAGCTCATACGTTCCGTCCGGCGTATCCGAGCGGAAGATGGCCGCGCCGCGGTGATCGGTTGCGGCAGATCGGTAGGTTGCAAAGATATAGAATTTGCCCTGATATTCATGGAGCTCCGGTGCCCAGTAGTCACCGATTCCATCAAAAGCGGGGTTGGTGCAGGTGCTCGCATCGAAGACGATTTTCTGTTCAGACCAGGTATACAGATCGGTGCTTTTTGCGACGGAATACCCGCTGCCGGTTCCCTGCGGCATATAGTACACGCCGTCATAGAGCATCACGCAGGGGTCTGCCCAATAGACCACGGAGGAGGAAAAGCTGCACGGTTCCGGCAGGCTGCCGTCCCAGGGGAGACATTCCTCACAGAGGTACGAGATCGCGCCGAACAGGCCATTGAGCGAACCGGCGGACAGGAGGATATCCGGAATCGAATCTTCCGTCACGACCACCCGATATTCCCGTTCCGTCAGAGATGCGTCATATGCCAGATGAATCCGCGGAATTCTGTTTTCCGCATCCGCATCGAAAATGCCGAATTGCAGCGGGGCCGAATCGAACCGGTCCTTCATCAGCTGAATCAGCTTGACGGCGATGTTCGTAAACCGTTTGGAGCTCAGTCTGCTTTTCTCCGTCGGCCATTCGTCCGGCGTAAAGGTGATTTTATAATCCGACCAGGTGCCCGTCAAAGAGGGTGCTTCGGTGGAGACGGATGTCGATTCCGTCTGTTCTGAAGCAACTGTCCCAGTTGGCTGGGGATCGCTTCCTTTTGATGAACTCGATGTTTCGCAGGCCGACAGGAAAATCATCAGGACTGTCAGAAGCAGCACGAGTATCCGTGAGCGGCTGTTGCGTTTTCGATTCATAGCAGTTCCTCCATACTCTGTCTCCGGATGCATCCGGATTTATTTCAGTTTCAGCACACCGTCTGAAGAGTCAATATGCAGGAAGAAAGGGGTACAGGACGAATAGACCGCGTGCAGACTCATGCGGAGATCGCCGTTTTGATCATGGAACAGCATGGCGTGGCCGCTTCCGTACACGCTTTCCGGGATGCCGTTTTCTCTGGCAAAGAGCGGTTCATCAGCCTGTTCCCACGGGCCGAGAATCCCGTTTTTCGAGTAGGCAACGCAGGTGAAATAGCCATCGCCCCAGCCGGACCAGAGCATCGCCAGCTTGCCATCCATCATTTCGTAGAGCCAGGGGCCGTCCGTCACGGTGTTATTCGGATAGTTGGGTGAAGCATTGGCCTTGAAGAGCGGATAAAACTCACCGACGGTTTGCGTCAAATCTTCCGACAGGCGCACCGCCGTGATGTCGCCGATGCCGTCCTCCATGCTCGTCCATTCGTGGACAAAGATCATCCAGGGATTGCCGTCCGGGTCAACGTAGAGTGTCGCGTCAATCGCGTCCCAGCCCTCCGGCTGAAGGTGTCCGTCGGTGATCAGCTCATACGTTCCGTCTGGCGTATCAGCGCGGAAAATGGCCGCGCCGCGGTGATCGGTTGCGGCTGAACGGTAGGTTGCAAAGAGATAGAATTTTCCCTGATATTCGTGCAGCTCCGGTGCCCAGAAGTCACAGATTCCGTCAAAGGCAGGGTCTGTGCAGGTGTTCGCATCGAAGACCAGTTTCGGTTCGCTCCAGTGATAGAGGTCGGTGCTTTTGTACATCACATAGCCGCGTTCGTCGCCCTGATACCCGGCATAACCGGCTTCCCAGCGCATCGGGAGATAGTAGGTTCCGTCGTGCAGCAGCACACAGGCATCGCTCATCAGGAGCAGCTCGGCGGCCATGGAGGTTTCCGCCGGGAAGCTGCCATCCCACGGGAGGCAATCTTCAAAGAAATAGGCAACTGCGCCAAAAATACCCTTTTCCGTGCTGGCGAAAAGGAGAATATCCGGCTGAACGGTGCCGCGGACTTCCACGCGGTATTCGTGTTCCGACAGCGTTCCGTCATATGCGAAGCGGATTTCCGGAGTCGTTGCAGAATCTGACCGGGCGGAGGCCGAGAAGCCGGACGGTGCCGTTCCGAGGCGTTTTTGCATGACCGACATCATCTGCGTGGCGTATTGCAAAAACAGCGTTTGCGGGAATTGTCCGGCCTGCCATTCGGTCGGGTCGTATGTAATCCGGTACTGGTTCCAGTCGAGCTTCGCGATCGGAGCGTCCGTTTCCGGTGACGCCGTTGTCTGCCTGGCAGCGGGTGTAGATGCGTCCGAAGAGGTCTGGGCCGATTCTCCGACAGGCTCTATCGCAGAGCAGGCCGACAGCCCGGCCATACAAAGGAGCAGAAGCGTCAATCTCTGCCATAGCGTTTTCATCCGTCCTCCGGTTTTGGAAAAGCGGAGCTTTTTCATGTCAAACACCTCGCATTTGTACAGAGCCCGGCTCTTTGCGTTTGGACGAAATTGCACCGCAGATTTCGTCTGGAAGCCGATCGGTTTCTTTCTTTATTTTACCATACTCCGGCTCAAAAAACAACTGCACACCCCATCTTTCTGAAATTTTTCGGGTGTGGTCAGGCAAAATTCCGGTATGGTGCAATCAGCGCTGCTCAACCATGTAACCGGACTGCTGCAGGGATTCGACCAGGCCGGTCTCCCCCACCATGTGTGCAGCGCCGACGACCAGGAAGCAGGTTTCCCCGCTCTGCAGCAGATCGAGCGCCGTCTGCGTCATGCCGAGATTTCTCCGGGTCAGGATGGCGTCGTTGTAGGTTTCATACAGGGCACGCTCCTCCTCCGACAGGCCATCCAGATCGGTTTCGCAATAGGCGGTAAACGCGTCCACGTCCCCGCTTTTCCAGAGGTCGTACATATCCCGCAGGTCAGCAATCTGCGCTTCCGGCTCGGTTTCCAGCATTTCGGCGATCAGCGCCGTCCAGATTTCGTCCGAGAAGCTGAGAAAAATGCTGTACTGTTCCTCGACGGATTCCACTTCAAAAATTTGTTTTCCGCTCTGATGCGCCAGTTCGAGAAAATGACGGTCGACGCCGTGTTCCGCGTCCAGTCCGGAGGCATCCGTCACGATCTGATCGAGCAGAGAATTCCACAGAAACGGGTGAACCCAGTCGTAGGCTTCCGCGTACAGTCCGGCATCTGTCAGGCGCGCTCTGGCCTGTTCATAGAGGTCAGCCGGCAAATGATCCCGAATGGTGGTGCCGTCCATATAAAAGAAGCGCGTGGTGAGGCGGCTGATCGCCTTCTGATCCTGTTCATACGCCAGAATGTCCGCTTCCACCGCCAGCAGATCGGACGACTGATAGGCATCCATCACGACCTCCGGCATCGGATAAATGGAATCGTCCGCCACGTGGATGGAACCCAGCAGGTACATCGTCTCCGTCCCGTCCGGTGAGGTCACCTCCCAGAAAAGCAGCCCGCTTGCAGGCTCCGTCCCGTCTGTATGCGCGGGGGCTGACGTGGTTCCGGTCAGGTTTGCAGCGTCCAACGGGGTGGTTCGCACGGTGCAGGCCGACAGTGTCGCCAGCAGCAGAACAAGCAGCACTCCGACTGCCAGGCGGGTCTGGTTTCGGATTCTTTTCATGGATGTATGTTCCTTTTCATCGTTTTTGCCATTGCTTTTTCAGGTATGACCACCATTCCAGCAGCTTGAACTTCACGGTGACGTCCGGCGTCTGCGCCGTCATCAGGTGCCATTCGCCGTTGGAAAAACAGGTCTCTGCCGATTGGCGCACGCGGATGGCATCAGCTGTACAGAGCGGTGGAAACATCACGCACCACCAGTTCTTCCCCTGTCCCTCACCAATGATCACGCGGAGTGAGGTATAGGTACCGGCCGGGAGTGCAAATGCATCATAGTGGCGGGTCGGGAACGTTTCCTGTTCCAGCGTCACGCGCACCGGCAACTCACAGCCGTGCGAACGCAGCTCCGCTTCAGCGGTCGCGGCAATCTCGTCCAGGTGTTGGACGAAGTAGGCCGCCGCTTCCTCCGCATTTTGCAGGGTCGGCTGTGCGCCGAACCACTCCGTTGTCAGCCGGTCGCGGACAGCCAGCTTGAGCGTCTGGTCTTCTTCGGAATCCGACTGTGCGACGATGTGCAGGCGAATCAGTTTTTCGGACAGGGCACGCTGACCAATCACGGCCGAGACGGTTTGGCCAACCGTCAGAATCAGCAGTGCCAGCGTGGCAGCGACTTCCAGCCGCAGCCATACAGAGTTGTGCAGGCGGCGAAAAATGAGATGCGCTTTCATAGTGGGCAAGCCTCCCTTTCATCTGACAGAGGATTGCCGGCTTGTGCATCGTTTATACCGTTTTTCGGTGTAATCCGTGTGATTTTTTTTCGAACGGACTGTCGTCAGCCGATTGGGAGCGCCGACGGCTCCGCTTCCTGCGATACGGGCGCGGGGATTTCGTCTGTTTTCAGGCGTTTCAGTGTGAAGATGCGTGGGATATAGAAGGCGCTCCGCACGACCCAGTCCAGCCCCATGGCCAGGTTCAGCCCAAGCGGTCCCATGCCGAGCCGGATACCGAGTACCCATGCGCCAAGTACGCGAACCAGCCACATACTCGGAATGGAGACGATGGTTGTAAAGCGGACATCATCCACTGCGCGCAGACCACTCGCCGCGACAAATGAGGTCGGCCAGGACAGTGGAATCATGAACAGATAGAGGCGGACGATGCTGACGGCAATCGGTTTTGCTTCCGCACTCGGATGGTAGGCCAGAACGAGGTATGGGACAATCCAGTACAGAATCAGGCTCAGAGCGGCCATCATGGCCATCGCCATGATCACGCATTTCAGCATATCCAGTCGCGCTTCCCGGCGCGCACCTGCTCCATAGCACTGGCCGGCCACCGTTGTGGCAACGACATTGAATGCGCTGCCCGGAATGCAGATCAGGCCGAACATGGAGCCGCCGATCGTATTGCCGGACATGGCCGCCGTGGTCATAGTGGCGACAAAAATCGAGATGATCAGTCGGCCGCCCTGAAAGAGGGTCTGGTCGAGACCGGCGGGCAGGCTGATATTCAGAACCGGCTTCAGGATATTGCCGGTAAAGCGCATATTTGCCCAGGTGAAGGAGGTGCGGCCGTAGTGCTGCACCGCTGAGTGCAGCATCAGGATTGCGCCGATGATGCGGGCAATCAGTGTGGCCAGCGCCGCACCTGCGGCACCCATCCCGCAGGCAAAAATAAAGACCGCATTCAGGCAGATGTTGATCAGATTGACCAGCAGCGACATCCGCATCGGCAGCCTGGTATTGCCGCTGCCACGAAAGAGGCCGGACAGAATCGTCATCAGGCCAAAAAACGGATAGCTTGCGCCGGTCAGAGCGAAATAGGAAACGGCATTGGTGCGAACCGCCGTCTCCACCTTGGGATAGAGAAAGTCGAAAATCGGTGAGCGGAAGACCACCACCAGGATGCCGATCAGTGTCATCATCAAGCCCATCAGTGCCGTGGACTGACCTACCGTCTGCCGGACACCTTTCTCATCTCGGCGTCCTGAAAGCTGGGCTACCAGAACGGTCGCGCCGGTGGCGATGGCCGTAAAAATCTGAATGAACATATTATTGATGGTGTCGATCAGGCCAACCGCGCTGACCGCGGCATCCCCCGCGCTGCTGACCATGATTGTGTCGGCGATGCCGACCGTTGAGGCGAGTGTCTGTTCAATCAGCACCGGCCACAGCAACGCAAAGATTTTGCGGTTGCTGAAAATTCTCTGTTTTTTCTCAAGTGCGGTTCGTTCCATGCGTTGATTGTTCATCTGCTTTCTTATTTTGAATTCGAGTGTATCATCAGTTCGCGTTCTGCCGACCAGGCCTGACCGATCAGCCGGTCATACGCCAGGGTGTCCAGGAAAGAATCATCGGAGACGTCCGTCTCCGGGTCGGCCGTTGTGTAGACCGGCTGCTGCCGGGCATAGGACAGCATCGCCCGGCTGATGGTCGGTGTGTCCTCTCCCAGAGCGAGAGAGGTCAGCAGGTGGGGCAGGTAAAAGAGCGAGACTTCGTTCCATGCGGCTGTTTCCGCATCCAGCGCGTAGTTGGCATAGATGAAATAATGTTGCCGGAAATAGGCGGCGCAGTTCGTTTCATCGACACCGGTTCGGTCGTAGAAATTGTCAGGCAGGCCAAAGAACGGGAAATGGTCGCCGATGAAGAGGACGATGGTATCCTCGTCGAGTGTGTCCAGCGACTGGCGGAATGCAGCGAGTGCTTCATCCGTGTGAGCAATGCCCTGCAAATAGTAAGTGAGCTCATCGACCCCCTGCTCCGCTTCATAATAATACGGCTGGTGGTTCTGCATGGTGGTCAGGAAGAGAAAGACCGGTTCCTCTGTCTGTTGGAGGAGGTCAATCGTTTTTTCCAGGCAGAATGCATCCTCCGGGCGATGGTGGAAGGTGCGGTTGCCGATGGCCAGATCGTCTTCAAACAGGAACGTATCGAGTCCGAATTTGGGGTAGACGCTCTCCCGGTCGTAGAAGTTGCTGTGATACGGGTGGAGGTAAATGGTCTGATAGCCGCGGTTTCGGAAAAGCTCCGGAATGCCCTCGACCGTTTTCCGGGTGACGGCGTCATGCGGAATGATGGGATCGGCAAGGGACGCCACCGGCAGGCCGGTCAGGAGTTCAAATTCGCTCCGTCCGGTGTATCCGCCAAAGGTCGGCACCACGGCATAGCCGGAAAGGCCGTCGGCGCAAAAGGCGTCAAACGCCGCATAGTCGCGATCGTCGGCGGCTGTCGGATCCACGGCACGAAAGTCGGCATAGGATTCGCTCATGACAATCAGTACGTTCGGGCGGTCAGACGGCTGTGTGGTTTCCGGCGTCTCCGCCAACAGAGAGAGAACGGCAGCTTCGTCATACGGCTCCGGGGGATCCAGATGGGATGCGGCGAGCTGTTTCAGTTCGCTGCACCAGAAGGCGATGAGGTTATCCGAGCGGAATTTGGCATTCGCCTCAAAGGTATTGATGGATGGGCGGTGATCGACGCCGAACAGGCGGAAGACCGCGTCTGAGGCCGGTGTCACCACGGTAATCAGGACGGCGGCCAGGCAGCCGACTGCCACGCCCACGCGGGGCGGCCAGTGCAGTCGAAGCCGTGCGCCGGACAGAAAGAGAATCAGAAGACAGGCCGTAAACACCAGAATGTCGATCGCCAGAACTGCCGTCATGCGCAGCTGCGCCATGCCGGACACATTGGCCAGATCGCCGGTCAGGAGCAGATCCTGCGGCTGAAAATGGCTGCCGCTGACGTCAAATTTGAAAAATTCCACACAGGACAGCAGGAAGAAGATCGTTCCGATTCCGGCCGCGGCAATCCACGCCGTTTGCACCAGCACCAGAAGCGCCAGAAACAGCGCACTGACCAGGCAGACATCAAACAGAAACACGCCGAAATGCCCGGTCAGAAACTGTCCCAGCTGTGTCACGCTTTGCAGCTGATTCATCTCGACGAGCAGAACCAGCAAAATCGGAAAGGCCAGCATCAGGATGCCATTGCGTTTTCGATGCATCTCCGCAGCTTCTGTGCGCCCCGCTCTGCTGAACATATGCTTCAACCGCGTCTGCCATTGTTTCATGTGTTTCGCCTCATTGTCCCTTCATATCCTGATTTTTTGTATTATAGCACATTCCGTTCTGTATTTCAAGGAAGATCTGCCTGACGGATGATCGCCCAGGCCTCGATCAGGCGTTCAAAAGAGCAGGCTGCATTCGCCGGGCTGGTGGACGGCAGACAGACAGCCGGTCGCTGTGTCTTTGGCAAAAGCAGCCGGTCGTACAGTTTGCCGGCCGTCCTTCCGTTGGTGATCAGCAGTCGGAGGTCTGCCGTCTGCAAAATCGGTGTCAGGTCGTTCGGGGTGACATTCCGGATACTCGCATCGTCAGAGCCTTCGATGGTACAGCTCCGGATGACGTCCCAGAGTGCCAGGTGGTGTCGATGCAGAAAATCACACTTCTCCCCGACTGATTCCGGCACCGGTTCGTCATACAGCGTTGACAAAACGCGCCAGAAGCGGTTTTGCGGATGCGCATAGTAAAACGAGGTCGCCCGTGAACGAACCGATGGAAAGCTCCCCAGAATCAGAATTCTGGAAGCCGCGTCAAAAACCGGCGTGATGGAATGCTCGTGCTGCATGGTCGCTCTCTCCTTTCCGGAATCTGGGATCCACTGATGAAATTATATACGTTGTCCCCTGTGCGTGTCAAGGCCATTTCTGTGAATCATTCGGTGTTTCGTTCGCTTCCACCGGTCGGTCAGCCAATCTGTTGGCCGCCTAACGAATCCAAGATATAGTAGATTCATTCACAAAAATCCACAAGATATTGTCACAGGACCGGTATAGAGCGCTTGACAAACGAATCCCGCGTATGATACAATAAGGCTGTTCCGCCTTTGCGTCCGGTTGGATGCCGGCGGAGCCCGACACGTTCGCGACAGGAGGGCGGAGGATGATCATTCGCGGGCTACAAAAATGCACCCTGCTGGACTATCCCGGCAAGGTCGCCTGCACCATTTTTACGGAGGGCTGCAACTTTGCCTGTCCGTTCTGTCAGAACGCCTCGCTCGTCCATCCCGGTGCGGATTCCGCGCCGATTGCGGAAGACGATGTGCTGTCGTTTCTGCAAAAGCGGCGCGGGCTGTTGGACGGCGTCTGCATTTCCGGCGGTGAGCCGCTCCTGCAGGCCGATCTGGCGTCGTTTTTGGAGCGCATCCGTTCGCTCGGTTTTGCCGTCAAGCTGGACACCAACGGCAGTCTGCCCGATCGGCTGAAGGATGTGGTACGCGCAGGGCTTGTCGACCAGGTCGCCATGGACATCAAGAATGCGCCCGAACGATATGCGGAAACCATCGGGCGTTCCACGTTCGACCTGTCACCGATTCTGGAAAGTGTCGCGTTTCTGCGCACGCTTTCCGGGCGCTATGAATTTCGAACCACCGTCGTTCGGGAGTTGCATACGGTCGATGACATCGCAGCCATCGCCCGTTGGATTTCCGGCGCGGAACGCTATTTTTTACAGAGTTTTGTTGATTCCGGCGATGTACTGACCGCCGGTCTGCATCCGCATTCGCCGGATGTGCTGCACGCCATGCTCGGCGCGGCGCACATTTGCTGTCCGTCTGCGGCTCTGCGCGGAGTGGAATAACATTTTTGGAGGAGAGCAGGATATGTATCAGGTGACAAAGCGGGACGGCAAAATTGTCGAGTTCGATATCTCAAAAATCAGAGCCGTCATTGAAAAAGCCTTTGATGCGCAGAGCAAGCAGTCGCATCCGGGCGTGATCGATTTGCTGACGCTCAAGGTCACGGCGGACTTTGAGCCGAAAATCCGGAATGGCCTCATCGCAGTGGAGGACATTCAGGACAGCGTGGAGAATGTGCTGGTGCAGGCCGGCTATTCTGATGTGGCCAAGGCGTTTATCCTCTACCGGAAGCAGCGCGAGAAAATCCGCAATATGCGTTCTACGATTCTGGACTACAAGGAGCTGGTGGACAGCTACGTCAAGGCGACAGACTGGCGCGTCAAGGAGAATTCCACGGTGACCTATTCTGTCGGCGGGCTGATTCTCAGCAACTCCGGTGCCATCACCGCCAACTACTGGCTTTCGGAAATCTACGATGAAGAAATCGCCAACGCGCACCGCAGCGGCGATATTCATCTGCACGATCTCTCCATGCTGACCGGCTACTGCGCCGGCTGGTCGCTGCGTCAGCTGATTCAGGAAGGTCTGGGCGGCATTCCGGGCAAAATCACGTCCGCACCAGCCAGCCATCTGTCCACGCTGTGCAGCCAGATGGTGAATTTTCTCGGTATCATGCAGAACGAATGGGCAGGCGCACAGGCCTTTTCTTCCTTTGATACTTATCTGGCGCCCTTTGTCAAGGTCGATCACCTCTCCTACCGCGCCGTGCGGCAGTGCATTGAATCCTTCATTTTCGGCGTCAACACGCCGAGCCGTTGGGGAACGCAGGCGCCCTTCTCCAATATCACGCTGGACTGGACGGTTCCGGCCGATCTCGCCGAGCAGTATGCCATTGTCGGCGGGAAGGAAATGGATTTCAAATACAAAGACTGTAAGCACGAAATGGACATGATCAACCGGGCGTTCATCGAGGTCATGATCGAGGGCGACGCCAACGGCCGCGGATTCCAGTATCCGATTCCGACCTATTCCATCACCAAGGATTTCGACTGGTCAGAGACGGAAAACAACCGGCTCCTGTTTGAAATGACCGCCAAATACGGGACGCCGTACTTTTCGAACTACATCAACAGTGACATCGAGCCCAGCGATATCCGCAGTATGTGCTGTCGGTTGCGACTGGATTTGAGAGAGCTTCGCCGGAAATCCGGTGGCTTCTTCGGCAGTGGCGAAAGCACCGGCTCTATCGGCGTTGTGACCATCAATATGCCGCGCATTGCCTATCTGTCCGACAGTGAGGACAGCTTCTTCCGGCGGCTGGATCGGCTGATGGACATTGCAGCGCGCTCTCTGAAGGTAAAGCGAACCGTCATCACCCGGTTATTGAACGAAGGGCTGTACCCCTACACCCGACGGTATCTCGGTTCCTTTGACAATCACTTTTCCACCATCGGCCTGATCGGCATGAACGAAGCGGGTCTGAATGCATCCTGGCTGCGGGCGGATCTGACACATCCGGAGACGCAGGCATTCACCAAAAAGGTGTTGAATCATATGCGGGAGCGCCTTTCCGACTATCAGGAGCAGTACGGCGATCTCTACAATCTGGAAGCGACACCCGCCGAATCGACCACTTATCGGTTCGCCAAGCACGACCGGGAAATGTTCCCCGACATCATCACGGCTTCGCAGTCCGGCACACCGTACTACACGAACAGCTCGCATCTGCCGGTCGGCTGCACCGCCGATATTTTCGAAGCGCTGGACATTCAGGACGAGCTGCAGACGCTGTACACCTCCGGCACGGTCTTTCACGCATTTTTGGGCGAAAAGCTGCCGGACTGGAAATCAGCGGCATCGCTTGTCCGGAAAATTGCCGAGCATTACCGGCTGCCCTATTACACGCTTTCCCCCACCTATTCCGTCTGCAAAAACGATGGATATCTCGCCGGAGAGGTCTACACCTGTCCGCACTGCGGCGAAAAGACCGAGGTCTACAGCCGGATTACCGGCTACTACCGGCCGGTGCAGAACTGGAATGACGGCAAGGCGCAGGAGTTTAAGGATCGCGTGGTCTATGACGTGGCCAGCTCGCAGCTGCCCACGGATGCGGCTGCCGACGCATCGGCGGCTCCCGCTCCGGCACCGGCCGCCAAACCGACGTCGGCTCCCGTCGCAGACACCTGTCTGCTCTTCACCTCGAAAACCTGTCCGAACTGCAAGGTCGCCCATGTGCTGCTGACGAATGCCGGTGTGGCCTTCACGCAGCTGGACGCGGAAGAGAATATTGAGCTGGCGCGGCAATATGAAATCCGTCAGGCGCCGACGCTGATTCTGACGTCTGCGGATCAGGTCGTCCGCTATGCCGGGATTGCCGGTATCAAAGAATTTTTGCGGTCGCGCATCTGACTGTTGGAGGGATCGGCTTGTTTGACATCATCATCGTCGGTGCGGGGCCTGCCGGGCTGACGGCCGCTATTTACGGCTGCCGCGCCGGAAAACGGGTGCTGCTCCTGGAGGGCGGCAGCTACGGCGGGCAGATTACGCTTTCGCCGCGTGTGGAAAACTATCCGGGCTTTTCCCAGATCAGCGGCAGTGAGCTGGCCGACCGGCTTTTATCGCAGGCACTGTCTCTCGGTGCGGAAACGGATTTCGGTCAGGTCACCGGAATTTGCGTACAGGCGTCGCACTTTGTGCTGACGTTGGAGGACGGCGGTTCCGTGGCGGGGCGTTCCGTGATTCTGGCAACCGGAACGCAGCACCGCAGGCTGGGGCTGCCCGGTGAGGACGCACTGACCGGTGCCGGGATTTCCTTCTGTGCGGTCTGCGACGGCGCATTTTATGCCGGGCTGCCTGTTGCAGTCGTCGGCGGCGGCAGTGCAGCGTTGCAGGATGCCCTGCTGCTATCTTCCACGGCGCAGACGGTGCACCTGATTCACCGACGCTCCGCGTTCCGTGCAGAGGTATGTCTGGTCGAGCAGCTTCGGGCACGGAGCAACGTGATTTTTCACACGCCTGCTGCCATTCAGGCGCTGTACGGTGCGTCCGCGCTGACCGGTCTGCTGCTCACCGACACGGAAACCGGTGCGGAAACCCGTCTGGACGTGAGCGGGCTGTTTGTCGCGATTGGGCAGGAGCCGCAGAATGCGCCCTTTTCCGACCTCGCCCGAACGGATGCGGCGGGGTATCTGCTGACAGACGATGCGTTGGCTACCTCTGTCCCCGGTCTGTTTGCCGCCGGAGACTGTCGGGCGAAAACCGTTCGGCAGCTGACCACTGCGGTAGCTGATGGGACGATTGCAGCCGTTTCCGCCTGTGCCTATCTGGATTCGTGTGCCGGACAGTGAGCTTCTTTTGTCCGATCAATTGACAAGGAAGCTGTTTCATGGTACAATAATATGCAAAAAGTTTTTTTCCTGCGGCTTTCCCGATTGCCGCTTGCAGGAGCTTACTGAACCCATCGAAATCCTTCGATTGCAATCATACGATGGAAACACTTTGAAATGAGGTTTGCTATGCACTGGTCTGAAGAAATCGCGCAGCGAATCATCGATCGCGCCCCCGACAAAAAGGAGTACGTCTGCGCAGCGGGTATCAGCCCGTCCGGTTCCATTCATATCGGCAATTTCCGCGATATTGCCACCCCGTTATTCGTTGCAAAAGCGCTGAAAAAGCGCGGAAAGAACGTTCGTCTGCTTTTCTCGTGGGATGAGTTTGACCGCTGCCGGAAAATCCCTTCCAACGTTCAGGCGGTCGTCGGCGACACCTATGACCGCTACATCGGATGTCCGTATGTCGACATTCCTGACCCCTGGGGCTGCCACGAAAACTACGCCAAGCACTTTGAAGAAGAGTTCATGACCGAAATGAAAAAATTCGGCATCGAGATGGACTACCGTTATCAGGCGGAAATGTATCGTTCCGGGAAATACACCCCCGATATCATTGAAGCGTTGAAAAAGCGCGGCGAGATTTTCGAAATTCTCGATTCCTTCAAAACGAAGGATCCCGGCAAGTCTCCGGAGGAGCTGGCCGCAGAGCACGATGTTGACAAAGCTGCCTATTATCCGGTATCGATTTTCTGCCCGGAGTGCCATACGGACTTCACAACCATCACGCATCTCTCCGATGACTGTACGGAAGCGGATTATACCTGCCGGTGCGGCCATTCCGGTCATTTCAATTTCCTGACGAACTTCGACTGCAAGCTCGGCTGGAAGGTCGACTGGCCAATGCGCTGGCGCTATGAAGGCGTGGATTTTGAACCGGGCGGAAAGGATCACGCGGCTCCGAGCGGCTCATACTCCAATGCACGTCTGATTTCCAGCCGTGTTTTCGGCTATGAAGCGCCGCTGTTCCAGGGCTACGAATTCATCGGCATCCGCGGCATGACCGGGAAAATGTCCAGCTCCTCCGGGCTGAATCTGACGCCCGGCACGCTTCTGAAGCTCTATGAGCCTGAAATTATTCTGTGGCTCTATTCCAAAACCGAGCCGACCAAGGCGTTTGATTTCTGCTTTGATGACGGAATTCTGCGCCAGTATTTTGAATTTGACCGGATGTACGCCGACTATCTCGCCGGGAAATCCGATGAGCGCAGCGCCGCCATTATGGAAAACTGCATCATCGAAGGGCGTCACCCCGAGCAGGTTCCGATGAGCCTGCTGGTGCAGCTGGGTTCCATTGTGGATTTCAACATTCCGGTGCTGGAAACGGTATTCGCAAAAATCGGTACGCCCTATCGTCATGAGCAGTTTGCCGGGCGACTTGACCGCGCACAGTTCTGGCTGGAGCAGTGCGCGCCGGAGAACGCCAACCGTCTCTGTGAGCACCGCAACTGGGCCGTTTACGAGACGCTTTCCGATTCCGAGAAAGAGGAAATTCGCCTGCTGCATGAAACCATCGCAGCCGGTGGCTTCGATCTGGACGGTCTGAATTCCCTGCTGTATGCCATTCCGAAGCGTGTTCACGGTGACGAGCTGGACGAAAAAGCGCTGAAAGCCTTGCAGGGGACGTTCTTCAAAAATGTCTACCGTCTTCTGCTGAACCGCGAGAAGGGGCCGCGTCTGTATCTCTTCCTGTACGCAATCGACACGGCGCGCTATCTGCCGCTGCTGGATTTCTCTTACCCGAAAACGGAGGAAGAGACGGCGGCTGAAACAGCGGCCACGCAGGAGGAGGAAGCTCCGGCCGTTGTCTACGGCGACCCGGATCCGGTGGAGCCGATCAAGCCGGAAATCACGCTGGACGATTTTGCGAAGCTCGATCTGCGCGTTTGCAAGGTCATTAAATGCTCCGAAATCCGGAAATCGCACAGCTGTCTGAAGCTGACGCTGTTTGACGGAACGGACGAGCGGGTCATTGTTTCCAGCATCAAGCACGAGTATACACCGGAACAGCTGATTGGCCGGAAGATCATTGTTCTCGCCAACCTGAAGCCTGCGCGGTTGACCGGCGTCAACAGTCACGGGATGCTGCTCGCAGCAACCAATAACGCCTGTGGCTGCAAGGTCATTTTTGTTGACGATTCTGTTCCGGAAGGAACACAGATTCACTGACACGTATCAACTTTCTGAAAGGAATGCGGCGTCGTGCTGCTGCACGGCGCCGCCGTTTTTTCATTCATGAATGAGCTTTCCATTGAATGCCGCAGACTGGAACCGGCCGCGGCACGTACACTGTATCAGGGAGCGCTGCCCGATGATTTTCCACCGGCTGAGCTGCGTCCGTTTCCATGGATTGAGGCGCTGCTGGCTTCCGGCGAATACCGGATTCACCAGTTTCTGCATCAGGGGCAGCCCGTCGCTTATGCGCTGCTCTGTCACGCGCCCGATCAGCCGGTCTGGCTGGTAGACTATCTGGCCGTTTATGCGCCCTACCGCGGCCAGGGCATCGGCTCTGCGCTGTTGGAATCGCTTCGGCTCGCCTTTGCCGGCGAGGATGCGCTCCTGTTCGAGATTGACGACCCGGCCTTTGCCGAGGATGAGGCAGAGCTTTTGAAGCGGAATCGCCGGATTGCATTCTACCAGCGCGGCGGCGTGACGGATTCCGGTGTTCGCACCTGTGTCCAGGGCTGTGAATTTCAGATTTTTTCCCTGCCCTGCCGGTGTACGCTGTCTGCCGAAGCGCTGGCAGATGCGCTGGACGCGATTTATCATCGGCTGTTCCCCGCTTCGTTCTATAAGGCTGAGGTCTGTTTTCATCCGCCCTTTGAACGCGGCGCCGACCGTAAACGGCGCTGACGGAGGTGCCCTGTGAAACCATACAAGGCCATCCTTTTTGATCTGGACGGAACGCTCGCCGACACGCTTGGCGATCTGCGTGACGCCGTCAACAATGCCCTTCTTCAGCTTCAATTTCCCGTGCGCACGACCGAGGAGATTCAGGCCGCAGTCGGGCACGGTGTGCTCAATCTGATTCTCCGGTCGCTCCCGGCCGATGCATCAACCTCAGCCGATCAGGCGCTCACACTGTTCCGCGCCTATTACGCGGAGCATCTGCTCGTTCACACCCGACCCTATCCCGGCATACCCGCTCAGCTTGCGCAGCTGAAAGCGGCTGGGCTTCGTCTGGGTGTGGTTTCCAACAAATATGACGCGGCGGTGCAGACGATCTGCTCCGCGCTGTTTCCGGGGACATTCGATGTGATCTGTGGGGAAACGCCGGATTGTCCGCGCAAGCCCGCTCCGGATTTGCCGTTGCGTGCAGCCGCACAGCTGCACGTCTCCCCGGACGAAGCGCTGTTTGTAGGGGATTCCGAAACAGATGTACAGACGGCACAGAACGCCCGGATGGATGTGCTGGCCGTAACCTGGGGCTTCCGCAGCCGTGCGCAGCTGCGGGCTGCCGGTGCGGAGAACCTGGTCGATCGCGCTGAGGAGATTGCCCCGTTTGTCCTGAACGGTTCCCCGATCAACGAGATCCACAAAGCCTGAGGGCTTCAAGTATATTGACAGCAGGAGGTCACCTATGAAACAAGCCAAGCTGATTTTGGACTCGGCTTACGCCATTTCCCCCATCGACCCGCGCATTTACGGTTCCTTCGTGGAACAGCTGGGGCGCGCTGTTTACACCGGGCTGTACGAGCCGACGCATCCGACCGCTGATGCAAACGGCTTTCGCCGCGATGTGATTCGTCTGGTGCAGCAGCTGCGCGTTCCGGTCGTTCGCTATCCCGGCGGCAATTTCGTCTCCGGGTTCCGCTGGGAGGATTCGATCGGCCCACGCGAATCGCGCCCGACGCGGCTCGATCTGGCCTGGAATTCCACGGAAACCAACGAATTTGGACTGCACGAATTCTGCGAATGGGCAAAAATCGTGCAGACGGACGTGATGTATGCCGTGAACCTCGGCACCGGTACTCCGGACGATGCGCGGAACATCGTGGAATATGCCAACCACAAGGGCGGCACCTATTACTCGGATTTGCGCATTCGAAACGGCGCACCCGACCCGCTGAACATTCACCTCTGGTGTTTGGGAAATGAAATGGACGGTTCCTGGCAAATGGGTGCGAAGACGGCGACGGAATATGGCCGGATCGCCAGCGAAGCCGCCAAGATGATGGAATGGACCGACAGCTCCATCGAGCTGGTTGCCTGCGGCTCTTCTTCCTCCGAAATGCCGACGTTTGGCAGCTGGGAATGGACGGTTCTGGACGAAACGTATGAGCACGTCGATTACCTGTCGCTGCACCGCTACTACGGGAATCCGCACAACGACACAGCGGATTTTCTGGCCAGCTCCATGGATTTGAACGGCTACATCCAAACCGTCGCCGCCATTTCCCGCGGCATTCGCGGCAAAAAGCGCAGTCGTCACACCGTTCACCTGTCGTTGGACGAATGGAACGTCTGGTATCATTCGCACGGACAGGACGCGCAGCTCCATCGCGATCACCCATGGGGACAGGCGCTTCCGCTGATTGAGGATGTCTACAATTTTGAGGACGCGCTGCTCGTCGGTCTGATGCTGATCACCATTCTGAAAAATACGGATACCGTCAAAATCGCGTGTCTCGCGCAGCTGGTCAACGTCATTGCGCCGATCATGACCTCGCCCGGCGGCGGTGCCTGGGCGCAGACGATCTACTATCCGTTCATGCAGGCCAGCCTGTATGGGCGCGGCACCAGTCTGCTCCCGCAGATCACCTGCGACCGGTTTGATACCCGGCATTATTCGGACGTGCCCGTTGTGGATGCTGCCGCCGTTTTGTCGGACGATCAAACCATCACGGTTTTCGCCGTCAACCGCGACCTCACCGAACCCACCGCACTGACCTGTGATTTCCGTGCCTTGGAGGGCTATATGCTCGTCTCGCACAGCGTTCTGCATCACGATGATATGAAGGCGGTCAACACGGAAGCGGATCCGTTCCGCGTCGTTCCGCACGATGTGAAGCCCGAAATGATCGACGGCCAGGTCATTCTTCCGCCGGCATCCTGGAACGTCCTGCGTCTGGCGCGGACGCAGCAGAAATAACCTTCTTTTGTATACAAAACAAAAGAGGAGCTTCCTCTATCGTTCCAAACAGAGAATTTTTCAGCAGACAACCCGGTAGGCATCCTTCCGGGTTGTCTGCTTTTTTTGTTATTTCGCCATGGTTGGTTTTTGATACACCGCTCCGGAGCTGTTTGGGATTTTCACCCGTTACATCGCCCATGACGCGCAGGCAGAAATTGAGATGAGTGCTGCTCCGGCAGCAGCCTTCTGTTTCGCAAGGATATCACACCAGTCAATGACACTGTGCAGTTATGTGAATACAAAACGAAAGTTGACGGATTGAAATATCGACAAAATCTGGTATAATATAGCTATTGAGTGGACGGAAAGCATGCGCCGTTGGCTTGATAAAAGAAAACGGAAGGTGGAGTATGATGCAGATAAGAGGCATAGGCGAGATTGATAACCGAATTGTCAATCTGTTGCTTGAGGACGGCAGAATGTCCTATTCCGATATCGCAGAGAAAGTCGGTTTATCTCGTACCGCTGTTAAAACAAGGATTGCTGCGCTTGAGCGTAACGGTATCATTAAAGGATACAAGGCAATCATTGATCCGCAGGCTGCTCCCGAAATGATGACCTTTGTGATGAACATTGAAACGAAGGCAGAGGATTTTGAGGAATGCAAACGTATTTTTGCCGAAGCAAAGGAAACCGTTACGATTGTGCAGACAACAGGCAGCTGTCATTTGCTGGCAATATGTCTATCGCCTGATATCAAAACGATGCGCAATTTTGTGGTCAGCATCTACAAAAGCGTTCCCGATATTCAAATGATCAATGTCCACTCGGTTCTCGATGTGATCAAAGGCTCCATTCTTCCGGAAAAATGAAATTGTTTGGAGTGTACATAAATGAATCAGGATGAATTTGTTCTTGAGCTCTTGGAATCCGCAAATGAAAATGGGCTGATCGCAACTCTTTACAGCGTGTTCGGAAACGGCCTAAAGGTCAGCATTCCATTGAGCCGAAAGGCGTGTGAGCTGAGCATAGACGATATTGATTTTTCTCCGCGAGCGAATAACTCCCTGAAACGTGCAGGCGTATTTACCATCGGAGAGGTTATCGATTTAATTGCAGATGATGGATTGCTTCGAATTCGCAATCTCGGCAAAAAGACACAAAACGAAATAAAGACGCGCATATTGGTGTTTGGATATGACGGATTGACCGAAAATGAGAAAAAGCGTTTTTTATTCGACGTGGTCAAAAAGAACACAAAGGTGGGTTAAACAACGTGTTCGCTTTTGGCGATATCGGAACTGCGAGGTGCTGAACGCTACATGGGCGGGCCATTGCCGAGTCATCCGGGCACAGCAGAAACAGGTCTTTGTTTGTATAAAAAAAGCAGAAGAGGAGCTTCCTCTTCTGCTTTTTGTTCGGGATGGGCAATGCGTTCAGCGGTTTGTCGTTTTTTTGAAGGATGGTTCGGACGAGTGTCACAGCAAAGTAGGCTGCCGCGATTCCGGCAAAGTTCAAAAGCAAATCGACGGTAGCAAAGCTGCGGCCGATGACGGACTGGATGAGTTCCACGGCAGCCGGGACGATCACGGCGATGATCCAGATGCTGTGGATGCATCGGCAGGCCGCATAAAGGCTAACCACCAACAGGGTAGCCGGTACCGCCAAATGCCCCCAGTGTGGAGTCGGCGTTCATAGATCCGGGTATGATCGGCTGTTGATTATTCGAATGCGATATAGATGGTAAAGGCATTCGAAAGATAGCTGATGCTCAGTCCCTTTTCGCCATTCGAGAGGAGTGTGTTCGTGGAGCGGTCGCCCTGTTCGCTGATCGATTCCGACACTTCCTCGACAACGGAATAGCCCGCCTGTTGCAGGAGGTTCATGTAATGGCGGTAGGCCGTTTCGCTGCAATCCGTCAGATGGATGCTGCAATTGGGGTGGGCATGGTCGAGCATCGCCCACTGAACCGTTCCCGACGGGACAGGAAGCCCCGCGGTGTATTCGTTCACCGGCCATACGCCTTCGTCCAGCTGCGTGATGGTTTCAGAGGCTGGAGGGATGGCAGGTGTTAGCGTCTCTTTCGAGCACGCCGTCAGGGACAGGATCAACACAATCAGAAGGATAAACGTCCGGTGTTTCATTGTCTGGCTCCTGTTTGGTTCAGCGGATGGGCAGGACGGTCAGATTTTGGGCGCGCATGGTGCCGCCGCGTGCCAGAAAGCCCACCATGCCGTGTAAAAACGGCTGATCGGAATCGGTGTGCGTCAGGACAAGCTCCTGATTGAGCCAGACGCGGATGGTCGCCTGTTCCACTTCGACACGCAGCTGACAGGATTCATCCGTTTGAAACGCAGCCGGGGCACTTTGCAGCTTTTCCCGGTCATAGTTATACTTTTCAAGAACCACTTCCCCGTCCCGCAGACCAATCCAGTAGCCCTGCCAGTAGGTATTGCCCTGATAGGCGGATGCGCCCGGTTCGGGGCCGGCCGGGTTGGAGACGCGCACACAGAGGCCGACGGAGGCGTTGGACGCGAGCGGTGTGATTTGCGCCTCGACAACATAATCGCCCCAGTTTTCCGAGCCGAGCATATATTTCCCATATTGCTCGTTTTTGACGTGGCCATACGGTGTGACCTCCAGATTGGTCAGTGCGCCAGCTTCGACATACCAGAGGCCGTCCTGAAAGACGGGCGCTGCATCCCATGTCAGCTGCTGTTCGGAAACCGCTTCCACACGGTGGAAGCCAAGTGCCGTCAGTTCGGCGCTGCCGCTTTCGACGCAGACGGCCACGGTTCCGGTTCCATCATCGAGCTGCAGATTTTGCAGCTGGACACAGGCGGTCCGGCCACCCGATGCAGGCAGTGTGACGGTGCCGCACGGTTTTCCGTTCAGCGCCACCGACAGCGTGCAATCGGTGGCGGCGCGGTAGCCGAGCTGCAGGTCATAGGTACCGGTTTGCGCGGTGAGGATGCGCCAGGAATACCGTTCGCCCTCGTATGCGGCGAGGACGGTCGCTCCGCTGTCGGTTGGGACGCCCGTATGCGGTTCCAGACAGGTGATGGCCGGAATCAAGCTTTCAGCCGGTTTGTAGACGGTTTGGAACGAGGACTGCATGGATGCAGCGGTTCCGCCGACGAAGCCCGCAACGGCTGTCCCCTGCACGGAGGTGAGGCCGATTGCGCCGCCGCGGAGGTCGCTTTCACCCTGCCAGAGCTGGCGTCGATTCAGAAAGAGCGTATACGTCTGCGCCTGTCGACGGATGGAGAATTGCAGACAGGCGTCTGTGCGCAGCGGTTCTCCAAAACCGGCGGTGACGGGAATTTCATGGACGACCGTCGCGCCATCCACCGTGAACGACAGAAGGACAGAGCGGGTATCGGCGCAGTAGAGCGCCTGTCCGTAGTTTTGCGCATCCGTGTATCCAAACAGAATCCCGGCGCGGCCGCCCATTGCAAGCAGGTTGCATTCAGCCGTATAATCTGCATCAAACGTTTTCTGCGACAGAACGCTACCGCCCTCCACCAGCGTCAGGCTGCCGTTTTGCAGGGTGGCATTCGTCGTCTGCCAGCCTTCCAGATCGGCAGACGTTTCGAAGCGGCTGCAGATGTCCGGCATGGCCGGAGCGGATTGTGCATCCGTGGTCGGCCCGAGAACGACCGTCTGTGTGCCGTTGAAGAAGATGCGGTCGATCTGCATACTCCGCTGCGGCACGGTGTGACTGGAATGATAGACGATGTAATATTCATCGAGATTCGGCCCCAGAACCGTCGAGCTGTGACCAATCCCGCTCACTGTTTCCGGGTTCGTGGACAACAGCAGCGGGTTATTGTCTGCTGGGGTAAAATGCAGCGGAGAATCCGTGCTGACGCCGTAGTTGATTCGATATCCCAACGACCAGACATGGTTACCCGTATAGGTGATATAGTAGGTGTCGTCATATTTGACGATCATGGAGCCTTCCGTCCAGCCGTGCAGATCAGTGTCAATGGCGATGCCGTTGGATGCATCCACACAGTCCGGTGCGGTCATGGGATAGGCCATGATGCGATCAGAGCCGGCGCAGTAAAAATACCAGGAGCCGTCATCGTCGATGAAGACGTCGCCGTCGATGGAGAGGCCAAAGTTCTCCGTCACAGTCAGAAAGGGGCCTGTCGGCGATTCGCTTTTCAGGACGTAGTGGCCGTTTCCGGCCGGTGAGGTATACAGATAGAAAAAGCCGTTCTCATAGACAACCTCCGGCGCGTAGGCCGACATGGTCAGCGGTTCTTCCGCGCAGAGACCGGCATACTGCCAGTGAATCAGGTCATCCGATGTCCAGCACTGGATGCCGATGCAGCCGTCTTTGGTGGAGCAGTAGAGGTAATAACGGCCGTTCCAGCGCATGACAAACGGGTCGCCCACGCCATAGTCCGGCCAGGTATCCGGATCATTGACCTGAATGACCGGATTCTGATACGTTTCCCGGAGCGGCGGTTCCGTCGTCGGCTGCGCAGTCGCGGGCGTGTTCGCCGTACACGCGCCCAGCAGGAACAGGAGCAGGCTCTGCCCCAAAAGGCCGGCGAATTTCGTTCGGAACCACGAAGATTGATCGTTATTCTGTTTCATAAAGCTCCCTGCACTTCCTGAAAAAATCGCCGATTCGGAAATCGGTGGCGTAGCTTCGCCCCGTCCCTTCGTCATCCGTTTGCGGTGGGACACAGCATCCGTGGTGCGGTGCGATCGGATAAGCAGCGGTGCGCTCCCCTGTGTGCTGCGAAGCGGCCGCATACCTTTCGATTCGAAGGAACGAACGATTCAAAAAAGTCCTGATTTGTCTTCAGACAAATCAGGACTTTTTTGGTACGCCCGAAGGGATTCGAACCCCCGACCTACTGGTTCGTAGCCAGTCACTCTATCCAGCTGAGCTACGGGCGCATAACCTTGACGACTCCAATATTATACCACATCTCTTTGGGAAATGCAATACCCTTTCGAAATTTTTTTTGATTTATTTTTCGGCCACCTGTGCATCCGTTTGCAGAGCCGTCTCAAGATGAGCGGCCATGCGTCTGGCCATCAGCCCCGGCTCGATCGAAACATGAATACGGGTGCAGCCGGTCATATCGTCCACGGTGACGGTGGCGTGTGCGGTGAACACCCTGCGCATGGCAAGCTCCAGCACGACGCACCGGCCGCCCGGCAGATTCAATTCGCTCCGATCCAGTACCGTGCAGCCGCTGCACAAACGGCGAACGGCTTCCTCGACAGAAAAGGGTGCGGTATACACTTGTGCTGCCATTTGTCTGATGCCTCCTGACCGGCTGTCCATTCGGGAGATGTCTCCTCTCCGAAAAGCGATTTGAAGAATCGTTCCGAAAAATATTATATAGAAAAAAAATCTCTTTGTCAATCCCCCGGAAACGCTTGTGCAAAGCCAATATTTGTGATATAATACTGTCGGAGTCGAAAAAACACCTTTTTTGTCTCCGAATTTGACTATTGACAGAAAGCAGGAAGAAAGAAGGAGTGCCCATTTCTTCTTTCCAATTTGAATATGATCGGTTTCTTTAACTATACAGTCATCCTCACATATCTCAGCGCGATTTCCGCCGTCCTTGGAATTACGTTTGCCATGCAAGGTCAGGGCTTTCATGCCATTCTCTGTCTGATGTTTTCCGGCGTCTGCGATATGTTTGATGGGCTGGTCGCCCGCACCAGAGAGCGCTCCTCTCAGGAAAAGCGCTTTGGTATCTGGATTGATTCGCTGGCCGATATTGTTGCATTCGGTGTGCTGCCCGCAGCGATTGGCTATGCTTTTGGCCTCCAGAAGTTTTATTACATCTTTATTTTGTCCGTCTACATTCTTGCTGCGTTGATTCGCCTGGCCTATTATGGCGTCACGGAGGAAGACCGGCAGCAGGAAACCGACGGTGTCCGCACGTCCTTTGTGGGGCTGCCTGTCACCTCGTCTGCCCTGATCTTCCCGCTCCTGTATTGCTTCAAGGGACTGCTCACCTCGTACTTTACGCCGGTTTATGCGTTGATCATGGCGTTGACGGCGCTGGCCTTCGTTCTGCGCGTTCGCGTCAAGAAATGTATGCTGGGCGGTATGCTGGTGATGCTGGCCATGGGCATTGCCATCTTTGTCGCACTGGTCATTCTTCACTGACAGGAGCGACCCTATGTCCCAATCTTCTCCCGGTCTGTATCGGCTTTATCACACCCCCGCCGGACGTTCTCTTTTGAAAATTCTGACTGCACCGCCGCTTTCCCGCGCTGCCGGTGCTTTTTTGGATACGCGTGCATCGGTCTGTCTGATTCGGCCTTTTGTGTCCCATGCCAACATCTGTCTGTCAGACTATGAGCAGCGTTCTTTTCATTCCTTCAACGATTTTTTCACGCGGCGTTTAGCGCCCGGTGTCCGCACTGTTGATCATACGCCTGGCGCATTGATCGCGCCGTGTGACGGCAATCTCAGCATCTATCCTATCCACCAGGGCATGGTGGTTCCGGTGAAGGGCGTTCCCTATTCCATCGCCGGGCTACTTCGTTCGAAGACGTTGGCTGACCGTCTGGAGGGCGGGCTTTGTCTCGTTTTCCGGCTCTGTGTCGATCATTATCATCGCTATGCGTTCTTTGATTCCGGTCGTCTGCTGCGACGGTATCAGATTTCGGGGATTTTGCACACCGTCCGTCCAGTCGCACTGGAAGCGCGTCCGGTGTTCGTGGAGAACACCCGCGCCGTTTCGTTGATGCAGACCGAGCATTTTGGGCAGGCCGTTCAGGTGGAAGTAGGTGCGATGCTGGTCGGCCGCATTCACAATCACGCAGGCATTACTCATTTTGTCCGTGGAGATGAGAAAGGCTATTTTGAATACGGCGGCTCCACCGTTGTCCTGCTTTTGCAGCGCGATGCCTGTATCCCGGATGTGCAGTTCCCGCTGGGCGGAGCTGAGCGTCCGGTTCGGTTTGGCGAGGCGATTGGTCACGCGCCGTCCGATGAAGTTTGCACATTGAAAGGAAGTCGTTCGCTTCATGCTCCGAAAAGCCCGTGAGTTTCTGCACACCTATCCCTATGCTCTGCTGCTGATCTATCCGGTTGTGCATGTGACGTTCTTCTCCCTGCTGAATACCCTGCCATTGGAGCACCATCTGATTTCCTGTTCGCTCGATGCGGTGATTCCATTTTGCGAATGGTTCGTGATTCCCTACTATCTGTGGTTTGTCTATCTGTTTGGCGGAATGATTGCCTTTCTGCTCGTTTCCCGTGAGGATTTTCTGCGGATGGCCATGTTCACCATGGGCGGGCTGTTGATTTGCATGATCGTCTGTATCGTCTATCCGACGGCCATTGATTTTCGTCCGACGGAGTTTTCTCGGGACAACCCGCTCGTCTGGCTGGTTCAATTCATTTACGCAGCCGATCTCCCGCAAAACGTCTGTCCGAGTATGCACTGTTACGGTGCCATCGGCATCACAATTGCCATTTGCCGGGCTCGGTCTCTGAACCGGCGCTGGTATGTCCCAGTTGCCTCCATCGTCCTATGCATTCTGATCTGTCTGTCAACCATGTTCATCAGACAGCACTCCTTTGTCGATTTTGTGGCGGCTGTGATTCTGGCCGTTGTTTTGTATCCCCTTTCCTACTGCGTCCGCTGGAAATGTCTGAGCGGCCCGGATGCTGCGCCGTATCTCCGTTCGCTGCTCCAAAATGTCAAGAAAAAGGAATTGAAAGTATGACCGAACAACCCTCCGTTGAAATCGTATCCGAACCGACTCCGGCTCCCGCGCCCAAAAAGCGCCGTCGCCGCTTTGGCGACCGTTCCGACGGACGGCGCCTGCGCACGCTTCCGCCGATGGCGCTCGTGTCGCCGTATATCATGAAGTCGCGGAACACGTCCTCCAACTCGATTGCCGATTCCGTTGAAATTTCCAACATGGAGCAGTACATCCAGCAGAAGCGGCGCGAAGGACTGCAGCATTTTGGCGCGATGCACGTTTTTCTGGCGGCCTATGTCCGAACCGTTTCACAGCGCCCCGCCATCAATCGGTTTATCAGCGGGCAGAAGATCTTTGCGCGCAATAACATTGAAATCGCACTAACGATCAAGAAGGACATGAAGTTGAATGCACCGGACACCTGTGTCAAGGCTGTTTTCCAGCCGAATGCCACGGCAGAAGAGGTCTACGCAACGCTGGATGCCATTGTATCCCGCGAAAAAGCGTCGGCCGGTCTGGAGTCCTCCTTTGACAGCACGGCCAAGGTGCTGCGTTTTATCCCCGGTCTGCTGTTGAAATTCACCGTCTGGCTTTTGACGCTGCTCGACTATTTTGGTCTGCTGCCAAAAAAGCTGCTTGCGCTCAGTCCGTTCCACGGATCGCTCGTCATCACGTCCATGGGTTCGCTCGGCATCCCGCCGATCTACCACCATCTGTACGACTTCGGCAATGCGCCCGTGTTTCTGGCGTTTGGTGCCAAGCGCCGTACCTATGAGACGCAGCGGGACGGTTCCGTTGCGGAGCGACGCTATATTGACTACAAGGTTGTCACCGATGAACGCATCTGTGACGGCTTCTACTACGCGTCTGCGCTGAAGTATCTGCGCCATATTTTGAAGAACCCGTCCGTTCTCAGTGAACGTCCGACTGAAGTCATCGACGATATTGACTGAGACCGTATGATTTTCCGTTTTTCTCCACATGATAGAAGTAGTTTCTCAACAGGAGGATTGCTCGATCATGAAGAAAAAGGGAGCTCTTTTCATCTGGATTTTTTCGGCCGGTGCTCTGGCTGTTGCAATTGGGCTGATTGTCAGCTTGCACAGCCGTCTGACCAAATATCAACGAGCATATGAGCTCGGATATCGGCGGGCGTTCACGGAGCTGACCGGCAGTGTGGCCAGCATTGACGCAGACTTATCGAAGGGCCTTTATGCACAGAGTCCCTCGATGCTGGTCACGCTGGCCACCAACATTTACCGCCATGCGGAAGCGGCCAAGAGTGCGTTGGCGGTTCTGCCCACCTCTGATGTCTCGCTGGCGCGAACCTCCACCTTCATCTCACAGGTTGGAGATTTCTCCGTCGCGCTGGCGCGGTCTGCGGCCGCTGGGCAGGCTATCTCGGCGGAGGAGCGCCAGAGTCTGCGTCAGCTGAACGACACGGCTTCGCAGATTGCCGCTGAGCTGGAGGAGCTGTATGCGCATTCGGACGTGTCCGGTTTCTTTGACGTATCCGCTTCGGAGGCATTGGATTCGGAGCATCAGCGTGTTTCCTTCGCCGGTGGGCTGTCTGCATTGGAGTCTGCACTGCCGGAATCGCCTGTGCTGATCTACGATGGCCCCTATTCCAGCCACATTTCCCAGGCGGTTCCGCAGTATTTACAGGTCGGTGACCTGGCAGTTGATGTCTCCGAAGCGAAATTGAGGGCGGCGCGGTTCATCGGCGTATCCGTCGACTCCCTGACGCTGCATATGCAGACGCAGGATCCGGTCGTGTACACGTTTACAGACGCGGAGAATCGGTTTCTGTCGGTCACGGCGGTGGGCGGCCATGTCATTTCCTATTCGCAGTCAATTGTCCCGTCTGCCGTTTCCTGCGATGCTGCACAGGCCACCAAGACAGCCGCCGCGTTCCTGACTGCTCGCGGGTATCCGGACATGGTGGCCTCCTACGCCTACCTCAGCAACGGAATCTGCTATATCAACTTCATCCATTCGGATCACGATGTGTGGATATATCCCGATTTGATTCAGGTCGGCGTTGCAGCCGACACCGGCAAGGTCACATATTTTCAAGCCACCGGCTATCTGAACAATCACCGTACCGACCGCAGTCTGACCCCATCCCTGTCCCTTGAAGAGGCGCGCAGCCGGTTTTCTGCCGACTTCGAGCCGGAGGGAACCGGGCAGCTCTGTGTGATTCCTTCGCCCGGCCAGCACGAAATCCTCTGCTATGAATTTCATGCAGCCGGTTCCAACGGCAAGCGCTATCTCTGCTATATCAATGCAAACACCGGCGTGGAAGAAAACATATTCCTCCTGCTGGAAGACGAAAACGGCGTCCTGACCTTTTAGGCCGGATGCCTGTATGGGAGAACCGAACGATCTATGAATCTGACCACACAAACACAGGAACAGCTCACGGCAGAGCTGCACCGTTTATTTGACGCACAGCCTCTGCGCGTCACCCTGTCCAGCCCGCTTGCGGGCAGCAGGTACATAAAGCTCGTCTGCAAGCCCAGCAAATACGGCTACCGTCTGGAGCAATACACGGACAAGCAGGTTTTTCACGCCAACTGCACTGCAGAGGAAGCGGCGGCCAGGATGATCGAGGAGCTGGGCGCATCCTTCCGGGATTTGAATGCGATGACGGATTCAGGGGCAATTTCGCTGCGGCTTTCTAAGAGTGGCAAGCTGCTCATTTCCCGCCAGAAGGCGACCGCGCCCGCCGCAGCACCGGATTTGTCGCACAACCGCGCAAAGAATTACATCATCCGCGAATCCGACCGATTCCCGGTTCTGGAGGATCTCGGCATCCTGACCGGTGACGGGCACGTTCATTCCGCCATGTACGACAAATTCCGGCAGATCAACCGGTACATCGAGTTCATCGATGACATTGTCCGTTCTGACAACCGGAGCCACTGGAATATCATCGATTTTGGCTGCGGAAAGAGCTATCTGACCTTTGTGCTGTACCATTATCTGACCGTTCTGCGCGGTGTGGATGCGACGATTGTCGGGCTGGATTTGAAGGAAGACGTCATCCGTAACTGCTCCGCACTCGCCAAACGTCACGGCATGGACGGGCTTTCCTTTCAGCTCGGCGATATCCACGGATATACGCCGGATGAAAAGCCGGACATGATCATCTCCTTGCATGCCTGCGACACGGCGACCGACTATGCGCTGGCCAACGCAGTGGCCTGGGACACCGATTATATTCTGGCTGTCCCCTGCTGTCAGCATGAGTTAAACGGCAGCATTCAGGCTCCGGCACTCCATTTGCTGACGCGATACGGTATTTTCAAGGAACGCTTCTCGGCGCTGGCCACGGATGCGCTGCGCGCCCGTGCATTGGAGGGCTGTGGCTACAAGACGGATGTCGCCGAATTCATCGACATTGCCCATTCGCCGAAGAATGTTTTGATTCGTTCCCGTCGGGCGAAGCTGAGCGAATCTGCCGCGATACAGCGCCGGAACGACGCCAAAAAAGAGCTGGACGAGTTGTGTCAGCTGCTCGGCTATGCGCCGTTGATCGTCCGGCTGCTGTACCCGGAGGCGTAGTCACGCGGCTTCGGTCTGTTGGACAACAATCCGCTGTCCTGTTTTGAAGTTGGAGTTCATGAAAAAACACCGTTTGTCTTTCCGGCAAACGGTGTTTTTTTGAGGTTTGAGGGGGCAGGAGCGCTTTGAGAAAAGGAAAAGGAAGAGAAAGAGAAAGAGGGTAGCGACCCCTGCCCCACGCAAAGAGAGCTGATCTCCATGATATCACGAAGAGAGCAACGCCCCTGTCGCCCTTTCATGATATCACAGGTTCGTGAAAATGTCAAGGTGGAAAAGATGCTCAGCGGATTGCTGTCTCAGACTTGCGACAGCTGGCGGGCACAACGAACCGTCCCGGATGATGGAGGATGCGTTTTTTGAATCGCGGAGAGTGCATCAGCGGAGGTCGCAGGCCGGGCGTTTCCGGTTGAGGAGCATCCAATTCAATGCGTCTCAGGAGGTCTGGGCGCGTGAAGCTCCGTTTCCCGCGCGTTCTGTTTGCCAATAATGACCACCGAACAGCTGTGTGTTGCCATCGTTTTCTGTGTTTTCCAACGGCCTGCTTTTCCTTTTCCGCATTTTGCGTTCTCCTTTGCGGTGTCGATGGAAGAGCTTCGCATCATGTGAATGCTTGTGCAGGTAGGGTCAAGTGATTGATACTCCGCTTCGGTTATGTGATTTATTTTGAAAAGCAATTCGAACCAATCTTTGCTTTCTGAAGTGCAATTTGCAGTTTTTCAATCAGTTCAGCTTTCCCGTGAGCATATTGTGCATCCCGAATAATTGCACCAATGGATGTACCACTTCTGCCGATTTGGCTGAAGATGACGGACTCACGTTTTTCTTCTCAAGAACACGATATCACAGACGTGGCTCATTCGCAATATTTCGTGCAATCCGGATTCATCAGGTGAAGTTATGCCACGGCGTAGTGAAATGTTGTGCGCTGCGCAATGTGAAGTTCCGTGTGTCATCCATGGCCGTAGGCACTTCACGCACCGAAGGTGTGCTTATCATGCCGCACGCGCGCATTGTGAAAAAAAAGAGCCTTTTGTCTCATAGACAAAAGGCTCTTTTTTTGGTGGAGACAGCAGGACTCGAACCTGTGACCTCCCGCGTGTGAGGCGGATGCTCTACCAGCTGAGCTATGCCTCCAAACTGCCAGATAGCAGTTCGTCTCCCGATCAACAGGAGACGAAGTGGTGACCCGAGGGGGAATCGAACCCCCGTTACCGCCGTGAAAGGGCGGTGTCTTAGCCGCTTGACCATCGGGCCATATAATTTTACAGAGCAGCGGCACTACCCTGTAAAATGTTTGGTAGCGGCAGTCGGACTTGAACCAACGACCTGTCGGGTATGAACCGAATGCTCTAGCCAACTGAGCTATGCCGCCATATCTGCCCGCTCCGCACACCGTGTGAAGCAACACAAGCAAGATATATTATACACGATTCATCGTCGTTTGTCAAGACCCTTTTGCACTTTTTCTCAGATTTTTTTAGTCCCGCTTTTCCTCTTCGTCTGTCTGTCTGGTCAGGCTCTGCAGGTAATTGATTTCCTTCTGTGTCGCCGGGCGGCAGGTACCGGAGCGCATATCACCGAGCTTCAGCTGGCCAATGGAGACGCGAACCAGGCGGCGCACAGTCAGGCCGGCAGCTTCGCACATTTTTCGAATCTGGCGGTTATGTCCCTGTGTGATGACGACGGACAGGACGGTTTTCTCGTCGATCAGCTTCACAACGCGAACGCGAGCCGGAGCCGTCTGGAAGCCATCCTCCAGCGTCATCCCCGCTTCAAACATCGGAATCGCTTTTTCCGTGTCACCCAGAACCGTGACCTGATATTCCTTTTCAATTCCGCAGGACGGATGCGTCAGGACACGCGCCAGCGCGCCGTCATTCGTCAGTAGCAGCAGCCCTTCGGAGGCCATATCCAGCCGACCGACCGGATACACGCGCTCCTCCACGTCCTGCAGAAGCTCCATCACGGTCTTCCGGCCGCGATCATCGGAGGCAGTTGTCACATAGCCACGCGGTTTATAGGCCAGCAGGTACACATCCTTCTGGCGTTTTCCGGCAATTCGTTTGCCGTCAATTGTGATCAGATCGTTTTTGGAATCGCAGGAAGCGCCAAGAAGCACTTTCCTTCCGTTCACCTTAACGCGGCCCTCGGCAATCAGCTTTTCGGCTGCGCGCCGGGAGCAGACCCCGCGTTCGGCAATTATCTTCTGTACTCGTTCTTTCAAGAATCCAACCCTCACCATTCAATATTGCTTCAGATCTACCACCGGGAAATCGCCCGGTACCGTTTCTGCGGTTCGCAGTTCAGCCGACGCAACCGTTCGGCCATTGATTTGCCACAGGATTTGCCCCACGGCGCAATCCCGGCGCAGCGGAGCATATTCAAAATGCGGCAGGAGAATCATCTGTGTCAGCTGCTGCTGCTCCTCCCGGGTCAGCCAGACCTCCACGCGGGCGGCCGTCAGCGCAACGGACGGTTCGCGGCCGCCGACGAGTGTCAAGCGCGTATCGCAGATGATGCCTTCAGAGAGCAGAGTCGGCTGATACTGTGCAAAACCATACGCATACAGGCGGGCATGATCGTTCCAGTCATCCGGGGCATTCAGCGTCACGGCGATCAGCCGTCTGTTGCAGCGCCGCGCCGTGGAAACCAGGCAGCGGCCAGCCGCTTTCGTATAACCGGTTTTGCCGCCGTCGACGCCGGGCACCTGATGCAGCAGCTTGTTGTGATTGACAACCGTCCTGCCCGTCAGGACAGCTTCCCTTGTGCCGGTCATAGCGGCAAAAATGGGGTTCTGCATGGCGGCAGCCATCAGCACCGCCAGATCGCGTGCCGTTGTGTAATGTTCCGGTTCGTGCAGGCCGCTCGGATTTGTAAAATGCGTATGGCTCAGACCCAGTTCCGCTGCTTTTCGGTTCATCTGAGCGGCAAATTGTTCCGCTGAGCCCGCTGCGGCCTCGGCCAGCGCCAGTGCGGCATCGTTGCCGCTGGCCAGGAGCAGGCCATAGAGCAAATCCGACACCGTGACCGTTTCGCCGGCGCGGAGGTACATCCGTGAGCCTTCGACGCGCACCTGTTCCTCCGTGATGGTGACGCAGGTATCCAGCGGCAGAGTGTCCAGCACGACCAGCGCCGTCATGATCTTCGTTGTGCTGGCGCAGGGCAGCCGCTGTTCATCGTTGGACGCTGCGAGCACATTGCCGCTCTCTGCATCGTAGAGGACATACGCCTGTGCGGATACGCCCGATGCAGCCGTTGTGGTCTGTGCAGGCGTCTGTATCAGCAGCAAAACAGGGATGATGACCGCAAGCCAGCATCGATTTCGCATTCGGTTCCTCCGCCCTCTGATGGATTTGCTCCATCTATATGGCTGGCTATCCGATTTTATGCGTCTGCTTCCGTCCCGCCCACCGGAATCTCGCCTGCATCCTTTTCGGCCTGCTGCGCTTCGTTTTTCGCCTTTCGTTCTGCAAGGAAGGCATCGATTTTTTCCAGAATGCCTGGGAATGCATCGACGGCCTTTTCCACGGTGGCCACGATGCCGCTGGCCGCAGCCGGAGCCGTCACCGTGCCACTGGCGGGCAGCACATCGACCTGATCGCCGCGAATGACAATAAAGGAGACAGGCGTCACCTCAACACCGGCGCCGCCGCCGCCGCCAAACAGCACGGCATTTGCGTTATGGCGTGTGTTATAGTCTGAGCCGCCTGCGCCAAAGCCGCAGGTCAGTCGGGATACCGGGATAATCGTGACGCCGCCGTCTGTGACAACGGGTTTGCCGATGATGGTTTCCGCATCGCCCAGCTCCCGAACCTTCGCCAGAGTGGCTTCCAGCATTTTGCTGATGGGCTGTCCGTTTCCGCCGTTTGGCACTTTTTTCGTAGTCTCCGCCATAAAAATCCTCCTCAAACTCCCCGAGACGGGAGAAAGCATTTTTGTCAGGTTGTTGGTTGCGCGGTCGCCTTTGCGGGGGTTGGCCGCTTGTCCATGGAAATGGTCTGTTCCTGTTTGGGTGTCCGGTAAATGCGGCGGTTGCGGCAGAATGCGCGCCAGAAGACAATCGCCGATTTCAGGAGGCAGATCGGCCGAACCGTTACCACCACGTCATAGAAAAGCGCTGTGCGGTTGGTGACAAAGTCCGGGCGGACCGCAATCTGATGGTGTCTGATCTTCATCCGGCGCATCATGAGCGGATACACCCAGCCAAAGAGCTGCGCTGCCTTTCCGTACCGTTTTCCGGTCGCCTCCGGGCTGCCACCGCCGATGATCAGGGTCACGTTCAGGCGTCGAATGCAGATGAGCTTCAGGTATTCGTCATCATAATCGGCCAGAGCGGCCAAAATCGCCCGAATCATCAGTTTGGTATCCTTTTGCTTGGGCGGTTTCTGCTTCCCGGCGTGTTTTCCCGCAGTCGCAGACGATTTACGGTTTGCCATCGCCTTTTGTTTTTTCGCCTTTTTCAGCGTTTTCTTCTCGGCTTTTCGTTTCTTTTTCCGTTCTTTTTTTGCTTTTTGCTTCTCGGTCAGCGGTTTTTTAGGCGTCAGGCGAATGCGCAGGAAGCCGATCTTCAGCCACGCCCATGTCTCACCGCGCAGATTGGAGGCAGCCGCTCCGACCGGTATGCAGCACAGGAGAAGCACCAGTACCAGCAGACCGACCACTGCGATCAGCAGCCAGAGCAGAACCTGTAAAATGGCAAGAATGACTGCCAGCACGATCATGCTTCCCTCCCTTTCGATGGTTTCAGGCGTTTTCGGACGCTTCGCGTTCCGGCTGTTCGGCCAGCGCCTCCAGTTCCGGATTCGGCAGGGTCAGCTGCCCGTCTGCTCCCTCTGTCGGGAGCGGTGTCAGGTCGGACAGTGCAGAAAGGCCGAACACACGCAGGAACTGATCCGTTGTTCGAAAGAGTGTCGGACGTCCCGGCACTTCCAGTCGTCCAGCTTCCTCGATAAAGCCTTTTTCAACAAGCGACGACACCGTATACGCGCTGTCTACGCCGCGCACCTGTTCAATGTAGGCGCGTGTGACGGGCTGCCGGTAGGCAACCACCGCCAGAACCTCCATGGCAGCCTGTGAGAGTGCCGGAGGCTTCCGCGTTTCCAGTGCGACGCGAATGGCGGAGGCATATTCGCCGCGGGTGCAGAGCTGCGCTTTTTCATTCATCCGAACAAGGCGCAGGCCGCTGTTTTCGGTTTCCAGGCGTGCGGCCAGTGCGGCCAGCACTTCTTCGGTTTCTTCTTCGCGGATTTCCAGCGCCAGTGCAATCCGTTCACAGCGAACCGGTTCACCGGCTGCAAAGAGGATGGCCTCCGCGGCTGCAACTAACTGATAAAACTCCATCGTTTTTATTCCGTTTCTGTTTTGGTTTCCCCGTCTGTCGGGACAAGCGATGCGCAATCCGCATCGTCCACATAAATCACGCTGTCCCGGCACAATTCCAGCAACGCCAGGAATGCCGCGATGGCGGCGTGGCGGTTCCCGGTCTGTGCCAGGATATCGGTCACACTGATGCGGCGCAGGTCACGAACGAGTGCAACCACGCGCTGTGCGGCGTCCTCAATGGTTTCACTTTCGCGGCCGACCAGCTCCGAAAAGATCGGCGGCAGCGGCTGTTCCTGTCCGTTTTGGGCGGCCAGCATCCGCGCCAGCGCATTTCTCAGGTCATCCTCTGTATGGCGGCGCTGATAAGTCGGGCGGCCCGGCAGCGGCTCCGCCTCTTTGGTAAGCAGGTCGCCCAGACGGTCGGCGCGCTTTTGAAGCCACGATGCAGCCAGTTTGATGGTCTTGTATTCCTCCAGCCGCTGAACCAGCTCTCTGCGCGGATCCTCCGCTTCCGGTGCCTCCGGCCTTGGCAGCACCATCCGTGATTTAATTAGAATGAGCTGCGCGGCCAGCACGATGAAATCGCTGGTCACTTCGATGTTCATGGATTGCATGGTTTCCAGATAGGAAAGGTACTGATCCAGAATCAGGGCAATCGGGATATCATCGATGGAAACACGGTTTTTGGTAATCAGATGCATGAGAAGATCAAGCGGACCTTCAAAGACATCCAGCTTAAAGGTGAGAGACGAAACATCCATTGCTACCGCTCCGCCGTTTACAGGAAGAACTCAAACACCGGCGTCCAGATGTCCTGAAACAGATTCATCAGGAACGCCCGCGCATAGTTCAGATAATAGCTGAGATCGACATATTGCGTGATGGAGGACGGCACGCCGCAGATGCCGAGCAGGCGTCCCGGGACATCCAGCAGTAGGAGCAGCAGAATCAGGAAGCCGTAGCGTTCATATTGCAGCACCCTGTTGTATGCACGCATCGGCAGGAACGCCGCCAGCAGCTTGGAGCCATCCAGCGGTGAAATCGGGATGAGGTTGAAGACGGCCAGACCGATATTCAGGCTGACAGCAATGGTCAGCAGCTGGTAGATGACCAGAAGCGCCGTCATGCCCTTTCCTGTGGTACCGGCTGCCCAGAGCGTATTGTAGCGGACGGCGACCAGCATGGAGCAGGCCGTAAAGAGAAAGGCCATGATGAGGTTGGCGACGGGGCCCGCCAGCGCAACGAGGCTCATGCCGAGCTTTTTATGCTTATAATACCGGGAATCGACGACGACGGGCTTGGCCCAGCCGAAGCGAACGAGAAAGAGCATGACAAAGCCGAGCGGGTCGATGTGCTTGGCAGGGTTCAGGGAGAGACGACCCGTTGCGCGGGGCAGCGGGTCGCCCAGCTTCGTCGAGACAAACGCATGGGCAAACTCATGAAAGGTCAGTGCCACGACAATGCCCGGCAGCAGATACAGCGCCTGAACAAGGTATTGTTTCAGCATTTCCAACATGTTTTCCCTCCCATTGGATGTTTATCGGCCTTTGCTGTCACGGAGTGTGACAATCCGATTGAAGCTGTTTTCATAGCGGGAATCCGCGGAGAAGTAACCCAGGCGGACAAACTGGAACCGATCACCCGGTTTCGCCGTTTTCAGGCACGGCTCAATCCGGCAGCCCTGCATGAGCTGCAGAGAATCCGGGTTGATGTAGTCGGAGTAGGTTTTGCCCTCCGGGATATCGGAGACGTTTTCCAGTGTGAAGAGCCGGTCATACAGCCGGACATCGCACGTGCCGGCTGTTTCCGCATCCAGCCAGTGAATCGTCCCTTTGACTTTGCGGCCATCGACCGGGTTGCCGTTTCCGGTTTCCAGATCAGCCGTGCAGAGCAGCTTGGTCACGCGACCGTTTTCATCGGTCTGCACTTCATCGCAGCGGATGATATACGCGCCCATCAGGCGAACCTCGCCGCCCTTTTTGAGGCGGAAGAACTTCGGCGGCGGAACGAGTGCAAAATCCTCACGGTCAACAACCAGATGTCTGGAGAAGCGGACGGTACGTGTGCCGGCCTGTTCGTCATTCGGGTGATTCGGCAGTTCAAAGAATTCCTCTTTGCCCTCCGGGTAGTTGGTAATCTCCACGTCCACCGGGTCAACGACGGCAATCCGGCGCGGTGCGGACGCGTTCAGCTCCTCACGGATGCAGAATTCGAGCAGGCCGATATCAACGAGCGAATAGGCCTTGGCCACACCGGCGCGCTTGACGAATTCAATGATGGATTCCGGCGTGAAGCCGCGGCGGCGCAGGCCGCAGAGTGTCGGCATCCGAGGATCGTCCCAACCGTCCACCAGACCGGTTTCAACCATTTCGCGCAGGTAGCGCTTGCTCATCACGGTGTTGGTGACGTTCAGGCGAGCGAATTCATACTGATGCGGATGGTGCGCCAGTCCGCTGTGCTCCACCACCCAGTCATAGAGCGGGCGGTGGTTTTCGAATTCAATGGAGCAGAGGGAATGCGTGATGCCTTCCGTTGCGTCCTGAATCGGGTGGGCAAAGTCGTATAGCGGGTAGATGCACCACTTGGTACCCTGACGGTGATGCTCCTTGTGGAGAATCCGGTAAATTGCGGGATCGCGCAGGTTCATGTTCGGGCTGGCCATGTCGATTTTGGCGCGCAGCGTTTTGGAACCGTCCGGGAATTCACCCTGTTTCATCCGTTCAAACAGATCCAGGTTTTCCTCGACGCTGCGGTTCCGATACGGGCTCTCCCGGCCGGGCTCGGTCAGCGTACCGCGATATTCGCGCATTTCGTCTGCGGAGAGGTCGCAGACATAGGCCAGACCCTGCCTGATCAGTTGAACGGCGATTTCATAGCAGGTGTCAAAGTAATCGGAGCCGTAGAAAACAGCATCCGGCTTGGCACCGAGCCAGCAGATGTCTTCATAGATCGAGCGGACATACTCATCATCCTCACGGACAGGGTTCGTATCGTCGTACCGGAGGTTGAATTTTCCGCCATATTTTTTGGCCGTGCTGTAGTTAATCCAGATGGCTTTGGCGCTGCCGATATGGAGGTAGCCGTTCGGCTCCGGTGGAAAACGCGTATGCACATGGTCTTCGCGTCCGGCGGCGAGATCTGCGTCAATAATTTCGTGGATAAAATGAGAGGAAGTGTTGGTTTCCATCGTAAATCAGTCCTTTTCAGTTTGAATCATGGCCTGCAAGCGTGCCGATGTCCGCTCACGACCCAGAATGCGCATAACTTCATAAAGATCCGGCGAATTTTGTCGGCCGGTGACCGCAACACGGAGCACCATGCTGACATCGCCCACATGGCCGCGATAAGCAGAGGGATCCTTTTTGTAGAGCTTGGTTTCCGGCGCATAGCCGAGATCGGCTGCAATCTGCTTGATTTTGGCAAACCAGGTCGGCTGATCATCTGCCGGATCCCAGACCGCGTCAAACCGCTGGCAGATGGCAACCGCGTCCTCCGGGCTGCACTGCGCCGGCAGGTCATATTCGGGTTCAAAAAGCGCTTCATAGAAGAAGGCAACGTAGTTCCGGACATCCTTCCAGGTGGTCAAATCCTTCCGGGGCTTCGCACCGCCACGGCCAATGGCCAGAATCGACTGGCCATAGGCGGCGTCTTCGCCGAAGACAGCTGCAAACGACGGGTCGAATTCCTGCGCCCAGCGAAGCGATTGTGCGTACACCTCTTCCGCCGTCATCCGGGAAATCACGTTTTTGGAAATATCGTTCAGCTTATCCAGATCAAAGAGAGAGCCGGAAACGCTCATTTTTTTGGTCGTGAACCGGAACGCTTCAATCGGGGCGGTCGGGTTCGCCATGCGCCACTCCTCGAAGTTGGAGTTCAGGAGAGTCATCAGGTATTCCCGTGTGGCAGCCGACGGATAGCCCTCCGCATGATAGAACGTCAGGGCAGCTTCCGGATCCTTGCGCTTGGAAATTTTCCGTTTGTTGCCGTCTTCCAGCTTCAGCACCTGCGCCGTGTGGCAGTATTTCGGAAGGCGGAAGCCCAGCGCCTGGAAAAGCTGGATATGGAACGGGAGCGTGGACAGCCAGCTCTCATCCCGGACAACATGGGTCGTCCGCATGAGGTGATCATCCACGGCGTGGGCAAAATGGTAGGTCGGGATGCCGTCGCTTTTCAGAATGACATGATCGACGTCATTTTCCGTGACGTCAATGACGCCTTTGATTTCATCGGTGAACTTGAATTTATGGGAAACGTCACCCTCCGAACGGAAGCGCAGAACAAACGGCTTGCCCTCAGCCAGCGCCGACTGAATCCGTTCCATCGGTGCATCACGCCAGACGGCATATTCGCCGTAATACCCCGGCGTTTTCTTTTCCGCTTCCTGACGGGCACGGATCTCCTCCAGCTCTGCCTCCGTGCAGAAGCAGGGATAGGCCTTTCCCTCGCGGATCAGCTGTTTGGCATAGGTCTGATAAATTTCGGCGCGCTCGCTCTGGCGATACGGCCCGTATGCGCCGCGGTCGCCGTCAATGACGGCGCCTTCGTCGAAGCAGACGCCCAGTTTGGCCAGCGTTTCAATGATCAGCGCGACGCCGTTTGGCACCGTGCGTTTGGCGTCCGTATCCTCGATGCGGAGGTAAAATACGCCGTCCGTCGTATGTGCCAGGCGTTCATCCGTAAAAGCGCCGTACAGGTTTCCGATATGCAGGAAGCCGGTCGGCGACGGAGCAAAGCGGGTAACCTTGGCTCCCTCCGGCAGCTGTCGCGGCGGGTAGCGTTTTTCCATGTCCTCCGGGAGTGTCCGGATGGCAGGATATAATAAATCGGCCAGCGCGTGATAGTCCATATGTGATCCCCTTTATCCTCTGAAGCTTTCCGCCAGGCGGCGGAAGCGGAAATGATTTTGATAGCCTTTTGATTATATCACAAATCCCCTGTAAAAGCAACTCCCCGCATACCGAAAAACAACTGGTTCAGCCGATAAACTCCTGAATCAGGGATGTTTTCGGAATCCATTCGCTCCCCAGCCGTGGCAGGTCGGCACAGCCCGCCAGCAGCTGATCGGCCATGGCGCGGTTTTCGGCCGACAGAGTATCGTGCTGCAGGCTCTCCGTCATCGCCTCTGCATACAGAAACGGCTCATAGGCGTGCGCCGTATTGATGTAGCAGTCTGCCGTGTGGCGGAAGGGATGGATGTATCGTTCCTCGCCCATCCGGACGTATTTCCAGAGCGACAGCGTTTCATCCGCTTCCGTATGGCGGTGACGGATGTCGCGCAGCATCCGCCGACAGAGGCGCAGGGATTTGGCCGGGAGGCACACTGTCCCCTGTCGGCAGAAATTCGTATGCGTGCTGAGGTAGACGCGCAGAATGGTGCGGCCTTCGAATACGGCAGACAGGGACGGATTCAGCGCGTGCAGCCCTTCTACAATCAGGATGCTGTCGGCTGTGCAGCAGAGCGCCCGTGTCATCCGGGATGCTTCGTCCTGAAAGTGATAGACCGGCAGCTGTGCGGTGCCGGTTTGCAGCAGGCTCTGCATACACGATTCATAGCACGGGATGTCCAGACATTCCACGCTCTCATAGTCGGTTGTTCCGTCCTCCCAGCGCGGCATCTGGTCGTGCGGCCTGTAAAAATCGTCCAGAGAAACGCGCACCGCCTCTGCGCCCAGTCGCTGCAGCTCCGCCCGAATCCGCTGCGCCGTCGTCGTCTTACCGCCTGCCGATGGCCCGCACAGCAAAATCACAGATGCGCTCCGCTCAAGGCACGTCCGTGCAACGGCGGCCACTGCATCTCCATAGGCGGTTTCCGCCTGCTGCACCGCTGCTTCCGGCGTTTGTGCAATCAGTCTGCCCCACTCCGGCAGCTCCACCGTTTCCAGCGGGCGTCTGTTTTCCATGGTTTCCATTGGTTCTCTGTTCATAGCAGTTCTCCTGAAAATTGATCGGTTTTCGGGAGAGAACTCCCGATTGAAGATTCCACATTTATCATGCTGTCATTATAGCTGATTTCATTCAATAAGTAAAGCATTTTCTGTAAACAGCGCAGAAAAAAACGGCGGAGCGGGCTACGAACCCGTTCCGCCGCAGTTTATTCGTCGGTTCTCCGCAGCAGAAGCGGTTGCAGCTGCGTCCGGCGGAGCGCCGCCTCGGCCGTCGCTCCGATCAGGCTGAAATCCGCGACGAGCGAGTTTGGCTTTCCCTTCGGGTCATCCTGTCCGAAGGGAACCAGGTAGATGTGTTTTCGCGCCATCAGTGCGCCGATATTGGCACCATTGCCGCCCAGACCGTCATTGGTAGAGACCGCCAGAACAACCGGGCGTTCGTTGCGGAGGTGTGATTTCACCGCCAGCGTCGGCGGCGTATCTGCGATTCCTGCGGCGATTTTCGCCAGCGTGTTGCCGGTTGCCGGTGCCACAACGAGCACATCCAGACATTTTTTCGGCCCGATCGGCTCTGCAGCCGCAATGGTATCAATCACCGGTCGTCCGCAGAGTGCCGACAGCCGTGTGCGGAAGGACGCTGCCGTGCCGAACCGTGTATCCGTTGTCGCGCTCTGTGTGCTCATGATCGGCGTGATCTCCCAGCCATCTGCCACCAGCGCCGCAAGCGTATCCAGCACGCGGGCAAATGTACAGAACGAACCGCTCAGTGCAAAGCCCATTCGGCGTCCGCTGCTCTTGCTATCCATCCATTTTTCACCGTTTCCCCGCAGCCAAGAAATGCGCGGCGGTGCGGCCGGCTGCGGTCTTTCCGCTTCACCGCGATTCATCCGGGGCTTTTGATCTTCCGGAGCATTTGCAGCACAGTGTCCGCAATCGCTTCTCCCGCCGCAGCTGGCGCAGTTTTGCCGGGCAAGGCCAGTGCGTGCAGCACCTTCCGATTCTGTGCGCGTGCCGCTTCGAAATCAACGCCGCCCGGCAGGCTGGCCAAATCCAGAATCGGCGTCTCTGCTGGCAACTCACGCAGCCGTATATCGGTCAAAATCCGCGCCGGAACCGTATTGAAGACCATCTGCATACCGCCCAGGTACCCGTCCAGTGCGCCGATTTCCAGCGCCTCATATCCGGCCGCACGAATCCACGCCCGATCCTCCGGTCGTCTGGCCGACACGCAGACCCGTGCCCCCAGACCGTGCAGCATTCCGGCCAACACTTTGCCGATGCGACCATAGCCGATCACGAGGCACCGGGAGCCATGCAGTGTGCCGAGCATTGTTTCCATTGCGAGCTGAACGGCACCCTCCGCCGTGATCACGGCGTTTTGAATTTGAAACGTCTCCTCTTCGGCGTAGTCGTACAGGTTCGGGTGCTGACGGTGTTGTGCTTCATGCACTTTGCCGCCAAAGATGGGTAGGTCTGCCGGGACGCATTTCAGCAGCTCCGGCATTGCAATGGGCATCCGGGCGAATGGCGCATTCAGCCGCTGCGCCTCCACCTCCATCGGGAGTGGAAGCAGCAGAAAATCTGCCCCGGTCACCGCCTCCGAAAGGCTTTGCGCCTGACGGCGGTTGCCCGTCTGTTCACACAGCTCCAGTCCAAACAGACTGGTCGGACAGTTCTGACGTTCCAGCGCATCCGCAGCATAGAGATGCCGCAGATCGCCGCCGATCATTGCAGCTTTCACAGTTGAAGATCCCCCCTCACTCCAGCATATGACCGCTTTTCCGAAAGGGTGCATTGGAAAGAGCCGCGTATCCACGTGGATACACGGCTCTGTTTCCCTGTCTTTATTTTTTTGAGCCCAGGCGGGACCAGAAGCGGAAGGTCAGCGGATAGACAAATCCGGCGAACAGCGCCAGCAGCAGATAGCGAACACCGTCTGCCACGTGGCTGCCGTGGAAGAGGTTCAGCAGTGGCTGCTTCAGCCCCTGCCAGATCAGCAGTGCAAAGACCAGACCGACTGCCATTTTGGCAATCTGTGCGTACCAGACAGCGCGAGTGTCGAAATGCAGCCATTTCCGATCGAGCTGCCAGGCCGCAGTCAGTCCGATTGATGCACCCAGCATCTCCCAGCCGTGCTTGGCAGCCTCCGCGATGCTCGGATCCGTCAGGTCGCTCAGCGATGTATAGATCAGCAGGATGAGCGACAGCGCAATCAGAACGCCACCGGCCACCCAGGAAATCCAGGGTTTGTCCGCTTCCAGTGAAGAGAGCCATGCCATCAGGAAGACGATGGCCAGACCGATCAGGATGGCGCCAACAATGTCGGTCGGTGTATGGACGCCGAGATACAGCCGGGACAGGCCGGTCAACAGAACAAGACAGGCGCTGAGGATGGTCATCCAGCGGCGGCGGGCAAAGACCGACAGAGAGCCAAAGAGCCCCAGAACGGATTGTGTATGGCCGCTCGGGAAGGAATAATCCCGGGCCGCAAATTCCCCGTCCAGTGCTGCATCCACCGGCGTCAGTGACGGGTCACGCACCCAGGGGCGCGGAATTTTGCAGAGCGCCTTCACCGTCTGGTTCAGCGCGGTACCGCAGCCCCAGGAAAAGAACATCCAGAACCCGGCGCGCTTATTCACGCACCAGAGCGCGATCAGAATGACCGCTGTAAACGCGATTTCTCCGCCGAGCTGCGTGATGCAGAGAAATACCCGATCCAGAAAAGGAGTCCGAATGGATTCCAGTGCAGAAAGAAGTCCCATAGGATTGCATCCTCCGTTCAGTATGATTTGGAAGCGTGTCCGATGCGGCAGCCGTCACCAGACCTGTTCCGCATAGGGCGCAGCCAGCCTGGCCAGCACGGGATAGACGGTCGGATTGCCTGTCAGGATGCTGGACGGGCGGCGAAAATCCGGCGTTTCGCCGCAGAACCGGGTAATGGTTCCGCCCGCCTCCGTGATCAGCAGAGCGCCCGCCGCAAAATCCCAGGGTTGAAGCGTCATTTCAAAAAATCCGTCCAGCCGACCGGCCGCGACATAGGCCAGATCGAGTGCGGCGCTTCCGCTCCGGCGAATGTCGAGCGAATCCCGGTAGACGGCGGCCAGCAGGGCGAAGGTCGCCTCCGCGCGGGAGCGTTCATACGGCGTGGTACCGAACGCGATCAGCGCGTGTGCGTAGTCGTGTGTCGAGACGTGGATGCGACGGCCGTTCAGGAAGGCACCGCCGCCGCGCAGCGCGGTAAACATCTCATCCGCATACGGGCAGTAGATCGCGGCGAGCAGCGGCTCATTGTCCGCGGGTCTGGCCAGTGCAACCGACACGGCACTCATCCCGGTGCCATGGATGAAATTGGAGGTGCCGTCGATCGGGTCAACAATCCACGTCAGCTCCCCGTCACCCTGTTCGCCGTTTTCCTCCCCGCAGAAGGCGGCTTCCGGGCAAATCCGCGTCAGCACTTCATGCAGATGGTTCTGCACGCAGATGTCATACTCCGTGACGTAGTTTCGATCACCGCTTTTCTGCATTCCATCGCCCTGATAGCACGCTGCGCCGCGAATGATGGCTCCGGCTTCGCGGACAGCCTCACAGACCGGCTCCAGCAGTTGATTGTAAAATGGTTCCATGGATGTCCCAGCTTTCTATTCATTTGCCTGTCCGAGGCGTTCCCGGATGACGTCGGCAACAGTTTCTGCAATTTTGCGGATTTCCTCCACGTTCTGCCCTTCCGCCATGACGCGAATCAGCGGTTCTGTTCCAGACGGTCGGACAACAATGCGGCCGTCGCGGCCAAGGGTGCGTTTGGCTTCATCGATGCTCTCCCGCACGGCACGATCGGTATAGAACAGCAGCTTACCCTCCGCCGAAACCTTGACATTGACCATTTCCTGCGGATAACGGGTCATGACAGCGGCCATTTCCGAGAGCTTTTTGCCATTTCTCCGCATCATGGAAAGCAGCTGAACGGCTGTCAGCTGGCCATCACCGGTGGTTGCGAAGTCGCGGAAAATAATATGCCCGGACTGTTCCCCGCCAAACGAATAATCCTCCAGCAGCATTTCCTCCAGCACGAACCGGTCACCGACCTTCGTCGCGATGAAGCGCAGGCCGTTTTCCTCGCAGAAGCGGCTGAAGCCGAAATTACTCATGATCGTTCCAACGACAGTCTTCCGGGAGAGCTTCCCGCGTTCGGCCATGTCCGCGGCGCAAATCGCCATGATCATGTCACCGTCCACCAGCTTCCCGGTTTCATCGACGCACAGGCAGCGATCCGCGTCGCCGTCAAAGGCAATGCCCGCGTCCAGCTGATGCTCCACCACATAGGCCGCCAGCGCTTCCGTATGGGTGGAGCCGCAACCGCAGTTGATGTTCACGCCGTCCGGCGTATGGAACAGCAGCTGCACCTCCGCGCCCAGAGAGGTGAACAGCTTTTCAGCCGTCACGCTGGCAGAGCCGTTGGCGCAGTCAACGGCCACACGCAGTCCGTCCAGCGAATACGGGACACTGGATTTCAGGTGATCGATATAATCCTTTGCAGCAGTCGGGCGCATTGTGATTTTGCCGATGCCGTCGCCGCTGACCGTCTGCGGTTCCTCCGTGCGGTTCAGCAGCAGGTCTTCAATGCGTTCCTCCAGCGCATCCGGCAACTTGAAGCCGTCCCCGCTGAAGATCTTGATGCCGTTATATTCCGAGGTGTTGTGCGATGCAGAGATCATGACGCCTGCATCCGCCTTGTACTTTTCAACCAGATACGCCACCGCCGGTGTCGGAACAACGCCGAGGCTGATGACGTCTGCACCGACCGAACAGAGTCCGGCCGACACGGAAGCGGAGAGCATATCCGATGAAATGCGCGTATCCGTCCCGATGACAAAAACCGGTCTGCGGCGACAGCCCTCCGTCAGAACGGTGGCGGCGGCCTTCCCGATGTTCATGGCCAGCTCTGCCGTCAGATCCCTTCCGGCAACGCCGCGAATCCCGTCCGTTCCAAACAATCTGCCCATATCGTTTTCTTCCTTTCAGTCGAATCAGCCGCGCATTTCCCGCACGGCAATGGTTCCGTTTTCTTTCCAAATGCGTTCTGCCGCCAGGACACCCCGCACGCGGGAGAGCGGATAGACAATGGAATGTCTGCCAACCACACTTCCTGGACAGAGGACACTGTTGCAGCCGACCTCGGCGAAGTCGCCGAGCATGGCGCCCAGCTTGCGAAGGCCGGTCGCCAGCTCGCCCGGCGTCGGCTCCTTCCAGCGAATGACCACATTCGTCTTGTCGCTTTTGACGTTGGACGTCACTGCTCCGGCGCCCATATGTGCGCCGTGTCCCAGAATGGAGTCGCCGATGTAATTGAAATGCGGTGCTTTCGCTGCATCGAACAGCACACAGTTTTTCAGCTCACAGGAATTCCCGACGACGCAGCCCGCACCGATCAGTGCGCTGCCCCGGATATAGGCGCCGTGGCGAACCTCCGTATCCGGCCCGATGACGACCGGCCCTGTGATGGAGGCAGATGGCGCAATTTTGGCGGTTCGGGCAATCCAGATGCCGTCTCCGCGCTGTTCATAAATCTCCTGCGACAGCGTCTGAGCATACGTCACGAGGAAGCTGCGCAATGTTGGCAGAATTTCCCAGGGGTACTGCACCGCTGCCAACAGGCTGCCAATCGGGCTATATCGCAGGTCGAACAGTGATTCAGGCCGTAAAGCATCCATCTACAACAGTCCTTTCGTTTTCCCGAACCGTCATGGTTCGAATTTTTGCTTCGGTTTTCCCCATGTTTCTCACGGTTTCGTACATTATTATATCACATTTTCTGTTTGCTGTCAATTTCTTCCGGTCATTGGCATGCGTTCTCCGGAGCTGCGAAGCGGAAGGTATTTCCAATTTTCGTGTTCATATATTTCAGTCCACAAATTTCCGTTAGTCATCGTTAGATTTGCCTTGTCGTTTTATTACTTCATAAATTCTTTCAGGTTGTCAGATTTTCTTGAGTTTCGTCACATTTTGTCTTATTATGTTTTCTGTTTTCTCATTATTCTCGTTATTGCTCCGTATGTCGATTCGTTTTGTTTTGTTTTTATTTGTTTTAGTCGTTTGACATTCCATCCGTTTTGTTTTAGAATATATCAAAGATTGAGCGTTGCAATGCTCAGATCGTTCGATTGCGCTTCCGAATGGTTTGAGTATATTCTTTCATCGGAAGAATATGATGAATTTTCGTTCTTTCCACGCTCAGTTTTTCGAGGCATTTCAACAGTCGGTTGTTCCGGCTTTTCCTGGCCTCCATTTGTTTTTTACCTCTCTCCTTTGCCAAAAGCGGACGGTCACATGGTTGATCGCCCGGTTTTGGCGTATTTTTTTTATAATGTGATTTTTCTCTTGAAAAGCGCGTTTTTTAAATTTTGCTCTTTCAATTTTACCGACTTTTCGTTCATTTTTTGTTGTTGCTGTCATTTTATTTTTTATTTTCTCTATTTGACATTTTGTTTTCAGACTGGTAATATATATGCAGACATCGTGTGATTGTATAGGCGCGGTGCCACAATATTCTTTTAGGAGGCAAATTTCATGAGCAAAAAGCTTCGCATTCTTGCACTGGCTCTTGCTGTTCTGATGCTGGTT
>CAZEUG010000007.1:0-68035 GCA_964515055.1 uncultured Oscillospiraceae bacterium | reverse complement strand
GGATAAAATCACCTGCGGCAGGAATCATGGATTCCTGGTCACCATCCCGGACCACATAGATATTGCTGGCCGGGCGATCAAGCACGTCAACGATGGTTCCGATTGTGCGCTCAAGTCGCTTGTCATACACAGTCAGCCCGATTAAGTCGCAATAATAATACACGCCGCTGGGAAGCTGAATATCATTTCGATCAAAATACAATGTCGAATGCACCAGACGCATCGCCTTTTCAACCGTATCGTAGCCGGGGAAGAGCAGCAGCAGCATCCCTTTGTGAACGCGCTTTGAAATCGGGTGCATAGCTTCGCCGTTTCTGTACAGCGTTTTCAACGGCATGAGAAACTCTGCGCTGTCACAGGCGGGCTTCAGCTTGACTTCACCGCGAACGCCGTGTGTCGTGACAATGGTTCCGGCTTCCAGGAATTGTTTTGACGTGTGTTCCGATTTCTCCATAACAACCTCCAGCGGGTAAAAGAAATAAAATGCCGAAGTCTGAAGACAGACTTCGGCTGATTTGGTTCCAGAAATCTCAGCCGAGAATATCAACATTGACGCGAAGATTTTCGCGAATGGCGGCAGCCTTGATGATGGAACGAATAGATTTTGCGATTTTTCCCTGACGACCGATAACTTTTCCCATGTCAGACGGATCAACGCTCAGCTCCAGAACGAGAACGTCATCGCGTGTGACTTCCTGAATGGAAACGGCATCCGGATGATCAACGATCTGTCTGACAATATAATAAAGAAGATCCTTCATAAAATCATTCCTTTTGAGAATGCCGGCTTACAGAATGCCTTCTTTTTTCAGAAGAGCTTTCACAGTGTCGGTCGGCTGAGCACCTTTCTGAATCCAGTCGCGAACCTTGTCGGCGTCCACTTTGAATTCCGTCGGCTCCAGCATCGGGTTGTATGTGCCGATTTCTTCGATGAAGCGGCCGTCTCTGGGGGAACGGGAATCCGCAACAATGATCCGATAGTACGGAGCTTTCTTTGCACCCATTCTGCGAAGTCTGATTTTAACCATGATTTTGTACCTCCAAATTGTTGTTAAGAAATAAAACAGTTTATTTTAGAACGGGTATTTGAAACCCTTCCTGTTTTTTGCCATAGGGCCGCCGAAATTCTTGACCGGCTTTCCGCCTGTCAGTTTTTTCGCCATCGCCTGAGTTGCTTCAAATTGCTTGAGTAGCCGGTTGACGTCTTCGACCTTCGTACCACTGCCTGCTGCAATTCGCTTCTTGCGGGATGAGTTCAGGATGGACGGATTGTCGCGTTCCTGCTTGGTCATGGAAAGGATGATTGCTTCCGTGCGGGCAATCTGCTTCTCATCAATTTTGGCACCGTCGAGCTGCTTCGCGTTGATGCCCGGAATCATTTTCAAAATGTTCTGCATGGAGCCCATTTTTTTAATTTGCCGCATCTGATCCAGAAAGTCGTCCAGCGACATTTTATTCTGGCGCATTTTGCGTTCCAGCTCTTCCGCTTTTTTCTCGTCAAACGCCTGCTGCGCTTTTTCGATCAGGGAAAGCATATCACCCATGCCAAGAATGCGGGAAGCCATACGATCCGGATAGAACGGTTCCAGATTGGATGCATCGAGCTTTTCGCCGGTACCGACAAATTTGATCGGTTTCCCTGTAGCGGCCTTGACCGAAAGGGCAGCACCACCACGGGCGTCGGAATCCAGCTTGGCGAGATAGACGCTGTCAATATCCAGAGCGTTATTGAACGCTGTCGCAGCATTGACGGCATCCTGACCGGTCATGGCATCAACGACCAGCATAATTTCATCCGGATTGACAGCGGCTTTCATCCGCTTCAACTCGTCCATCATGGAATCGTCTACGTGCAGTCGACCGGCGGTATCGATGAACACCATGTCGTTGCCGTGCTGACGGGCGTGCTCAATACCTTTGCGCGCAATCTCGACCGGATCACCCTGTCCCATTTCGAAAACGGGGACACCAACCTGCTCTGCGACAATTTGCAGCTGTTGGATGGCAGCGGGACGATACACGTCACAGGCGATCATCAACGGCCGTTTCGAAAGCTGCGATTTGAAATATCCGGCCAGCTTTGCGCCGTTCGTCGTTTTACCGGCACCCTGAAGGCCAACGAGCATGACAACCGTGGGCGGTTTCGGCGCCATATGAATCCGTTCATTGGAGCCGCCCATCAGGGTTGTCAATTCTTCGTTGACGATCTTAATAACCTGCTGACCGGGGGTCAGGCTGTCCAGAACGTCGCTGCCAAGTGCCCGGGCACTGACCGCATCAATAAAGTCTTTGACAATCTTGACGCTGACATCCGCTTCCAGCAGCGCCAGGCGAACCTCACGCATGGCTGTGCGAATATCATTTTCTGTCAAACGACCTCTACCACGTAACTTTTTGAAAACAGAGGAAAGCTTGTCTTGAAGATTTTCAAAGGCCATTCCCGCAATCAACTCCTGTTCTGAAAAATAGGTGAAATCAGGCCAATTCCGAAACGCTGCTTGTCAGACGGTAAATTTCCGCCAGTCGAAGGTCAATCTCAGCATTTCGCCTGTCGCTACGATTCAATTCCAGCAGCTCCGAGGCAATCATATGAATTCGCTGGAGCGTATCGAAGTTCTTCTGGAAACGATGAACCAGCCCCAGACGCTGTTCAAAGCCGAGCATCAGGTTTTTGGAGCGTGTGACAGCATCACGAACTGCCTGTCTGGAAATCTGCATCTGCTCTGATATTTCGGAAAGAGACAGATCCTCGTTATAATACAGATCAAAAATTTCCTGCTGCCTGTCCGTTAGCATTGCACCGTAAAAATCAAACAGCAGAGACATCTCCAACGCGTTTTCCTTTAAGGTATTTTCCGAAGACATAAATCAAACCATCCAGTTAATCAGACCGATACCTGTAATATGCTGCCAAACAGAAACAGCTGGTGTAAAGCACTTCAGCTTTACACCAGTATGATACCATAATTCGGATGGTTTGTCAAGCGTTTTTTCCGGGTATACAAAAAGAATTTGCCTGAAAGACTAAAATGAGCAGCTTCAGAAGAAAGGAACGCAAAAAGCCATGATGCAGGATAAAATATTCGTGCCGAACAACCGAATTGAACGATATGGGACAAACAGCGCTCGCGCCTTTCATGCAGCCGGGTTAACCGGCGCTGGAAGTCTGCGCAAAATCGTTCGAACCGATTTGCGAATCATTCAAAAGACAGCTGAACGCGTGACCGGATACAAAGCCAGCCTGCCGCAGAACAATGATGTGCTGCTGCCGCCGGAATTTGTCTGGCTGTCAGAGAATCTGTATCGGATTGAAAAGGCCGCTTCAGAATTACAGGTTGACCTGCACGGCAAATATCAACTGACCGTCGATGACAAAGGAAACCTGTTCATTTTCCAGATGGCTTCTGCACTGCTTCGAACCGGCGCGGAAGCCATTACGCCGGAACGACTGGCCTTGTTTCTCCGCGGCGTACAGGCCGAACGGATTCTGAACGAGAGTGAATGCCGTCTCTGCTTGCCGGTTTTGCGTATCGTTGCCATCCGAATGATTCGAGAAGTTGCAATGGAAATTCAGACGATTCTCCAATCGTATCAGGATGAACAAACGGACAGCCCGTTCGGCGCCGAAAAGCGTTTGCGTACAGAGCATTTGCAGGGCTCCGCACCGATCAGCCTGGACACCTATGCCGCACCAGCCGACCGGATTCACAAACAGCTGGAGGCCGCTCTCCGCGGTACCATCAAGCTGCTGAATCAGGTATCTCAGAGCGGCTTTCTTCGCGCCATGCGCAGCGTCAGCCAGCTGGAATCTATTCTGATGCGTGACCCGGATGGAACGTATCCGCAAATGTCCGAACCATCACAGGCGCACTACCGCGCACAGCTTTCAACGCTTGCGCGTCATCTCCGTGTTCCGGAATATGTTGCTGCCGAATCCCTCCTGAGTGCGGCTGCATCTGCGCCAGAGGGGACCCCGGAATCCCACATCGGCTGGCACATTGCTCGATCACCCGTGCTGCAAAACAGAGATCGACGAATTCGCTTCATCTACCTGATGCTGGATATGACGCTTCCTGTCCTGATCTCCGCGCTCTTCGGGGTTCTATTCAAAAGTGTCTGGCTGGCACTCGGCATGATGCTGCCGTTGTATGAAGTCACACGGGCGTTCCTTCTGTATCTGTTTTCCCACGTGGCTCCCAATCATTTTCTACCATCGCTCGAACTGGAAGCCGGTGTTCCGAAGGATGGAACAACGCTGGTCGCCGTCACGTTGTTGGCTGCTACGCCCGAACAGGCCGCCCAGCAGACAGCCGCGCTGGCGGAATATGCCTGCACCAATCGTTCCGCCGGTGATCATGTCCTCTACGGCGTACTCGCCGATTTGCCAGACGCGTCTTCGGAAGAAGCGGATGATGATCCGGCGATTTTGGACGCAATGCGCACAACCATTGACCGGCTGAATCAGGAATATGGTCATCGCTTTGTCTGTATCTGGCGAAAGCGGTATTGGAACGATCAAGACCAAATCTGGATGGCATACGAACGAAAACGCGGAGCAATCACCGCTCTCGCGGCATTTGTATCCGATGATCCCGATCCGAACAATGAACCAATTTTTTACGGTGTGGAAGCAGAGCGCTTGAAAACGGTGCGGTATCTGATTGCACTGGATGCCGATACCATTCCGGAGCCCGACTCCGTCCGTCACATGGTCGGCGCCATGCTGCATCCGCTGAACCGTGCAGTGATCGCCCCGGATGCGTCGAGGGTGGTTGCCGGTTATGGTATTCTTCAGCCGCACATCACCATGGATTTGACCGCGGCCAATGCCACACTCTTTTCCAGAATCTTTGCCGGACAGGGCGGGACGGATCCGTACTGCGTGTCGAGCGGCGATATCTGCCAAAATCTGTTTGGAGATTCCATTTTCACCGGCAAAGGAATTCTCGATCTCCGTGCCATGCACAGTGTTTTGAAGGACAAGATTGCAGATCAGCGAATATTGTCCCACGATTTGCTGGAAGGCAGTTTTTTGCGAACCGGTTTTCTCGCAGAAGCCTCGGTCATCGACGGTTTTCCATCCTCTGTCCGATCCTTTATGAAACGACAGGCGCGTTGGACCCGCGGCGATATCCAGTTGATTCCGTTTCTGCTTCCGTACCTCCGCAACAGACAAGGGCAGCGCTATCGCAACCCTCTGACACCCTCTGCAAAATACCGAATCTGCGACAATATCCGCCGTGTGGAAACACCGGCCGCAATTTGCATGGCAATTCTTTCCTTCTGCATTTTCCCAAATCCGGCCTCGGCTGTCGGTGCGCTGTTTGCGCTCGCAGCCTTGACGGTACCCATGCTCCTCAACACCGTTGAACGACTTCGAAACTTCCCCAACCGAATATCCACGCGATGCCACTCTACGATCTATGCCGGATTTCGTGGCGGGCTGTTGCTGTTTTTCTCCCGCTTTGTACTGTTGCCCTTTGAAGCGTATGTGACCACCCGCGCCATGGTGCAGGCGCTCTGGCGTATGCTGATCTCAAAACGCCGCCTGTTGGAATGGACGACGGCCGCCGAAGCCGAAAAGCACGCACGCTACCGTCGAATCGGTTTTGGTGCCATCCTGCATGAAATCTATGTATTGCTGCCCTCTGTGATTCTGGCGATCCTCCTCTGCGTCGTTGCCGGAAATCTCATTTCCTGTCTGGTATCCTTGCTCTGGCTGCTGTCACCGCTGTATTCCTTCCTGTTGTCCGGGAAACTGGATCGTTCACCTGAGGTCAGCTTGTCCGATCAGGCGTTTCTGCTGGAGCAGGCACAGCGAATCTGGCGATTCTTTGATGAACGAATGACGGAAGCTGATCAAAATCTGCCGCCCGATAATGAGCAGATTGCACCGTGTGGCACCATTGCCCATCGAACAAGTCCGACCAACATCGGTCTCGGCATTTTATCCGTCTTCGCCGCCGAAAAGCTGGGATTCATTCCATGGGACGATGCAGAAAAGCGCCTGATGCGCACCATCAGTTCACTGGAACGCATGGAGAAAAATCACGGCCACCTGTATAACTGGTATCGGACCGACACACTCACCGTCATGCAACCCGCCGTCATTTCGTCGGTTGACAGCGGCAATCTCTGCGCGTCCCTGCTGGCCGCCGCTCAACTGGCTGATCGTCACGGCTCAAGTGCACTTGCAGAAAGAATGGAGCAGCTTGCACGCCTTGCCGATTTTTCTGTATTTTATGACGATCGTGTCCGCCTATTGCATATCGCTGTGGACAGGGACGGCAAAAGTGTCGGCGGGCACTATGATATGCTGGCCAGTGAAGCCCGCTTGACCAGCTATCTGGCCATTGCAAAGGGAGAGATTCCGGTCAAGCACTGGTTTTCTCTGTCCCGCTCACTGTCGGAGACAAACGGCTATACCGGTCTGGCCTCTTGGAGCGGCAGTCTGTTTGAATACCTGATGCCCAATCTGCTTCTGCCGGAAACGGAAAATTCGCTGCTCTACGAAGCAAATCGGTATGCGGTATACTGTCAACGCATCTATGCCAAAAAGCGGAAAACGCCGTGGGGGATATCTGAAAGCGCTTTTTATGCCTTTGATGAGACGCTGACCTATCAATACAAAGCCCATGGTGTTCCGGCCATCGGCTTCAAAAATGGTCTGGAACACGAATTGGTTGTCTCGCCGTACTCGTCCTATCTGGCGCTGTCCATCGATCCGGACAAGGCGCTGCACAATTTGCGTGTCCTGACCCAAATGGATGGAATGCAGGGCAAATACGGCCTGTATGAGTCTGTTGATTGGACAGGGCGGCGGATGGCAGTGCTTTCAGAAAACCCTTCAGCCTATCGCGTCTGCAAAACGTATATGGCGCACCATATGGCCATGTCGCTTTGCTCGATCTGCAATCTGCTGACAGCTGCGGAAAGCGGGAAGGCCTATTTCCTCGATGCATTTTTCGGCCAAACCGATCTTCGCGCATATCATATGCTCCTCGCAGAGCGAATGCCGATTCATGCAGTCAACGTCAAACGGATGCACGTCCATGCCTCTGCAGAGCAGGTAAACGTATTGCCCGAATACAGACTGCACGGCCCAAATGTTCAGAATCCGCTTCCGAGCTGGAACCTGCTGGCCAATGACGGCTGTACGCTCTTGACTTCTGCAAACGGCACCTCACGCCTCTTTACGCGTCAAACAGAGGCCTATCACGCCGAGCCGGGTATTCTCGTGCTGTTCCGAACAGATGCGGGCATTGTTTCGCCCGTTCCCATTGGACAGACGTCAATGGCGTATCAGTTCGAATGGACAGGACGACAGTCAAGCTTTCTGGCCGAGTCCGATTCCATCCGTATGAAAATGCAGGTTCAGCTGGCTGAAAATGAACCGGCAGAAGTGCGGGAAGTGCAAATCCAGAACACAGGCCCCCAACGAATTTGCGGGCATCTGGTTCTGTTTTGCGAACCGCTGGCCGGACACTTGGACGAATATGAAAGTCACCCCGATTTCTATCGAATGTTTCTATCGACCAAAGCTGTTCAGAATGGAGCCGTAGCCAGTCGCAATGAGGGTCAGAGCGTCGCGTTGATTTGTGAGCCGGGTTCAACGACCTTTACGTCAGACGGCGACGCAATTCTCGCCGGAAATCCTCCCACGCATCCGGAAGCCTGCTGCAGCAACCTCCGGCACTCTTCTTTTGGAACACCGCGCCGACCAATTTTGCGCGCCGTGATTCCCGTTGTCCTCGCTCCAGGCGAAACCTTCACGTTTCATTTTGCCATAGCGCTCGGCGAATCGATGCACTCTGCGGTCTCTGCCGGTTCCCATGCGCTCCGAACAGCCCATCAGGGGCTGCGCTTTTGCCGGATGGCTCAACGTCTCTCCCTGCAGACACCGGATTTGCTGTACGCCTTGTCGTTGCTGACACCGATGATGACCCCATCTGAACGGACAGATGTCGTATACGAGACAGAAACCTCTCGCGGTGCGCTGTGGCAGCTCGGCATCAGCGGAGATCTGCCGGTTGTGGTACTGGAAGCCTACTCGGAAGACCTGCCGCAGCTCACCGGCGAAATTTTTACGGCCATTCGGATTCATGAGCTCCTTTCGGCCTGCGGGATTGTTTATGATCTCTGTATTCTGATCGATGACGGCGGAGCGTATGAACGGCAAGGCTTTCATCTGTTCCATGCCGCAGTTCGAATCAGCGGATGCGAAGCAGCGGTCGGTGTTCACGGCGGCATTCACCTGATCGATTTATCGACGGCCGATTCTGCCTCTGTCGCCGCCGTGCGGTTGGTCGCCTGCACGGTGTTGCCGTACCAGCCGACGTCTTTTCCGCCCGTGCTTCCTCATGCACAGGTACCTGCACAGCACACGCGCACCTGGTCGCAGCCACTGTGTAACCCGTTCTTCGGCTGTCTCTCGACAGACTTTGGCATGACACATCTCTGGTTTCGGAATGCCCGGCTGATGAAGCTGACACCGTTGGACGAATCCGAAGGGGGAGAAGAGCTGAGCTGTCTGGTTCATGGTCATCGCATTCCAATTTTGTGCGGTGCTGCGTGCCGCTTTGAACAGGGGTATACGGTTTGGGAAGCTGAGATCGACGGACAGAGCATTCGCACCCGTGCATTTGTTGCACCAGATCGCCCACTGCGGCTTTTGATCATCGAATCGTCTGATCATCCCGTGACCGTTGATTGGCGGATGCAGCCGCTTTTCGGAGAACGCCGCGCGGCTAAAAATGGCGTGATCACATCGTTCCAACAGGATTTCAACGCCGTGACGACGTATCACCCGATGGCAGACGACTTTCCACCCACGGCTTTGGCCTGTGCGACTGTACCGGCTCCAATCGGAGTGACGTGCAGCGAGGCGGCCTACAAGAGCGGCCTTTTTTCCGCCATTGAAGAAACCATTCCGTGCGGGCGAGTTGCCGCTTTCCGGATCACCGGCCAACACATTGTCCTGACCTGCGCTGCTGCCGATTCGGTTGGAGATGCCGTCTCTGCTGCCGCTTCTGTATCCGTTGACCTGGCGGAGCAGTTGTTCCACGCAGCCTGCGAAGCGCGAAAACAGGAGACAAAGCAGGTGGTCATTCAAAGCGGGCATCCGGTTTTGGATGCCTATATGAACGACTGGGCTGTCTGGCAGATCAAGGGCTCCCGCTTGTATGCGCGCTCCTCCTTCTACCAGAACGGCGGCGCCATCGGTTTTCGCGATCAGATGCAGGATGCATCCGCTTTCCTGCTGGATGAACCGCAGATCCTGCGTGCGCTGCTCCTGCTCTGTGCAGAACATCAATATGAAGAAGGCGACGTCCAGCACTGGTTTCATGTCGGATTCAAAGATGATGCCCGAAAGAACGGCGTGCGCACACGCTGCAGCGATGATCTGCTTTGGTTACCCTATTTCACGGCGCTGTATCTCGACCGCACCGGAGAGGAGGCACTCTTATCCGTTCCGGTTCCGTACCTGAAAAGCGCACCACTGCGTCCAGATGAGCGGGAACGCTATGAAAATGCCGAATCATCGCCCTGTTCGGAAACGCTGTATCAGCACGGCCTGCGTGCCATTCATCTGTTTTTGTCCCGTGGATGTGGAGCACATCGTTTGCCTCTGATTTTGAACGGCGACTGGAACGACGGGCTGAACGGCATTGGGGAGCAGGGAAAAGGCGAAAGCGTTTGGCTGGCCTGGTTCGGCAGCCTTGTTTTACGCCGCTTTGCGACGGTCTGCAACCGCATGAAGGATTTGAAGGAAGCAAACCATCTTTTGGCCGCCGCAAATAATCTGCGTTCGGCCGCCATGAACACCTTCGAAGCCGATCGCTTTCTCCGCGCTTATACGGACGAGGGAGCCGTTTTGGGCTCTGCCTGTTCGAAAGAATGTCAGCTGGACTCCATTGCACAGAGCTTTGCCTGGCTGTCCTCCGACGGTTCGGAATCGGAACAGGAGCATCGGCAGATGCAGCTCGCGCTCCAAACGGCGCTCGAACAGCTGGTTGACCGAAAAAATCGAATCGTTCGGTTGTTTACGCCGCCATTTACCCGCTCTGCAAATGTCGGATACCTTTCCGATTATCCGACCGGTGTACGGGAAAACGGCGGACAGTATACGCACGCCGCTGTCTGGCTGGCCATGGCCTGTTTTCGCGCCGGACGACCAAACGACGGCTGGGAACTGCTCCGGTTGCTTTTACCAAAGACGCATGATCCGTCGATTTACGGCGGCGAAGACTTTGTCCTGGCTGCAGATGTATATGCCGGTGAGAAAAACGGCGTATGTGGATGGAGCTGGTATACCGGTTCTGCCGCATGGTTCCGAAAGGCGGTGGTGGAAGAAATGCTGGGCATTCACGGTTCTCCGCAGGGTCTGACCATCACGCCGAATCTCCCGGATGATGTGTCGACCTGCTCGTGCCGGCTCCGTTTTTCCGGAATTCATCTGCATCTCACAATCCATCTCAGCGCCAACAGACAGACCCACTTCGTTGCCTGGCCGTTGACCAGTGAAGAAGTCGAAGTCGAAATCCGTTAACGAAACAGCGTAGGTGGCAGCAGTCACCTACGCTGTTTCAATAATACCGGTTCTATTCGGGACAGGCAAGCAATATCAATAAACAAAAAGCAGATGGGAGGTTCTTCTCATGCGCCTGATCTCAAAAAGCGTCCTGAGCCGTTCGCCGCTGATATCGCCCATACAAACCGCACAGATCTTCGATTGTCTGCCATCCGAGATGAAGCGTGCCGCATGGTTGCTGCCGGAATCCACCCGAAACCGCCTCGAGGAAATCCGTCTCCGTGTAGGCCACGAGGTGACAGTCACATTAGACGGCAAAGAGCAGATTCTCTCCAGGGATGGCAAGCTGTACATATCCGATGATCTGTCCCGCGGAATCACGTGTACCGCAGAGCACGTCCTCTACACCATTGAAAAGGCAGCCGATGGCTTTGTCTACAGCGCTGAAGAAACGATTCGTCAGGGCTTTATTCCCATCCGCGGTGGGCATCGTCTCGGCCTGTGCGGCCACGTCATCATTCATCAGAACGGTGTCGCCTCCATGAACGGCTTCAGCTCCCTCTGCATCCGAATCGCCAGAGATGTGCAGGGAATCAGTCAGTTCGGCAGGGAGGTCATTTGCTCCGATTCCGGGCTGCACAACACATTGATTATTTCATCACCGCTCGTTGGAAAAACGACGTATCTGCGCGATCTCATCCGGACGCTGTCAGCCGACGGAATGCGCATCGGCGTTTGCGACGAGCGCAGTGAAATTGTCGCCCTGATGCAAGGGGAACCGCAATTTGCGCTGGGACACTTCGTAGACGTCATCGACGGATGCCCAAAAGCCGAAGCGGCCATGATGCTGCTGCGCTCCATGTCGCCGCAGCTGATTGCCATGGATGAAATAACGGCTCCGCAGGATGTTGAGGCCATCTGCCGTGCTGCCAACTGCGGCGTCCGCATCCTCGCAACTGCTCACGCTGACGAGATCTCTGAACTCCGCCGCCGAAAGCTCTATGACCAGCTGCTGGAAAACCAGCTGTTTTCCCGCGTTCTGCATCTGGAACGACAGGGTGCTGAACGCATATGCACCGCTTATGCGCTGGATGCATCAGAGACGCTATGAAGCTCACCGGTCTGCTTTGCCTGTTACTCGCCGGTATCTTGCTGGGCTTTCGTTCTGCCGACCGCATCCGTACACGCGTCGATTCGCTGCGTACTCTGGCCTTCGCCTGCAACGTGATCAGCCGTGAAATTGAAAGCGGTCACATGAAGCCCGCAGAATTGATTCATCGCCTGGCCGCACAGCCGGGGCATACCGGCCAGTTTTTTCAGGATGTGGAAACCGGAATGCATACCGGTACCAATGGATGGGAGGCCTGGCAGCTCGCCATGCAAAACAGTCAAACAGCGTTTGCCATGACCAATGAAGCATGGCGGGAGCTGGAAAGCGTTGGGCGCGCACTGACCTGTTTCAGCGCTCACGCTGCGCATCCGTCCATCGCCGCCTCGGCTCATCAATTTCGAGCCTGGGCCGATCAAACGGCTGCCGCGCAGAAAAACGAAATGCGCTTGCGTCAGACCCTGTGGCCAGTTGCCGCACTGCTGGCCGGTATTCTGTTGATGTAGGGATGGGGGAGTCTTCTTTGCAGATCGATCTGATTTTCAAAATTGCCGCAGTGGGTCTGCTGGTCAGTTTTCTGAACCTGGTTCTGACGCGTGCCGGCCGAGATGAACAGGCACTCATGATTACAATTGCCGGACTGATCGTTGTCATGCTGGTGCTGCTGGAGCAGATCGGACAGCTGTTTACAGCGATCCGCCAGACGTTGATCTTTTGAAAGCCGGAAGAAGCCAAATGGAAGAAGCAATCCGTTGGACGTCGTTTGTTTTGGCCGCACTGCTTTGCGTGCTTCTCATCAAAAAAGCAGAGCCATCGTATGGATTTGTACTGACCCTGGCGGTTTCTGTCATGGTGGCCGTTGCCGCCATATCCGGTATTTCCGTCTTAACCGACTATCTGCGTGACCACGCATCACTCTTTTCCGGCGTAAGCGATACCGTTTTTTTCCTGTTTCGCATTCTCGGCATCACGCTGATGACCGGCTTTGGCGCACAGGCCTGTCGAGACTGCGGAGAAGGAACGCTGGCCATGCAGCTGGAGCTGCTCGGCGGGACACTCAGCCTTGTCCAGGCGCTTCCGCTCTTAACAGAGATCCTGTCGCTGCTGCGCTTTTGACAACACCAGAGAAGTGGGTGAGTCCATGATGCTCCATACAATCGGAAGGCCCCTGTGTTTGTTTTTGCTGGTGCTTCCGCTCGTCATTGTGCCATGCATCGCGTTTTCAGGCGAAGCCGAAACCGATGCACTCTATGCCAGTCTGCCTGAAGAACAGGCGGAGCTTGTTCGAACTGCAAAAAGTGAGACAGGCTATCAGCTGGACAAAGGACTTCAGTCCTTATCAGAAAATGTTTGGCAGACTGCCGGAAAAATCGTTCAGGAGGAGTTCCGTATGTCTGCCGGTCTCCTGGCCATCAGCCTGATTTCTTCACTGGCCTCCGCATTCATCGGAGCCAGAAGTATGATCGGAAGCCATGCCGTCCACACCGCCGCTGTCGCTTCGATTATTCTGGTCGGCGCTCAAAGAGTTCACTCTGCACTCGGACAGGTCACAGAACTGTTGGAAAATCTGCGTGTTTTCATCAGCGCTCTCTTGCCGGCGATGACAGCTGCCGGAACAGCCGCCGGAAACGGCGGAGCTGCAATGGCCAAGCAGAGCGCAGCTGTGATCTTTGCGAATCTGATGATCACGGTCTTTGTCAAAATCTTTTTGCCGTTGACCTATGCTACCTTGACGCTTCGCGCAGTTGGAATTCTTTCCCAAAACGACTTTTTTTCCCGATTCAGTTCCTTTCTCCGGAACACGTCCGGGATGCTGATTCGCGTGTCCCTGACGCTGTATCTGGGGTATTTATCGGTGAGCGGGCTGATTGGTTCCGCAGCCGATACGCTGGCCAAGAAAACGGCCAAGACCGCTTTGTCGATCGGGATTCCCATTGTCGGCGGCAGCATCAGTGAGGCGACCGAATCCGTATTCGCGGGTGCCGCTGTCATCCGCAACGTATTGGGTACCTTTGGCCTGATCGCTCTGATGAGCTGTGCAGTTTTTCCACTCTTATCGACCGGAATTTCCTATCTTTCGCTGCGTGCAGCGGCTGCACTGGCGCAGAATATGCCGGAGCATCCGGGACGGGAGGCCATCGACGCGGTGGCCGATGCAGTCAGCATGGCGTTTGCAATGGCGGCCGGAGCCGTCGTTGCCATTTTGATCAGCGTCATTCTCTGTATGAAAAGCGCGGGCATTTAGCCGACACACAAAAAAAGGAGGCGATTGTATGCAGAAACTCGGTGCATGGTTCACCGGCATGGCCGCCGCCGGACTGTTGATGGCAGTTTTGCAGGCGATGATTCCTGAAAAGGGCAAAAAAACATTTCAACTGGCGAGTGGCCTGATCATGATTCTTCTGATTTTGTCGCCCTTTCGCTCATCCAGTGCATTTTCGCCATCAAAACTCCTGGGAGACTTTGAAAGCCAGGTTTCTGCGAACATTTCGGAATTCAGCGCCCGTTCTTCTTCGGCTGCCGAACAGATGACTATCCGTGAAACGGAGCAGTTTCTCTGCGAATGTCTGGAAGCCGATGGAATTTTAGTTTCCATCACGCTGAAGACAGCGGAAGACGAATCGGGTATCCGCATCTTTCATTCAGCCATTATCCGTCAACAGTCCGAATTGACAGCAGCCGAACAGGAGGTGATTGAACACCTGATCGAAGAACAGACCGGAATTCCCGCAGAACGTCAATCCATGCGTTGATGCAATCAGAAAGGAGCGCTCCAATGACATTCAAAACGCTGCTCAGAGATCGGGAAAAGGGAATGGAATTCCTGCGGAAAAATCGCTGGATTCTTCTGATCGGAATCGTCGGAATCATTCTGTTGCTTTTGCCGACCGGTTCGCAGGAAAACGCACCTGTGATTGAACCAGAGGAGGATGAGGTTTTCTCTCTGGAGGCTTTTGAGGCGCAGCTGGAAACCATCCTCTCGGATATTCGCGGAGCTGGTGATGTCCGTGTCATGCTGTCGCTGAAGAACGGAACAGAGACGGTCTATGCCACCAACGACAATATCAGCCTGCGCACAGACGGTGAAGAAACCGTACAGAGCAGCGACCGAACCGTTGTCACGAGAACGCAGACTGGTGAGGGCATCGAAGAAAAACAGATTTATCCCTGTTTTTCAGGCGCGATTGTGGTCTCCTCCGGTGCCAGCAAATCCAGTGTGGAGCTCATGCTGATCCGTGCAGTTGCAGCCATCACCGGACTGACGACTGATCGAATCAGTGTCCTGCCCGGAAAATAAGATCAAAAAAGCAGCATAGACCGCAGCATCTTTTCATAAGCTCTAATAACAATACGGAAAGGAAAGGATCAAACATGAAGTTCAAGAAAAGAACCGCTGTCTCCGCCGTTGTTGCGCTGCTCGTCTGTATGGCTGTGTATCTGAACTGGAGTTATCAGCGTGGTCTGGATGACAGTCAGTCCGTATCCGGCGAGCCGGATGAAATTGTCAGCGACGAGGCCAGACTGTTAGGCCAGCTCAGCGAGGTCGTCGGAGACACGACACCTGATGACGACGCAACCGTCAGTAGCAATATTCAGGAATATTTCGCACAGCTCCGCCTCACGCGACAACAGGCTCGCGATGAAGCCATCGGCGTGCTGGAAACAACCACCTCCGATGAAAGCGTCAGCCTGGAATCCAAAGAAGTGGCTGTCGCCAGCATTTCCCGCCTTGCAAATACTGCCGTCACAGAAGCGCGAATTGAATCGCTGGTATTGGCAAAAGGCTACACAGATTGTGCCGTTTTCTTCAATGATGAGAGCCTGAGCATTGTTGTAGCACCCGTTGAGGGTGGACTGCAAAGCGAAGACGCCATTCGCATCAAAGATATCGCTGTCAGTGAAACCTCCGTCGATGTGGAAAACATCCGGATTATTGAAGCCCGTGTCAGTTGAAGCAAGCCAGATCTGTTTGAACCGCCCGAATTTTTTCGGACGGTTTTTTTCTTGCATTTTTGTTTGTTTGCCAAAAAAACATCGCAATGACAGGTGGTTTGTGGTATAATGATATGGAAGGGAATCCACCTTCGAGTGACTGCGTTTTTGCCTGCCCGGATTTCCCATTCGTGCGTTTGAAGACCTACTGTAAAAGGACGGACAGCTTATGGAACAGATTTTGACCTTCATCAAAAACTCGATTGCATGGTTGCGCTGGCAGGATGTGCTGGATATTCTGCTGGTCGCATTTATTATTTACAAGCTGATTCAACTGTTAAAGGATACGAGTGCCGGCCAGGTTCTGAAAGGCATTGGCGTCATTCTGATCGTCTACCAGATCTGTGGCTGGCTGCAGCTGAACGTCATATATTACCTGCTGACAGCGACCTTTCAGATCGGTATCATTGCACTGATCATTCTCTTTCAGCCGGAGCTGCGGCGAATGCTGGACTCGGTCGGGCGCAGCCGCCTTCCATCCCTCTTCACATCGGAGCGGACCCAACCCAACACGGAGACGCTGCGCGCGATCTCTCAACTGGTTGAAACCTGTACCTATATGTCCAAGACAAAGACCGGCGCTTTGATCGTTATTGAGCGCGAAACAAAGCTCGGTGAAATCATGAAAACCGGGACGATAATCGATGCGGATATCACCAGTGAATTGCTGAAAAACATTTTCTTCAATAAAGCACCCCTTCACGACGGTGCTGTCATCGTGCGCAACAACCGCATTGCCGCCGCCGGTTGCTTTCTGCCGTTATCTTCCAACAAAAACCTGAGCAATGAGCTTGGGACAAGACATCGTGCCGGTGTCGGCATCAGCGAAGCCAGTGATGCCCTCGTTCTGATCGTTTCGGAAGAAACCGGTTCGGTCTCCATTGCGTCCGGTGGTCTTTTGAAACGGCATCTTTCCGCCTCGACCCTGACCACCATTTTGCACAATGAACTCATTAAAGATCCGGAGAAAGAAGATAAGCTCCGCAAGTTCAAATTCTGGAAGAATCGAAAAACGCCGGAATCCAACTAATTCAGAAGGGAGCACAACAAGCATATGGTTGCATGGCTGAAAAAATATCGGATTTTCAATAAGCTGTTGGTTTTGATCGCTGCGATTCTCTTCTGGTTTATTGTCATGTCGAGTATTAACCCGGATATCGAAATTTCGTTTTCTGATGTCAAGGTGACGCTCAACGGCGTGACAGAATTATACGATCGGATGAATTATTCCATTTTATCGGACACCGATATGACCATGGATGTCCGTCTGCGCGGCAAGCGCAATGCTGTATTGAGTTTGAAAAAATCAGATATTGAGCTGATTTGTGATGTTTCACAGATCTCTGGAGACGGTGAAAACCGAATTCTTTGTACTGTGAATACACCCGACAGTGAGATTACGGTGGTCAATCGTTCGGAATTGATCGCAACCGTTCGCGTCGATAAAATCACGGAGAGGCAATTCGAAATTTTGACCGATACCACAGGACAGCTTGAAGAAAACCTGCGAATCGGAGATATTGAATTGTCGCAGCAAACTGTGACGGTGCGCGGCCCCACCGTTGAAATTTCTTCGATTTCTCATGCCATTATTTCGGTTCCTCTGGACGGAATTACAGACAGCTCAACCGTTCAGGTTCCGATTCAGCTGGTCAACAGCGTCGGAGAAACCGTTGAATTGTCGTATTCTCAGTTGATGACGAAGAATATTTCGGCATACGTTCCGATTCACATGGTCAAGGAGCTGCCGCTGCGGATTACGCTCAATGCCGGCGGAGGACTGACCGAAGATGAAGTCGAAACGGTCATCACGCCCTCCAAAATCACCGTTGTCGGCGAGCGCTCCGCCATAGAAGAAATCGAGTATCTGTCACTCGGGATGATCGACCTCGATGGGATTGGGGACGGTATCACACGGGAAAAAGATTTTGTCCTGCCGTCCGGTATCAGCTGTTTGAGCGATCGCAGCTCGGCGACCGTCATGATTTCCGTACAGGATATCACGGTCAAGCCCTTTGTCCTGTCCAATATCCAGATTTACGGCGCAGATCACGCGTATCAGATCGAACTGATTGACAAAAGCATCACCGTTCGTCTGCGCGGCAACGCAGCTCTGCTGGATCGAATCACCGCCAGTGACTTTTCCGCGGCCATCTATCTGCAGGATATTGAAATTACATCCGAAGGACTGCTGTCCGTACCGGTTGATGTAACGTTCTTGCAGCCTGTCAATGCAACGCTCGTGGAAAACGAATTCACAGTTAAAATCAATGTTTCGTCGAAACCTGCACCGCTTGTGACGAATTAACTACCGACGCTCAGCCCATAGAAAAGAGGAAACAAATTTGAGCCTGATTGTATCCGGCATTCCATTGCCGCTGGAAGCGGACGAAAACGATGCCATCCGGCTTGCAGCCGACACTTGCGGTTTCTCTCTGACTGATCTGACAGAAGCCCATATTTATCGCAAATCCATCGACGCCCGTCGCGGAACCATTCGGATGGTCTACAGCGTGGAGTTGTCCGCAGACGGCGTCGACGAAACTGCACTCGCCGAGAAGCTGCGGGACAAGGGGATTCGTCAACGAATGCCGATTGTTCTGTCTGACCTTCTGCAGCCCTACACCATACCGGCTCATGCACCTCGTCCGGTTGTTGTGGGGTTTGGCCCTGCCGGTATTTTTTCCGCTCTGGTTCTGGCCAGGGCAGGGCTGCGCCCCATTGTGCTGGAGCGTGGTGCGCCGCTGAGCGAACGCGATCACTCTGTTCATCGTTTTCATTCGGAGCGGATTTTAGATGCCTCCTCCAACATTCAGTTTGGTGAGGGTGGCGCCGGTGCCTATTCGGATGGCAAATTAACCACACGGATTCATGATCCACTCTGTGATATTGTCCTGCAGGAATTTGTTCAGCATGGCGCACCCAAAGAAATCCTGTGCCATGCGCACCCGCACGTCGGAACCGATCTGCTCAAAAATGTTGTCCAGTCGATGCGCACGGAAATCTGCGCCGCCGGTGGGGAAGTGCATTTCCATACCTGCGTGCAGGACGTTCAGATCCACAACCAGCGCCTGGCGGCGGTCAAGACCAATCAGGGCGTATTTCCGGCTTCACAGGTCGTTCTTGCCACCGGGCACAGCGCACGGGATACGTTCGAAATGCTGCTGCACCGCGGTTTTGACGTCATCGCCAAGAGCTTTGCCGTCGGCGTTCGAATTGAACATCTGCAATCCGAAATTGATCAGTCCCTGTTTGGCCGTTACGCTGGCGATCCCCGTTTGGGTGCAGCAGCTTATTCGGTGTCGCACCGTGAAGCCAATCGCGGCTGTTTTTCCTTCTGTATGTGTCCTGGCGGCTATGTGACCGCATCTTCCAGCGAAGCCGGAACGGTCGTCACCAACGGCATGAGCTATCACGCCCGAAACGGGGTCAACGGCAACTCCGCACTTGCCGTTTCTCTGGATGCAACCATGTTCGGCGATGATCCTCTGGGCGGTGTTCGCCTGGCTCAACAGCTTGAACGCCGCGCCTATGCGCTCGGCGGCCGCGATTATACGGCGCCCGCACAGCTTGTCGGAGACTTTTTACAGGGTCGGCCATCGAAAAAGCTGGGGCACGTTCATCCCACCTATCCAATGGGGGTACAGCTGTGCTCCATTGACGAATTTCTGCCCGCAGGTGGTTCCGACCTGCTGCGGACATCACTGCAGCGTTTTGCGCAGCAGCATCGTTTCTTCGCAGACCGCGATGCCGTTTTGACAGCACCGGAAACCCGCACGTCCTCTCCCGTCCGCATCTGCAGGGGGAAGGATCTGGCTGCCAACGGAATTGCCGGGCTGTATCCATGCGGAGAAGGAGCCGGCTATGCCGGCGGAATCATGAGTGCCGCAGTCGATGGCATAAAAACCGCGTGTGCTATCCTGCAATCCATCAGCTGACTCAATCGAACAACAGCACCTGTTTCGTGAAAAGCATCACGAAACAGGTGCTGTTCTTTGAAAAGAATCGATTAGAAATACAAATCGTTCTGATATCGAGTCGGCAGTCCTTCCGCATACAGGTGGCTGTCATTTGAAAGCATCAGCATACGCGGGATGCAGAATTGATTGCCTGTGTTTGAAAAACGAATCACCGTCATGCACGAATGCGAAATGTCCATCATCGTCCAGATCACCGGCAACGGGATATCCAGCATCACGCCGAGCCAGGACAGACCGAAGCCCTGATGACAAAACACCGCAATCCGTTCCTCCGAGTCCTTCTCCACGCGATACCCATTGCCATCGTGAACATAGCCAAGCGATGCAAAAAAAGCATCACTATTCTCCCGAATGCGCCGGTAACCCGATTCGGCATCCAGCTGCCACCGTTTGAAAAACTCCGCCTGATACCATTTTGCGCCGAGTTGTGTGACCGCCTCGGAACGCAGCTCAGAGGCTGCCCCCGGTGCATAAAAGCACCAGGTGCGGTATGTGCCGTTGGAGCCCTCTGTCTCCACGGAAAAATCCTTCCAGGCCAGATTTTCGCTGGTCCAATCCAGAATTTCCAGCTTCTTTCCTGTCAAAATGCAGGTGGGCTCCGCAGTCTGACGGGCACGAATCATTGGGGATGCGTAAACCCGATCCACTCCATACCGCGCCAGACGTTTGGCCAGGGCGGCTGCCTGCAGCTTCCCGCGCTCTGTCAGGGAGTCCGGGTCATATATGGGATCACCATGCCGAATCAAATACAGCAGCATGTCTCGTTTTCTCCTTCTGTTTGTTGTTCACAGTTCCTGTTGCTTTCACGTATACTGAGAGCAAGGGGACGAAAAATATGAAATTGGGACTTGTCATTTGCGCCAATTGTCCGGTCGCCTCCGCAGCCGTTCGCTATTTCAGCAGCCTCGGTTTCGCCATGCAGAAGGTCGCGGTTTTCGGGGAACGGGACAATGATCTCGCCTTTGACCAAACCATCTATCTACGGTTCAATCCATGGCGCACCCGGATTGAGTTTTATGGCCAGCAGGAAGCAGTTGGATATGATGCTTTTTTGTACCACGCCGGAGAAAGCCCGCCTGCGATCGCAGCGAAAGCTCTGCCTGCGAATCTCCGTGTGCAAATGTATGCCGCAGTCGTTCTGCACGCTTATCTTCGACGCTGTGGCTGTTCCAGAATTGCCACGATCATTTCGGTACCCGATCAGGAGTTGCCATCTCCGCCCAACCCGTATACGCTGTTTTTGCCGGTTCAGGCTGCGATGTCGGCAGCGGACATTCAGCAAACCTTTCTCTCAGCGGAGGCGGAGTTTTTGCCTCGTTGGTTGCTTCAATAAAGCCTCAGTCCGATTCAGTTCAAGGAAAAGGAAGCGGTAGGGAAGAACCCTACCGCTTCGTCGTGCGTCCAATTATTTGACAATACCTTCCAGGAAGTTAACCGGATAGACCTTGCCATCCGGTTCGATGCGGAAGGTTTTAATCTGGTGCGGTTTGAATTCAGAATAGAACGCGAAATCAAATGCTTCACTCTGCACAAGCGCACGAACAGATTTTCCGCAGGTTTCATAGCAGCGGAGAATGACAGAACCACTGCCGTCTTCCGACAGCTTGAGCGCCGTCACAATCACGTTGTCTGCGTCAATCGACAGATAGCTCTTTACCTGCGGTGCGCCGGAACCCTTGTGGTAGCTTTCCGGTACCGGAACCATGCGGTTGTTCATGAGAGTGGCCTCTTTCACCACGTCGCTCGTTTCCGCTTCGCCTTCATGCAGATAAATGCCGTATTCAAAGCGTTGGAGCCCTTCATCTGTGAACTGGAAGTCGGCAGCCGGACGATCGGAATAGTGGTCAGCAAAGATCACGTTTCGCAGTGCAGTCAGACGGATTTCTGCACCCGGACAGTCGTAGCTGTATTTCGAGTCATTCAGAATCGAAAGACCTCTCCGGACGCCATCCGCAGTCACCGTGACATCACCCCACTGATGGACAGGCTCTTCTTCGCCGTTGCAAGGCCGTTTAATAAATCCGGCCGGAACCTCATGTGTTGCAATTTCTTCTTCGCCAGCCAGCGGGAAGGAGAACTTCAGCATGGTAAACGGCTCCTGCCAGATGGTCTTGCACTTGACGTCCAGTGTTTTCTGGCCGGCAGACAGCATAAAGTTCTGCGTCAGGAACGAATGGTTGAAGGAATGCTTCACGCGAACAAGAGCGCGCAGCGGCCCTGCCTCTACCAGTTCAATGGATTCCAGCTTCATCGTACCCTTGATCGTATGGAACGTGAACACCATATGTGCCCATGTGTCGGATTTCTCGTCATCAATGACCACGGGGACAGCGCCCGGCGCACGGAGATAGTTGGCATCACTCTTCTGATCACCCAGGTAAGTGATGCAGCCGGTAGCCCGATCAAAGCGGACTTTCAGATATTCATTTTCCAGTTCAATGGCATCATCTGTTTCAACGGCACGAACCGCAGTCGGTATCGATGAGATAGACGATTTATCACCGGAGGTCAGCCAATAGGTTGCATAGCCCATCGGAGGCACGGTGGCCAGGAATAACGTGTCGGAGTGCGAGTCGTTCGAGCGGGAGGAGCGGACGTTCTGGAAGACCACATCGTGTCCCTCTGCGTCCTGAACTCTGCAGGAAGGCTGATACGTCTGTACCGGCGTCGTAATTTCCCAGGACAGCGGGTTGAAGACGACAAGCGGACGCGGGAATCTGTCGCGGTGATCGCGGTTGCGCACTTCGTGTGGAACCGTATTCAGTCGGAAATCATCGGCGTTCACCGGGTCAGAGACACCATCCACCCATGTATCAATGGTGCGTGCAATGCGCAGATGCGCATTGTTTTGTGCGCGGGAGGCAATGGTCATAGCATGACCCATCGTCTCGTTCACGTCCTCATACGCTTCCATGATGGAGCAGCCATCAAAAATATCGTGGAACTGATTGAAGAGCAAATCGCGCCAGGCCTCCGCAAATTCACTTGTATTCGGCTGGAAGCCCGTTGTTTTGACAGCGATGGTATTCCATTTTTCTGCACTTTGCAGCGCATTTTCTGTCAGACGGTTCAGGCGTTTGATCATGCTGGTTGCAGAGTAGCAGCCGCTTGCGTGGTGCTGCAGGTCATCCTTCCAGACCGGGACATTCAGCGGATTGGCCAGGACATATTTGAAGTATTCATCCGGGGACGAGAATTTGATATTCTCATATCCTTCTTCCTTCATTTTGTCCATCATAAATTCGATGTCGCCGCGGGTCGGGCCGCCGCCGTGATTGCCGACGCCATAAAAGAGCATCATGCCCAGCTGCTTTTCATCAGCCAGTCCTTCCATGACATCCAGATGCTCCGTCAGATGGTTCTTTCCGCTGATTCCGTACGAATCCTTCAGAATGTGATACGTCAGAACGCGTGAGCCGTCCGGAGATTCCCACCAGAAAAGCTGCTGCGGGATTTCGGCATTTTCATGAATGCCAGGACGCATCATGACATAATGATCCATGCCGCTCTGCTTCAAAAGCTGAGGAATCGTATAGTTGTGGCCGAAGGAGTCGACGTTGTAGCCCGTATGGCAGATCACGCCAAATTTTTCATAGTAGTAGAGCTGGCTGTAGAGTGCATGGCGCGCAAAGCTTTCTGCGGACGGCAGGTTGCAGTCCGGCTGAACCCACCAGCCATTGACCGGCACCCAGCGGCCTTCCTTCACGCGGGCGCGGATTTCTTCAAACATATCCGGGTCGATTTCTTCAACCCAGCGGTAATAGGATGCAGATGAACAGGTGAAGACAAAATCGGGGTATTCGTTCAAACGATCCAGTGCCGAACGGAACGTCTGAAGAACTTCACCGCAGCCTTCCTGCCAACGCCAAAGCCAAATCGGGTCTAAGTGCGCATTTCCGATCAAATGAATTTCCGGTCTTTTCTCCATGGTCATTTCCTCCTTGGTATGGTATCATTCCTATTTTTTCAGAGAGACGTGATCTCGCTGATTACAGAGATGCAACAGACAGTGCCGCGATATCGCCGATGGCTTCGCCGAGCGCTGCCGGTACAACGGAACAGGTGGCAGCCGCCGCAGACAGACACTCCCGGTCAATGACCTGCTGCATGGATTCGCGAATCAAATGCTCACTCCGGGCGAAAATCGAACCGATGACAATCTTCTCCGGGTTCAGCAGGTCAATCAGGATGGATGCAATTCTGCCGAGATAGTGGCCACATTCCCGATAAACAGCAATCGCACAGGCATCTCCGGCTTCGGCAGCCACAGCGATTGATTTGGCCGTTATGGAATCCAGCTCCTGATAGGACGAGCAGAAACCGACCGTTTTTCCGCCCTGCAGCGCTTCCAGCGCAGCCGTGCGACCCAATTGTGCAATGCCACCGCCGCTGCAGAACCCTTCGACGGAACCGCGTTTGGTAAATCCAACCGGCCCCTGATCCGATAAACGGATATGTCCAACCTCACCGGCCAGATCATCAATACCGGCATACAGCTTGCCGTCCAGAATCAGACCTGCACCAAAGCCGGTTCCCATGGTGCAGAAAATCATGCTTTGTGTGCCGCGCCCTGCACCAAATTTCCATTCTGCAACCGCACATGCGTTGGCATCATTCTGCAGCTTCGCAGGGACACCGTATTTGTCCTGCAGATAGGAAACGATGGGCACGCGATCCCACCCCGGCAAATTGGGCGGCGAAAGAATCAAACCCTGTGCCGAGCTCAGCGGACCGCCGCAGCTGATACCGATGGATGCAATTTCATGCTCCGCGAACATGGGGGACAGATATGGATCAAAGCTCTCCAAAGCCGCATAAGGCCCATTTTGCGTATTGGTCGGTATCGCGTGACGAGCCACGACCTCGATCGTTCCGTCAGACTGGCAAACTCTGCCGAGCAATACCGCACACTTTGTCCCGCCGATGTCCAGACCGGCATAATATGTATACGCTTGATCGCCCATAGAGAAATCATCCTCTCTTTTTATGTGAAACTGCCTGTTTGTTTCGACTGATGATTGAGCTGCGTTCCTCCCGAATGCGCAGGTTCGCCGAAACAGAAGTCCGCAGCAGGAATCTCCTGCAATTATACCATGTTCCATTCCCGGACGCAAGTACCTTCACTGAAAAAAATAGTACGGAAAAGGATAAAAAAGTGCTTGCCAAAAAGGGGCAAATTCGCTATAATTGTATGAGGGAAACAATTCCTGTTTCCATTCCTCTTTTCCTTTGCAGATTGTTGGCTGAATTCAGCTGACTTTATCCTTCAAAAGGTGGTGCAAAAATGAATCGCACTGATTTGGCAGAGATCATTGAGCTCTCGCATCAATATGGACAAAATCCGGACTTTGTCCTCGCCGGCGGCGGAAACACGTCCGTCAAAGATCACGACACCATGTATGTGAAGGCCAGCGGACAGCGGCTGGCTGATATCCAGTCGGATGGATTTGTCGCGCTGAACCTTTCCAGACTTTTCGCTATTATGGAGAAAGAGTATCCCTCAGACGAGCAGACCGCCGAGGCAGAGGTTCTTGCCGATATGCTGGCGGCACGAATGCCGGGAGAAAACGGCCGTCCCAGCGTGGAAGCTTTGCTGCACGCGCTCTTTCCGCAAAAGTTCGTTGTCCATTTGCATCCGTCCATGCTGAACGGGCTCACCTGTGCCCGCGATGGTGAGGGTGCTGCTTTCTGTTATTTGGGGGAGGAAGGTGTCTGGCTGGACGCAACCAAGCCCGGCTATACGCTGGCCATTGCTGCCAGGAAAAAGCTGAATCATGTTGATCAGCGCCGCGGCACTTTCCCATCTGTGCTGCTCCTGCAGAATCACGGCGTCTTCTTTGCTGCCGAAACAAAGGCCGACATGATTGCTCTCATTGAGCACACCTGTGAACAAATCCGTTATGGTGTCACGCAAATGCCTCAGCTCGCGGAGGATTCCGACGCCTCCGAACAGGTTTCGGAGCTGGAATCCATGGTTCGAGCCGTTGTCGGGGCTGATCGTTCGACCTGTTTCTTTACCAACGTTACATTGCGGAGCCAATCGGAAGCCTGGCAAACCGTCGAATCCTGTTCGCTCACGCCAGATCACATCGTCTATCTCGGTCACGCATTCTGCTGTGTGAATCATTCTTCCGATCATTCTGAACAGCAACAGCTGCTTGAAGATGCCATCTGCGCGTTCCACGACAATGCCGGATATCTGCCAAAAATCATCATCATTCGCGGGGTTGGCGCTTTCGCCTGCGCTGACACGCAGCGCGATGCAGAAACCTATCGGGCGCTTTTCCTGGATGCCCTGAAAATCAACGTTTATGCCCGCAATTTCGGCGGTGTCCAGATGATGTCGAACGACCTCACCGAATTTATTCGCAATTGGGAAGTCGAGCGTTACCGTCAGCAGGTGTTTTCTTCCGGAAATACAGCCGTTTGATCGGCTCCAATGATTTTATGAAAGGCGGCAATCAAAAACAATATGAATCAACATTTCCTGACTTTTGACTTCGGGGCCTCCAGCGGTCGTGGTATCCTCGCTGATTTCAATGGGCAAAAGCTCTCCATCCGCGAAATTCACCGTTTTGTCAATGAACCGGTTCTCGCTTTCGGCCACTATTATTGGGATCTTCTGCGCCTTTTTTCTGAAATGAAAAACGGCCTGATTCAGCTGCGCCGTGATGGAATCACTGAGATTGCCTCGATGGGCGTCGATACCTGGGGCGTCGATTTTGCATTGCTCGATGCCTATGACAAGCCGCTTGGCAACCCGTTCTATTACCGTGACAGCTTGACAGACGGTGCCATGGAGGCCGTTTACTCTGTGATTCCCAAGAGGGAATTGTACGAAAGAACCGGCATTCAGTTTATGAAATTCAACACCATCTTCCAGCTGTACGCCATTCAGCATCGGTATCCCGAACTGCTGCATTCCGCAAAGAGTCTGCTCCTGATGCCCGATCTGTTGAACTTCATGCTGACAGGCGTCAAATCTGCCGAATATTCCATGGCCTCCACGACACAGCTGTTGGATGTTCGGACGCAGACATGGGATATCGAGCTGCTGCACCGTTTGAACCTGCCAACCGATATTTTCCTTCCGGTCATCCGCCCCGGACAGATGCTTGGAACCACCACCGATGCCATCCAAAGCGAAACCGGCATGAAGGTTCCGGTCGCTTCCGTTTGCGGCCATGATACCGGCAGTGCCGTTCTCGCCATTCCGATGGAGAAGAATGAACGCTGCGCCTACATTTCCTGCGGAACGTGGAGCCTGCTCGGCGTTGAACTGGATGCACCCAGAACGGATGATTCAGCCTATGCGATTGAATATACAAACGAGGGCGGCTTCGGCGGCACCATTCGTTTTCTGAAAAACATCATGGGGCTCTGGATTTATCAGGAAGTCAAGCGCGAATTGGAAAAGATGCACGGCGCCATTCCATACGCCGAGCTGGATGCTGAAATTGCCGCAGCGCCGAGTCTTGTCCGTTTTATTGATCCCGACAACGACTGCTTCTTTGAAAAAGGACATATGATCGAAAAAATTCAATCGTTCTGCCGTGCAACCGGACAAACTGTACCGGAAACCCGCGGTGAAATCTTCCGCTGTATTTTGGAAAGTCTGGCCATGAAGTATCGTTATGCCGTTGAGCAGCTCGAATCCATGCTGGGCTATTCACTTCCGGTCATCCGGATTGTCGGCGGCGGCTGTAAAGACCGTTTGCTGATGGATTATACCGCCCGCGCTACCGGTCGTCGCGTCATGGCAGGGCCGGTCGAGGCCACAGCCATCGGCAATATCTGCGCACAGCTCATCGCAACCGGTGAAGTATCCGATGTCTGGCAGGCTCGTTCTCTCGTCGCCGATTCCTTCGACATTCAGGACTACACGGTTTCAAATCGCTCTGAATGGGACGATGCCTATGCACGTTTCCTCAACTATATTCAATAATTGACTGGAGGTTCTACTCATGGATCTTATGCAATCCTATTCCCTTGCAAAGGAACAATATGCAGCATACGGTGTCGATACGGATGCTGCCATCGAAAAGGCGCTTTCGATCCCCATTTCGCTCCACTGCTGGCAGGGAGACGATGTCTCGGGCTTTGAAAATCCAACCGGTGCTTTGACCGGCGGCATTCAGGCCACCGGCAACTATCCCGGAAAGGCCAGAACTGCTCAGGAGCTGCGTCAGGATATCGAAAAGGTTCTGTCCTTCATGCCTGGCGAAACCAAAGTATCGCTTCACGCAACCTATCTGGATACAGATTGCGCCGTTCCGCGTGACCAGATCGGCCCCGAGCATTTTACCCGTTGGATCGATTGGGCGAATGCACAGAAGATCGGTCTGGACTTCAACGAGACGTTCTTTTCGCATCCGCTTTCCGGCAACTTCTCGCTGTCCAGCGCTGATCCGTCCATCCGCGCATTCTGGGTGCAGCACGCCAAGCAATGCCGCCGCATCGGCGAAGCCTTTGGCAAGCAGACCGGAAAGACCTGCATCACAAATTTGTGGATTCACGACGGCTGCAAGGAAGTTCCTGTCGATTGTGTAGCGCCCAGACAACGTTTGATGGAATCGCTTGATGATATCTTCTCGCTCGAAATCAATCCGGAATGGAACCGTGATACGCTGGAAAGCAAACTGTTTGGCATCGGCAGTGAAAGCTACGTCGTCGGCAGCCACGAATTTTATACCGGATACTGCGCAACCCGCCAAATGATGGCAACACTCGATACCGGCCATTTCCATCCCACCGAGCTGGTTTCCAACAAGATTTCTGCAATGCTGCTCTTCCTGCCCGAACTGATGCTGCACGTCTCGCGTCCGGTTCGCTGGGACAGTGACCATGTCGTCATCATGGACGATGAACTGATGGCCATCATGCACGAAATTGTCCGCAACGGCATTGAAAACCGTGTCCATATCGGGCTGGATTATTTTGATGCCTCCATCAATCGAATTGCAGCCTGGACAATCGGTGCCAGAAACGCACGCAAAGCGCTTCTGCGCGCTTACCTGGAACCGGTGCAGTTGCTGAAAACCGCAGAGCAGCACGAAGACCATACCTCGGTTCTGGCGCTAACTGAAGAACTGAAGAGCCTGCCGTGGGGAATTGTCTGGGATTACCTGTGTGAAAAGACCGGCAAATCCGTCGGTCGCGCATGGCTGGATGAAACAAAACGTTATGAAGCAGAAGTTACGTCGAAGCGTAACTGATGAATTTGCAGAAAGAAGGTTTTTTTGACATGACATACGGCAAAACAACATGGTTAATCGGTGACGGTTACTGGGATTCTCATTCCAACGGATATTTCGTCAGTCATGAATCGGTCTGCGTGCTGAACACCTCCGATCAGGACGCGGAAATCCATATGACGCTTTTCTTTGAAGACCGTGACGCAATGGACGGATTCTGCGCCTCCTGCGCCGCCAGACATACGCATCATATCCGTATGGATCAGCTGAAAACAGCATCGGGCGCAACCGTTCCGCAGGATGTTCCTTATGCAATTCTGGTGGAAAGCAATGTTCCTGTCGTTGTTCAGTACAGCCGACTGATGACTTCTCAGCCGGAACTCGGCCTGATGACAACCATTGCATATCCTGTCGAATAATTGTTTTGAGAAAGCACTGCAAAAAAACACAGGTGGTCGATCATGAATTCGAATAATCTGGAAAAACTGAATGTTTATCGCCTGAGCTCCATCTGGTTGCGGATTTATCAGTTCGCTTATCTGATCGGCTTTTTCATTGTCTATCTGGCGATCATGCTGAATCAGCTGACGGATCCGAACACATGGCAGGCTGTATTTGCACCGTTGGCTGGTGAACCCGTGACATTTGAAAGCGTATTTGCAATTTTTGCTGTTCTTTTAATTGTCTCAACTGTTGTCAACGCGGCTCTGCTTCCCATGCTGAATCGCGCTGCGTTCGCCGTCACTATGATTCACCTGGCGCTGCAAACACTTCAATATCCTCTGATCTGGTTCGTATCAACCATTCTGCGTTGTTCCATACCGCATTCATTCTTGCAATTGATGGCAGTTTTGACGCCAATTGCCGCTGTTTTTTCCGTCCTGAACTGCTTCTATTTTTGCAAACGGTACGATTTGTTCTGCCATGACATTGTCCGCCTGGTCACAGATCAGGAGAAAACGGAAATCAAAAGCATTTACCGATGAAATCAGGCTTGACAGTTTCGACTGCCAAGCCTGATTTTTTAGCCTCTGCAGAAGGCTTTCTGCATTCAACCCTTTCCGTTTGAAGCATAGGATAAGAAAAGGGAAAGGGGAGTGGTTTCATGTGGATTCCGGGAATCAACGTGGCCGCCGTTCAGGGTGAAATTGACTGGACAAAGGTGGCCGCAACAGGCATTCAATTCGTGATGATTCGTGCTGGAGCGGGACGAATGTATGATGCGTGGTATCGTGATCACATTCGGCAGGCCTATGACAACGGCATACAAATTGGCCTCTACTGGTTTTCTTATGCGACCAGTGCATCCGACGCACGCGACGAGGCTGAGCGCATTCTGGAAGCCTCGTCCGTCCGCCCGCTGGCGTACCCGTTGGCCTTTGATTTTGAAGAAAGCTCGGTGCAATACGCTGAAGCGCAGGGAATCCGGGTCACAAGCGCATTGGTCACAGAACTCACGCAGGCATTCTGTTCGACAGTTGCTGATGGCGTACAGACACCAATGGTGTATAGCAATCCTGATTTTCTGCGCCGGTATCTCGATTGGGATGCATTCGCTCCAAATTGCCGCCTCTGGTTGGCCGAATGGGGCATCTCGTATCCATCGCGTACAGCTGATATCTGGCAATATTCGCAGCGCGGCATGATCGATGGCATTCGCACTGCCGTCGATCTGGATTTCGCCCTGTCCGATTGCGGATGCCCGGCTGTGCGTTATCAGACGCTGGATGAAATACCGGAGCCACTGCGAGCCGAAGTGAAGCAGCTTGTGGACTGTGGCGCACAGAAGGGAAGCGGTGACGGATATGATGTGACGGAGGATATGCTCCGGAGTATGATCGTATCCATGCGGTATACAGAGGCGCGGCTGAAGGGTTTGCATCCGGAAGACGTCTGATTGTCAATCAATTCCATACAAAAGAGCAGGAGCGACTGATGGCTCAATCGTCTCCTGCTCTTTTTATCATTTTCCGTCAAATGCCTGACGCGTCTGGTTTCTGCCGGCAGATTTCGCGCAGTGCACGCAGAATCCCCAATCGACCAGACTCATAGGTCAAGCCGCCCTGTAAAAAAGCCGTATAGGGTGATTTATAAGGGCCATCCGCACTCAGCTCGATCGATGCACCCTGGATAAAGGCACCCGCAGCCATGACCACGGAATCCGCATAGCCCGGCATCGCCCACGGTTCCGGCGTTACATAGCTGTCAATCGGCGCACCCGCCTGAATTCCACGCATCATCTGAAGCATCGGTTCCGGCGCACCAAAGGTAATAGCCTGAATGATGTCCGAACGCGGAGCATCATACGCCGGGGAAGTCGTATAGCCGCAGACTTCAAAGAGACGAGCAGCAAACACCGCCGTTTTCAACGCCTGTGCCACGGTATGCGGTGCCAGAAATAAACCCTGATAATATAGCCTGTAGCCGTCCGGATTCGAGCCGGTTTCGCTTCCGATTCCGGGAACCCCCAGACGACAGGCCGCACATTCCACCCATTCGGCTTTTCCGGCCACATATCCACCCGTCGGAGCCAAGCCGCCACCCGGATTTTTGATCAGGGATCCACAAATTAAATCAAAATTTCCGAACGTATCAGGCTCCTTTGACTCTGTGAATTCACCGTAGCAGTTGTCCAGAATCACGATCGTCTCCGGTGACACACGCTTAATCCGTTCAGCCAGTGCCTCCAATGCATCAACCGACAAGGCCGGGCGCAGAGAGTAGCCTCTCGACCGCTGCAACAGCGCTGCCCGCGGATGCAGCGCCTGGCAGTCCTTCTCCAGGCGTTCCGCGTGGAGAATCGGATCATATGAATCATCCGACTCGCAGAATTCCGTCACCGATGTCTGAACGCCATAGTCCTTCAGAGATCCACCACCCTGATCAAAAAGAACAGGCCGCAGCGTGTCATAGGGCAGCCCCGTCGCGCAAAGCAGGGTGTCACCGGCGCGCAGCACACCATATAGGGCGCAGGCAATGGCATGCGTGCCATTCATGAAATGCGGACGCACTAATGCAGCAGGCGCGCAAAGCGCTTCTGCAAAAACCGCATCCAGCGTCATACGACCGTTGTCGTCATATCCATACCCGGTTGTCGCCATAAAATGTGCTTCTGAAACACGATGGTTGGCGAACGCATTCATTACGCGTTCTGTATTCGTACTGGCAATTGCATCGATACGCGAAAAGACGGGGGCGATATCCGCCTCCGTCTGTTTCACGAAGGATTCAAGCAATTCTGCCGATAATCCATTCTGACAGCTCATATTTTATAAATCTGCTCCGCTTCCAAGAGATTGATACCGTTGGACGAAAGTGCCTGAACGGCTTCGTCATTTTCTTCAACACGAAGAATCACGCAGGCATCGTCATTCTTTCTCGTGATGAACGCATACGCGTACTCGACAGAGATGCCACGATCCCTGAGGATTTTCAAAACGCGATGCAGAGCACCCGGTTCGTCATCCAGCTTGGCTGCAATGACTTTTGTTTTCCTGACGGTCAGCCCGTGCTGCTTGAGCGTTTCTTCCGCTGCAACCGGATCATTGACAATCAGGCGCAGAATGCCAAAATCGGTTGTGTCTGCCAATGAAAGGGCGCGGATATCAATCCCTGCATCTGCAAGCATGGAGGTGATTTCCGTCAGCCGCCCCGGCTGGTTCGCGACAAAGATGGAAATTTGATCGATCAACATGGTCTCAATTCCTCCTATAAAATATTTTGATTGGATACTTATATGGCGCGATTATCCTGAATATGCTTTGCTTTTCCTTCCACACGGGGTAATGTACGCGGTTCAACCAACTTGATGCGTACAGCGATTCCCAGCGTCGATTCGATGCTGCGGCGGATGTCCTTGCTCAGCTTTTCCAGATCGCGTACCTGATCCGAAAATGCTTCTTCCGTCAATTCCACCTGAACCTCTAACGTGTCCAGATTGCCGACGCGATCGACCACCAGTAAATAATAGGGCGCTGCATCGGCATACTCCAGAAGAACCGACTCAATTTGAGATGGGAAAACATTCACACCGCGAATGATCAGCATATCGTCGGTTCGACCTGCCGGCTTTTCCATGCGAATCAGTGTGCGTCCGCAGGCGCACGGCTCCTTGATCAACCGAGATACATCGTGTGTACGGTACCGGATCAGCGGCAGCGCTTCCTTGGTGATGCAGGTAAAGACAAGCTCACCTGCAACGCCGTCCGGCAAAACTTCGCCGGTTTCCGGGTCGATGATTTCGGGAATAAAGTGATCTTCATTGACGTGAAGGCCGCTCTGACATTCGCATTCAAAGGCTACACCCGGGCCAATTACTTCAGACAGACCATAAATATCACGTGTCGTAATCTTGAGGCGATTCTCAATTTCACGGCGCATATTCTCCGTCCAGGGTTCCGCTCCGAAGAAGCCGACGCGAAGCGGCAGCGACGCCGGATCGACACCCATTTCCTCCAGCGTTTCGGCAATATACAGCGCATAAGAGGGGGTGCAGCAGATAAATGTGCATCCGAAATCACGAAGGATCTGAATCTGCCGGCTGGTATTGCCTGTGGAAACCGGAACCGTTGCACAGCCGATGGCTTCACTGCCGCCGTGTGCGCCCAAGCCGCCGGTAAACAGTCCGTACCCATACGAAATATGTCCAATATCCTTCCGCGTGACACCACCTGCCGTAAAGGTTCGCGCCATAACGTTCCCCCAAGTACTCAGGTCATTCCGCGTGTAGCCGACAACTGTCTGCTTGCCCGTTGTGCCGGATGAGGCGTGAATACGAACTACCTCGTCCATCGGCACCGCAAACAGGCCAAAGGGATAATGATCGCGTAAATCCTGTTTATAGGTAAAGGGCAGCTTTTTCAAATCGTCCAGTGTCTGGATATCATCCGGCGTGACACCGGCCTCTTCCATTCTTTTCCGATAGGGTTCAACTGACTGGTAAACCCGCACCACCGTATCATGCAGGCGCTTGCCCTGCAGCTCGCGCATTTCGGCGCGGGGGAGTTGTTCATTCTGATCCCAAACCAAAAAAATCTTCCTTTCTTCTATTTACCGGATTGCAGTAATCCGGTAAATCCTCACCATCAGTTTATTGGGCTGTACGAACGGTTCGGCCAATCCGGAATGCTTTCTGATTCATCTCAAGGAATTTTGCCGGAACACATTCGCTCAAAACGGACAGCCATTCTGATTCTTCTCCGCCCAGAATATTGGATGCAGCACCAATCATGACGACATTGGCTGTCTTTGCGGAACCAGCCTGCACGGCCAGATCCAGGGCATGAACGTCAACGACATGAACGCCTGCATCAGAAAGCTGCTTGAGAATATCTTTGGGATATTTGACAGCACCGGTAATGACCGGCATCGGGTCGATTTCCTGCGTACTGGTGACAATGGTACCGTTTGGTTTCAGATAGTCCAAATACCGCGCCGCTTCCAGCGCCTCAAAGGACAGAATCATATCCGCTGTATGCGCAGAGATGATCGGGGAGTCTACCCGCTGTGCTGCCCGAACATAGGTCACCACGCTGCCGCCGCGCTGGCTCATGCCATGCACTTCGCTCAGCTTCACATCAAGACCACGGCCAACATAAAATGCGCCCAGAATTCGACTTGCCAGCAGGGAACCCTGTCCGCCAACGCCAACAATCAAAATATTGCTCATCTTATCTGTCCTTCCTTTCTTCAACGCCCTCAATCGCACCGAATTTGCAGAGCTTTTCGCAAAGACCGCAGCCTGTGCAGAGAGAGAAATCAATGGTTGCACCCTTTTCGGCGTCAAACGAAATGGCCGGACAACCAATTTTCATGCACGCCTTGCATCGACGGCAGCGCTCTGCATCAATGTGGAGCGGCTCATGGTGCTGTACCTTTTTCAGGAGCGCACACGGACGGCGGACAATGATGACGCTCGGTTCATCGGCTGCCAATTCCGTCTTAACAACCGACTCCAGCTGTTCGATATCAAACGGATCAACGACCGATACGCGTTGAACGCCCACGGCATGACACAATGCTTCCAGATCAACCGCATAGGCCGGTGTATTTTTCAGGGTCAGACCGGTACACGGATTCTGCTGATGCCCCGTCATTCCGGTAATGGAATTGTCCAGAATCATAACCGTTGCATTGCTCTGATTGTAGACGATATTGATCAGTCCAGTAATGCCGGAATGAATGAAGGTAGAGTCGCCAATCACGGCCACACTGTTCTTCGCAGCCTGTTCGCCAGACGCTTTGACAAAACCATGCAGGCCAGAGATCGAAGCACCCATGCAAAGCGTTGTGTCCAACGCGGCCAGCGGCGGCAGAGCACCCAGCGTATAGCAGCCGATGTCGCCCGACACCATGACCTTCAGCTTGGAAAGGACATAAAACACACCGCGGTGCGGGCATCCGGGGCATAGAACCGGCGGACGGCCAGGCACGGCACTTTCCAAATGATATCCTTCTGTCTGTTCGCCATATACAGCCTTTCGAATTGCTTCGGCGCTGTATTCGCCGATTTTCGAGAACAGCGCTTTCCCTTCACAGGTAATGCCCAGCTTGCGAATCTGTGTCTCGAAAACGTCGTCCAGCTCTTCAATGACGATCAGGCGATCGACCGAAGCTGCAAAATCACGAATCATTTTTTCCGGCATAGGATGAATCATGCCCAACTTGAGGTAGGAGGCATTGTCGCCGAAGGCTTCCCGTGCATAGCAGAAGGCGATGCCGGATGCAATGACGCCGATTTTCGTTGAGCCGGGGATTACCTGGTTCAGCGGAGAGGATTCCGCCATCTTCGCCAAAGCGTCCATGCGCTCTTCAACGAAGACATGGCGGCCTCTTGCGTTGGCGGGCATCATGACATACTTCTGCGGATTCTTTGCGTATGGACGGCGCTGCTGTTCTTCGCGGGGATGTGTTTCGACGAGCGAGCGCGAATGTGCAATCCGCGTGGAGAGTCTCAGCATGACCGGTGTATCAAACTGCTCGCTGATTTCATAAGCGGCGCGGACATATGCCAGGCATTCCGACGAGTCTGCCGGCTCCAGCATGGGCACCTTGGCCGAGGCGGCGTAATGGCGGCTGTCCTGTTCGTTCTGTGAGGAATGCATCCCCATATCATCGGCGACCGCAACGATCAAGCCGGCATTGACACCGGTATAGGCCATCGTAAAAAGGGGATCCGCTGCCACGTTCATGCCGACATGCTTCATCGCCGCAAAGCTTCTGACACCGGCCAGCGAAGCGCCGAAAGCAGCCTCCAATGCGACCTTTTCGTTCGGTGCCCACTCTGCATAAATCTCATCATATTTGGCAGCTTCTTCCGAGATTTCCGTGCTTGGTGTGCCCGGATAACTCGAAACAAACCCACAGCCGGATTCATAAAGTCCGCGAGCAACTGCGGCATTTCCCAGCAACAGCTTTTTTTCGGATAAATTCATTTGGTTTACCGTACCTTTCCGGGTAATTTTATTGTTCTCCAGATTCTTTTCTGAGATCCAAAACTCGTTTTGCTTTTCCCTGGAATCTTTCCAGCGTACCCGGTTCAACCAGAGAAACGCGGCATTCCAGACCGAGAACCGATTTCAGGCGATCATGGATGCGCTTTTGCAGCCCTTCCAGCTCCGCGAAACGCTCCAATAAGGACGAATCAATCAGCTCGACCTTCACTTCCAGATTGTCCATGAAGTTTTTGCGGCGAAGCACCAGCTGATAATGCGGCCCGATTCCTTCCATGCCAATCAAAACACTTTCAATCTGGGAGGGGAATACGTTGACGCCCTTGATGATCAGCATATCATCGGCTCGATCGGTGACCTTGGCCATTCTGGCAAAGGTGCGGCCACACGGACACGGTGAATAGTCGATAGAGGTAATGTCCTTGGTGCGATACCGCAAAACCGGGAGACACTGCTTGGACAGACACGTCACAACCAGCTCGCCCTGTTCACCCTCTGCTTTGGGCTCTAAGGTGTTGGAATCAATAATCTCACAAAGGAAATGGTCTTCCGCGATGTGGAGGCCATTTCTCAGATAGCATTCACCGCTCATCCCCGGACCGCCGCACTCACTGAGTCCATAATTGTCCGTGGCAAACAGGTTCATGTTTTTCTCAATCTGGGCACGCATCTCCGGCGTACACCCTTCGCTGCCCAACAGGCCAATTCGCAGCTTCATCTTATCTGCCAAGCCGCGTTCACGAATCATCTCACCCAGATACAGGGCATAGGACGGCGTTGCGATCAATACCGTTGTCCCGAAATCCTCCATCAGCATCAGCTGCTTGTCTGTATTGCCGCTTGAAATCGGAATCACCGACACGCCCAGCTTTTCCAGCCCCATATGCAGACCCAATGCGCCTGTGAACAGACCATATCCAAACGAAATCTGCGCAACATCTTCATCCGTCACACCCACAGCCGTACAGAGACGCGCTACGCAGTCGCTCCAGACATCCAGATCCGATTTGGTAAAGCCGACAACGGTCGGTTTCCCCGTTGTGCCGGAAGATGCATGAATCCGGACGACTTCCTTCTTGGGTACGCCGAACATTCCAAAAGGATAGGTCTGACGTAAATCCTCCTTGGTCGTCAGTGGGAGCAGGGAAACATCCTTCAACGTGCGAATATGCTCCGGACGAACACCGCGCTCATCCAGCAGCTTTTTATAATGCGGTACATCGTTATAGGCGTGCGCCACCTGTTTTTTCAGCTTTGCCAATTGAAGTTCTTGAAGCTCTTCACGTTTCATCGTCTCTATCTGAGGTTGAAACATTTTCTGCATAATTGTCCGTTCCTTTCCGGCCGGGTGTTCCGGTCATTTGATTGTTTTTCTGAACGTAGAAATTACTTCTGATAAGCGTTAAAACAAAATGCAACAGTGTCTTCCGACAGTTTGGGTGTCCACAAACTGACCAGCGGAACCACAATCAGGCCGACGAGCATGGCAATGGCACCGGCGTTGATCGGATTACAGATAAACTGCATGAACGCAGAGGAGGCCAGACCGCAGAAGTTCACCAGCAGCGCGGAAACCGTCAGGCCAACTCCTGTAATGAAGGAAGACCAGACCGCTGCACGCGTCACTTTTTTAGAAAAGAGACCATAAAGGAACGGCGCCAGGAATGAACCGGCGAGGGCGCCCCAGGAAATGCCCATGAGCTGTGCAATAAAAGTCGGCGGATCCAGAGCAATCAGGACAGAAATCAGAACAAAAACCGCGATCAGAATTCGGATGCAGCGAACTTTTATGCGCTCCGACATATTCTTAACAAGGGTTCCGTCAATGAGGTCAATCGTCAGCGACGAGCTGGAGGTCAGAACCAGACTGGAAAGCGTGGACATGGAAGCGCTCAGAACCAGAACCACGACAATCCCGATCATGATGTCAGATAGTCCAGAGAGCATCGTCGGCACAATGCTGTCGTACTTTACCACACCGTCTACAATCACACCTTCGCAGTCAGCATACAATCTGCCGAAGCCACCCAGAAAATACGAACCACCTGCGACAACCATGGCAAATATCGTTGAAATAATCGTGCCTTTTCGAATGGCCGCATCGGATTTGATCGAATAAAACTTGTGAACCATTTGCGGAAGTCCCCAGGTGCCGAGCGACGTCAGAATCACGACGCCCAGCAGGGAAAGCGGAGCTGGGCCAAACAAAGATGTAAAGCCACCGCCGTCGGCCGTCACTTCAGACAGCGACTGAACGGCACTGGAAAAGCCGCCATGCCCGGAAAGAACCGAGACAATGACTGCGACAATGCCAACCAGCATGATGATGCCCTGAATGAAATCGTTCAGGGCGGTCGCCACATATCCGCCCAGGATGACATAAACAGCTGTCAGAACAGCCATCATCAGCATACAGTAGATGTAGTCGATATGAAAGGCCATGGAGAAGAGGCGGGAAAGACCCGTATAGACAGAGGCGGTATAGGGAATCATGAAAATGAAGATAATGGCCGAGCTCGCGATTTTCAGGCCGCGGCTATCATACCGTTTTCCGAAAAACTCAGGCATTGTGGAGGCTGACAGGTGCTTGGACATGAGTCGTGTTCTCCGCCCAAGGACAACCCAGGCCAGTAGAGAACCGATCAAAGCGTTGCCGATGCCGATCCAGGTGGAGGACAGCCCATATTTCCAGCCAAACTGTCCGGCATAACCAATGAAAACCACGGCCGAAAAATAACTTGTCCCATAGGCAAACGCCGTCAGCCACGGACCAACAGAACGTCCGCCCAGCACGAAATCGTCAACACCCTGAGAGCGTCGACGCGTTGCAAGACCAATCGCAATCATGACTATGCAAAAGAGAATCAACAGACTAATTTTAATCAGCATATCGTATCATCCTTCGGTTTGTAATAACCGTTTATAAAAAAACGGTGCGGGAATATCCTCGAAAGAGGCCGAAATCATCTGCCTCGTCATTGGATCAACCGCAAACCGAAATGATCAGAAATGTGCATCATTCAAACCATCCTTCCGTTCTGAGAGTTGTTGCTGCTTTCGGATTCGAGACGAGTCACATCCGCTCAAATCCATGCTGCCATACTGAAAATCCTACACATATATTATAACACAAGCCTTCATGCCTGTAAAGAGTCTCCGTGCATCAAAGTATCGTTTTTTTGCACCAAACAGAGTCAACGTCCGCCACATGGCTTTCTTTTCATACGACAGAACAGGCATGACGCAAATCATGCCTGTTCTGAAAAAAAGTGAATTTATTCAGCCGATTCCTGCATCAGCCGTCCCAGCAGGGTATACCCATCCTCAATCACCAGCTCCGCTGTCTGCGCGCTCTTTTCCGTAAAGCAGGCACCCTTTGTATGCTTTCGGCTGTCACAGAGCAAAAACGGAATCATTTCCGAGGTGTGCGTCCGGACAGACACAGGCGTTGCATGATCCGGTGTAATCAGAAGGCGATAGGGTTCGCCAAGAGACTCCAAAGCATCATACACCGGGCCGACAATGTGGCGGTCAATCTGTTCAATGGATTTTTGCTTCAGCAGAGCATCGCCATCGTGCCCGCATTCGTCCGGCGCTTCAATATGGATAAAGACAAACGAATAGCCGTTTTGGAGCGCTTCAATTGCAGAGGCGGCCTTTCCGGCATAGTTGGTATCGTATTCACCGGTTGCGCCCGGAATTTTCGGATGCTCCAAGCCCATCCCGACAGCCAACCCCTCCAGCAACGGAACCGCCGTGATCATTCTGGCGCGTTCGATGCCTGTTTTTGCTTGAAAGGATTCATAGGCCGGTTTTTTTCCGTCTCCCCACAGCCACAGACAATTCGCAGGCCGAAGTCCCCGTGCCACACGCGAACGGTTCACCGGATGTGCAGACAGAATTTCATAGCTCCGTTCCATCATATGGATGAGAGCCTCACTCCGACCACCGGCGGGCAGATAGGATGCAATGGTCTGGCCGAGAATATCGTGCGGCGGCGTCAGGGTACCGTCAAAAGCCGTGTGGCTCAGAACGAAAATGTGCCGGTAGCTGACCCCGGTATAAAACCGTTCCACTTCTGTACCCAGCTGATCGGCCAGCGCTTCCACCAGTTCGGTCGCTTCTTCTGTTGTGATTTTATCGGAACTGTGATCCAGCATGGTTTTCTGAGAAAACGGCTCATCTTCCGACAATGTCACCAGGTTCATGCGAAACACCGTATCATCCGCATTCAGCGGAATGCCGAGCCCCAGTGCTTCGATCGGGGAACGCCCCGTATAATATCGATGCGGGTCATAGCCCAGAATCGACAGGTTTGCTACATCACTGCCCTTTGGCAGTTCTTCATACAAGGTGCGAATACGACCCACTTGCCCCCGTGCTGCAATTCGATCCATATTGGGTGTATCCGCTGCTTCCAGCGGCGTCCGGCCATTCAGGATATCGACCGGGCGATCTGCCATGCCGTCGCACAGGATAATTACATACCTCGTCATGTTACAAAATTCCTTCCTACCACAAATTGCGGCGCTACCACGTTTTGGCAACGGTGCCAACAACGGCAGGGAATGCATTCGCACACGCCTGCCAGATCATTATACCACATTTTTCCCTGAAAATCCATGATTTATTTCATGTACCCCGTTTACAAACGGCCGAAAAAAATGTATAATATAGGAAAGCGTATCAGCATACCGGGTTCGTAAACAGACTGACCCCGGCGTACTGTTGCGCTTCCGGGTTTTTCCGGTAATCTGTATGGTATCTTACAAACAGGAGGAATACACACAATGGCCAGAAAAAAGTTATCGATGGATGGCAATACCGCTGCTGCGCACGTCAGTTATGCGTTTACAGAGGTTGCTGCGATCTATCCGATTACGCCGTCCAGCCCCATGGCCGAAATGACCGACACTTGGTCTGCCGGTGGGCTGAAGAACATTTTCGGTGAAAAAGTCAAGGTCATCGAGATGCAGTCTGAAGCAGGTGCTGCTGGTGCCGTACACGGCAGCCTGGCAGCCGGTGCCCTGACTACCACTTATACAGCCTCTCAGGGGCTTCTGCTGATGATCCCGAATATGTACAAAATCGCCGGGGAACTGCTTCCGAATGTCATCCACGTTTCCGCACGTTGTGTTGCGTCTCATGCGTTGAACATTTTTGGTGATCACTCTGACGTCTATGCGTGCCGCCAGACAGGTTATGCAATGCTTGCTGAGTCCAATCCGCAGGAAATTATGGACCTTGGCGCTGTTGCGCATCTTTCTGCAATCAAAGGTCGCGTTCCGTTTATCAACTTCTTTGATGGTTTCCGCACATCGCACGAAATTCAGAAAATCGAAGTCTGGGATTACAACGACCTCCAGGATATGATCGACAAGGACGCTGTTGCGCAGTTCCGTTCTCATGCTCTGAATCCGGAACATCCGGTGCTTCGCGGCTCCGCCGAAAACGGCGATATCTTCTTCCAGCACAGAGAAGCCTGCAACAAGTATTATGATGCTCTGCCGGCCATCGTGGAAGATTACATGGCACAGGTCAACGCCAAGCTTGGCACTGACTACCAGCTCTTCAACTACTACGGTGCCCCGGATGCAGACCGCGTCATCATCGCAATGGGCTCGATCTGCGATGTCGCAGAAGAAGTCATTGACTATATGTGCGCCGCCGGTGAAAAGGTCGGCCTGATCAAGGTTCGCCTGTACCGTCCGTTCAGCGCCGAAAAGCTGATCGCAGCCATCCCGTCCACCGCAAAGAAAATCGCGGTTCTGGATCGCACCAAGGAACCGGGTTCTCTGGGCGAACCGCTCTATCTCGACGTCGTGACCGCACTGGCCACACATGGTATCAATGATATCAAAGTCGTGGGCGGCCGTTACGGTCTGGGCTCCAAGGATACGCCGCCGTCCAGCGTCTTTGCTGTCTACGAAAACCTGAAAGCAGCAGAACCTAAGAACCGCTTCACGCTTGGTATCGTTGACGATGTCACCGGCCTGTCTCTGGAAGAAAAACCCGCACCGGATACCGCACCCAAGGGAACCATCAGCTGCAAATTCTGGGGTCTCGGCGGCGACGGTACGGTTGGTGCCAACAAGAACTCGATCAAAATCATTGGTGACCATACCGATAAATTCATCCAGGCTTACTTCCAGTATGACTCCAAGAAAACCGGCGGTATCACGATCTCGCATCTGCGCTTCGGTGATCAGCCGATCAAATCTCCGTATTACATCACCAAGGCCGACTTCGTCGCGTGCCACGTTCCTTCCTATATGCTGAAGGGCTATCGCATTGTTGACGAAATCAAACCGGGCGGCACGTTCCTGCTGAACTGCCAGTGGAATATGGAAGAGCTTGAAAAGCATCTGCCGGCAAACGTCAAGCGTTATATCGCGCAGAATGATATCAAATTCTACACCATCAACGCCATTGACAAAGCCCGCGAAATCGGTATGGGCAAGCGCACGAATACGACGCTCCAGTCTGCATTCTTCGCACTCGCTGATATCATGCCGATCGATGAGGCCATCGAATACATGAAATATATGGCAAAGAAGTCCTACCTGAAGAAGGGCGAAGCCATTGTTGAAATGAACTACAAGGCCATCGATGCAGGCCGTGACGCCATCGTGAAGATTGACGTTCCGGAATCCTGGAAAACCGCCGAGGACAATACCGCTCCGATCAATGTCAAGGGTGATCGTCCGGAACTGGTCAAGTTTGTCAAGGATATCGTGATTCCGGTTTCCAAAATGGACGGCGATTCTCTGCCGGTTTCTGCCTTCGAAGACTATGTGGACGGCACCTTCCCGCAGGGCGCTGCTGCCTACGAAAAACGCGGCGTAGCCGTGGATGTCCCGGAATGGCTGCCGGAAAACTGCATTCAATGCAACCAGTGCTCCTATGTCTGCCCGCACGCAACGCTGCGTCCTTACGCTCTGAACGCTGACGAAGTTGCCGCTGCACCGGAAGGCATGAAGATGAAGAAAATGACCGGCAAGGGCTGTGAGAACTATCAGTTCGCCATTGCAATCAGCCCGCTGGACTGCATGGGCTGCGGCCTCTGCGTCAATGTCTGCCCGGCCAAGACAAAGGCTCTGAAAATGGTTCCGCAGGAGAGCCAGGCCGCAGAACAGGCCTCGTTCGATTACGCGGTTGCCAAGGTTTCCAAGAAGGATCTCCCGTTCGCAGAGCAGACCATCAAGGGTAGCCAGTTCAATCAGCCGCTGCTTGAGTTCTCCGGCTCCTGCGCAGGTTGTGCAGAAACCTCCTATGCCCGTCTGATCACACAGCTCTTCGGTGAACGGATGTATATTTCCAACGCCACCGGTTGTTCCTCGATCTGGGGCGGCTCCGCACCGGCCACACCGTACACGGTGAACCGCGACAGCAAGAAGGGTCCTGCATGGGCGAACTCTCTGTTCGAAGACAACGCAGAGCACGGTCTCGGTATGTACCTCGGCCAGAAGACGCTTCGCGAAAAGCTCAAGGGCAAGACCGAAGCTCTGCTCGCTGTTGAATATGCAGCAGCAGATTTGAAAGCCGCCGCACAGGCATGGCTCGATACGTACAACGACGGCAAGGCCAACACAGCTGCCACAGAAGCATACATCGCCGCTCTGGAAGACGCCATCGATCTTTCCGGCACCCCGTATGAAGCTGAGTGGCTGGCCAACGGCAAAATCTGCAAGTGCGATGCCTGCACGCTTGCACGAGAGATTCTGGCCGAAAAGGATTACCTCGCCAAGAAATCGATCTGGATTTTCGGCGGCGACGGTTGGGCATACGATATCGGCTTCGGCGGTCTGGATCATGTCATTGCATCCGGTGAAGATGTCAACATCATGGTCTTCGATACCGAGGTTTACTCCAACACCGGCGGTCAGGCCTCCAAGGCTTCGCAGATTGGCCAGGTCGCACAGTTCGCTGCAGCCGGTAAGGCCATCGGCAAGAAGGATCTTGCGGCAATTGCCATGAGCTATGGTTACGTCTACGTCGCTCAGATCGCTATGGGCGCCGATATGAACCAGACCATCAAAGCCATTGCGGAAGCAGAGGCCTATCCGGGTCCGTCCATCATCATCGGCTATGCACCGTGCGAAATGCACAGCATCAAGGGCGGCATGACCAATTGCCAGTCCGAAATGAAACGTGCGGTCGAAGCTGGCTACTGGCAGCTCTTCCGCTTCAACCCGTCGCTCAAGAAGGAAGGGAAGAATCCGTTCTCCCTCGACTCCAAAGAGCCGACCGCGGATTATATCGACTTCATCAAGGGTGAAGCCCGCTACAGCCGCCTGATGCAGCAGTCGCCGGAGCGCGCTACCGAGCTGTTCGAAAAAGCAGCGAATAACGCGAAGAAGAAGTACGATCTGCTGAAGAAGAAAGTCGAATTCTACGAGGAATAATTCTTTCTTCCGTTTTTTGAACGCCAATTATTTCGTCGTCGCCAGCCGGGTGTATATCCCGACTGGCGACGATTTTTGCGTTCCTTTTTATTCCTGCAGGCAACTCTTTTTTGACAAAAGCTCAGGTGCGTCCAAACCTCAATGTTTCAGGCAGACAGGGAGCATCAGCGCTGCAGACAATCCCATTGGAAAGCTGATCAGAATGAGCCATTTCAAAGTCTGCATTTTGTGAGGCTGGTTTCCAGATTTCCGCTGAACGACACAAAGAAAGACGGCAACCGTATGGTTGCCGTCTTTCTTTCATCACATCTGCCTTCTGATCGCTTCTGCTTTCATCCGACTGGTTCCAAACCAGGGATACAGCTGTGCTACAGAATCAGCATCGCGTCGCCAAAGCTGAAAAACCGATACCGTTCGCGCACCGCTTCCTGATAGGCACTCAAAATCCGTTCACGGCCGGCCAGTGCCGACACCAGCATTAGCAGCGTGCTTTCCGGTAAATGGAAGTTGGTAAACAGTCCATCGAGAATTTTGAAACGGTATCCCGGATAAATGAAAATATCAGTCTCGCCATGCATTTCGCGGAGCCGTCCCTGTTCATCCGCAACAGACTCCAGCACGCGACAGGAAGTGGTACCAATCGCAATTATACGACCTCCGGCCGCCTTGGCATCATTGATGCGCTGCGCCGTTTCGGCAGAAATGGAGAATGTTTCCGTATGCATTTTGTGCGCTTCAATCGTTTCTTCCTGAACCGGCCGGAATGTGCCCAGACCCACGTGCAGCGTCACAAATTCCGTGTGAACCCCTTTTGCTCGCAGCGTATCCAGCATGGCTTCCGTGAAATGAAGTCCCGCTGTCGGTGCGGCCGCTGAGCCCATGTGTTTTGAGTAGACCGTCTGATATCGCTCGCGGTCAGACAACTCCTGCTTGATATACGGCGGCAACGGCGTTCGTCCCAATTCCTCCAGCAAAAGATTCCAGTCGCCGGAATAACGGAACCGGACATGGCGCAAACCATTTTCCCCGACGGAGCAGATTTCTGCCGACATGGCCTCACCAAAGGAAACGATCGCGCCGGGCATCAGCTTTCGTCCCGGACGTGCCAGAACCTCCCAGTCATCTCCGCCCAGAGGTTTTAACAGGAGCAATTCCGCTGCACCGCCACCGGGGCGCGTGCCGAGCAGTCTGGCCGGCATGACACGCGAATCATTCATGACCAGACAATCTCCCGGATTCAGAAATTCCGGGAGGTTTCGGAACATGGTATGTTGAATTGAATCTCCGTTGAGGGGGAGGTGCAGCATTCTGGAACCGTCCCGATTGGCGCAAGGCGTCTGCGCAATCAGTTCCTGCGGAAGATCATAAAAAAAATCGGTTGTTTTCATTCCAATGAATCTCATTTCTTTTTCGGGATGCATACCATAGCAATAGCCGGGATGGAATGCATCTGTCCGATATTTTACAGGTTCGATTCCGCCGGGTCAGTCATCCAGGCCGGTAATGCGAACGCCGGTGTAGTAATAGTGAATAATCTGGTCGTATGTCCAGCCCTGCCACGACATTCCTCTGGAGCCGATCTGGCTCAGTCCAAGACTGTGTCCCCATCCTTTTCCGGAAAAATAGAACACCGAGGAGTCCGTGTTTTCAGGCGTCAGCGTTTCCGTACCGCTGCCGGTCAGAACAGTCGGTGCCGAGGAAGAAAGCGTGGTTATCTGGCCATTGCCGTTGATCACACTGCATCCGTACAGGTCAGAAAGCGTTGCATCGCCCTGATTCAGGTAGATCTTCCCGTCGTTGACCACACGGAAATTCTGGCTCAACAGGACAGATGTGCCGAGCACCATCCGCATATTTTCCTTACTGAGCGTCACCGTTTTGGTGCCGTCCGAAATGGCCAGACTGTATACGCTTCCGGCCTCCGTTAATCTTGCAATCGAGACGCTGGTAACCTTGCCGATTGCATAGCCATTGGCGTTGAGCTTGGCTGTCAGTTGTGCGCTTGTAATGCTGGTTTCCCACAAGCCGTTATTTTCATACGACAGCGTTTCAAAAGTATCCGGCACGCTTCTCAGATAGGGTACCTGTGCGACCCAGACGTTCTCGGAATTTTCGGTCCAGCCGCCATTAGAGGAATGGTAGACCGCATCAATCGGTTTGCCGTTGTATGTAATAATCTGCCCGGACACCGCATCGACGCATTGACTGATTTTCTGTGTCAGGGAAGTGGTACCCCGATAAACCTGGCAGTGCTGTCCCGTACAGACATCAAAGCCATAGCTTGCGTGGCGGTTTCGATTGGTGATGGCAAACGTCTGCGCGCACAGCGCATGAGCCTTCAGGGATTCCTCCGGCCAGTTGGTATTCAATTCGTACGGCGTGACGCCCTTGACATAATCTGTCAGCGTTGCCACACTGATCACGGCCATGGACGTCGCACTGGTGTTGCCAAAATCAAATCCGCCGTAGTATTTGTAGCCCTTATGCCATGTCTCCGGATGGTCTCCGCCGATAGCCTGAATGCCGAGTTGCCTGGATGCGCCGTCAAACTCATAGAGAATATGTCGGGTGCCGGTTCGCAAAACCGTGTAACCGTTCGTTCCCATCCCCACGATTTTCAGCTGTGCATCCGGATACAGCGCTGCAAGGCGCTCAGCAATCACAGACAAATCCTCAGCGGCGCTCGATTCCGAGAGATACCGGCCGATTCGGACGCGATAACCATTGGCAGTATACGCAGGATAGGAAAAGTAGTTGGTTGCCGCATAAACATCCGATACGGCACGATCCAGTGCCGACTGATCGTCAAAAGAAACACCCAGCTCAATATGATATCCACCCACGACATTTGTCGTATCTGAGCCTTCTGACACATAGGAAGCGGAAACCAGGCTATAGTTCCGGCTCCTGATCACTGTGATTTCCGTTTCGCCGGCAATCGTATAGAGCGGGACAAATTGCCGATCATCCCCAAAATAACCGGCATCAAAGCCCGTCCCGGTGCCGGATGCCACCTGGAAGTTGGCTGTGGTCAGGGAGCTGGAGCCATATGACAGGCCGGTTCGAACCATATATGCTGAATAATCCGTTTCGTCTGCCGGATCCGCCATGACGGCGGGTGCCAGCACGCAGAGACAGACCAGCATCAGCAGAAAAGCGGATACCCTGTACGTTTTGTGATGTCTCGTCACGATAGTACCTCCGTAAAAATGCAGTCAATCGCGATTTTTTTCGGCTGTTCCGAAGGACAGCGGTTGACAGTAGAAAAGCAGTTTGTTATAATATAAAGTAATCTGGAAAGCAACGGCAGATTCTGTCGAATCCCCTGCGAATCAATCTATATTATACACGATATTCAGCAGCATTTCAAGGCAGAAAAACCGTTTCCTGAGATTTTACATTTGACAGAGTACAGAGGAAAGCTGTTTTGATCAGCTCGAATCCGAATCAGATCATCTGCCGGTGAAAACACCGGCAACGAAGGGATGTTTTTTGAATGGACAAATACAAAGTTGGTATTATCGGTGCAACCGGAATGGTCGGTCAGCGCTTTGCAACACTGTTGGACGGACATCCGTGGTTTGAAGTGACCACGCTGGCTGCAAGTGCGCGTTCCGCAGGGAAAACCTATCGCGAAGCCGCCGGTAAACGCTGGCTGCTGAATACACCCATGCCCGAGGCGTTCGCGAATATTATCGTTCGGGACGCCATCGCCGATATGGAGGAAATCGCATCCTCCGTTGATTTTGTCTTCTGCGCCGTCGATATGAAGAAGGACGAAATCAAAGCACTGGAAGAAGCGTATGCCAGGCTCGGCTGCCCGGTTATGTCCAACAACTCGGCCAACCGTTTCACGCCGGATGTCCCGATGATTGTTCCCGAAATCAACGCTGAACACGCTGAGATTATTCATGCGCAGAGGAAACGGCTGGGAACCTCCACCGGCTTCATTGCTGTCAAATCGAATTGCTCCCTGCAGAGCTATGTACCTGCCATTCATCCGCTGCTGGATCTGGGCGTTGAACGCGCTCTGGCCTGCACCTATCAGGCAATTTCCGGTGCCGGAAAGAATTTCAATACATGGCCCGAAATGGTCGATAACGTGATTCCCTTTATCGGCGGCGAAGAGGAAAAAAGTGAGAAAGAACCGGGGAAGATCTGGGGAACCATTGAAAACGGCGTGATCGTTCCCTCCAATCGTGTTCCGATCACCACACAGTGCATTCGCGTTCCGGTCAGCGACGGCCATTTGGCTGCGGTTTTTGTCAAGCTGCAGAACAACCCCGGCCTGGATGCCATCAAAGCCCGCTGGTGTTCCTACCAGGGCGAAGCACAGCGCCTGAATCTGCCCAGCGCACCGAAACAGTTCCTCCACTATTTCGAAGAAGACAACAGACCGCAGACCGGTTTGGATCGTATGCTCGAAAACGGTATGGCCGTCTCCATTGGTCGTCTGCGCGAAGACTCGCAGTACACCATCAAGTTTGTCTGTCTTTCTCATAATACACTCCGCGGTGCAGCCGGCGGCGGTGTCCTGATGGCCGAATTGCTTTGCGCAAAGGGCTACGTCGTCAAGAGAGCCGCCCAATAAGCATCCAAACCGTTTCTCAGCAGCAGGGGATAAGTCCTGTTATTCTTAAAAAAGGAGGTTTATCCAAAAGGATAAACAGGTGATAATATGAAAAAGCCAGTATTTACCGGAGCCAGTGTTGCTCTTGTAACGCCTTTTCGCGATGACTATTCGGTCGATTATGCCAAGCTCGAGGAATTGATCGAGCTGCAAATCGCCGGTGGCACCAATTGTATTACGATTTGCGGAACAACCGGTGAGGCTGCTGCCTTAACAGACGAAGAACACAAAGAATGCATCCGCTTCTGCGTCAAGGTTGTGAATGGTCGAATCCCGGTCATTGCCGGTACCGGCTCCAACGATACGGCTTATTCGCTGCAGCTCTCGCTGTTTGCTGAAGATGTCGGCGCAGATGCACTTCTTCAGGTCACTCCGTATTATAACAAAACCACACAGGCCGGTCTCATTCGCCACTTCACATATCTGGCAGATCGCGTCCACGTCCCGATGATCCTCTACAATGTTCCTTCCCGTACCGGATTATCCATCCACGCAGACACGTATTATGAGCTCTCCAAGCACCCGATGATCAACGGCGTCAAGGAAGCGTCAGGGGACTTTTCTCTGATTGCTCATACCCGTCATCTCTGCGGCGATGAGCTGAATATCTGGAGCGGCAATGATGATCAGGTCGTCCCGATTCTGGCGCTCGGCGGAAAGGGTGTCATCTCGGTCGTTTCCAACGTGGCACCCCGGCTTATGTCAAATCTTTGCCAGAGCTTCTTTCGTGGCGACTATCAGACCGCCAAAGACCTCCAGATCGAGAATTACGATCTGATGCACAATCTCTTCCTGGAAGTCAACCCGATTCCGGTCAAAACCGCAATGGGCATGATGGGGCTCTGTTCTTCCTCCATGCGTCTGCCGCTGTGTGAAATGGGTGCCGCCAACAAGGCGTTGCTTGAGCAGACACTGCGCAGAACGGGTCTCTTACAATAACGGTGCAAGCCGCTCTGTAGGTGATAGCTCAGAGCGGCTTGTCTCTGTTCTCACGATTCTACTTTGACAGATAAGGCAGGTTTTTCCATGATTCAAATCATTTTATCCGGCTGCAACGGGCGTATGGGACATGCCATCGCTTCCATCGTAGACACATACGATGCCGTCATCGTTGCAGGCGTTGATCGGGTTTGCCAACCGTCTTCCAGCTTCCCGGTTTACAAGGACATTGCAGAATACACCGGGACGGCCGATGTGATCATTGACTTCTCACATGTATCCGCATTGCCGTCTATCCTGCACTACGCAGTTGAACATCAGATTCCGGCCATTCTGGCAACCACTGGCTACACGGAGGACGACCTTCAGGCCATTCAGGAAGCATCGAAACAGGTGCCGCTGTTTCGATCAGCCAATATGTCACTCGGTGTGAATCTGTTGGCCATGCTGACGCAAAAGGCCGCTGCGATTCTCGGCACCCAGTTTGATATCGAAATCGTCGAAAAGCATCACAATCAAAAGCTCGATGCACCCAGCGGCACTGCGCTGATGCTTGCGGACGCCGCCGCTTCAGCATTTGATGACGGCAAACAATACGTTTATGATCGGCATTCCGTCCGCAAACCCCGCTCCAAAGATGAAATCGGCATCCATTCCATCCGCGGCGGCACCATTTGCGGCGATCACGATGTGATTTTTGCCGGATATAATGAGGTGATTACACTGTCGCACAGCGTATCCAGTCGGGAAGTGTTTGCATCCGGCGCACTGCGCGCAGCACAGTACATGGCTTCGGTTCAGGAAAAGCGTCTGTATTCGATGAATGACGTTCTTTCCAACGAGTAAGAATGCGAATTCTGCCCGCCTTCGCTCATCCGCGTGGCGGGCAGAAATTTTTTTGAAGAAATTTTCGTTTGAGGCTTGACAAACGAAATGATATCTGGTATAATATACCTCGTTGAGCGCAGTGCTCGACATTCAAAATGTTCATGGGGGTATAGCTCAGCTGGGAGAGCGCTTGAATGGCATTCAAGAGGTCAGCGGTTCGATCCCGCTTATCTCCACCAGAAAACACCGACTTTTTTGAAAGTCGGTGTTTTTCTACGTATACCGATCGAATACCCATATTTTTCAAATGAATGTGAACCATCAACGGAGGTTTTTTATGCAGAACGGATTTGTTCGTGTTGCTGCGTTTTCTCCGGCGTTGCGCGTTGCCGATTGCGCGTACAACGCCGACAGAATCATTGATGCAATTGATCAGGCTGTACAATCCCAGGTATCGGTTTTGACGCTTCCGGAATTGTGCATCACCGGGTACACCTGTGGGGATCTTTTTTTGCAGCAGACCCTTTTGCAGGGGGCACTGCACGCGCTGGAACGGATTACAGCGTCGACACGTGGTAAAAATCTGCTGGTGCTGGTCGGCCTTCCCATTGCAAACAACCAGAAGCTGTATAACTGTGCCGCTGTACTGTTTGATGGTCATCTTCTCGGTATCGTTCCAAAGACCCATCTGCCGGACTATGCGGAGTTTTTCGAACCGCGCTATTTTTCACCCGCTCCTGCTGACAATGCTCAGATCACGGTCAACGGTCAAACGGTTCCCTTCGGCACGCATCTGCTCTTTTGTGCGCTGCAGCTTTCGGAGTTGCAGGTCGGCGTTGAAATCTGTGAAGATTTGTGGGTCGCAGCTCCGCCGTCCATCAGACACGCCCGTGCCGGCGCCACCATCATCTGCAATCTGTCTGCCAGCAACGAAACGGTCGGCAAGAGCGATTACCGTCGTATGCTGGTTTCCTCGCAGTCTGCCCGGCTGCTCTGCGGGTATGTCTACGCGGATGCCGGAGAGGACGAATCTACAACTGATATGGTTTTTGCCGCGCATCATCTGATCGGCGAAAACGGCTCCATTCTGGCCGAAACCACTCCATTTGATCGCGGTTTTGCAATGAGTGAAATCGATGTAGCCTATCTCGCCGCAGAACGTCGGAGAATTTCCTCGCATCAGGTTGATACGACGGGATATGAGAAGATTGCATTTGATCTGCAAATCCATCCGACACCACTTTCCAGACACTTTGCGAAGGAACCGTTTGTCCCTCAGGATCCCGTCCTTCGCCAGCGGCGCTGTGAAGACATCCTGCAAATTCAGGCGCATGGCCTTGCCCGCCGCGTTCGGCACACATCTGCCAAGTCTCTGGTGATCGGGATTTCCGGTGGTTTGGATTCCTGCCTGGCTCTTCTGGTTGCAGTCCGCGCCATGTCCTTGCTCAATCGTCCGGTCACGGAGATCACGGCTGTCACCATGCCGTGCTTCGGCACGACCGCCCGAACCAAAAACAACGCGGTTACGCTTTGTCAGCTCCTCGGCATACCCGCAAAGACGATCAACATCGCCGAATCGGTCTCCCGCCATTTTGCAGATATCGAACACGATCCGGATAACCACAATGTCGTCTTTGAAAATGCACAGGCACGTGAACGCACGCAGGTGCTCATGGATCTGGCTAACGAGCAGGGCGGCCTAGTCGTCGGCACCGGCGATTTGAGTGAGCTGGCGCTTGGCTGGGCGACCTATAACGGAGATCATATGTCGATGTACGGCGTCAATGCATCCGTACCCAAAACGTTGATTCGTCATCTCGTCGCGCATGAAGCCGCTGCCGCAGACAATCCGCAGCTGGCATCGGTCTTGCGGGACATTCTGGATACACCGGTCAGTCCGGAGCTGCTGCCGGGCAATGGGGAAGAAATTGCTCAGAAAACAGAGGAATTGGTGGGGCCATACCTGCTACATGACTTCTACCTGTTTTACTGCATTCGGCGCGGATATGACCCGGCCAAAGTACTTCGCATCGCCCGCGATGCCTTTGCCAACGAATTCAATGACTCAACTTTGCGGTACTGGCTCCACAATTTCTACCGCCGTTTCTTCTCGCAGCAATTCAAGCGCTCCTGTTTGCCGGATGGGCCGAAGGTTGGCTCACTTTCCCTTTCGCCGCGTGGCGACTGGCGGATGCCAAGTGATGCGTTCGCATCGCTCTGGATGGCCGAGCTGGATCGGCTGGATCAGGAAGCTCAAAGCAGAACGAAATGATTTGATTGAAAAAGAGTATGTTTCACCAGAAACATACTCTTTTTTCAACCCGTCTTTTCATTCGAAACAGACGGATATCCGGCAGGGGACAGCGTTCCACGAATGGATTTCAACGCATATTTGCAAGGGTGGCGCATACACATCCAATAGGATTTTCGGTTTAGAAATTCATGGGGAGGTTTGTTCAATGACGGCTTTTCTCGAACAAATTAGTGCCGTTGTATGGGGCATTCCGACACTCTGCCTCTTTGTTGGGAGTGGGCTCTTTTTTTCCATTCAGCTGCGTTGGATTCAGTTCACTGGGTTGTTCCAGGCATTTGCAGCCATTCGCTCCGATCTGCGCCATCCAAAATCAGATGACAAAAACGGTTTTTCCGCCACTGGAGCCTTACTGGCCGCTCTCGGTGCCGTCATGGGACCCGGCAATATCATTGGCGTCAGCTCAGCGATCCTTTTGGGCGGAGCAGGCGCAATTTTCTGGATGTGGGTTTCTGCTTTATTGGGTATGGCCGCACGCTATGCCGAAAGCGTATTGTCCGTCCTGCACAGGCGTTCTGCCTCTCAGGGGCATTACGGTGGCCCCATGTATGTCATGCGGGATATCGGATATCGGAAAACGGCCTGCATGTTTGCAGCCTCCGGGATTCTGATCTCGCTGACTATGGCAGATGCACTTCCTTCTGGTGCTCTCGGCAGTACACTACGGGAGAGCTATGGAATTCCGCCCATCGTCACCGGCCTCTTTTTGAGTCTGTTTGCCGGTTTCACCTTATTGGGTGGCGGGAAGCGAATCGCCAGAATTTCCGGCTTTCTCGTGCCGGTGATGTCCATCTTTTTTATCGGCTCATCCATCTGGATCATGATCTGCTACCACCATCGGCTGCCGATGGCGATTGCGTCTATTCTGAAAGATGCTTTTTCTCTCCGCGCCGGGCTCGGCGGTCTGGTTGGTGGTGCCATCCGGTACGGCATGGCGCGTGGCATCTATTCGAACGAAGCCGGAATGGGGACAGAGCCCATTCTCGCCTCTGCGACAAATGAACCCAGCGCACATCGTCAGGGACTTATTTCAATGACCGGCCCATTTTTGGATACCGTTGTCTTTTGCACGTTTACATCCCTCGTCGTTTTGATGGCGGGTGAGCTTCCCAATCGCTCTGCCACCACGCTCGTGACAGATGCCTTTGCATATTTTCTGCCCGGCTGTGGTGCATTTATCGTCAACGCTACAATGGTTTTGCTGGTTTTAGCAACACTGGCCTCCTGGTCGTTCTACGGTGAACAATGCCTGGCGTACTTTTCCTCTTCGCAGACGCTGAAACGGATGTACCGGTTGATTTACGCGATCCTTCCGGTATTCTGCGCCGGTGCCAGGCTTCGGGCGGTGTTCGCTGTCACGGATATCGCAACGGCCTTGATGGCCATTCCAAATCTACTGGTCTGCATTCTGTTAATTTCTGTGGTAAAGCACGAAAAGCAGAAATCAATCCTTGTACTGAATTCACGTTGACAGTGTTTGATAATTTGCGTATAATATAATCTGGATCGATTTGACACAGCAGCTTTTTGCCAATTTACGCAGAATCAGAACAGGATGGTATTACATGAAGTCACCGTTTGTCACAAAAGAAATCATCGAGAAAATTGCGGCACAGTATCCGACGCCGTTTCATATTTATGACGAAGCAGGCATCCGCAAAAATGCCGAAAAACTGTATCAGGCGTTTTCCTGGAACCCAGGCTATCGCGAATTTTTCGCTGTCAAAGCAACGCCGAACCCCTTTATCCTGAAATTGCTGGCATCGGTCGGCTGCGGCACCGATTGCTCCTCCTATACAGAATTGATGCTGTCGGAAGCCTGTGGAATCACCGGTGACCACATCATGTTTTCCTCCAATGATACACCGGCTGAAGACTTTGTATTGGCACGCAAGCTTAACGCGACCATCAATCTGGACGACATTTCGCATATTGACTTTTTGGAACAGGCGGCCGGTCTGCCGGAGGTCATCAGCTGCCGCTACAACCCCGGCACCTTTTCAATCAGCAACTCCATCATGAATGCACCGGCCGATGCCAAATACGGCTTCACGCCGGAACAGTTATTTGAAGGCATCCGTATTTTACGGGATCGCGGTGTCAAGCGCTTCGGTCTGCACGCATTCTTATCCAGCAACACATCGACCGAGGAATACTATCCGACACTGGCGCGGGAGCTGTTCACGGTTGCACGTAATTTATCGGACAAGCTCGGTGTGAAAATTGAATTTGTCAACCTCTCCGGCGGCATCGGCGTCCCGTATCTGCCGGATCAGCCAGCCGTGGATATCATGCGTGTCGGAGACGGCGTCCGCCGCGTCTACGAGGAGATTTTTGTGCCGGCCGGTATGACAGATGTTCGGATTTATACGGAGCTTGGACGGTATATGCTCGCGCCCTACGGCGCACTGGTTTCCCGCGTCATTCATGAAAAACGCACCTATAAGGATTACATCGGCCTGGATGCCTGTGCCTGCAACCTGATGCGCCCCGCCATGTACGGCGCCTATCACCATATTACGGTGCTTGGCAAGGAAAATGCTCCCTGTACACACACATACGATGTCACCGGTTCGCTCTGTGAGAACAACGATAAATTCGCCATTGATCGCAAGATGCCCGAAATTGCAATCGGCGACTACGTTTTCATTCACGATACAGGGGCGCACGGGCATTCCATGGGGTACAATTACAATGGCAAATTGCGCTCAGCTGAGCTGCTGCTCCATGAAGACGGTTCTGTTTCGATGATTCGCCGCGCCGAAACCCCGAAGGATTATTTTGCAACACTCGATTTTGCCGGTCTGAAAGGCCTCACAGATTAGGAGGAGAGCAGGGGATATGGAGCTTTGGGATTTGTTTGACGAATACCGGAATCGCCTGCCCGGTACGATGCAACGCGGAGAGCCTCAGCCGCCCGGAACCTACCATCTGGTTGTACACATTTGTATTTTCGATGAAGCCGGTCGGATGCTGATTCAGCATCGTCAGCCTTTTAAGAGCGGCTGGCCGGATCTGTGGGATTTTTCTGTCGGCGGCAGCGCCATTGCCGGTGACGATTCCCGTGCCGCAGCCGAACGGGAAATGCGCGAGGAAATTGGACTTTCACTTGACCTGACCCGGATTCGACCTGCTTTCACCGCTAACTTCGAAACCGGTTTTGATGATTTTTATATCCTCACGCACCCCGTGGACATTGCAGCGTTGACGCCGCAGCCGGAAGAAGTCTCTGAACTGCGCTGGGCTTCACGTGAAGAAATCCATGAAATGATTCATGACGGGCGCTTTATCCCGTATCACCTGTCACTGATTGATTTGCTGTTTGATCTGAAGGATGAACGCGACCTTCATCGACAAGAGAAAAAAGGGGAGTCAGCTTTATGAATTGGCTGGAAATTCACATCGATACGACATCGGAAGGCATTGAACCGCTTTCCGATAAACTGATTGCGATTGGTCTGGAAGATTTTGCAATTGAAGACGAGAAAGACTTTGAAGACTTTCTGGAAAACAATCGAACCTGCTGGGATTATGTGGATGAATCCCTGCTTCAGGCAAAACAAGGCGTTTCCCGGATCACCCTCTATGTCAGCGACGAGGATCAGCAGGACGAGTTGATGGAGCTCCTGCAAGCTGCAACGTCTGAACTGCGGACAGCCCGTGATGATATCGATTTTGGCACCCTGGCCATCAGCTTCACAGTCACCGATGACGCCGAATGGGCCACCGCCTGGATGAAATACTACAAGCCGTTCAAAGTCGGTGAGCGGCTCTATGTGAAGCCGGAATGGGAAACGCTGGACGACCCGGAGGGGCGTGTTGTCTTTGTCTGCAATCCCGGCCTGGCATTCGGCAGCGGAACGCACGAAACGACACAGCTGTGCATGAAAGCGCTGGAGGAGCGGATTCATGGTGGGGAAGTCGTACTGGATATGGGCTGCGGCAGCGGTATTCTCTCGATTATCGCGGCCCTGCTCGGCGCGAGCTATGTGGTCGGCGCCGATATTGATCAGAAAGCGGCTGAAGTCTCCCGCAGCAATGCTGCCCTGAACCATGTATCCGATCGGACCGAGTTTCATGCGTGCGATCTTTGCCGGGATTCGTCCTGCGCAGATCGCCCTGGCGGCTACGATCTCATCGTCATGAATATTGTCGCTGACGTCATTTTGGCATTGCTGCCAAAGGCCAAAGAGCTGCTCAGCCCCAAGGGCACATTGATCCTCTCCGGTATCATCGATGCCCGACTGGAAGACATTCTCTCTGCCGTTCAGAAGGCCGGTTTTGCCATTCAAGCCGTCCAGATTGACAACAACTGGTGTGCAGTCATTGTCGGATTGCAGGCATAAAGCAGTCGGATCCAAACCGGTTCTGCATTCGCTCGCCGATTCGGATCCGCTTTTCTAAAAAACTCTGAATGCGCTCAACAGCCTTGAAAAGGCCTGTAGCCAGGACAGCCGCTCCACCGCTGTCTGTACGATGATCGGAACGCGCGCAATTTCTTCTTCTTCGCAGGTGACGATGATCGTTCCGACCACCTCTCCGGCCTGAATCGGTGCATTCAGCTCTTCACTGATTTCGACGGTCTGCAGCAGCCGTTCCTTTTTTCCACGTGCCAGCAGGACAGACGTGTCCGCATCGCAGACCGGCTGTACAGATTCTTCGGTTCCGTATCGAATCCGAATTTCCGGCAGTTCAATGGAATCCGTCAGATTGACGCGTTCGAACGTGGCAAAGCCATAGTCCAGCAGCGCCGCTGCGCTTTCAAAGCGGATGGTTCCGGTTTCACACCCCATAACCACCGCACACAGCGCAACATCGTCGCGTGCTGCCGTTGCCGACAGGCAGCATTTCGCTTTCCCGGTAGAGCCGGTCTTCAGGCCGGTGATGCCGCGATAGGTTCGAATGAGTTTGTTGGTGTTCACCAGTTGAAAAGCTCCGTTGCGCACAGAATCCATCCACGTCGTCGAATACGCAAAGGCCTTTTCGTGCTTACAGAGCTCTACGCTCATTTTTGCAATGTCTCTGGCTGTTGTGACATGGTTTTCCGCATCCAGCCCACAGGCATTTTGAAACGTTGTCTGCGACATTCCAAGTTCCCGGGCTCGTTCATTCATTTTCGATACAAACAGGCTCTCACTGCCGGCAATGTGTTCCGCAAGTGCAACGGCAGCATCGTTGGCCGAGGCAATGGAAACAGCCTTGATCAGCTCCTCCACGCTCATCTGCTCGCCAACCTTCAGGTAAATCTGTGCGCCGCCCATGGAGCAGGCGTGTTCGCTGGCCGTCACTAAATCACTGTATTGAACATCTCCGCGCTCTGCCGCTTCGATGACCAGCAGCAGTGTCATGATTTTGGTAATGGATGCAGGCGGCAGAACCTCATCGGCATTCCAGTCATAAAGCGTCTTCCCGGTATTCAGATCCACCAGAATGGCGCTTTCTGCCCGTAGATTGTCTATGGCTCCAATTGTGACGGTTGCATCGGCTCCCGTTGCGTTATTTCTGTCTGCAACGGACGGCAGCACCGGATCACCGCCCGCCTGACATATCCCGCTCAGTAAACAGCAAAGCATCAAAACGATCACGCATTTTTTCTTCATAGGCTGCTCCGTTTCTTTTGCCGATTGCCAAAAGTGCATCCGGCTTTTTGATAAAATACCTATGCGGAATCGTTCCTGAATATGAAATCAGCCGAAACGCAAAGCGTTCCGGCTGAATCCTGTTCTGAGCTGACAATCAGTCAATGATGAACTTTTTGATAGAATCAAAGAATTGATTGGCCTTTTCTGCATTGTCCGTATTTGCGGCAATCACAATCGGTTTGGTCAGATCAAGGCTGAAAATCCCCATAATTGACTTTGCATCTACCGTGTAACGGCCAGAAATCAGATCAATATCAAAGTCAATACTATTGGCTGCGTTCACAAATTCCTTGACATCACTGATTGAAAGCAATTGGATGTTTTTCGTCGTCATATGAAAACCACCTTTCTGATATTCTCATGCTATATTGTACCATATTGGCGGCGCGTTTGCAATCATCCGCCAGAAAACTTTTCCGGAATTCAAGGAGGATCCCGACCATGAAAATCGCTGTCTGCACGTTGGGCTGCAAAACCAACCAGTTTGAATGTCAGGCCATGGAAAAGCTGTTGGCTGCCCGTGGCTTTGAAATTGTTGCACAGGATGATGCGGCAGATGCCTATATTATCAATTCCTGCACCGTCACATCAACCGCAGACAAAAAAACGCGCCAGCTGATTCGCCATTTGAAGCGTCTGCATCCGGATGCGCTGGTGGCCGTGTGCGGCTGCATGGTGCAAACCGCTTCCTCGAGTCTCGTTCGAAGCTGCGGAGCTGATCTGCTGGGCGGCAACCGCAATTACCTGGAATTTGCAAACGCCGTCGCACAGGCCCTTGAGGAACGCACATGGCCCGTGAAAACAATCGCCGCCGAATCACCCGATTTTATCACGCTGCCCGCCGGCGGATTGCACGGTCGAACCAGAGCCCTGTTGAAAATCGAAGACGGCTGCACCAACTTCTGCACATATTGCATTATTCCATTCGCCCGCGGACCTATCCGTTCACTCCCGTTGGAACAGGCCATCGAACAGACCCGTCTGCTCTGTGAACAGGGATTCCGCGAGATCGTCTTAACCGGCATTGAAATTTCTGCATACGGCTCCGATCTGACGCCCCATTGCGATTTGTGTGACCTCGTGGAAAAAATCTGTCTGGCTGCCGGAACGACGCGCATCAGCCTCGGGTCTCTCAAGCCCACTCTGATCGATGAAGCGTTCTGTCGGAGACTGTCCAAGCTCGAGAACCTCTGCCACCATTTCCATCTGTCACTTCAGAGCGGCTGCACCGACACACTCCGCCGCATGAACCGCCACTATACCGCAGAAGACGTGCTGCGTTCCGTCTCGCTCTTGCGAACCTATTTTGATGATCCCAACATTACAGCTGATATCATCGTCGGTTTTCCGGGTGAAAGCAACGCAGAATTTCAGGAAACGTTGCAAACCCTGTCCGAATGTCAGCTCGGAGATGCTCACATTTTCCCGTACTCGATTCGCGAAGGCACCGCCGCCGCCAAGATGTCCAATCAGGTGACAGGTGACGTCAAGCACGAGCGCTGCTCCGTATGCACCGCGCTCTGCAATCAGCTGCGCGACCAATATCTGGAACGTCAGGTTGGGTCGGTTGTCACCGTGCTGCCGGAGGAAGAACGGAACGGCCGACTCGGCGGATACACAGACCGCTATCTGTATGTCCTCCTGCCAAATGACCCGTCCATTCGACGTGGCTTGCCCGTCTCTGTACAAATCACTGAGCATCGGAATGGGGAACTGCTCGGAAGTCTGCTGCACTGACTGTTTTTCTGCATATCGGCTTGCCTTCCGGCATAAGCTTCTTTCAGACAAAGGAGGCGTTTTGCCGTGAAGTCGAAAATCCCGTTTCTGTTTTTTTGCACGCTGATTCTGGCCGGTTTGCTTGTGCTCATTCGACCTTCCTTGCTTCACCGGCGTACCACACACTCACAACCGAATTCTACAGACGCTGTCCTTCGAATCACGCTGACAGATACCAAAGCAAACGAACTGCTGCAATCGTATCTTCCGTCTGATTTTCCGTTTCAGAATCTGCGCGTCCGGTTTTCGCCGGATGGGCTGACCATTTCCGGCGCAGTCCACCCGGACAGGATTTTACCGTCTCAGGTGCTTCAAACTTACCCGGAGCTGCTTGCCATCCGTTCTCTGCTGCCGGAGTCTGTCAATACCTCCGCTCAGTTCTCGGTTCACGTTGACCGCGGCACATTGCGCATTCAGCCCAAAAGCTTTTCACTCGGTGGCTATGCGATCCCGGTAGGCTTTCTGCCGAACAGACTCACCGCATCCATCAGCGATTTTCTATCGACACAGCTGGAGAAAAGCGGTTTTTCCATCACCAACGTTCTTCTGGACGCTGGGCAGATCACCGTCGCCGCCAGGTGACAGACAGACCTGTCATTTCATTTGACAGGTCTGTCCGCATTTATTGATAAATCCATTGATGATAGGCTTCCAATACGGTTGTCTGTAATTCGCTTTGCAAAAGCTGACAGCGCGATTCCAGCTCCAGCAGCTGTTGAAACGGTTCGCCATCAGATGTCCGGTTTAAGAGCCTTTCAACGGAATCCTGAACCTGGCGGATTTTTTCGTCGATCGGTTCCGTCTGAATCGGATTCTTTCTTTTTTCTGCATCATAGCCCGCATGGAAATGGACAATCAGCGATTCGGTTCCGGTTTCCCAGATTTCAAACATCTCCAGCAGCGCCTCATAGGCTCCGCCGGTTTGACGGTCTGCCGGCACATAGATGCCGGCATATCGTTCGTACAGTTCTGCGATCTTTCCAGCATCTTCTTCTGCCGCTTTCAATGCACCCTGCTCATTCTGCAGATAGCCGTCAAAGCTCTCACGTGCCGCCGCCAGACAGACCTCAGCCTCTGCATGATAAACCTGTTTCAGGTGGTTCGCATACGTCGCAAATCCGGCCGAGCAGGCCACCAGAAAGAGCACAGCGGCAAGGATCGAAATCGTCCGCACCCAGCTGCGAAGATAGGTTTTCGCGTGCAGCAAGGCCGTGACTGCGCTGTAAACGATTGTAATCACAATCAGCGAGATAAAAATGATGTGATAGCGATAGGAGAAAAACGATGTTAGAAAGCTGCCGCCGGGTGCCCGTGCGGCCTGAATGGAGTGCTTGCACGGATAATAGAGCAGCAGAAAGGCCGGAATCAGGATGGTCGCCAGCGAATAGTGAATGTTGTAAAAACGTTTATGTGCCAGGATGGCCGCGCAGGCCGCTGCAACGGCACAGGCCGCATAGCCGACATACTCCTTCTGTGGAAACAGCCGAAAGACAACAAACACGGTCAGCAAGAGCAAGGCCATCGCCGCGACATTGGAAAAGAACGTTTCAAACAGCAGAAAACCGTCTGGTTTTTCCGCGGATGACCGGTATTCTGCACGATAACGATACCCAAGCTCGGAAGCCGGTTCCATCTGTTTCAGCGCCGCTCGCACTGACGCTTCATCCGTTCGGCCTTCTGACAGTTCCAAAACACGGCGCTCAATTTCACCGATGATTTGCCGGTCAATATATGTGTCGGAGGAGTGTCTGCGTACCTCACGCAAAACGCGTTTCACATACAAAGTGAATGCAACAGTATCAATCAAAATCCATCATCCTTTTGTTTCTCAGGTAGCGGCCGTGCATCCGCAGATCAGGGGATTCGAATGCTCAAATTTAATTATACCATACTTTTTCTCTATGGTCAAACCCGGTCAATTATGATATAATATAGAGTAGAATTTATGTTTGAAGACCCTTTCCGTGAGCAGGGGCGCAAATATCATGCAGAGGAAGCTGAAACAATTGTCAGAACATCATTCAAAACGAACCGAAATTTCAAGTGAACAAATTGCTGATCAGTATACATATATGGCGCGTATCCGCGAGTTCAATCAATCTGCCTCCCGGCTCTGCTATGTTGAGACATATGGTTGCCAGCAAAATGAGGCGGACAGTGAAAATATTCGCGGTATGGCGCTCGAAATGGGCTATGGCATCTGCTCATCGCCCGCAGAGGCTGATCTGATTGTTTTTAATACCTGTGCCGTTCGCGAACACGCCGAACAGCGCGTCTTTGGCAACATTGGCGCCATGCTCCAATACAAGAAGAAAAAGCCCGGCCTGGTTCTTGCGCTCTGTGGCTGCATGGCTGGTGAACCACACGTCCGTCAACGGATTGAAAAGAGTTTCCCGGCGGTTTCTCTTGTCTTCAGCTCGCACGATCTCTGGCGCTTTCCATCCCTCCTGTTTGAAGTTCTGTTTCATAACCAGCGGATGATTGCAGCCACTCCGTCCGATGGAGTCATTGCCGAAGGATTGCCGGTTCACCGGGATCGTTCGGTTCGCGGTTGGCTGCCCATCATGTATGGATGCGATAATTTCTGCAGTTACTGCATCGTTCCTTATGTGCGGGGCAGGGAGCGTTCCCGGCGTCCCGAGGAGGTTTTGCATTCGGCTGAACAGTTGATTCAGCGGGATGGCTGTCGCGACCTGACTCTGCTCGGTCAAAACGTCAACTCCTACGGCAAGGGTCTGGAAGAGCGTGTCGATTTTCCAGATTTGCTCCGCAGAGTGGATGCTTTGGACGGAGACTTCTGGATTCGCTTTATGACCAGTCATCCAAAAGATGCCAACGAGCGGCTCTTCCGTGCGATGGCTGAATGCTCCAAGGTCACACACCACCTGCACCTGCCGTTCCAATCCGGCTCCAATGAAATCCTGCGTCGAATGAATCGCGGCTATACTGCGGAGCACTATCGTGAGCTTATCCATATGGCTCGTTCGTATTTGCCGGATCTCATCATCACCAGCGATGTCATTGTCGGATTCCCCGGCGAAACCGAGGCCGATTTTCTGGATACGCTTCATCTGGTGGAGGATTTGCGTTTTGATGCGCTCTTTACGTTTATCTTTTCACCGCGCAAGGGAACCCGTGCTGCGGAGCTGGAAGATCCGACTCCGAAGGAGGAAAAGGATCGCCGGTTTCAGCAGCTGGTTCAAACACAAAATACCATTTCCAAGGAAATTCACAGCGCTTATATCGGAAAAACCATGCGCGTCCTGATTGATGGGCCGGCTGAGCATCAGCCCAACTGCCTGTCAGCGCGTACCAATGGCGGCCGGTTGGTTGTTCTGCCTGATTCTGATGTACCAATCGGCTCCTTCGCTGACGTTCAAATTACAGGCAGTACAACATGGTCTCTTTCCGGCCAGCCGATCACACCCGAACGCCACACCTGAACATACAAAAGAGAGGTCATCATGGAGAACAACCAGACACGTTTTACACCCGCCATGCGCCAATATCTCGAAATCAAGCAGGAAAACCAGGATGCATTCCTGTTTTACCGCATGGGGGACTTCTATGAGATGTTCTTTGACGATGCCATCAATGCGTCCAAGCTGTTGGATATCACACTCACCGGAAAGGACTGCGGCACAGAAGAACGCGCCCCCATGTGCGGCGTGCCCTATCACAGTGCAGAGGCTTACATTTCCCGTCTGATTGCAAAGGGCTTTAAGGTCGCTGTCTGCGAACAGCTGGAGGATCCAGCCAAGGCCAAAGGGATTGTCAAGCGTGGGGTTGTTCGCCGAATTACACCCGGCACTGTGATTGACCCTGATATGCTGGATGGGCGGAAAAACAACTTCATTGTTTCGCTCTATCAGAGTTCCTCCGATGCGTCCATCGGCCTTTGCTATGCCGACATCTCGTCTGGAACGCTCCGTGCCACGTCCATCAGCGGGACAGCCAGTCTGCAGAAGCTGATCAGTGAGCTTTCAGCCATTCAGCCAAGTGAGATTCTGATCGTCGGTTCGTTGAATGATTCTGACGAATTATCCGATTTTATCCGTGATCATCAGGTTTTTCGCCCCAGTGCAGAGACGACATTGGATTTTGAGTGCTGTGTTCAACAGTTACTGAAGCAGACCGGTCGTTCCGGTTCGGATGCTCTGCTCACCGTTGAAACGGAGGAAATTGTGTTTTCCGCAGGCTATCTGCTCGATTATTTGGAAAACACCGTCATGTGCCAGCTCGGGCACATGAGCCATCTGGATGTCTATCAAACCTCCAAATTCATGGAGCTGCCATGGGAAACGCGTTATGCCCTGGAGCTGACGGAAACCATGATTCATAAGGAACGCAGGGGGAGTCTGCTCGGCGTCATCGACCACACCCAGACAGCCATGGGCGGACGTCTGCTGCGTTCCTGGCTGGAGCATCCGCTGTATTCCATCGCGGAAATCATTCGTCGGCAAAACGCCGTTGCAGAGCTTTTGGACGATACCATTGGTCGTGCTGAATTCGCCCGTTTGCTGTCCGATCTGTACGATGCCGAACGGCTCATGGGCAGCATCATGTACGGCAACGCCAATGCCAAAACCATTTTATCGCTCGGCAAAACGCTGGAAAAGCTCCCGGAAATCCGGAAATTGCTGGAAGATCGGCAGTGTGGCGAATTGCAAACGCTGTTTGCGGAAATTGATCCCTCTGAGGATCTCAGCCAGCGCATTGCCTCCGCAATCGTAGATGATCCGCCGTTCACCGTCCGCGAAGGAAAAATGATTCGCCGTGGCTACAGCCAGGAATTGGATGATTTGGTTTATATTTCAACCAACGGCAAGGAACTCGTCACGAAATATGAGCAGGACGAGCGGGAGCGAATCGGCATCAAAACTCTCAAGGTCGGATACAACCGCGTTTTCGGCTATTACATTGAGATTTCCAAACAGTTCTCCGATCAGGTTCCCCCCGAATACATCCGCAAACAGACAGTTTCCAATTGTGAGCGCTACATTTCGCCCACGCTGAAAGAACTGGAAGCGACCATTTTGCAGGCAGACGAACGCATCTGTTCGCTCGAATATGATCTGTTCTGCCAGCTGCGCGACGAGTTGAAAGCGGAGAGTACACGAATCATGCGCTCTGCTGCGGCGGTTGCACGGCTGGATGCCTATCTGTCTCTCGCAGAAACGGCGTTTTTGCATCATTACACCCGGCCGGATGTCGATTTGTCCGGCGAAATTCAAATCCGTGACGGGCGCCACCCGGTTGTTGAAACCATTTGCAAAGATGCCGTATTTGTCCCAAACGACACGGCTTTAGATGAAAAAGACAACCGTCTGGCCATTATCACAGGGCCGAACATGGCAGGAAAGTCCACCTATATGCGTCAGGTTGCATTGATTGTCATTTTGACACATATCGGCAGCTTCGTCCCGGCAACCTCCGCAAAAATCGGCCTCGTGGATCAGATTTTCACCCGGATTGGTGCCTCTGATGAACTGGCAGCAGGAAAGTCGACCTTCATGGTGGAAATGAGCGAAACAGCCGCCATCTTAAAGGCCGCAACCAAAAACAGTCTGCTGATTTTCGATGAAATCGGACGCGGCACCTCTACCTTTGACGGAATGGCCATTGCCCGTTCCGTTTTGGAGTATGTTGCAAATCAGCGCTATTTGGGCGCAAAAACATTGTTTTCGACGCACTATCATGAGCTGACTACCTTGGAGCAGGAAGTGCCCGGCGTCAAGAATTACCAGATCACTGCCAGGAAACGCGGCGATGAAATTCTCTTTCTGCGGAAAATCATTCCCGGCGGCGCAGACGACAGCTACGGCATCGAGGTTGGTCACCTGGCCGGTTTGCCCAAGCAGGTCATTCGCCGTGCCAGAGAGCTCCTTGCCGATCTGGAAGCGAATCGCGCCGTCGGCGAATCGGCTCCGCATTCTGAAAAGCAGACGGTTGATGCTTCGCCCCTACAAGCCTCGCTGGAGGATCCGCGTAAGGAGGACCTCCTGGCACGTCTGTCTTCTCTGCAGGTCGAGACCATGACGCCGCTGGAAGCTCTGAATGTTCTGTTTCAGGCTTCCCGTGATGCCCGTGAGCTTCTCAGCTGATCTCTTCGGAATGTTCTCACTTTCTTTGATTTGAATTTGAGGTTCTACTATGCAGAAAATCAATCAACTTTCCAAGCATATGGCCAACCTGATTGCCGCAGGTGAAGTCGTTGAACGTCCGGCCTCTGTCGTGAAGGAGCTCCTCGAAAATGCCATCGATGCCGGCGCAACGGTTATCACGGTCGAAATTCGTAATGGCGGTGTGACCTCTATTTCCGTCACAGACAATGGCTGCGGCATTTTCCGTGAGGATGTGGAGACCGCATTTTTGCGGCACGCCACCAGCAAAATTCGCTGTGCAGACGATCTGGCCTCCATCGAGACCTTTGGGTTTCGCGGAGAAGCATTGGCCGCCATCGCTGCCGTCAGCCGCGTCTCCATGCAGACGCGGACGGCCGAAGAATCCATCGGCACACATATCGTGCTGGACGGCGGCGCGGTCATGGATTTGACGGATGCCGGCGGGCCTGTCGGAACTTCAATTGCCGTGTCCGATTTGTTTTACAACACCCCGGCGCGACATAAATTCCTGAAAAAGGACAGCACGGAGGCCGCCTATGTTCAAACCGTTTGCCAGCGGACGGCCATGGCGCATCCGGATATTTCCATCAAGCTGCTGAAGGACGGAGCCGTTGAGCTCCACACGCCGGGCGACGGCAGTCTGCACACTGCTTTGTACTGTATGTTTGGCAGGGAAGCAGTTCAGGGACTCTCTGAAGTGGATTTTTCACGTCCGCCGATTTCCGTTCAGGGCTACGTCTCCAAGCCGACCTGGATGCGGGCTTCCCGTTCCATGCAGTATTTCTTCGTCAATGATCGACCTGTCAAAAATATGACCGTCCAGGCTGCACTGGAGGAAGCCTTCCGTGGGAAATCCGTCGGCGGGAAATTTCCATGTGCCGTTTTGAATATCCATTTGCCGGCAGATATGGTCGATGTCAACGTCCATCCGGCCAAAACCGAGGTCAAGTTTTCTGTGGAGAAAAAGGTATTCGAGGCGGTCTATTACGGCGTCCTGGCCACGTTTGAACCGTCCGCTCCGGTATCTCCGATTCCGGCCGAACCCGCGAGTAATCCCGTCCCGCCGGCTCCCCGTCAGACTGTCCTTCCGCAGACATTTGTGTCGTCAGAAGACCGCGATTC
>CAZEUG010000006.1:0-84935 GCA_964515055.1 uncultured Oscillospiraceae bacterium | reverse complement strand
TCCCGGTTGTATGTCTCCTGGAACAGGATGTAGGTGCCGATGCCCGCTTCCTTCAGCTTCCGGTAGTTTTCCACCGTTGTGGCCGCAATGTTGACGTTGACGCGGCGAATGTCTCCGTTTTTGTGATGGACGGAGTAAATGGTATGGATGCAGTCGAGAATGTACTCGATCGGGTTGTTCACCGGATCCTCTCCGGCCTCAATGGCCAGACGCTTGTGCCCCATGTCCTGCAAAGCGATGACCTCGGCGCGCACTTCCTCCTGCGTCAGCTTTTTCCGCGTAATGTGCTTGTTCCTGTAGTGGTAGGGACAGTATACACAGCCGTTGACACAGTAGTTGGAAAGATACAACGGCGCAAACATGACAATCCGGTTGCCGTAGAAGGCCAGCTTGATTTCATTGGCCAGTTGGTACATGGCGTCGATCTTTTCCGGAATGTCACAGGCCAGAAGCACGGAGGCTTCCCGATGGTTTAATCCGGCGCAGGTCACACCGTTGCCGCTTTTTTTTGGCCGTGCTTTTTCCAGCAATGCGTCAATCAGCTCGACGTTGTGCCTGTTGGCCTGTGCATAGGCAATGGTTTCGCGGATTTCCGCGTCGCTGATGAATTCCTCTGCTTTGCGGGAAGTGGGACAATACGCTGCCATAAAATCAATTCCTTTCTGTTCGGTCAGTTTGCACAGGACGCTTCGGAAGCGGATGCACCAACTGTGTGAATGATATCGCCGCGGGACATTACAACATGGAACCCTATGGCCTCCATGTGCGCTTCCAGCTGGCGTTTGCACTGCGCCGACTCGTCGCCGGAGCTGAGCTTGTTGTCATACAGGGCATATTTGGAACGGACAGATACCGGTGAAAGATTGGGCATGATCACGTTGGCGCCGGCCAGAATGCCCCGGGCACGCCCGCTTGGATCGATGGAGCCGAGCGCCGTTGTGGCAGGGAGCAGAATATTGGGACGGATCAGACGGATCAGAGAGAGCAGATACAGTGTCTGATCAGCCGTCCCGGGCGGCGCATTGTGAAAGGGGGTATCCTTTTGCGGAATAAACGGCCCAATCCCGCACATATCCGGCTGAAACGTTTCAATCCACTTCAAATCCTTTGCCAGTGTTGCGGAGGTTTGAAACGGGGAACCGACCATGAAGCCGCAGCCGACCTGAAACCCAATGCTTTTCAAGTCGCGCAGACATCGCATCCGGTTTTCAAAGGACATCGCGGACGGGTGCAGCCGCGCATAGTGCGCCGCATCGGCTGTCTCGTGTCGCAGCAGATATCGGTTGGCTCCGGCGCGGAACATGGCCAGATAGTCTTCCCGCGGGTATTCGCCGAGCGACAGGGTGATGGCGCAGTCCGGGTAGGCCGCCCGCATGGCGGATACCAGCCGACAGATGTGAGAAACGGAAAAAACGCCCTCGCCGCCCTGCAGGACGAACGTGCGAAAGCCAAGCTGATAGCCTTCCGCGCAGCAGGCCAGAATCTCATCGTCCGACAGACGGTATCGGTCGCAGGCACCGTTGCTGCGCCGAATGCCGCAGTAGTAGCAGTCGTTTCGACAGACGTTGCCGATTTCAATCAGACCACGCAGATACACGTCGGTACCGTACACCGCTCTGCGTAGCCGGTCGGCCAGAACCGCTGCACGAGCCGCCAGAGCGGGCTCCTGCGCAGCGATGAGCCGTTCATATTCGTCTACGGTCAGCGTATGCTCCGCTGCGAGCTTTTCCAACAGCTGAAGCGGCTCAGTCATGGCTGATCACATTCGAGTAGGCGGTTTTTACGCTGACACCGTCCAGATTGCCCAGCTTCCCGGCCAACGCGGAAATGACATCCTGCGGCGCATCCATCGCGAGAGAAACGATGTGAATCCCTCTGGAACGGTAGGGGAGCCCCATTCGCCCGATGATGTAGGCACCGTAATCGTGCAGCACGGCGTTGAGCTGCTCGACAGAATCGGTTTTCTCGATGATCACAGCCATAACGGCGACTCTTGTTTCCATGCAAACGCTCCTTCCAAACAAAAAAACTGCCCCGGCAAAAGGGCAGCTCGCTTTCGAAAAGAACTTCCGCCTGAACCAGTCATGTGCTCCGGGGGAAATTTCACGATTCCATGCCCTTTCGCGCAGAATTCAACAGAAAACTTAACGTCAGGTTTTACAATTTTCTTTATTATAGCATAAAAAACAGACGGTGTCAATGTACAGAAAAAGAAAAAGCCAGGCGAAAGACACTGGTCTTCCGCCTGGCCGTTTGCCGGAACTTATTCCTGATCGTTGCCTTCGCAGCAGCAGCAACCGTCTTCACAGCTGTCTTCTTCGGCTTCGCTTTCGCAGCAGTCGTCGTCGCAGCAGCAGTCGTCGTCACAGCAGCAGTCGTCGTCGCAGCAGCAATCATCGTCGTCGATGTAGCAGCAATCATCGCAGTCTTCATCTTTTTTGATGAAGTACAGAACGGCATAAACCGTGCCGGCGATGGCAGCAACGCCCAGAATGATGCCGCCAAGAACAGTCAGAAACTTTTTCATGGTGTTCAACCTCCTGAATTGCGCCCATAGCAGGGCAAAATAAACGATATGATATTCTATATGATACACATTTTGACCCAAAAAGTCAAGAGCTATACGGCAAAAAAACGCCGAATTTCAGAAAAAAGCAAATGACGATACGATTTTGTCCCGACACTCAGCGCTTTTCCTGCGAACCGGGAGCGTCTGCCTGGAACCCACAGCATTTTTTGTATTTCTTCCCGCTGCCGCAGGGACAGGGGTCGTTTCGGCCGACCTTGCCTGTTTTGTGAACCACCGGCTTTTTCGCGATCGTCTGATCTCCGGCTGAAGCGACCACCGGCTTCGCAACAGCCTGACGCTCCGGCGCCGCCTGGTTGCGCAGACGGAACGTCATCAGGTTCCGCGCCGTATCCTCACAGATGGACTGCACCATCGCCTCGAACATTTCAAAGCCCTCTTTTTTATAGGCGAGAATCGGATCCACCTGCGCATACGCCCGCAGACCGATGCCGCGCCGGAACTCGTCCATGGCGTCAATGTGATCCATCCACTTGGCATCGACCGATCGGAGGAGAACGATGCGTTCCAGCTCCCGCATGATGTCGGAGCCAAACGTCTGCTCGCGCTCAGCGTACCGCGCATCCACCGCCTGCAGAACAGAATCGAGAACCTCTTCCTGAGACAGACCGATCAGCTCGGTGCCGAAATGCTCCGCCGGGACATAGACCGGCGACAGCAGGGCAGACAGCCGGAGCAGCGAGGCCTGATCGACCGTCGCGCCGTCACCAACCACGGAGGAAACGTAGCGCGTCACGGTGTCGTGGAGCATTTTTGTAACGTAGTCGTGGACGTCTTCGCCGTCCAGTACCATGCGGCGCTCCTTGTAAATCGTTTCGCGCTGGAGATTCATGACGTCGTCATATTCCAATACGTTTTTGCGCATCTGGAAATTCCGGCTTTCCAGCCGCTTCTGTGCAGACTCAATGGCGTTGGTCAGCATCTTGGAGTCGATGGGTGTATCCTCATCCACGCCGAGTGAATTCATCATGCCGACGATGCGCTCACTGCCGAACAGACGCATCAGATCGTCCTCCAGCGAGATATAGAAGCGGCTTTCACCGGGATCCCCCTGACGGGCAGAACGTCCGCGCAGCTGGTTGTCAATTCGACGGCTTTCGTGCCGCTCGGTGCCGATGATAAACAGCCCACCGGCGGCAATGACGTCCCGCGCCTCCGCACTGGTCTCTGCCTTGTACTTCCGGAACAATTCCTGATACAGACGCCGAGCCTCTAAAATGGCTTCATCCTCCGTGTGCGTCAGGCTGGTACATTCGTAAATCAGCTCCTGCGGGTCAACCCCTTCCGGCGGGGGATTGCGGACATAGTGCTTCGCCAGCTCGTTCTTGGCCAGATATTCCGGGTTGCCGCCCAGCAGAATATCGGTGCCGCGCCCGGCCATGTTGGTCGCAATGGTGACAGCACCCTTTTTACCGGCCTGTGCAACGATCTGCGCCTCTTTCTCGTGCTGCTTGGCGTTCAAAACCTCGTGACGGATGCCGCGACGCTTCAGCATCGCCGACAGCAGCTCACTTTTCTCAATCGAAATGGTGCCGACCAGCACCGGCTGGCCCTTTTCATGGCAGGCGATAATCTGCTCAATCACGGCGCGGAACTTCCCATCCGCCGTCTTGTAGACTGAGTCGTGGTGATCAACGCGAATCATGGGCAGGTTCGTCGGGATTTCAATGACATCCAGCGCATAAATGTGTCGGAATTCATCCTCTTCGGTCTTGGCCGTACCGGTCATGCCAGAGAGCTTGGTATACATCCGGAAATAGTTCTGGAACGTGATGGTTGCCAGCGTTTTATTCTCGCGCTCGACCTTCACGTGTTCCTTCGCCTCGATCGCCTGATGCAGCCCCTCCGAATACCGACGGCCAAACATCAGACGTCCGGTGAACTCATCGACGATGATAACTTCGCCGTCCCGCACGACATAATCCGTGTCCCGCGTCATGATGCCGTGTGCGCGAATGGCCTGATTGATGTGGTGCGCGATGGTGGCATTCTCCGGGTCGGACAGATTTTCCAGATGGAAGGCCGTCTCCGCCTTGGACACGCCGGAGGCGGTCAGTGTGACTGTTTTGGCTTTCTCATCAACGATATAGTCGGCGTCGAAATCGTCCTGCGATTCCTTCGCATCCAGCTCCCGCACCTTGATGCCCTTCAGCTTGGAAACAAACGCATCGGCAATGGTGTACAGCTGCGTGGATTCCTCACCCTGACCGGAAATGATCAACGGCGTCCGTGCTTCGTCGATGAGGATGGAGTCCACCTCGTCCACGATCGCAAAATCGTGCCCGCGCTGCACCATCTGCTTCTTGTACAGCACCATGTTGTCGCGCAGATAGTCAAAGCCGAACTCGTTGTTTGTGCCGTATGTGATGTCGCACTGATAGGCCTTTCGCCTGGCGTCGTTGTCCATATCGTGGAGAATCACGCCGACGGTCAGGCCGAGAAATTTGTGAACCAGCCCCATCTGCTCACCCTGAAATTTCGCCAGATATTCGTTGACCGTGACGATGTGGACGTTTTGCCCGGTCAGAGCGTTCAAATACGCAGGGTACAGTGCGGTGGACGTCTTGCCTTCACCGGTTTTCATTTCGGCAATGCGCCCCTGATGTAGAATGACCGCACCGATCAGCTGCACCTTGAATGCGCGATAGCCCAAAATCCGGTAGGAAGCCTCCCGTACCGTGGCGAAGGCCTCCGGCAGCAAATCATCCAGCGTTTCGCCCGCGGCCAGCCGCGCTTTGAACTCGCCGGTTTTTTCGGAAAGTGCACGATCCGAAAGTGCTGCATATTCCGATTCCAACGCCAATGTCCGGTTGACAAGCGGCAGAACCTTTTTAATCTCTCTTTCACTGGTTGTTCCAAACAACCTGGTTATGATACTCATGGTTTCTCTCTCTTCCTCGCCGCGGGTTCTGTCGGTTATCCAAACAGGCGGTTACCGAAGCGGCGAATCCGGTAACACAGCACAAAAACCTGCTCTACATTATAGCATATTTCGTATGGACGGAAGCACCTTTTTTGTAAATTTGTCTGCAATCCCCGGAATTTTCGCGAAAAGAACGCGCCCTCCGACCGTCATTCTGAAAACAAAATGTGAAAACTGCCCCAAAAGACTTGCCCGCGACAAAAAAATCGGTTATAATAATAGAAGGCGTTTTTCGCCGGAACAAACAGAAAGCCAGGTAGATCGATTCGATGGAATATCATGAACAATACCGCCGCTGGCTCGCTTTCGAGGGGCTGGACGCGGAAAGCCGCACAGAACTGGAAGCTTTGGACGAAGCTGAAATCCGGGAACGTTTTTATGCGCCGCTGGCCTTTGGTACGGCCGGTCTCCGCGGCATTATGGGCGCTGGCATTCAACGCATGAACCGCTACACCGTCAACCAGACGACACAGGGACTGGCTGATGTCCTGCAAACGATTGAAGGCGCTGCGGAAAAGGGCGTGGCCATCTCCTATGACTGCCGCATCAACAGCGAAACCTTTGCCCGCTCCGCTGCGTCCATTCTGGCCGCCAACGGCATACAGGTCTACCTGTTTGAGGGAATGCGCCCAACGCCGGAGCTGTCCTTCGCCATCCGCTCCCTGGGCTGTGCCGCCGGTATCAATATCACCGCCAGCCACAACCCGAAGGAATACAACGGCTATAAGGTCTATTGGAGCGACGGCGCACAGATCGGCGACGAAATTGCCGGCCAGGTGTCGGAGGCCATTCAGAAATGCGACATCTTCACCGGCGTCCGAACCATGGACTATGACGCGGCGCTCCAAGCCGGCCGCATTCGCCTTCTGGGTCAGGAAACGGACGAAGGCTTCCTGAATGCTGCACTGTCCTGCCGCCTGAACCCGAATTCGGCGCAAAACGAAGACCTGCAGATCGTCTATACGCCGTTCCACGGCACCGGCTATCGGCTGGTTCCTGAAATCTTCAAACGGATTGGCCTGAAGCACGTCCACTGCGTGCCGGAGCAGATGCAGCCGGACGGCAATTTCTCCACCGTCAAAAGCCCGAACCCGGAGGAAATCGAGGGCTTCCGCCTGGCGATTGAATTGGCGAAGAAGACCGGCTCCGATCTGATTATCGGCACAGACCCGGATGCGGACCGCGTGGGTCTGATCGTTCGCCGCGGCGACGGCGAATATGTCCCGCTCTCCGGCAACCAGGTCGGGATCCTTCTGGCCGACTATATCATCCGCACCCGCCGCGCCGCGGGGACGCTGCCGGAAAAAGGCATGATCGTTTCCACTGTCGTGACATCCCTGATGGCACAGCGCATCTGCGAAGCCAATGACGTGCGCTATGCGGAATCCTTCACCGGCTTCCGCTTCATTGCAGGCCGTCGTGCGCAGATGGAAGACCAGGGCTACGAGTACCTGCTCGGCTTTGAGGAATCCTACGGCTACATGGTCGGCGACCATTGCCGCGACAAGGACGCGGTGACAGCCTCCATGCTGATTGCGGAAATGGCGGCGGACTACGCCAAACAGGGCATGACGCTGTATGACGCCATGGAGCATCTGTATACGGTGTATGGTGCCTATGCAGAACGCACGATGAACCTGCAATTCCCCGGCGTGGACGGCCTGGAATCCATGCGCCGCCTGATGAGCCGCCTGCGCGCAGAGACGCCGAAAACCATCGGCGGAACGGCTGTTGTCGCTGCCCGCGACTATCAGAGCGGGCTTCGGAAGCTCGCAGACGGCCAGACGGAAACAATGGCGCTCTCCGGCTCCAATGTGCTGTACTTCGAACTGGCTGACGGCTGCGTGATGATCATTCGCCCGTCCGGCACGGAACCGAAAATCAAACTCTATATCCTGACCCGCGCAGACTCCCGAGACCATGCCTGCCAGCTGGTCGAACAGTATGCCAAAGCGGCCGAAGAGCTGGCGAGGGAATAAGGGGAATCGGCGGTTTTTCAGCCAAAACCGGGAAAACCTGCAAAAATATTTGGAAATCCACTTGCATTTCCAACGGAACTGTGGTATAATACTGTAGAATTTGCGTGTGGAAACGCAAGCGCAAAAAGCATTCCTCTGCCGGTGGCCAAAGGCCGTTCATGCCGGGCACGAATGTGTTGTATGAAAGGGAAGAGAGAAATGGATATTCTCAAGCAATTTACAGACAAGTACATCCGCGAAGATGCGCTCCAGTTTGACATCGGCGATACCGTCAAGGTTTCCGTCAAGGTCAAAGAAGGTACGAGAGAACGTATTCAGGTGTTCGAAGGCACAGTCATTGCCAAAAAGCACGGCGGCATCAATGAATCCTTCACCGTTCGCCGCATTTCCTATGGCGTTGGTGTCGAAAGAGTTTTCCCGGTCAACTGCCCGAGCGTTGCGAAGGTCGAAGTTGTGCGCAAAGGTAAAGTCAGAAGAGCGAAGCTCTATTACCTCCGCGGCAGAGTCGGCAAAGCGGCGAAGGTCAAAGAAAAACTGTAAAAAAAAGGGGGCTGACATCAGCCCCTCTTTTTTTCAAAATGAAATGGCTGTCCGTACAGCCGGAAAGAGGAGGTTCTCAGAGATGAATTCACAGGAAACAGACGTCCAAAATCCTCAGCCCAAGCCGGAAAAATCATCCTCCGTCCTGTATGACTGGGCAGATGCACTCGTCTATGCGCTGATTGTGATTGTCCTTCTCTTCACGCTTGTCGTCCGCATGACAGGCGTGATTGGCGATTCCATGAAGCCAACGCTGCATGAAAACGATAAACTGATGATCTCCAACCTCTTCTATACCCCAAAGCAGGGCGATATCGTGGTGGTGACGAAAAAAGCCTTCCGCGAAGAGCCCATCGTCAAACGCATTATCGCGGTCGCCGGGCAAACCGTGAACATTGATTTTGAAACCGGCCAGGTCTTCGTAGACGGAGTCCCCCAGGAGGAAACCTATATTGCCGAACCGACCACGCGAAAAGGCGATATGGAATTTCCGCTGTATGTCCAGGAAGGGTATCTGTTTGTCATGGGAGACAACCGCAACCACTCAACAGACAGCCGATTCTCTGAAGTGGGTCTGATTGATGAACGGATGGTTCTGGGCAAAGTCCTGTTCCGCCTGTTCCCCCTCAACGATATCGGCAGTGTGTATTGATTCTTGGAGGAACGGTTCTCTATTATGAATATCCAATGGTATCCTGGCCATATGGCAAAAGCTGTCCGGGAGCTTTCCGAACAGATTGCAAAAGTCGATGCGGCAGTGGAACTGGTAGACGCCCGAATCCCTGTCTCCGGTCGCAACCCCAAACTGGATGAACTGCTGGCCAGACGGCCGCGTGTGGTTGTCCTGACCAAATTGGATCTGGCCGACCCCGTGCAGACCAAACGCTGGATTGCCCATTTCCACGAACAGGACATTGCCGCCATTGCGTGCAACGCCAAGAATGGGGAGGGGTGCGACCGGCTTCGCACTGAAATCCGGGAAGCCCTGCGTGAAAAGCTGGAACGCCGCGAAAAACGCGGTCTTTCCGGGCTCGCCATCAAGCTGATGGTCGTCGGCATCCCGAACGTCGGCAAATCCTCTCTGATCAATCGCCTGGCCGGAAAAAAATCCGCGCGTGCGGAAGATCGCCCCGGCGTGACCCGCGCCAATACGTGGATTCGCCTGCGGGACGGGCTGGATCTGCTTGATACACCGGGCATCCTCTGGCCGAAGCTGACGCCGTCGCAGGCGGGTATTCACCTTGCTGCGACCGGTGCCGTGCGGGATGAAATTCTGGATACAACGGAGCTGGCAGCTGAACTGGCCGCGGAGCTGTATCAGCTGAAACCGGGCATGATGCTTGAAAAATGCGGTCCTGCCGTGGAAACTGCGGAAAACGGGCTGCAAATGATCGACCTCTATTCCAAAAAACGCGGATTTCTGCTGCGCGGTGGCGTGATTGATTCGGAGCGCGGCGCTAAAATTTTCCTCGATGAATATCGTGCCGGAAAGTTCGGCCGCATCACGCTGGAACCGGTCGATTTCGTCTATCGTCAGCCGGAACAGCCGGAGGAAGAAAGCGAAGGGTCTGACCGTGCGTAACACCATTTATCCGGAACTCCGCCTGTTTGATGAAACGTTCCGCACACAGGGCGTTTCCGTCCTCGCTGGAGTGGATGAAGCCGGGCGCGGACCTCTGGCGGGCAGCGTGTTTGCTGCGGCAGTGGTTCTTCCGTCCGAATTGGAGCTTCCATACCTGAACGACTCCAAAAAGCTCTCCGAATCGCGCCGAGAGTCCCTGTATGACGACATCTGCGCCGCCGCACTTGCTTTTGGAATCGGCGAAGCAACCGTAGAGGAAATCGAGACGCTCAACATTCTGCAGGCGGCCATGCTGGCCATGCAGCGTGCAGTGACGGCCATGACTGACCGAAACGGCCTTGCAGTTGATCCGGAGTTGGTTCTGGTGGACGGCAATCGTGCACCACGCCTGAGCGCTCCGACACAGTGCGTGATCGGCGGGGACGCGAAAAGCGCATCCATCGCGGCGGCCTCCGTCCTGGCCAAGGTGACCCGGGATCGCTCCATGCGAACGCTGGCCGAGCAGTATCCCGTGTATGGCTTTGCGCAGCATAAGGGCTATGGAACGGCCATGCATTATCAGGCGATTGAACAGTTTGGACCGTCTCCTGTCCATCGCCTGTCCTTTCTGAAAAAATACAATGCCCGAAAACAACGGGAGGAATGACATGAAACAGGACAGCCGACTGCTGGGCGCATGGGGTGAAGCGCAGACGGCTGCGTTTCTGCGTCAGAAGGGTTATTCCATCCGTGCCGCCAATTATCGAACCCGTCAGGGCGAAATCGACCTGATTGCCGAATATGAGGGCATGCTGATCTTTGTCGAGGTCAAAACCCGACGCAGTACGACATTTGCCCAGCCGATGGAGCACGTGACGCCGCACAAGCTGAAACGGATGCAGTTGGCCGCACTGGCCTATCTGGCAGAAACCAACTGCGATTGGCCGACCCGCTTTGACGTGGCAGAAGTCATTGCCCCGGAGCTGCTGACGCAGCCGCCAAAGGCCATCCACTATCTGGAAAATGTCGCAGCGTTCTGAACCGTTGCACCGTTACTCAATGGCTGAAAAGGGGATTTTTATGTCGAACCTTTCTTACTTTGACGCACATTGTGACACGCTGACCACCGGCAGCCTTCATCACCACATCGACTGGCACTACGAAGCCTATCGAAAACGTGGCCAGATTTTTGCAATCTGCGCCGATGGCATTCGACAACCGGATCTGTCCTTTTTCCAAACAGCTGCAGCGCGGCTGACCGCAGTTCCAAACGCCCACCTTTGTAGAAATGGCGCGGAGCTGGAACAGACGGTGCAAGTTGGTCAAATCGCCGCTGTGCTTGCAATAGAGGGCGCGGAAACCCTCTGCTGCGAACCGTCACAGCTCATCGCTGCCTACGAGGCAGGCGTCCGCGTGATTGGCCTGACCCATAACCGCTTCTGCGGCTTGGCCGGCACCTGCATCGAACATTCATCGCAGGGCTTGACGGAGTCGGGTCGTTTTTTTGCGGAGCGGGCGGTTGCATTGGGAATGCTCCTGGATATCTCCCACCTCTCGGACGCCGGTGCCTATGAGCTGATGGATGCCTATCCCGGCCGCGTGATGGCCAGTCATTCCAATGCCCGATCCCTCTGCGATCATCCGCGCAACCTGACCGATGATCTGTTTCTCAAACTGCTGGATGCACAGGGCATTTGTGGCATCAACCTCTATACACGCTTTCTGACAGGGCGGGAGGATGCTTCTGTGGATGACGTCGTTCGCCAGATTGAATACCTGGCCGCACTCGATGCGCGAGCCGTCCGGGCACTGGCTCTCGGCTGCGACTTTGACGGCTGTGACACGCTTCCGTGCGAGGTGCAGACCTCGGCTGCCGTAGAAGTCCTGGCAGAAGCGCTGCTCCGACGGAATTATTCTCAGGAAACGGTCGAACGTTTCTTCTTTGACAATCTGTATCAGTTCCTGCGGCGCACTCTGTGAACGCTGCGACCCGACATAAAAAGGAGAACCCAACTATGGATTATATCAGTACGAGGAATTCTTCCAGGCGCGTGGAGTCATCTGCGGCGATCCTGTCCGGCATCGCTCCGGACGGTGGCCTGTTCATACCGGCCTCCATCCCGGAGATTCATAAAAGCCACATTACTTATCTGCGCACCTGCTCCTATGCGGAACGCGCCGCGTGGCTGCTCGGTAGCTTCCTGACGGATTTCACCCCGGAAGAGCTGTCTGACTACACCAAAACAGCCTACCGCCGCTTTGACTCGGCAGCGGTTGCACCGGTTGTTCCGTGCGGAGACCGGACGCATATCCTGGAACTCTTTCACGGGCCGACCTGCGCATTCAAAGATATGGCGCTGCAAATCCTGCCCTACCTGCTGACGGCGTCCATGAAAAAATGCGGCGTCACAGATGAAATCACCATCCTGGTCGCCACCTCCGGCGATACCGGTAAAGCCGCGCTGGAAGGCTTCGCAGACGTGGACGGTACGCGGATTCTCGTGTTTTATCCGGAAAACGGCGTTAGCGAGATTCAAAAACGCCAGATGATCACGCAGTCCGGCCGCAACGTGATGGTCAGCGCGGTTCAGGGCAACTTTGACGATGCCCAGACCGGCGTCAAACGGATTTTTGCCGACGCCGCCTTCGCAGAACAGCTGGCACAGAAGGGGATTCGCCTCTCCAGCGCAAACTCCATCAACTGGGGTCGCCTCGTTCCGCAGATCGTCTACTATGTGTCGGCCTATTGCGATTTGCTGAATCAGGGTGCGATTGCCGACGGCGAAAAGATCAACATCTGCGTCCCGACCGGGAACTTCGGCAACATTCTGGCTGCCTATTTCGCCAAGCGCATGGGTCTGCCGGTTGCCCACCTGATCTGCGCCTCCAACGCAAACAACGTCCTGACGGAGTTTCTGCAGACCGGCCACTACAATGCACGCCGCCCGTTCTATACCACGAACGCGCCCTCCATGGATATTCTCGTCTCCAGCAATGTGGAGCGATTGCTCTTTGAACTGTCGGAGCACAATGGGGAAGAGGTCGCAGGCTGGATGCATCAGTTGTCCGAACAGGGCGAGTATCAGGTGTCCCCCGTGTTGGCCAAACGGCTGGAACAGACCTTCCGTGCGGGCTGGTGCGATGATCAGGCCACGCTCGACTGCATCCGCCGTTACTACAGCGATTATCACTATCTCCCCGATACCCATACGGCTGTGGCATTGTCCGTGCTGGATGAGTACCGCCGGACGACCGGTGATACGACGCAGACACTTGTCGCATCTACGGCCAGCCCGTTCAAGTTCGCACCGGATGTTCTGCGCGCTCTGACCGGAGAAATCTGCGAGGATCAGACGAACGCTGCGTCCGTCCTGTCTCAAAAAACCGGAATCGAGGTACCGGCTCCGATTCGGGAGCTGGCCGGAAAGCCGGTTCGCTTCACAGACAGCGTCGCCAAAACGGATATGCTGGCCAAGGTGTCGGCGCTGCTGCTGAGCTGAGAGAAAGGAGCGTGTGGATTGGCAGTCTATGTAATGGGAGATCTGCACCTGTCTCAGGCCGTCAATAAACCGATGGATCTCTTTGGCGGCGTCTGGAATGGCTATGTGGAGAAAATACAGGCAGCCTGGACGAATACAATCGACCCGGAGGATACGGTTCTGCTGGCCGGTGATACCTCCTGGGGGATGTCCCTGGCGGAGGCGCTGCTGGATTTCCAACTGATCGAACAGCTGCCCGGCCGAAAATTGCTCCTCAAGGGAAACCATGACTATTTCTGGACAACAGTGACAGGAATGCGCCGTTTCCTGGCCGAACATCAACTGAACACGCTGGACTTTCTGCACAATACGGCTGTCCAAATCGGCGAAATCGCCTACTGCGGCACACGCGGCTGGTTCGTGGAAAACGAAAACGCCGGAGCGGCAGAAAGCGGGAAGGTCTATCGGCGGGAACTGATTCGCCTGAAGGCCTCGCTGGAAGAGGGCAGAAAGCTGGGCGCGTCAGAGCTGGTTGCGGTGCTGCATTACCCGCCTGTGTTCCAGACCTTTGTCAGCACGGGCATTCTGGAGCTTCTGCACACCTACGGTGTGCGGCGCTGCTATTACGGCCATTTGCACGGCCGCTCTCTGCGGTATGCAAAAGAGGGCTGTATCGACGGCATCACATACACCTGCATCTCGGCAGACCATCTGAATTTCTGTCCGCTGCGGATTGACTGACGGACTTTTCGTAAAAAATGGCGTGATGCACGGAAAAATCGCAGGAAAAAAGATTTTTATTTCAAAAACCAGTTGGCATTCTCATGAAAATATGATATAATACTACGGTATCTGAAGACGCAGGAGGACATAACCATGATTTTGAAAAATGTAGAGAAAACAGACAAAAACCAGGTCAAGCTTGAAATCGCCGTCGAAAAGAACGAATTTGAAGCGGCCATCGAAAAATCTTATAAGAAAAACGCGTCGCGTTTCAACGTTCAGGGCTTCCGCCGTGGCCGCGCACCGCGTCGTATGATCGAACGCACCTATGGTGAAGGCGTTTTCTATGAAGACGCAGTCAATATCGCATATCCGGAGGTTTACTCCGCAGCCGTGAAGGAAGCCGGCATCGAACCGGTTGATCGCGCTGAAGTCGAACTGACCAGCATTGACGCAGACGGCTTCACCTTCACCGCCGTTGTCACCGTGAAACCGGAAGTGAAGCTCGGCCAGTACCAGAACCTCGAAGCCGAATTTGTCGCACCCAACGTGACCGATGAAGATGTCGAAAACGAACTCCAGAACCGCCGGAAGCGGAATGGCCGCCTCGAAACCGTGGAACGTGAAGCGGCAGACGGCGATACTGTTGTGATCGACTTTGAAGGCTTCGTGGACGATGTCGCATTCGAAGGCGGCAAAGCTGAAAACCACAATCTCCGCCTCGGTTCCGGTCAGTTCATTCCGGGCTTTGAGGATCAGCTGATCGGCGTCAAAGCCGGCGATGAAAAAGACGTCAACGTCACATTCCCGGAACAGTATCAGGCAGAAGAGCTCGCGGGCAAACCGGCCGTCTTCAAGGTCAAAGTGCACGAAGTCAAGGAAAACATCCTGCCGGAGCTCGATGATGAATTCGCAAAAGACGTTTCCGAGTTCGAAACGCTGGCTGAGTATCGCGAAGACCTGAAGCAGAAAATGCAGACCGTCCGCGAAAAGAGCGCAAATGAAGAATTCGAAGAACGCCTGCTCGATAAACTGCTGGAAGGCGTGGAAGTCGATATTCCGGCCTGCATGATCGAACAGCAGCTCGACCGGATTGCCGAAGATTTTGAATACCGCCTCCGCTCCCAGGGTATGACGCTGGAAGCCTATCTGCAGATGAGCGGCATGGATATGGACGGCTTCCGTTCCACCTTCCGCGACCGCGCAGAGCGTCAGGTGAAGACCACGCTGGCTCTGGAAGCCATTGTCAAGGCTGAGAACTTCGAAATCACGGATGAAGCCGTTGAAGCCGAATATGAAAAACTGGCCGAACAGTACAAGACCCCGGTTGACCAGCTGAAGAAATACATGAGCTACGAAGCGGTTCGCGAAGATATGCAGAAGACCCGCGCCATTGACCTCATCAAGGAAACCGCTGTGAAGCTGGATCCGAAACCGGCCGAAGAAGCCGAAACGCAGGACGCTGCAACGGAAGAAGCGAAGCCGGAACCCAAAAAACGTACAAGAAAAAAGGCCGCTGAAGAAAAGACCGAAACAGACGCTGAATAAAATTCAGTCAATCTGACGATCATGATAGGCAGCGCCGCACGTCTCTGACGGCAGATCGGCGGCGCTGCCTGTTTTTTAGAACCGAAAATCAAAACGAAGGGATGATTCATTATGAGTTTGGTACCGATGGTTATTGAACAGACCAACCGCGGCGAGCGCAGCTTTGATATTTTTTCCCGCCTGCTGAATGACCGTATCATTTTCCTCCATGAGGAAGTGAATGATGTCTCTGCGGGGCTGGTTGTCGCACAGCTGCTCTATCTGGAAGCACAGGATCCGGATAAGGACATTTCTCTCTATATTAACAGCCCGGGCGGCTCCATCACGTCCGGTATGGCCATTTACGACACCATGCAATATATCAAACCGGATGTCTCAACCATCTGCATCGGCATGGCTGCCAGCATGGGCGCATTTCTCCTGGCTGCCGGTGCAAAGGGCAAACGCTTCGCACTGCCGAACAGCGAAATTATGATTCACCAGCCCTCCGGCGGCGCACAGGGTCAGGTCAGTGATATCAAAATTCACGCAGAACGAATCATTGCCATTCGCTCCAAAATGAACGAAATGCTTGCACAGATGACAGGCCAGCCGCTGAACGTGGTGGAAGCCGATACGGAACGCGACCATTTCATGACGGCAGAAGAAGCCAAGGCATATGGCCTGATTGACGCAGTGCTGACCCGTCAAAAATAAACGCACGACAGGAGATCCACATGGCAAGAAATGATGACAAACGGCTGATTTGCTGCTCCTTCTGTGGTCGCCCTCAGACGGAGGCGAATCGCATTATTTCCGGCGATGCGGCCTATATCTGCGATGACTGCGTCCGCCTCTGCTATCAGATGATATCAGACGAGGACGACGTCTCTGCAACACATCGCGCACCGGAAAAACCGGATGGCCCGCTTCCCAAACCAGCAGAAATGAAAGCCATCCTTGATCAATATGTCATTGGTCAGGACGCGGCGAAAATCGCCCTTTCTGTGGCAACCTACAATCACTATAAACGCGTCTATTTCAATGATCAGTCCGATGTGCAGCTGCAAAAGAGCAACATTCTGCTCCTCGGGCCGACAGGCTGTGGCAAAACCTACCTGGCACAGACGCTTGCAAAAACGCTGAAGGTGCCGTTTGCCATTGCGGACGCGACAACGCTGACAGAAGCGGGCTATGTCGGTGAAGATGTGGAAAATATTCTGCTGCGCCTGATTCAGGCGGCAGACTATGATATCGCCCGCGCGGAGCACGGGATCATTTACATCGATGAAATCGATAAGATTTCCCGGAAAAGCGAAAACACCTCCATTACCCGCGATGTCAGCGGCGAAGGCGTCCAGCAGGCGCTGTTGAAGCTCCTGGAAGGCACGGTGGCCAATGTCCCGCCGCAGGGTGGCCGGAAGCATCCGCAGAAGGAATGCATCCAGATTGACACGACGAACATCCTCTTTATCTGCGGCGGTGCATTTGACGGAATCGATAAGCTGATTGAAAAACGTGTCAACGTGAAAAATATCGGCTTCAATGCCCAGATTGCAACCCGCAAGGAGCGGGAGGTTTCACAGCTGCTGGAAGAGGTCGAAGCACATGATATCATCAAATTCGGCCTGATTCCGGAGCTGGTTGGACGGTTGCCGGTGATCATTTCGCTGTCGCAGCTGAATGAGGATGCACTCGTCCGCGTGTTGACCGAGCCGAAAAACGCCCTGACCAAGCAGTATGTGCATATGTTCGAGATGGAAAACGTGAAACTGACCTTCGAGGACGATGCTGTTCGCGCCATTGCTGAGGAAGCCACCAAAAAGAATATCGGCGCACGCGGCCTGCGCTCCATCATGGAGAGTGTCCTGATCGGCCCGATGTATGACATTCCGTCCCAGGAGGACGTTGTGGAAGTTGTCATCACGAGAGATTGCGTGGAAAAGAAAGCAGCTCCGGTCGTGAAACGGATTCCAGGCAAACGCGCCATGCCGGCTGTCACTCAACGCTGAGGGTCGCTGCAATGCTGAATGTACACAACGTGCAGTTTCTCAAATCTGCCGCTTCCAAACGCGATTTCCTGTTTGACAGCCATCCGCTGGTGATTCTGGCCGGACGCTCCAACGTCGGCAAATCCTCCGTGATCAATTCGATGCTGAACCGGAAGAACTTTGCCCGCGTCGGTGCGTCGCCCGGAAAAACGACGCAGGTCAACTACTTCTGCGTCGATGAAACGGTCTACCTGGTCGATTTGCCGGGCTACGGCTACGCCAAACGCTCCTTCAACGAACGCGACCGGTGGGCTGCGCTGATCGATGATTTCTTCGCGACCTGCGCCCGGTACACGTCGCTGCCGGCGCTCGGCCTGCTGATTATTGATGCACGGCACGGACCGCTCGACGCCGATCTGACCATGGCCAATTACTTCGTTTCGGCGAATCTCCCGTTCCTGATTGTTGCCAACAAATGCGATAAGCTGAACAAGACGGAACTGGCGGCTCGACCGGCTGAAATTTCGCATGCTTTCTCCGGCGCGGATATTCTGATGTACTCCGCGGAAAAGGGGACAGGTCGTTCTGATCTCCTCGACCGCCTGAACGAATGGGCAGGGAACACCTCTGCCAATTGATACCGAAAAAACGCCTCACAGCAAACAGCGTGTAGGCCATACGACAGGAAACGGCCACAACAGCTTGATCTGTTGTGGCCGTTCTTGCAGATGAAACCAACGAATCATCGCACAGACTCAGGGCAACCGGCTCGAATTTTGCTGACAGATTCGGCAGGACACCATATGTCTACCACAATTTGACAGTCATTTCAGTCATTTCTAACCTGATGTCCTTGTATGACAGTATCATTGACACGAAAGAATCTCCTGTGACACATGAGAGCCACTACACTTCACGAAAAAACCGACCTATAAGAGGAATCATAGGTCGGTTTCGCTTTGTTTACGCGCCACACAGAAAGCCTCTGCGTGGCGTTTTGTGCGCTGAGATTGGTTTATGCGAGAATCCCGGACATGAGCTCAAACAGCACCGGGTTGGCAAACAGGTTGTTCAAAAATGCATTGCCGAGATCCTCGTTGGTGGCAAATTCCTCGAGCGAGATCGCATTGCCGGGCGCGGTATAGGGCGCGGAATCCGGGTTGTCCGAAGCGGAGAGCGTCAAAGCAATCGACCCGCCCTCGAGCCATGCAATGCCGTCCAGCGTGACGAAAAGGTCCTCCAGCGCAAGCCTGATCTGGTTGCTGTCCGATGCCATCCCGGCCGTAAACCGGATGGACTGATTGTCCGCATCCAGTGAGAGCGTCAGGGAGCAGACATTGGCTGTGACCTCGCTGTCGAGGTGAAGTGACAGAACTTCCTGCTGATTGTCTGTCAGGCGGAGATCCATCAGCATCGCCGTCGAAGCGCCGGGGCAGAGACTGCCGGAGCAGGAAAGCGAGGACGCCCCCTGATTGCTCGTGAGCAGCAGCGCCCATGTCAGGGCACCGTCAGCGGCCGAGCGGGTATCCTGCAAATCGATCGACAGCGCCGACTCATCATCACTCAATGCGATGGAAACGGCGTAAATGGTGTCAGCAGTGGCCATGACGGTCAGTTCGCCCTCAGCCATGTCAGAAAAATCATCGAGCGACAGATTGTCCAGCGTGTCCTGCAGCTCAGTTTGCCAGTCCTCAACGGCAATGGAGACTTCGTCGAACTCAGACATCCAGTCCGTCAGCGCCAGAAAGAATGCATCAGAACTCTGACCGTTGCAAAGCGAGGTCAAGGCTGCGTGAACCATGGCGTAGTACATCTCCGGTGTCAATGAAACGGTCAGCTGCTGCACCGGAATGGCAGAACCGCCGAGCGCAAGGGTCGTATCCGTCACGGAACACGCATCGTCCGGAATGGCCGACAGCGTGTCACTGATCACCGCACTCAGCATGGCGAAGAAACCGTCCACCAGCTGCTGCATCCTGTCATTGGCAAATTGCTCCTGCAAATGAGAGAACAGGTCGGAGGGGGAGGCAGAAGCATCCGGACTGGCATCCACCAGACTGTCCAGCGGCAGCTGGAGCGCCGTGTCCAGATATCCCGGCATGGAGAGATAGAGATCCGAACCGTCATAGATGCCTTCCAGCGAGAGGTCGCTGTCTGTAAATTGGCGGAATTCAGAACCGAGCTTCAAACGCCAGGTGTCCTCGATGCTTTTGAACTGGAGCGATACTGTCGTACCGCTCAGCAGCGCGTTCAGAAAACTGCTGAGACGGCTGGTCTGAAGCGCCAGCTCCACGGTGGCATCCACCTGCGCATGAGCTTGCAGATTCTGCGTCAGCGTCGACAGGGGATTGTCTACACTTTGCCCCAGCCCCGAAATCTGCCGGCTGAGCAGAGAACCGACGGATGCGCCGTAGCTGCTGCCCGCAAACAGCGCGGACTGCGAAGGAATGGCGGGATTGGATGCGTCGGCAGAGGTGTCAGAGGTGTCAGCCGGGCTGGTCGATGTCAATCGACAGGCTGTGAAGGACAGGAGCATGGTCAAACAGAGACAGAAGGCCATCCACCTGTACAGCGTGTGTTTCATGAAAACAGATCCTTTCCAAAACAGTAGAAATCGTGATACAGCGGTCAAAACCCATCAGGAGGTGAGAGTGCGCCCCGGCCGGTATCCGGCGGCTCTGACCTTTCCCCAATCGACAGAAATTGTTTTGACGCGGTTGCCGAGGTTGAAGCTGTGTGATTCCAGACGGATAAATCCGGCCTCTACAAGCGTTTGCAGTGCGTGCTCGACCTCTTCCGGCGAAAAGTCCGAACAGGTTGAAACGTGACTGACTGTCGAGGCAAACGTGACATAGCCAATCTTGCAGCTTTCGATGCGCTGAATGGCCGAAAAGATCTGCTCAAAAAGCTGATGCCGCCTGGAATGAATTTCCGGCAGCTCCACATACCAGTCTGCGGCATCCTTGAGCAGACGGCTGGTTGCACCGCTGACGCCGTAAATCCCGACCTCTCTGGAGCAGGAATGCTTTAAAAAAGAAACTGCGGAGCTGAAATGTCCGTCCCCGGAAAAAATGACAAAGATGTCGTCCTGCTCTTTTCGAATCGCGCGCTGATAAATGTTGTCGAGCATGATAAAGTCGGTATAATCCTTCTCGTGCTTTGGATTCGGATTTTTGGTTTCAATAATTTTGTTGGAGATCATGCGAATCTTTCCGAGCTCACTCCGAATACCCGGCTGTGAGAAATCCGCAAAAAAGATACAGTCGGTCACCTGACCGTGTTCCGATAGCAGATCATACCATTCCACGATATTTGGCCGCGTGTTGTGCAGATTTTGCATAGAGTAAAACCAGTGTTCAAAATCGACAAAAGCGACAACCTTTTTTTTGCGCCTGTGATCAGAAGAAAAAAGCCCCATCAATTAACACCTCCCTTCATCAAAAGTGTTCGGACTGCCCCGATTTGCACAGCCTGCACAAACCGGGGCAGCCCAATCCAACCGAATGGTTGCTTATTCCTGTTCCAGAATCCACTCGGCCAGCTCTTCACGATCCAGCCCGACAGCGGAAGCTGTTTCCAGATACAGCGACCAGTTCGGATGCATTTTCAACAGGGTGGCCGGAACCATGGGTGAAACGGCCGATTCGAACGTCTTGCGAATGGCATCCGCCTTGACAGCACGCGGAACGACCGACACCACAGAGCGGCACATCATAATCTGATGGCAGGACATGGAAATCGCCTGCGCCGGGACATCGTCCGGCGTTGGGAACCAGCCTTCACGCACCTGCTGCTGCTTGCAGGTATCATTCAAATCTACAACAATGTACGGATCCATCGTCTTGAAATCTGCCGGCGGATCGTTGAAGGCGATGTGGCCGTTTTCGCCGATGCCAATCAGACCGACGTCAATGGGTTCCCGCTTGATTTCGGCATTGAGCGAGGCCAGCAGCGCCGGAATGTCACCCTCTGCTTCCACGAAATGGACGCTGCGGAGCGGCACACGGCTGGTGAACCGTTCAAACAGGTATTTGCGGAAGCTGGCCGGATGCGTGATCGGGAGGTTGATGTATTCGTCCAGATGGAACATATCCACGCGGGACCAGTCCACATCCTGCTCGATGAGATGTTCAAAAAAAGCAAACTGCGAAGCGCCGGTCGAGAGCAGAAGACGCGCCGAACCGCGGGCGGCAATGGCTTCGTTCAATTGCGCGGCAACATCTACGGCGGCTCTGCGCCCGTTTTCCGATTCCGTTGCACTGATGAAGATTTTCATAAGAGATGATCCTTTCAAATAAAAAATATATTCATAAAAATGAATTTACGATTTTTTTCTGTGCAGTCGCTCCGCCAGTTTGTCCAGCAGCGTGTGCGCCTTTTCTTTCCCAGATGGCGACGGCTGAATCAATGGAACCAGCTGCTCCTCTTCGTCCGCACTTCCGAAACCGCCGGGGCGATCGATCGAACGGTACAGATCGCGGAGCTCAATCAACAGCACCTTGACCAGACCGGCCACAGGCACGGAAATAAACATACCGAAAATCCCCCACAGCTGGTTGCAGGCGAGCAGGGAAAAGATGATGACCATCGGGTGAACATCCACGCACTTCGCCTGGAACTTCGGCATGATGACATTCCCTTCGATCTGTTGAAGGACAATGACAAACACAAGCACCCAGAATGCCAGCGAAACGCCACCGGTGATAAAGGCCGAGGCCACAGCAACGAGCCCCGCAATGATGGAGCCGATATAGGGGATGAAATCCAGAAAAAACGTGATCAACGCGAGCAGCAGGGCGTACTCCAGACCGAAACAGATGAATCCGATCCATGCAACGAGAAACATACCCGCAGAAATCACAATGTGCTGCTTCAGATAATTCCAGACCAGAATCTTCAGCTCCTGCGCAATCCGGTGAATGCGCACCTGGCCGTTTTGCGAAAACAGCCCCACAAAGGCCTGGTAGATGTTCCGACCGTCCAGCATGAAGTAAAACGTCAGACAGAGAAAAATGACAACATCCAGCGCCTTGGTGGACTGCTCCAGAAGCGAGGTGCCGAGGTTGGCCACCAGATTGACAATGAAGTTCTCGAAGGTGCTGGTCAGCTTGACCGTTACATCCAGAATCAGCTGCGGCAGACCGAGGCTGACGGTGTATTCCGCAACATGATCCAGAAACTCTGTGATAGTGGAGGCGTACTGACCGATATTCTTGACGACCGAGACAATCTGCGAGTAGAGCACCGGCACCAGCAGCGCAATCAGAGCTACAATGACGGCGATGGCACATAAAAACACAATGATCGTCGGATACACGCGTCGATTGGTTTTGAACTTCCGCTGCAAATAATTGACAGCGGGGGAGAGCAAAAACGCAACCGCAGCGGAAATGACAAACATCATCAGAATGTCGGAAAAATACCAGAGCCCCAAAAGCAATGCGAGCAGACCGATGGTAATCATCCAGAGCTTCAAACTGTTCACAGAAAAAACCTCCTCTGTCTTCCAACCCATCCGGGAACGGTCAGCGATTGCGGCGAATCAGGCGCTGAAATCTGGCCTGAAGCTGCTGCCTGCGGTTTGCAGTGGCCTCTGCATCCGGGACGTAGCGCCCGTCTGCCTGCAACGTCAGCACATCGCCTTCCACGGCATCGGCCGAAACGCAATCCCGCGGGACGGAATGAACACCGTCATCCGTCTCCAAAACAGCCTGATCTCCTTCAAAACGGTCGAGAACAATCATATTTCTGCCTCTTTTCTAAGATTTTCCGACGGCCTGAACGGTCAGCTCCTGCCCATCCGTGGCAATCCAGACCGTTCCGTCCGTGTCTGTGCGGAAAAATGCAATGTTGAGCTGCTGCAACAGTGTGCGCGTCTCCCGGTGCGGATGGCCATAGCTGTTGTCCACACCACAGGATGCAATCGCGTACTCCGGGTCGACAGCCCGCAGAAAATCCTCAGAGGAAGATGTGGAGGAGCCATGATGCCCGAGCTTCAGCACATCGGCAGAAAGCTCAAAGCCCGCCTGCAGCATTTCTTTTTCACTCACGGTTTCGGCGTCACCGGTCAGGAGAAGGGCACGCGACCCGTATACAACCCGCAGGACAATGGAGTAGTTGTTCGTGTCGGGATACTGCTCCTGATTTGGGGCGAGACACTGAACAGAAAACGAACTGTCCGCGCTGCCAATCAGATAGGAGCCGGGCTCCGGCACCGTAATCGACAGATTCTGCTTTTCAATCGCCGTCAGCAGATTTTCAAACGCACGGGTCGTGGCCGTTGCCTCCGGCATATAGACTGCACCGACTTCGTAGCGGTTGATGCAGTCGTCCAGCCCGCCGATGTGATCCTCATGCGGGTGCGTGGCCACGACATAGTCCAGCCGCTTGATGTCGGCCTGTTTCAGAAAATCAAGCACTTTTTCCGCTTCCGCCTGCGTGCTGCCGTCAACCAGCATGGTGGTTCCGTCCGGCAGAAGCAGCAGAATGGCGTCGCCCTGTCCGCAGTCGATGACGTAGACATTCAGCAGGGGAGCCGTCTCCGAAAAGGTGTCCGGGCGCGCATTGAAAATCTCGGCCAGAACATCTGGATCCAGCTCCAGCTCGGCCAGAATCGAACAACCCGAAAAAAGCGCGGCACAGCACACAGAAAGCAGAATGAACAGCAAAATCAAACGATGCTTCATAAATCTCCTCACAAATCCGGTTCTTATTCAAACCTGAAAACAGGCCGTAAGACACCCATTCAATTATATACCAGAACCGTGTCGGTGTCAAGCGGAAATTGCAGGATTCGGCGGCTTGCGTCCATGACGGATTTATGCTATAATATGCTTGTTCCATGCGGTTTTTGAAGCGACAGGATGCAAAGAAAGAGGGAGGGACTGCCTTGATTCTACTGGGAATCGACCCGGGCTACGGGATCATCGGGTACGGCGTGATTTCGTCCATGAAGGGCGTGCCGAGTCCGATCGGCCACGGTGTCATCACCACGGAAGCCGGAATGTCGCTGCCGGACAGGCTGTCTGTCATCTATCGCGATATGAACCAGCTGCTGGACCATTTCAAGCCGCACGCCGCCGCCGTGGAGCAGCTGTTTTACCAGCATAACCAGACGACGGTGATTCAGGTGGCTGAGGCGCGGGGCGTGATTCTGTTGGCGCTGCGGGAGCATGGTGTCGAGATTTTTGAATACACGCCGCTGCAGGTCAAAATGGCGCTGACCGGATACGGTCAGGCCACGAAAAAGCAAATGATGGAAATGACCCGCCTGCGCCTTCGACTGCCGGAGGTGCCAAAGCCGGACGATGCGGCAGATGCGCTGGCGCTGGCGCTGACACTGAACGGGTCGTCTCCGCTTGCGCGAAAACGCATCTGAACAATCGAAAGGAGAACCTCACTGTGTTTTATTATCTGGAAGGGCCGGTGGCCTGCCTCCTGACAAACGGTGCCGTGCTCGACTGCGGCGGCGTCGGATATGAGCTGACTGTCTCCACCAATACACTGACGCGCCTCCGCATCGGAGAAAAGGTGCGTCTGTTCACCCACGTCTATATGCGGGAGGACGTCGTCGAACTATACGGCTTCCTCGATCTCAAGGAAAAAAACAGCTTCCTGATGCTGATTGATATTTCCGGCGTCGGGCCGAAAGCGGCCATGGCCATTCTGTCTGTGACCACGCCGGATCGCTTTGCCGTCGGCATTCTGAACGGCGATGAAAAAATGCTGACCCTCGCTCAGGGCGTCGGCAAAAAGCTCGCACAGCGAATTCTGCTGGAGCTGCGGGATAAAATTGCAAAGACCATGGGCAATGAGCTGGAACAGCTGGCAGCGGATACAGACGGCAATGAGCCGGTGCTGCAAAACAGCAGCCGCGAATCCGCTGTCTCTGCGCTGGTCGTCCTGGGCTATACGCGCCCGGAGGCCGTGAAAGCCGTCAACAGCGTGGAGGGACAGGGCTTATCGACAGAAGAAATCATCCGCCAGGCGCTGAAGAATGCCTGAAGCATTCAAACGGGGCTCTGGCTCGAAAGGGGAACGTTGAACCATGGCGCTGACATTTTCAGACGACAGCGAAAACAGAATTCTGACGCCAACGGCTGTGACCGGAGAGAGCGCGGTCGAAAATGCGCTTCGACCGCGAACGCTGGACGACTATCTGGGTCAAAGCAAGGCCAAGGAACTGCTCAACGTCTATATTCGCGCAGCCAAGCTGCGCGGTGAACCGATGGATCACTGCCTGTTGTACGGCCCTCCCGGACTGGGCAAAACGACGCTGGCCGGTGTCATCGCCAATGAAATGGGCGTTTCTCTGCGCGTAACAAGCGGCCCGGCCATTGAAAAAGCAAAAGATCTGGCCACCATTCTCTCCAAGCTCAATGAAAATGACATCCTGTTCGTCGATGAAATTCATCGCTTGAATCCCGCTGTGGAAGAAGTCCTGTACCCCGCCATGGAAGATTTTGCCTTCGATATTATCATGGGGAAGGGCATGGGCGCCGAATCCCTGCGGATTTCTCTGCCGAAGTTTACGCTGATCGGTGCCACAACGAGAGCGGGTCGCCTGAGCGCACCGCTGCGCGACCGCTTCGGCGTGATTATGCGCCTCGAACTCTATACGCCGGAGGAACTGGCTCAGATCGTCCGACGCAGTGCTTCCATTCTGCAAATTGACATTGAAGACAACGGCGCGCTCGAAATTGCAAAGCGCTCCCGCGGAACGCCGCGAATTGCCAACCGACTCCTGCGCCGCGTCCGCGATTTTGCGCAGATTCGTGCCCAGGGCGTCATCACCCGCGCTGTCGCCGATATGGCACTCAATACCCTGGAAATCGATGAGCTCGGCCTCGACACGCTGGATCGGCGAATGCTGCGCGGCGTGATTGAGCATTATGCGGGCGGGCCGGTCGGCCTGGAAACATTGGCGGCGACCATCGGGGAGGATGCCGCCACCATCGAAGATGTTTATGAACCCTACCTCATGCAAATCGGCTTTCTCAACCGGACGCCACGCGGTCGCTGTGCAACGCCTACGGCCTATCGCCACCTTGGATTGCCAATGCCGAATGCTACACCAGCACCGTCGGAACAGTTGCAGCTGGATGAGGAATGAATTTGCCGGACAGAGGAACGATTAAACCATGCAAAACAAGAGAATCCTGTATAAAAGCACCAGAATTTTGGCGTTTTCAGCACTTCTGATCGCGCTGGATATTATTTTTACCCGCTTTTTGCGGATTGAGATTTTCGGCTATGACCGCTATAGCCTCCAATTCCTGTCTCATGCGCTGAGCGGGCTCCTGATGGGGCCGGTGATCGCCGCGGTCAACTGCATGGCAGGTGACCTGCTCGGTATGCTCGTCAACAGCGGCGGCCTGAGTCTGTTCCTGCCGGTCACACTGAACTGCGCCTTGCGCGGCATGATCTACGGGTTTCTGCTGCACGGAAAGCGCGTTTCATTCGTCCGCACACTGATTGCCGTTGCAGCCGTCACGGTGTGCTGCGACCTGTTTGCCAACAGCTACATCCTGCATGAATTCTATGAACTCTCCTTCTGGGGAATGCTGCTGGCCAAGCTGCCGTTCCGCCTGGTCAGCATTCCGCTCTATGCGGGTCTGCTCTGGTTTACATGGTCGCGCCTTGAAAAAACACACGTCTTTGATATCCTGATGGTGAGCCGAAAAAAATGACCCAGCATATTTGTGACTGGCTCCGGGAAACCGCCGGAGCCCTGACGGCCGTCATCCGCATGGAGGATGCCGCACCGTATGTATTGCCCGGAAAAATGCAGCCGCCCGGCAGTACCCTGATTCTGGCTGCCGTTCCGTATTACGCTGGTCAGACGGAGGGGTCTGTCTCGCTCTATGCCCGCGGGCGGGATTACCATCTCGTGCTGCGCCGTCTGTTTGCAGATGCCGCAGCTGCGGCTCATACGGAACTGTGCGGTACCTTTGCGGATACATCGCCCTTTCGCGAGACGGCGCTGGCGTCCGCCGCCGGTTTGGGGCAATTGGGTCAAAATGGCCTGCTGCTGACCAAGCCCTATGGCAGCTTCGTGTTTTTGGGGGAGTTGTGTGGCGATTTCCCCGGCGAAACTGTCACGCTTCGTGCGCCAGAGCCATGCTGCGGCTGCGGTGCCTGCAGACGCGCCTGCCCGGCTGCGCCGACGTGTTTGTCCGAAATCACACAGCGCCGCGGCACCCTGACGGAAGAGGAACAGGCGATGATGCGCCGCTATCATACGGCGTGGGGCTGTGACCTCTGTCAGACGGTGTGCCCGGCCAACAAAGAGGTACAAAAAACAAAGCTCCCCGCATTTTGCGAGGAGCTGATCAACGATTTTGATTATGAAAGCCTGAAAAATCTGTCCAACCGCGCCATTGAACGACTGTACGCCGACCGCGCATTCATCTGGCGGGGCGGTGCCGTCATTCGCCGGAATGCGGCGATTCTGGCAGGACAAGACGTTTCGGCGCCCGACCATAGGCCGCCAGACGATAACAGGCAAACGAAATCAGCGCAAACGGCACCAGAAGAACACTGAACGCTGCGGAAAAATGCCAGCCGGTCCAATGGAGCAGAGTGGCTATGATCCAACCGTATGCGGCAGAAATCCCAACGGCATATCCGGCAACAGCTCCCTTTCGACGGGCACCGGGAATCAACAGCAGCTTCCCGACCAACAGGGTAAGCGCAGTGATCCAACCGGCCTCCGACGGGCGCGGCTGCGCTGGAAGGAAACAGAAGGCTGCAAGGGCGGATAACAGACCCAACAGGAGCGGGATGCAGGCGAAGTCGAGCAGCGCGCGGGCAATCCTCGCGGAGTCGGCCGCCTTGCGGAACGTCGTGACGTAGGAGCCCTTCGGCGCATAGACGACCTCCATGGCAAATTCGACAACGGGGATGCGCTGACGGCGCACCGCCAGCAGCGTGTTGTTTTCCAGCTCAAACCGTTCGCCGCTGACCTCGCAGATTCGCCGCATGACGGCTGGCGGATAGGCGCGGAGCCCGCACTGCGTGTCGGAAAATGCAATGCCGGTCAGCAGGAAAAAGGCGGCCCTCGTCAACAGGTTCCCGATCAGATTCGGCAGCGGCATGGATTTCTGACGCAAAAAGCGCCGACAGCCGAGGATCAGAGCGTCCGGATGCGCGGCAGCCAGCTTGACGGCCTGCATCGCAGCCGGAGCGGGATGCTGCCCGTCTCCGTCCACCACGACGGCAGGACAGCCGGGCTGCTGCTCCAAAACCGCACAGAATCCGGTTTTCATGGCGCGTCCTTTGCCCATGTTGATGGCGTGACGCAGCAGGACAACGCCGGACTGCGTTGCGGCCTGCTCAAAATAAGCATCATAGTCAGCGCCGGAACCGTCGTTGACAACAAAAATGTGCGCGAATCCAACGGCACGGAGCGACTGAATCGTCTCGATCAGCCGTGCATCCGGTCGATAAGAGGGAATGACTGCACAATATTCCATAAAGAACCTCCGCATTTTTGACAGAGAAAAGATTCACTTTCAGAGGAGCCGGATCCATTTCATGAAATGCCTTCGCCATTTGACCAAATTCCGTGAAACCGCAGCGTACACGGCATCTTCGCTGCTGGCCACGCTGCTGGATTACCTGATTTATCTACTGGCGCTGACCCTGCTGCACCGGCACGGTATGGAGGACGGCTGGGTGCTGTCGCTGCCGTGGATTGGCGCACTGACGCTGACGGATGTCAATATCGCGTATTCGCTGGCGCGCATGGTCAGCTCGGTCGAAAACTTCTACTTCAATAACTACCTGGTCTTTCATCAGCCGTCGGACGGCCACCTGATTCGCCGTATGGCCAAGTATATGCTGGTGGCGCTGCTGGTCGCCGTCATCGGCAACTTTGTGCTGCATCTGTTCCATGAACGGTGCAACATTCCGGCTCTGATCGCAAAGGTTATGACCGATCTGGCCACGTTCCTCCTCAGCTATTTCGCTCAGAAATATTTTGTCTTCAAAAATAAAATCCGGAAGCAGAACTGACCCTACAGAAACCGGCGGTACTCGTCGATCAATGCGGACAGACTTTCCAGAAAGGCACGGTGCGCCGGACAGGACAAAAGTGCCGCCGCAGCCGCTGCAACCGCCTCGTAAAACGTCTCATCGACATGGTTTTCACCGTGCGATACCAGCGGACAGACGATGGAAGCACGCGGATCCGGAATGATGGCCGGGAACGGCGAACGCGCGCCGCGCTCATCGACAGGAAGATAGGGGAGACACGGGAAAATCCGACAGGCCAGCGGCCGATGGCTGCGATTGCAGACGCCCCGGCAGGTAGCAAACCAGACCGGACGATGAAACCCGGTCGGCGGCGGCAGACAGGACAGCGTAAAGTTCGAATCCTTCCGCAAAAGCTGCTCCTCTCCGGGGAACAGCAGCATCCCGTATTCCGATTCCTGCCCGGTCGGTGCATGACAGCAGGCGGCACCGCAGAGCTGACCGCAGTCCGCAGGGATGGGCGTCCGGTCGCCGATGGCTCGATACGCCTGCTTCAGATGGCGGAGCAGGCAGCGTTCATGCGTCATGTTCGGCCTCCGGTGCAGGGGGTGCAGCCAGCTGCTTCCGGGCGGCTAACCGGTGAATCGGCATTCCGGCCGCAGCAAACTTTTCTTCGTATTCGGTTGGAATATTCGGCAGATCCGTCGCGTGGAGGTCGTATGTCACGCCGTCCAGCAGGAAACCGTTGCCTGAGAATTCCTCCAGACTGAACTCGAACAGGTCGCGGTTATCCGTCTTGAAATACAAAACGCCGTCTTCCGCCAGAAGCTTTCGGTAAATCTCCAGAAACGTCCGATAGGTCAACCGCCGCTTCGCGTGACGCTTGCTCGGCCACGGATCGGAAAAGTTCAGGTAGATGATATCCACCTCGCCGGGCGCAAACAGCTCGGACAGCATCGCACAGTCTCCGCTCAGAAACCGGAGGTTCTGTACCTGCTCCGACGCGGCACGCTCCATGCCGACGACCAGCGCCTCATTCACGCGATCCATCGCAATCAGACAGCAGGCTGGGTCAGCCTGAGCCGTCCGAACGGCAAACCCGCCCTTCCCGCAACCGATTTCCAAAGCCAACGTCGCATCCGACCCTGCACCGAAAGCGGTTCGCCAGGAACCGGGTGCCGGAAACGGCGGCAAAATCTGATAACTGCTGCAGCGCTCCATGCGCGGCACAAGGTTCTTTTTTCTACGCATTCGGGCCATACCGAATTCAGCCACTCCTTCAACGCGACACATGCCGCGTTCTGATTTTCTGTTTGCCAATATTATACCATGAGATCTGCTGTCATTGCAAGCACCGACATTTTGAAAAAATGCCGGTGCTTTTTCAAAACTCTCTTGACAAACAATACTACGCATGGCATAATATAAGGCGTAGGGAGGCGATGTCTTGGATACACAATTGAAACGGGGTATGCTGGAGGCTTGTGTCCTGGCCGTCCTGACCAAAGGTGATTCCTATGGATACCAGATCGTCCGTGAGCTATCATCCAAAATCGCACTGTCGGAATCAACGCTGTATCCGATCCTGAAGCGCCTGGAAAGCAGTCAATGCCTGAATGTGTACACGATGGAGCACAATGGCCGGCTGCGGAAATACTATCAGATTACTGACCAGGGGCGAGCCAAAATTCAGGTTTTCCTGACCGAATGGGAAGAAGTCCAGCGCGTATATCAGTTTATCAGAGGAGTGGTTATGCCGTGACAAAAACAGCCTATCTCGCAAAATTGACAGAATGCCTGAAGGGAATTCCGGAGGACGAAATCAACAAAACAATTGCCTACTACAACGAAATCATTGAAGATCGGATGGAAGAAGGCCAGACTGAAGAAAAGGCGGTTGATGGTCTGGAACATCCGTCTGAGGTCGCCCGGCAGCTGCTTGTGGAATTGCTCACCCGCGCCACGGACACGGAATCTTCGAAAAGCAGTCGACGTTCGGAGGGCTATGTCGTCAAAAAACAGCAGTTTTCAACGGAGATCATCCGCGAAGTGCTGCTCCGGGAAGAAAACGCACCCATCCGGATAGAACGTTCGCCCGATGAATGGATTCATCTGTCGTATGGGGAGAACGAGACGCATCGCTATGAGCTTCAGCAAACGGACGGTTGCCTTTCGGTGATCAATTGCCGTTTGCGGATGAAACGCTCCGACTGGAACAATCGGTGCAATCCGCCGGTGCTGACCATCGCCCTGCCGCAGCAGATGACTGGTCGAGTGACGGCTGAAAGCGTCAACGCCAGTATCTCGGCGGAGCAGATTCAGATGGCGGGCGAGCTGTGCCTGAAAACGTCGAACGCCCATCTGGGACTGAAGGAATGCACAGCCCATACGATCACGGCACGGACAAGCAATGCAAATATCACTCTGGAGAACGTGCAGGTGGAGCAGGGTATGACAGCCATAACGGCCAACTGCGGAATTCGGGCGAGCAATGTCCACTGCGGCTCCGCTCTGAATCTGCAAACCGAAAATGCCGAGATCTCGTTTGAACAGGTGACGGCCAGAACGGAGCTGATCTTCCGAACCGCCAACGGTTCGATTGTGGGTCATCTCACGGAGCCGACAGATACCTTCCGGATCATCAGCCGTACCACGAACGGCTCCAGCAGTCTGCCAACGAAATGGGGAAAGGGTCCGATCCGGCTGACCGCTACGACGAGCAACGGCAACATCCAGATCGATTTCCCGGACAGCAATGATTGACGTCCGGTGAAAAACTGTGGTATAATAAAGCCGCCCGGTTCTTCCGGGCGGCTATTTTTGAAAGGATGCACGGTATGCAGAAAATTCTGAGTCATGTGCGCCGCTGCGCAGAAGATTTTGATATGTTTCAGGAGGGCGACTCCGTGGCTGTCGGCGTTTCCGGCGGGAAAGACAGCCTGACCGTCCTCTGTACGTTGGCTCGACTGGCTAAATTCTACCCACGAAAATTTGAAGTTAAAGCGATCAGCCTGGATCTCGGCTATACAGAGATGGATTTTGCTCCTGTGGAGAACCTCTGCAAAACACTGGAGGTGCCCTATCAGGTGATTCACACAGATATCAAAACCGTCGTCTTTGATATCCGAAAAGAAGAAAATCCATGCTCCCTCTGCGCCAATATGCGCCGGGGCGCTCTGAATAATGCGGCCAAAGCCTGGGGATGCAATAAGGTCGCCCTGGGGCATCATCTGGATGATGCTGTGGATACGTTCCTGCTCTCTCTGATCTATGAAGGGCGGCTATCCTGCTTCGCCCCGGTTACCTATCTGGATCGCATCGGTATCACCATGGTTCGCCCATTGCTGTACTGCCGCGAATACGAAATCCGCTCCTTTGCTCAGCGCGTTGCCCTGCCGGTTGTCAAAAATGCCTGCCCGGCCGATCAGAATTCCAAACGGAAACGCGTCAAGGAACTCGCCGCCGTCCTCCGGGATGAACGGGCGGATATCTATGAAAAGGTGTTCGGTGCCATGCGTCGGCTCCCGTTGCCCGGCTGGGAAACCAAATCGTCCGCCGCGCCGACAGCACCCGATACACAGGGCTGAACCCATCGAGAAATTCATAGGGTGAAAACAGATTCTACAGCACAAAATGCGACAGAAAATGAGGTAGACAGTCAAAAAAAGACGAAATAAAGATTGTTCCAATTAGACGGAGAATCATGGATACGCTATAATCGCACGTTCGCCGTTTATTTGCTTGCGAATTGTGGAAAAATCTGGTATGATAACACAGGAATACACGCAAACAGAGAAGGAGTGCTTTCAAATGTCAATAGGAAAGAATATCGCAAGGTTCAGGAAAAATAAGGGGATGACACAGGAAGCATTTGGCCGAATGATCGGTGTATCCAACCAGGCGGTTTCCAAGTGGGAATCCGGCGCGACCATGCCGGATGTCATGCTGCTGCCGACGATTGCCGGGAAGCTCGGAGTATCACTGGAGGAGCTGTACGGTCTGGAACCGCGCACCCTGCCTGCATCGTCGGAGCGCACGGTGCGCCCGCCGCGCCGGGGGATGGAGTCGCTCCGCAACCTGTATCGTATCGGCGTGGGGCCGTCCAGCTCACACACCATGGGGCCGGAGAAAATCAGTCGGATTTTTCAGTCCCGCTTTCCGGATGCTGACCGCTATCAGGCGATTCTGTATGGCTCGCTGGCACTGACCGGCCGCGGCCACGGAACTGATCGAGCCATTCAAAATGTTTTGGGTGACCGCGTTGAGGTGATCTTTGATCAGCACAATACCGACGTTGAATTTCCCAACACCATGGATATGATCGCTGTCTACGGCAGCCGGACAGAGCGCCAACGCGCCTACAGCCTCGGCGGCGGCGCAATTGCCTTCGCCAATGAGCCGCAGCAGGAGGAGCTGCCGTATCCGCTGACTTCGTTTTACGATATTTCGGAATCCATTAAAAACCGCGGAATGCGCATCTATGACTACGTGCGCGAATGCGAGGGCAACGCCATTTTTGATGATTTAAGCGATGTCTGGCGTCAGATGAAGGCCTCAATCAAGGAAGGAACCGAGACGGAAGGCGTACTGCCGGGCGGTCTGGGTGTCGAACGCAAGGCGCGCTTCCTGCTTAAATCGCGCCATATCGGCGAAACCGATGTCATTCGGGAGAATCGCCTGATCTCCGCCTATGCCTTTGCCGTCAGCGAACAGAATGCAGCCGGCGGCGTCATTGTCACGGCACCGACCTGCGGCTCCTGCGGCGTCATGCCCGCGGTTCTGTTTTTCATGCAGCAGAAATACGGGTTCAGCGATGCGGAAATCTGCAACGCACTGGCGACGGGAGGCATCATCGGCAACCTCATCAAGACCAACGCCAGCATCAGCGGCGCAGAATGCGGCTGTCAGGCCGAAATCGGTTCAGCCTGCGCGATGGCTGCAGCGGCGCTGGCAGAGCTCTATGAACTCAATCTGGAACAAATCGAATACGCGTCCGAAATCGCGATCGAGCATCATCTGGGTCTGACGTGCGACCCGGTCAAGGGTCTGGTACAGATTCCGTGCATCGAGCGCAACGCAGTGGCAGCCATGCGCGCCTTCGACGCGGTGACGCTATCCAACTTCCTGGCCAAAACCCGCAACGTGTCGTTTGATACAATCGTCGAAACCATGTACGAGACGGGCAAGGATCTCTATTGTGGTTATCGGGAAACCAGCGTCAACGGCCTGGCCAAGTTCTACGTCAGCAACGACCCGAACCGCACCAATGACTCGGTGCAGATCTGACGCAAATCGCCGCAGAGAACGCGCAAAGGAGGATTGTACCGTATGCAGATTCTGTGGGACTGGAACGGAACACTGCTGGATGATGTGGAAATCAGCCGCAACATCCTGAATACCATGCTGAGCCGCCGGAACCTGCCGACCGTCTCTCCGGAACGCTACCGTGAAATTTTCATGTTTCCTGTGGAAGATTATTACCGCCTGGCCGGTTTCGATTTTTCCAAGGAACCCTATCCGCTCATTGCGCAGGAATATATCGACGCCTATCCGATTGCCTCCCAAAACGCGTCTCTCGTTTCGGGTGCCGCACAGATGGTGGAACGGTTTGCAGCCGCCGGGCTTCGACAGACCATCGTCTCCGCCTGTGAGACAACAGCACTGCGTAAACAGGTGGCATCGTTTGACCTGACACGCTTTTTTGACGGAATTTTCGGCGCAGGGGACGGATACGGCGGCGGAAAAATCGAAGTGGCGCGTGCCTGGCTGGCACAGACCGGCGGCGCGGACACGGAGGCCGTTTTCATCGGCGACACCCTGCACGACTGCGAAACGGCTCACGCCATCGGCTGCCGTCCGGTGCTGTTTGCCGGTGGCCACCAGAGCCGGAGCCGTCTGGAATCCTCCGGAGAACAGGTCATTGACCGGCTGGAAGAACTCGATTCGATCATTTTCAAAGCAATCAACTGAAAGGCGGGAGGAAAAATGGCCAATCGGCTGCTATTTCTTGTCAATGTTACGGCGGGCAAAGGCCGCATCAAGTCGAAACTGGCGGATGTTGTGGATTTGTTTGTCCGCCACGGCTATGATGTGACCATCTACACCACACAGTCCAGAGACGATGCACGGCGCGTGGCGGCGCAGCGGGCGGATGAGTTTGATCTGATCGTCTGCTCCGGCGGCGACGGAACACTGAGCGAAGTGGTCAATGGCCTGATGATGCATCCGGGTGCCAAACCGGCACTGGGCTATCTGCCCATGGGAACGACCAACGATTTTGCCCGGTCGCTGAAAATTCCCGCCGCAGATATTCTTCGAGCTGCGGAGCTGGCCGCAACCGGTCAGGCCTGTCCTCTGGATGTCGGCTCCTTCAACGGGAAATTCTTTACATACAGTGCTGCGTTCGGCGCGTTCAGTGATGTGCCATATATCACACCGCAGAAATCCAAAAATATTTTTGGCCATGGTGCCTATATCCTCCAGGGCGTAGAATGCTTGCCAACCCTGAAATCCTATCGCTGCACCGTCCGGTATGATGATCAGACCATTACCGATGACTTCCTGTTCGGCATGATCACCAATTCGGACTCCATCGGCGGCTTCCGCGGCCTGTGCGGCATGGATGTGGATTTGGCGGACGGCAAGTTTGAAGTCATGTTGATTCGAAAGATGGCGTCCATTGTCGAGCTCAATAACGTCCTGATGGCGCTGCTGACACATAACCCCACCGTTGACGGAATCTACGCCTTCCGCGCCTCGAAATTGGAAATCGAATGCGAAGAGCCGCTGGCGTGGACACTGGACGGCGAGTACGGCGGCGCACCGCGCACCTCCCGCATGGAAGTGAAACGGAAAGCCATTCGCTATGTGACCGGCCTGACGACCCGAAAGGGCAGTCCGGCCAAGCCAAAGGCCAAACTGATTGTCAAGCTTGCCGATCACCGTATGGGCAAAAGAACTTGACAAACACGAAATGATGTGCTATAATGACTCAATTTTTACAGAGAAAGGGATACGGCAATGCGCGGTTCATTCCTCCAAAACAGACAACTGACGATAACTGCGTCCGGCAAAATGTCTTTGACTTCGCCGGGCCTGTATTGTCGTACCCAAAACACAGAATCTGTGCCGAACCAGTGAGATTCTGTGGGAAATCAGACGATGCCGGTCGAAATCATCGACCGGCATCGTTTTTTTCTCTGACGGAAAATCGAGCGAAACTGGCACGGAACTGCGTGAAAGGAGATTTTATGAATATAGAAAACAAGACGTACAATGATGCAATTGCGGCATATCTGCAAAAACAGGAAATCCCGTTGTTCGGATTTGCCGATCTGTCGGAACTGCCCCACACCTGCAGACAGGGCTTTCGGTATGGTATCTGATTCGCCATCCCGCTGACTGTTTTCCCGGAGACGGAACAGCCGCCGTCCAAAGCCTATTATGACGAGTATAAGCGCATCAATCGCAAACTGAAGGAAACCAGCCTTGCATTGGAAGAAGTCATTCGCTCAAACGGATATCAGGCATACTCGCTGGCCAGAAACCGGCAAAATGAAGATTTCAGAACCGTCCTGCCCTTCAAGACACTTGCTACACGCGCAGGGCTTGGCTGGATCGGCAAATCTTCGCTTCTGGTGACGCGCAGCTATGGTGCCGCAATTCGACTGAATGGTGTGATCACGGATTTGCCGCTCCAAACGGCAGAACCGGTCAACACATCCTTCTGTGGCAACTGTCGCCGCTGTGTGGAAGCCTGTCCGGCACAGGCGATTACAGGCAATTACTGGTCTCTTCATGGTGATCGAAATGATCTGATCGACCCGATTGCCTGCAAACAGAAGGTGATTGAGCGCGGTGAAGCGATGGGCGTTACCGTGGGAAGCTGTGGAATCTGCCTGGCTGTGTGCCCCTGGACAAACAAATATATCCAACGTCTGGAAAAATCACCGGTCATTGAGGAAGCTCTCCCGGACGACTATGAAACAATACGGGATGTCATTCATCGCAGCTTTTCGACGGTTGCGGATGAATTTGGGCTGACGCCGGAAAACTGCCCGAAATATACCGGATTTCTTCCGCTGGAGGCATTGAATGCACAAAGGGAGCGTGGGTGGAAACTGTATCAATGCCGTGCCGGTCAGAAAACAGTGGGCTGTATGGCGCTGTCCGATGAAGGAAACGGATGCTTTGAATTGCATGAACTGGCGGTTCTGCCGGAATATCGACATTTCGGATATGGAACGCAGCTCCTGGAAACCGCCGGGAAAATCACCCGGACATCCGGTGGGAAGCTCCTGAAAATCAGTATCCTGGAAGAGAATTCCCGTCTGAAAAACTGGTATCTGGCCAAAGGATTTGTACATATGGGCACCCGGAAATTTTCCCATTTGCCGTTTACCAGCGGATATCTGGTATGGAACCTGTCCGACCGTGAACAACCAACCGGCGCACTGTGAAACCGGCAGTGCCCGGAACAAACGAATCTCGGAATTCCCGGGGCTCCGGCATTCAAAAACGCACCTGCTGTCCGATCGGACAGCAGGTGCGTTTTGCGTTCAAAGCGTTTACAGGTCAATGCGAATGGTTTTGATTTCCCAGGGACGGAAATGCAGCTGCTCGCCGCATTTGGCCAGTTCGTCGCCGAGCAGGTTGACCTCTGCGGATACGTTCCCGCAGGTCGGATGGAACTGCGCTGATGCACTTCGGTCGGAATAGTTGCAGAACCGTGCATACAGCGCACCATTTTCCGGATAGACCGCAGTCAAAATGACGCTGTCGCAATCGGCCTGGAAATCAGCCAGAGCAGCCTGCGCCAAATCGCCGTTACCGGGCGCCAGCTCCATCGCCATCACTGGATAGGCATAGGACAGCGCAGAGCGGTGGACGCCGCAGTCAGCCACATCGGCCGAGAAGGGGTAGATGGAAAACTCACCGCCAAACGTACCGTCCAGCATCCGTGTGCCGCAGGGGTAGGTGTTGGCGTAAATCAGGGGCAGGGAAATCTCGTTGCCGAATACGGACGAACCCATGCAGCCGCGGTTGAACAGTGCAACACCCTGCGTGTCATCACGCAGCGCGACCCAATACAGACCCTGCAGATAGGTGACAGACTGGAAGGACTCCTCCGGGCTGACCGGCTCATCCACCAGAACCTTTTTGCCTTCGTACCAGAAGTCCTGCGGCTTCGCAATCTGGCCATCCCAATCGGAAATGGAGAACGGAACGTCGCGAACCATCCGGCGGTCGGACTTCAGAGCGGGTGTCATGACAAAGCGCAGCTTTTCTTCGTGAACGGAACCGTTGACGTTCCAATCCTCGTGAATGCCCTTGGTAATGCCGGTACGGCCGATGCGCTCTCCGTGAATGTCGAAGGAGGCGGAGCAATCCAGACGCGCCACGCCTTCGGCAGCGCACATTTCAAAGCGGAACGGGATGGAGCCGATGGTGCCGGTCTTGACGGCACAGGCGGAATGCGCCGAAACCGTGACCTGCCAGGCTTCATCGGAAATCACGCAATCGATGTCCTCGATGTAGCCGCGGAACAGCTGTCCGATGCCGTTGTCGACATAGCGACGACCGGTGGCTGCATCGTCAATCGATGCGATGCCCTGCGGCGTCAGACGAATCCGGTAGAGCGGCGTGGTCAGCATACCGGTTGCAGCATCCCAACGGAATGCACCGGCCTGGGCGGAAGCTGTCTGTTTTTCAAGGTTCAGACGCTTGCTTTCCAGCGCATTCAGATGAACCAGCAGCTTCAGCTGTCCATCCGCAGTCTGCTCAGCCGGAACGGCGGTGCCGTTGTCGGAAGCGCCGGTGCAGCCCTTCGCGGAGACGACAATCCATTCGGTCACAGGGAAGGAGTTCGGGTTGAAGACGAGTACGGAGTCGTGCGTGGCATCTGCAAAGCGGTGGGTGAGATCGGAAGCGGAAACGGCGTCGGCTTCCTGAGACGCCTGCAGCGAGGCCGGGAGGAAACGATGTGCCAGATCCAGAAGGCCGCAGATGGTGATATCGTGGTGCTGTGCAACCAGCACGTTCTTCCAGGCGCGTTCCAATGTTTCCTGCGCAGAAGCACCGCCAAACATGACGGACAGTGCGTTCAAACGCTCGGCGCGGGCGGCGTTGACCTCTGCTTTGCGGCAATCGTTGAAAATCTCATTGCCGCAGTAGCCCCACGGAATTTTCCCGTGGAAATCGTTGTCAGTTGTCACCAGCGGTTCCGTGGCTTCACCGTAAATCTTCGGGATGTCCTCCAGCAGGATGAAGGGCCAGTTGTCGTGCTGGACGGCATCTGCAACCAGCTTTTCATACGGCTGTGTCAGGTCGTCATAACGGGAAGCGAGCAGCGGCTCATATTTCCCGAAGCGTTCCTGGAAATCAGCCAGAGAGTAGACGGAATCAGTCGGCCAGCGGCTCAGAATCCAGTTGTCGAGCGTGGTGTTGCAGTAGCCGATGCCCTCATCGTCATAGTCGGGAACGGCGGGAATCCCGGTGCCGTCCTTGCCGATCCAGTTGCCCCATGCCTTGTCAAAGGCGCGCTGATAGCCGTAATTCATGACGTGCGTGCGCAGAATGGCTGCCTGGAAGCCGGAGAGCTTCAGAAGCTGCGGAGACTGATTCAACAGAGCAAATTCGGAAATGCAGTAAACCGGCGGCGTCTGGCCGAAATGCTTGAGATTGGAACGAACGGCATACGTCAATTGACGGACGTTGGATTCGTCGGAAATAAAGAGCGAGAGCGGTTGACCGTAGGTGGTGGAGCCGAGGCCGAAGCTGCCGGGATATTTCGCAAGCGTGTCGCGGATGAGCTCGATGATCTCCGGATCGGTCTCCGACAGCTCATCGAATGTGAATGCTTCATAGTCCAGCCCGAATTTGAAGCCCGGATATTTCTCCAGCCAGCCAATATGCTCCCGAAGTGTCTCTTCAACGCGATCCTTCCAGAGCACAAAACCGCCATGATCGTATGTCATGACATACATGGTTTTCTTTTCATTGTTCTGCATGATGTACAATTAGCCTCCAGTGTTTTCCAGTGTGGGCAACAGATAGTCTGCCGGGCAAAATCCCGGATAGTTAAGTATAGCAGAATTCGCACGTGAAGTCAAGAAGCGGAGCGGGGAACGATTATTTCGACAGCAGAATCAGCCCCGCTCCGGCCAGACAGAGTCCGGCAATCTGACGAACAGACAGCGCTTCCCGATAAAAACACAGCCCGATGATCAGCAGCACACACGTCAGCGCACTGCTTGCAACCAGTTGAGCAATGCTGATTTTCCAACCGGCACGATAAATGCAGACGAAGCCGAACTCCAGCCCGACCACCGCCGCACCCAGTACATAGGTTGTCCAGTTGGTTTTTCCAAGCTCAGCCCAGAGGCTTTTCTGCCCGGCGGTGCAGAAAAACAGGAGCAGCGAACAGATCGCCGCCGTCAGATAGGTGATGAAGAGCGATGCGAATGCATTTACAACGTCTGGAGTTGATTTTGCTGCCAGATGATAGGCCGTGTTTGCAGCGACAACAATCAGAATGGGCCAGATCATAGACCACATGAGTGACATCTCTCCTTTTCAAACGCTTAGAAAAGCCGTATGGAAGGCAGAAGCCCTCCATACGGCAGATGGTAACTTACAGAACTTTGCTGAGAAAATCGCGGGTGCGCTGATTCTGCGGATTGGAGAAAATCACCGACGGCGAGTTTTCTTCGATGATCAGGCCGTTATCCATGAAGAGGACGCGGCTGGCCACCTCACGCGCAAACCCCATCTCATGCGTGACGACCACCATGGTCATGCCGTCGTCAGCAAGCTGCTTCATAACATCCAGCACTTCGCCGACCATTTCAGGATCCAAAGCACTCGTCGGCTCGTCAAAGAGCATGATTTCCGGATTCATGGCCAACGCCCGTGCAATTCCAACACGCTGCTGCTGACCGCCGGAAAGCTGCCGGGGATAGGCGTCAGCCTTGTCGCGCAGCCCGACACGGCTCAAAAGTGCCAGCGCCGCTTCATCCGCTTCCGCCTGCGTTTTCAGCCCCAGCTTGACCGGTGCCAGCGTCAGGTTCCGCTGAACGCTCAGATGCGGGAACAGGTTGAAGCCCTGAAACACCATGCCCATCTTCATGCGGAGCTTGTTGACGTTGAAATTCTTTTGTGTCGTCAGCTCGTCATCGACATAAATTTCGCCGGAAGTTGGCTGCTCCAGCAGGTTCAGACAGCGCAGAAACGTCGATTTGCCGGAGCCGGAGGGGCCGATGACAACAATCTTTTCACCTTTTTCAATGTGCTCCGTGATGCCGTTTAAGACCGACAGCTTTCCGAAGCTCTTGTGGAGATCATGAACGCGTATCATTGGCGTGCATCCTCCTTTCAATTTTTCCAAAGATAAAGGACAACAGCGTTGTCATCATCAGATACACCACGGCAACGCCGACCAGCGGCATGAACGCGGAATAGGTTCGGCTCCTGATGATGTCACCCGCACGAGTCAAATCCGTGATGGAGATATAGCCGACAACGGAGGTCTCCTTCAGGAGGACAATGACCTCGTTGGCCAACGTCGGCAGAATGTTTTTGAACGCCTGCGGCAAAATGATGTAGCGCATGGTCTGCGACTGGTTGAAGCCGAGTGAACGGGCCGCTTCCGTCTGACCGCGGTCAATCGACTGAATCCCGGAACGGACGATTTCTGCGACGTAGGCACCGCTGTTCATGCCGAACGCGATGATGGCCACCACCATGCCCGGAATCCGGATGCCGGAAAACACCACATAGTTGACAATCAGGAGCTGAATCAACAGCGGAGTTCCGCGGAACACCGTCAGATACACCTGCGCAAAGCCACGCGCCAGGCGGTTGCGGGAAAGGCGGAGCAGCGCGAGGATCACGCCGAGAATAATGCCGATCAGGACAGAACCCAGCGTAATGTAGAGCGTAATCTTGAGGCCGTCAACCAGCTGAAGCCAACGGTTGTTGTAAATGAAATTCTGATAAAATTCAGCGGACAAATCCTGCCACCAGAGACTGATGGAGTGCCCAGCCTGTTCAAACCATGCTGTCATGCGACCATCCTTTTACTGTAGTGAAAGGCTGCGGACCGCGCAGTGCGGCCCGCAGCCGAATGAGGTGTTTTTGATGTTTTAGTTGTCGGCGCGGACAATCACAGCCTGCTCAGAGGTGTAGTAGCTGGCGGAGAAGTCGACCTGAGCGGAACGCTCCGCATCAACGGTCATACCGGCAATGACAAAATCAACGTTGCCGCTGTCCAGCTCAAGCAGCAGGGAATCGAACGCCGTGTTGACGATTTCAAGCGTCTTGTTGGCTTTCTTTGCAATCAGCTTTGCGATTTCAATGTCGAAGCCGACAATCGTGCCATCGTCCAGCGTGTATTCAAACGGCGGGAATTCAGCGTTGGTGCCAACGCGCAGAACGCCTTCAGTGCCGATCTGATCGCCCGTGATGTAAGCGTCGCGTTCATCCTGCGGCGTCTCGATGAAGCCCTTGATCAGGTTGTCGTAGGTGCCGTCGCTCTTGATCTCGTTCAGGACGACATCAATCAGACCGAGCAGCTCGGAATTGCCCTTTTTGACGGCAATGGCGTAGTCTTCCGGATCAAAGGTGATCGAGGTCTGGATTTTGAGTGCCGAGTTGGCGGCAACAATGTTCTTGGCAGGTTCCATATCGACAATGACGCAGTCGATCTTGCCATCGGCCAGTGCCAGAGCGGCGTCGATGGCCTTGGAATACTGCTGCACCTTGGCATCTTTAATATTGGAAGCGATGTTGATATCGCCGGTGGTGCCGAGCTGAACGCCGATCGTCTTGCCGACCAGATCGTCAACTGTCTCGATCTTGACGGACTTCGTAGTCGAGGAGCAGGAAGCAAAGCAGCACAGCATCATCAGCAGAGCCAGGAACAGGCTGATTTTTTTCATGGATTTCATGGGTAATAACCTCCTGAATTTTTAGAAGGGAAGAAGCATCAGACACTTCCCTTACATAGACGAACCATATTTTACTACAAATGACCTCAAAAAGCAATGCATAAACCTACATTCTTCTGCAAGAAAAAAGATTCATCCTTGTGTAGATTGACGATGCAGCATCTGTTTTCGCATAAATCCGCGGGCAATGCATAGCATAAAATGAGCTTTGAACAGGATGGAGGGGACAGAGATGGCCAAACTAATGAATTCATATGTAAAAACAGAACGAAACCGGATGCTTTTCCGGTTGGCAATCTGCGCCGCTGTTGTGCTGACAGCCGCCGCACTGCACGGGCGGACACGGTGCAATGGGGAATGGCCGAATGGCGCAGAAGCTGTCTTTGCGGAGATCGGCCACCGGTTGGGGAAATCCGTAGAAGACGAAAGGGTGGGGCAGCCCGTTGCTGTTGCGCAGACCTATGCACCACTGCCGGGAAACGCCGGAACAGGGAAAATGAACACTGACCCATCTGTTGCAGGAAATCACCTTGATCCATGATTTTGTCCGATTTTCGATCACAAATGGATTCCTGTTCACCTGGATTCTGCTGTTTGCGGTCTGTGGCTTCAGCGGAGGAATGACTGTTCTCTGCTGCTCCCTGCTGCACGAGCTGGCACATATGGGCGTTGTGCGCCTCTGCGGCGGCCACCTCCGTGCGCTGGAGCTGCGGATGGATGGCTTCCGGATGGAGACGACGCTGCTGCCGACAACGTCCTACCTACGGGAGGTCATTTGCCTGGCCAGCGGTGCCGCCGCGAATCTGCTTGCCGGATTTTTGATGGTGTGTATCTTTGCAAAAAGTGAATATATATACATTCTTGGTGGCGCGAATATCGCAGTCGGCCTCTTCAATCTGGCACCGGCAGGCCGCTTTGACGGCGGAAAAATCGTGCGGCTCTGCGCGGAATACGCGCTGGGACCCAAACGGGGAGAGCGGCTGGCGCACCTGGTTTCCGGACTGTCGGCGCTGGCGATTCTTGTATGCGGCGGCCTGCTGTTCCGATCATCCGGTCGAAATCCAATGGTGGCCGTGACAACGCTCTACTTGTCGTTTCTGCTTGGGTGTGATATAATAAAGACAGATCAACGATTCTCACTGAGAAAAACGAAAACGGAGGAAAACGTATCAATGCGTTCGGTACACGGAACATCCGAACCATGCAGACGACAGAAACATTATGAACGATCGAAACGCTGAAATCAATCCAAAGCTCGCCCGGATACTCCAACGCGTGCAGAAACCGGCACGGTATACCGGCGGGGAATACGGTTCAACGATCAAAGAAAAAAAGGACGTGGATATCCGATACGCCTTCTGCTATCCGGATGTCTATGAAGTGGGGATGTCCAACCTCGGCGTGCGGATTCTGTACGGCGCACTGAACGCGACGGAGGGTGTCTGGTGCGAACGTGCCTATACGCCGTGGCCGGATATGGAAGTGGAAATGCGCCGGGAGCAGCTGCCACTCTATGCACTGGAAAGCGGTGACCCGCTGAAACAGTTTGATTTTCTCGGCTTCACCCTGCAATATGAAATGTGCTATACCAACGTTCTGACCATGCTCGACCTGGCCGGCATTCCACTGCTGGCACGCGATCGCGGCCCGAACGATCCGATTGTCATGTGCGGCGGGCCGTGTACCTACAACGCCGAACCGATGGCCGATTTCTTTGACCTGATGGCCATTGGCGAAGGGGAGGAAATGCTGCCGGAGCTGATGCTCCTTTACCGCCGTATGGGCGGCCGTCAGGCCGATCGGCGAGCCTTCCTGAAAGCCGCAGCGACAGAGCTGAAGGGCTTTTACGTGCCGTCTCTGTACCGCGATACATACGACGGCGCAGAAACGGTCGCCATGGAACCGCTGGAGGGCGTCCCGTCCCGCGTGACCAAGCGCATCGTCCAGGATCTGGATGCGGCGATTTTCCCGACAGTCTATCCGGTTCCGTCCACCGAGGTGATTCACGACCGCGCTGTGATCGAGCTGTTCCGCGGCTGCATCCGCGGCTGCCGCTTCTGTCAGGCCGGTCATACCTACCGCCCCATCCGCGAAAAATCGCCGGAGGTGCTGGCGCGGCAGGCCATCGAACAGCTTCGGTTCACCGGCTGCGAGGAGCTGGCCATGACCTCGCTGTCCACCAGTGATTACAGCGGCCTGCGCCCGCTCTGTGATGAGCTGCTGGCCTACTGCGATGAACGAAAAATCAATCTCTCCGTGCCGTCCCTCCGCGCTGACAGCTTCTCGACGGAGCTGTCGGAACGCATCAGCGGCGTGCGGAAAAGCTCCATCACCTTCGCACCGGAAGCGGGTTCGCAGCGCCTCCGCGATGTCATCAATAAGAACATCACAGAGGAAGAGCTGCTGCGCGCCTGCGGGCAGATGTTCTCCCACGGCTGGAGCAGCGTCAAGCTGTATTTCATGCTCGGCCTGCCGACCGAAACGGACGACGACATCCGCGCCATTGCTGAGCTGGCGGAGAAGGTGGTTCAGACCTGGCGCATGACCGCGAAAAACAAAATGAAAGGCGTCCGCGTGACGGTTTCCACCTCGCTCTTCATCCCGAAGCCGTTTACTCCGTTCCAGTGGGAGCCGATGTGCCCGATGGACGAGCTGCGGCGAAAGGTGACGGTGCTGCGCGGTGCCATCCGCTCCAAATCGATTGTCTACCATTACCATGATCCGGAAACCAGCTTTTTGGAGGGCGTGTTCGCCCGCGGCGACCGGCGGCTGGCACCGGTGATTCTGGAAGCCTGGCGAAACGGCTGTCGCCTGGACGCATGGGACGAGCAGTTCAAGTTCGACGTCTGGATGAAGGCATTCGAAACGTGCAGCATCGACCCGCACACCTATGTCCGGCAGCGGCGACTGGATGAAACGCTGCCCTGGACGGTGATTGACTGCGGCGTCACGGATGCATACCTGAAACGAAGCCTGGCCGATGCCCATGCCGGGAAAATTACACCGGACTGCCGCGCCGCAACCGGAAAATGCTCTGGCTGCGGAGCGTCCAGACTCTTGAATGGAGGAACCTGTGATGTCTGAGCCAATTCAAAATGCACCTGCTTCCGAACTTCCTTTGCGCCTTGTCATTGCAAAGGAGGGCAGAAGTGCCTATATTTCTCACCTGGATACCATGCGCACCCTGCAACGCGCCCTGTCCCGTGCCGACCTCACCCTGAAGCACACGGGCGGCTTCCATCAACGGGTTTTCCTCTCGCTGGTTCGGCCACTCTCTCTGGGCTATGAAAGCGATGGCGAGCTGTGCGATATCGTGCTGGCTGAGCCCTGTCCGATTGAGACGCTGCCGGAGCGACTGAATGCCGTCCTGCCGGAAGGACTGACGGTGAAATCCGCATCCGAACACGCGGTCAACGGCCGGGAAATCATGTGGACGCGCTATGAGTTGATGCTGTATCTGCCGGAAAACGGCGATACCGGTGTGGCGGATGCGCTGCGAACGCTGTGGCTGGCACCGGACTTCTCCGTCATGAAGCGGAACAAAAAGGGCGTCTATCAGGAGGCACAGGTGGCCGGTTCCATCCGCTCCCTGACGATTACGGAACTGCCGGAGATTCCTGCTCTCCGCATGGACGCTATCCTGCGGGACGGCCAGGACGGAAGCCTGAACCCCGCCTACCTGCTGACGGCTGCGAAGGAAAAGCTGGGCTTCGAACCGGAATATGTCAAGACCCGGCGAAGGGGCTTCCTGAACGAAAAAGGCGAACCGGTCACATAAAGCGCATAAAACCCGCAAAAACATGGCACCCTGTCTGTAGAAAAAGGAGAGGTGCCAACTATGAAAACAATCGCTTTCTTCGATACGAAGCCGTATGACCGCGTCTGGTTCGAACGGCTGAACAATGAGCGGGCGGAGCCCTACCGGATCTGCTGGCACGAGAGCCGCCTGCGGCCGGAAACCGTCCGACTGGCCGAGGGCTGCGAGGCAGTCTGCGCATTTGTCAACGATGATCTGTCCGCGCCGGTGATTGATGCACTGGCGCAGCGGAATGTGCGAATCCTGGCAATGCGCTGCGCCGGCCTTTCCAATGTCGATCTGGACGCCGCCTGCGACCGACTCCCGGTCGTCCGCGTCCCGGCCTATTCGCCGGACTCTGTTGCGGAGCACGCCGCAGCACTGATGCTGGCTGTCAACCGCCACATTCCACGCGCCTATGTCCGCACGAGAGATTTCAACTTTCACATCGCCGGACTGGAAGGCGTGATGCTGCACGGAAAAACAGCGGGCATCATCGGAACCGGCAAAATCGGCCTCCGCTTTGCACAGATTTGCAGGGGCTTCGGTATGCGTATCATTGCCTATGACCTGCAACCGACGAACCGGCCAGACATCGAATATGTCTCGCTGGACAGACTGCTGGCGGAGAGCGATGTCCTTTCGCTGCACTGTCCGCTGACCGATCAGACGCGCCATCTGATCGGGAAACAGGCATTTCGCAAGATGAAAAAAGGTGCGCTGCTGATCAACACGTCCCGCGGCGCACTCATTGACAGCGACGCCCTGCTGGAAGCACTCAACAACGGAACCATCCGCGGCGCAGGTCTGGACGTCTATGAAGAGGAAAGCGACCTCTTTTACGAAGACCGTTCCGATACGGTTGACCGGGATGAGGCGCTCTCCCTGCTCGTCGCCAAACCCAATGTCCTGCTGACGGCGCATCAGGCTTTCCTGACGGAGGAGGCGCTGGAAAACATCGCCCGCACCACACTCGACAGTCTGGACGCGTTCTTTGATGGTGCGCCGCTTCCGAACGCGGTGTGCGTGCCGCCGTACAGGAAATCAACAGCGTGTGCGCCGTGCGCCAAAAGCTGAATGCAACACGCCCGCCATGCAACATCTCAAACCGAAGCAAAACAGCACCCCTTTTCCGCCCCGAGAGGTTGGAAAAGGGGTGCTTTCTTCTAATGAGTTGGCTTGGATATCGTTTCGGACGGCACTGCTTCGCTGTGCATCTGGCGGCGAATCCAGTCAATCTTCTGCGCGTCCTTCTTTTTGCGGACGTGAATCCGGTACCCGTCCTGTGCGGAACGCTCGTACACGCGCAAATACTGCTCCAGAGACAGGAGCAGAAATGGGACACCAGCGGTGGAACGAACCGTAATCGCCTGCGGGTCAATCCCGGCGAACTCTGCCAACCCCTCTACGTCCGCAAAAGCGTACGCAACGCCGTCCTTGTGGAAGGTATGCTCCCGCAAATCCGTCAGATGGTAACCGTGCTGCGTCAGACAATCGAGCAGCGCGTGCCAATACGTTCCGGTCAGATAGCGGCCAGGAATCAGAATGTCGATGTCATCGGCATGGAAGGATGCACCCGTCAGACATTCAAGGCCGACAGAGCCGTATAAAAGCGACAGAAACCCGAATTGTCTGTGCAGCAGCTCTGCGGTTTCCAAAAAGAGCAGGAAGAGAGACATTGTGGCACCTCTCAGAGCGCATCTGCCGGATGCGGATTTCTGCGGAATGCACTGGGGGACAGGCCGATATGAGATCGGAACAGCCGCGAAAAATAAAAAGCATCGCTGTAGCCGACGGCGGCTGCGATTTGCTGAATGCCCAGGTGCGTGTCACGCAGCAGCTGCTGTGCGTGAGTCAGGCGCAGATCAATGAGATAGCGCTGCGGCGAAACGCCGGTACGCGATTTGAACAGCATACTGAAGCGGCCAACACTGACGTGGCAACGATTGGCCAGCTCCTGCACCGAGTACTCCGCCGAAAAATTGTGCTGCAGCTCTGACAGAATGGCGTCCAACGGGTCGATTTTGGCAGCCTGCCGGTCGGTGGGGCAGATGCTGCGCCCAAACGCGACAAGCAACTCCAGAAACCGTGCGGCCGCAGACAGGGAAGCAAGGCCATCTTCTGAAATGGCGGCCTGCTGAATGGCCGCATAACGGGTGGGAATCCGGCGATCCTCCGGCAGACGGAAAACACACCCTGCGGTCAGACCGCAGGTGGCCAACAGCGCGGGCAGCGCGGATCCGACTACATCTGCCCAATACCAGTCAGAATGCTCCTGCTGCACACAGGCGAAGGGAACGCCGGCGCGGATGATCAGCAGCTCCCCCGTCTGCATCGACAGGGAAGTACCCGACAGGACGAGCGTCGCAGCACCCTGTGCCAAATACAGAAAACAGTCGCCGCACACCGCAGACGGAAAGCTCCGGAGCCCCACGGCGCAGACAGAACAGGGCAGCGCATCCGAGGCGCTGGCCGTTTCAATACGGGACAAATTTTCCATCATGCGCTCAAGCCTCCTCCATACAGGGGTGAAAAAGAAAAATATGCGCGGCTCCCGTTCGGGAACCGCGCATACCGGATCAGAATTACTGATTTTCCTTCATTTTTGCAAAGCAATCGCTGCAGTAAACCGGACGGTCGGTCTTCGGCTCGAACGGAACCTTGGCTTCGCCGCCGCAGTTGGCGCAGGTTGCTGTGAAGAACTCACGCGGGCCACGGGAAGCGGCTTTGCGGGCGTCACGGCAGGATTTGCATCTCTGGGGCTCGTTCTGGAAGCCGCGTTCGGCATAAAATTCCTGCTCACCGGCGGTGAACACGAAATCGGCGCCACATTCTTTGCACTTCAGGGTCTTGTCTTGGAACATTGGGTTTTACCTCTCTTTATTTTGCCCCGGATTGAATTCGCTGCGCTCCTGATACGAGGGCCTGCGGAATGCGATAAAGGGCAGTTTATATATATGCGAACAGGCACAAACCTGTTTACGCCAAAGGGGCTGCATGAGAAATGCCGGATGCTTTGCGGCGAATACGCGTCAACGCGTTTTCAACCGACTTGTCAGGCCTGCACAGGGCACAGGCAATTTCCCCAATTCCAAAACCTTTAAGATAAGCGGAAAGGACTTTCCTTTCGAACGGAGACAACGTCTGATTCAATGCGGAAAGAAGGCGACCGGCTTCATCCTCGGACAGAATCCTGTCGAAAGCCTGCTCGGTGTCTGTACTCAGAAGCTCCGTAAAACCGAGAGAGTTTTCGGAGGGAGAAAGGGAAACATAACCGGTCAGAGGAAGGTGCTTGGAACTTAACGCTTTTCGAAGGGCAGAATGTAACTCAGAGCGGATACATAAAGCGGCAAAAGCAGAAAAAGGGACATGCTTGTCAGCAGCGTAGGTACGGATGGCACGAATCAAACCGAACATGCCTTCCTGAACAAAATCCACCCGCTCCCATCCGTCACGGTAGCAGTTGCGCGTGAAGGAATAGACAGTGGGGGTGTAGCGGTTGACGAGCTCCTCCTCTGCAAAAGTGTCACCGGCCTGGGCAGAGGCGGCCAGCGCTTCGTCACTGCAGGCATAGGCCGAACTCCCGGCACGATCATTGTGCATCTGAGCAACCTCACTTGAAGAGCCGCAATCCAACAGGTGTACGGCAGGGTGAACTGTCAACATTAGATATTAAACCACAATTCAGCGCTTTTGTCAAGAGGTTTTTCAAAAAAAGACAAAGTTTTTTGCGTAAGCAACACCGGGATCTGATTTTTTCAGACCCCGGTGCAAAAAAAATCGCCTGAACGCTTGACAACAGCAGGCAATTGTGGTACAATTATAATTCAAATTATAATGTGGGGATATGCCTGTCAGAAACCCATGATTATGATACCATAACGTGCGACGAAAAGTCAAGCGCTATCGGAAAGTTTTTCACATCCCTGCCGGGTGTTTCACGTTTGTCTCAGCGAGACGGCAGCTACTATACTTTGCAAACGGAGAGTGTAACTATGGTCAATGTAAAGGACGTTCTTTACGGGCGAACCCTGCGAAAGAGCTACAACAAGATCGACGAACTCACCGAGATGCCGAACCTGATTCAGGTCCAGAAGGACTCGTTTCAGTGGTTCTGCAACGAGGGGCTTCGGGAAGTCTTTGATGACATGGCTCCGATCACAGACTATTCAGGAAAACTGGAACTGAAATTTGTCGACTATGTGCTGGAGTACAAGCCGAAGTATACCGTCGCCATGTGCAAGGAACGCGATGCGACCTATGCCATTCCGATGAAGGTTCGTGTGCGTCTCCTGAATAAGGAAACCGGCGAAATCAAGGAGCAGGAGCTCTTCATGGGCGACCTCCCGATGATGACCGATACAGGTACCTTCATGATTAACGGCGCAGAACGCGTCATTATTTCTCAGGTTGTCCGTTCGCCGGGTATGTATTTTGACGTCAAGGCCGACAAGGTCGATAACGAACTGTACAGCGGCACCGTCATTCCGAACCGCGGCACCTGGCTGGAATACGAAACGGATGCATCGGATGTCCTCTATGTCCGCATTGATAAGAACAGGAAACTGCCGGTCACGTCGCTGATCCGTGCCATCGGCCTCGAAACCGATGAGGAAATCCTGGATATGTTCGGTGATGACGTCCGAATCAAAACCACGATTGAAAAAGACCCGGCGAAAACCGCTGATGACGCGCTGCTCGAAATCTACAGACGGCTTCGTCCCGGTGAGCCGCCGACGGTGGACGCCTCCCGTTCGCTGCTCTTCTCTCTGTTCTTTGATCGGCGCTATGACCTCTCCAAGGTTGGCCGCTTCAAATACAATCAGAAAATGAACCTTGCACCGCGTATCGCCGGCAAAACGCTGGCCGAACCGGCAGTTTGCCCGATGACCGGCGAAATCCTGGCCGATGCCGGTGAAACGCTGTCCGCGGAAAAAGCTGCACTGATTTCCGCGCGCGGCGTCTCGCGTGTCCTGCTGAGCATCGACGGCAGGGAAGTCGTCTGCTTCGACAACGGCATGGTCGATCTGGCCGACTTTGTCGATTTTGAAATCGATCCGGATCTGATCTGGGAAAAGGTTCGCTTCTCAGTCCTGCGTGAAATTCTGGAAAACTTTACAGACGAAGCCGATATCAAAAAGGAACTGGCAGCCCGCCGGGATGAGCTGATCCCCAGAAACATCATCAAAGAAGATATTCTGGCCTCCATCAACTACCTGAACGGCCTCGCTTCCGGCATCGGCACAAAAGACGACATCGACCACCTCGGCAATCGCCGTCTGCGCTGCGTCGGTGAGCTGCTGCAAAACCACTTCCGCATCGGCTTTGCCCGGATGGAACGCGTCATCAAGGAACGCATGACTGTCCAGGATACGGATACCGTCACGCCGCAGTCGCTGATCAATATCCGACCGGTTACGGCGGCCATCCGTGAATTCTTTGGCTCTTCGCCGCTTTCCCAGTTCATGGATCAGACCAACCCCCTTGCAGAGCTGACACACAAGCGCCGCCTGTCCGCATTGGGTCCCGGCGGTCTGTCCCGTGAACGTGCCAGCTTTGAGGTTCGAGACGTTCACTACAGCCACTACGGCAGAATGTGCCCGATTGAGACGCCGGAAGGCCCGAACATCGGTCTGATCACCAGCCTTGCCAGCTACGCCAGAATCAACGAATACGGCTTCATCGAGGCACCCTATCAGCTGATCGACCCGGTCACACACCGCGTCACCGATCAGATCGTCTATCTGACTGCCGATCAGGAAGACGGCAACATTATCGCACAGAAGAACGAACCGCTCGATGAAGAAGGCCGTATCAAGGCTGAACGCGTCACCTGCCGCTACCGCGAAGAAATCATCTCTGTTGAACGCGACCGCGTCACATTGATCGACGTCTCCCCGCGTGAAATGGTCTCCGTCGCAACCAGTATGATTCCGTTCCTGGAAAACGACGACGCAAACCGTGCATTGATGGGCTCCAACATGCAGCGCCAGGCCGTTCCGCTCCTCGTACCGGAGCAGCCCTTCGTCGGCACTGGTATGGAATACCGCGCCGCCTGCGATTCGGGTATCTGCGTCCTGGCAGAAGGGGATGGCGTGGCCACACGTGTCACCGCTGATGAAATCGTCATTGTCTACGACAGCGGCGAAACCAAAACCTATAAGCTGACGAACTTTATCCGTTCCAACCAGGGTACCTGCCTGAATCAGCGCCCGATCGTCTCCGTCGGTGAACGTGTCCGGAAGGGAACGGTTCTGGCGGACGGCCCCTCCACCTCCAACGGTGAAATTTCGCTCGGCCGCAACGTCCTGATCGGCTTCATGAGCTGGGAAGGCTACAACTACGAAGACGCCGTCCTCATCAATGAAAAACTCGTCCGTGAAGACGTGTTTACGTCCATCCATATTGAAGAATACGAAGTCGATGCCCGCGATACCAAGCTCGGACCGGAAGAAATCACCCGCGGTATTCCGAACGTCAGTGATGACGGTCTGCGCGACCTGGACGAAGACGGTATCATTCGCATCGGCGCAGAGGTTCGCTCCGGCGATATCCTGGTCGGTAAGGTCACGCCGAAGGGCGAAACGGAGCTGACCGCGGAAGAACGCCTCCTCCGTGCGATTTTCGGCGAGAAAGCGCGGGAAGTCCGCGATACGTCCCTGCGCGTGCCGCACGGTGAAAGCGGTATCGTCGTAGACGTCAAGACCTTCACCCGCGAAAACTGCGAGGAACTCTCGCCGGGCGTCAACATCATCGTCCGTGTGTACATTGCCCAGAAGCGGAAGATTTCCGTCGGCGATAAGATGGCCGGCCGTCACGGGAACAAGGGTGTTGTTTCACGCATCCTCCCGCAGGAGGATATGCCGTTCCTGCCGGATGGCACACCTCTGGATATCGTTCTGAACCCGTTGGGCGTTCCGAGCCGAATGAATATCGGTCAGGTTCTCGAAGTTCACCTGGGCTACGCCGCAGCGGCACTGGGCTGGCACGTTGCTACCCCGGTTTTCGACGGCGCAAAGGAATACGAAATTGAGGAAACGCTGCGCCTCGCCGGCCTGAACCCGGACGGCAAGAGCATTCTGTACGATGGCCGAACGGGTATGCCGTTTGACAATGCTGTCACAGTCGGTTATATGTACTTCCTCAAGCTGTGCCATCTCGTTGATGATAAGATTCATGCACGTTCGACAGGCCCCTATTCACTCGTTACGCAGCAGCCGCTCGGCGGTAAAGCCCAGTTCGGCGGCCAGCGCTTCGGGGAAATGGAGGTCTGGGCACTGGAAGCATACGGCGCAGCCTATACACTGCAGGAAATCCTGACCGTGAAGAGCGACGATATCGTGGGACGCGTCAAAACCTACGAAGCCATCGTCAAAGGCCAGAATATCCCGACGCCGGGCGTTCCGGAAGCCTTCCGCGTTCTGGTCAAGGAACTGCAGGCACTCTGCCTGGATATCCGCGTTCTCGACAAAAACGGGCAGGAATTCGACCTGCACGCCGAAGATGATGACGTGGAGGAAGGCGGCCTGGAGAGCGAATACGTCAACTCGGACAGTGACTTTGCAAGCAATGGCTATACGTTGGAAGACGAAGAAGGCCAGCAGATTCAAGACGATCTCTCACTGTTTGACGAGGAAGACGACCTGGACGATTACGGTGACGAAAGCGATGACCTGTAATCGGCCGTCAGTGGCAGAAGATATTCAACTGCGGATGAAACGCTGCAGCTGTGCGAAATAATTTGAGATGGAGGCTGCTTATGAGCAAGTTGGCGTTCAATGCGATTCAGATCGGGCTGGCGTCCCCGGATAAAATCCGGCAATGGTCCTATGGCGAAGTCAAAAAGCCGGAAACGATCAACTACCGGTCACTGAAGCCGGAAGTTGACGGTTTGTTCTGCGAACGGATCTTTGGACCGACAAAGGACTGGGAATGTCATTGCGGTAAATATAAAAAAGTGCGTTTTAAGGGAAAGGTCTGCGAACGCTGCGGCGTTGAAGTGACGAAAAAATCCGTTCGCCGCGAACGGATGGGTCACATCGAGCTGGCTGCACCGGTTTCCCATATCTGGTATTTCCGCGGAATCCCGTCAAGAATGAGTCTGATTCTTGACATTCCGCCGAAGGTGCTGGAACGAATCCTGTATTTCTCCCTCTATATTGTCACGGAACCCGGCGATACGCCGCTCGCAAAAAAACAGACGCTGTCAGAAAAGGAATATCGTGATTACTACGAGAAATACGAAAACGATTTCAAAGCGGAAATGGGTGCGGAAGCCATCCAGAAGCTGCTGGCGGAAATTGACCTGAATGAGCTGTCGACACAGCTCCGGGAAGAGCTGAAGGATGCGACTGGTCAGAAGAAAATGCGCATCATCAAACGCCTGGAAGTGGTCGATGCATTCCGTCTGTCCGGCAACCGCCCGGAATGGATGATCCTCAACGTGATTCCGGTCATTCCGCCGGATATCCGCCCGATGGTTCAGCTCGACGGCGGCCGGTTCGCAACGTCTGACCTGAACGATCTCTACCGCCGCGTCATCAACCGGAATAACCGCCTCCAGCGCCTGCTGGAGCTGGAAGCGCCGGATATCATCGTGAAAAACGAGAAGCGTATGCTGCAGGAAGCAGTCGATGCGCTGATCAATAACGGCCGCCGCGGCCGCCCGGTCACGGGTCCGAACAACCGCGCCCTGAAGAGCCTTTCTGATATGCTCTCCGGGAAACAGGGGCGTTTCCGTCAGAACCTGCTCGGGAAGCGCGTCGACTATTCCGGCCGTTCCGTCATTGTTGTTGGCCCGGAGCTGAAAATTTATCAGTGCGGTCTGCCGAAGGAAATGGCTCTGGAGCTGTTCAAGCCGTTTGTCATGAAGTCGCTCGTTGAGCGCGGCATCGCAAACAATATCAAGAGCGCTAAGAAAATGGTCGACCGTGCGCGCACAGAGGTCTGGGATTCTCTCGAAGAAATCATCAAAGAGCATCCGGTTATGCTGAACCGCGCCCCGACACTGCACCGTCTGGGTATTCAGGCATTTGAACCGGTTCTGGTCGAAGGCCGCGCCATCAAGCTGCACCCGCTGGTCTGCACCGCCTTTAACGCTGACTTTGACGGCGACCAGATGGCTGTCCATGTGCCGCTGTCCGCAGAGGCACAGGCAGAAGCCCGGTTCCTCATTCTTTCTGCAAACAACCTCCTGCGCCCGCAGGATGGTAACCCGGTTACCGTCCCGACACAGGATATGATCCTCGGCTGCTACTGGCTGACCATGACCCGTGAGGCCGAAGATATCGCCGATGATGAGAAAATCAAACGCTTCATCAACGAAGACGAAGTCCGCATGGCGTATGAAGCCAAGGATATCACGCTGCATGAGCCGGTCTACGTCAGAAGGGAAGGCATCTTTGAAGGCCGGACGATCCAGAAAATGGTCAAAACGACCTATGGCCGCATGGTCTTCAATGAACGCATCCCGCAGGATCTCGGCTATGTCGATCGGACGAATGAAGATCAGGCACTCGATTTCGAAATTTCCATGACAGTCGGTAAGAGCCAGCTCTCCAAGCTGATTGCAAAATGCATCAAGAAGCATGGCCTCGCCGTCAGTGCCGAAGTGCTGGATGCCATCAAGCAGATGGGCTACCACTATTCGACGCTGGGTGCTATCACCATTTCCGTCGCCGATATGATCATTCCGCCTGAAAAGAAGGTCTTGATCGCCGAGACGGAACAGAAGATCATGCGCATTGACCAGCAGTATCGCCGCGGTTATATTTCCGCAGAGGAAAGAATCCGCCTGACTCTGGCTGAGTGGGAACAGACGACGGAAGACATCAGTACCGCACTGTTCAATGGGCTGAAAGCCGATAATCCGATCAGCATCATGGCAGATTCCGGTGCCCGTGGTTCCCGCGCACAGATTCGTCAGCTGGCCGGTATGCGTGGTCTGGTTCGTAACACCGCCGGTAAGATCATTGAAATCCCGATCAAGGCGAACTACCGTGAAGGCCTGACCGTTCTGGAATACTTTACGGCATCCCGTGGTGCTCGAAAGGGCTTGACGGATACCGCATTGCGTACAGCTGACTCCGGGTACCTGACCCGCCGTCTCGTTGACGTTTCGCAGGACGTCATCATCCGCGAAGCCGATTGCGGCACAACGGATGGTGTTGAGGTCTATGAAATTACTGAAAAGGGACAGACCATCGAAAAATTCGAAGATCGCCTGATCGGCCGTTACCTGGCCGCAGACCTGGTCGATGAAGCAACCGGTGAAGTCCTGATCTCCAAAGATAAACTGATGACAGATGCAGATGCGGCTTTAATCAAGAGCCGCGGCATTGAACGCATCAAGATTCGCTCCGTCTTGGCGTGTGCCTGCAAGCACGGCGTCTGCGCCAAGTGCTACGGCTCCAACCTGGCCACCGGTTCTCCGATGAACCTTGGCGAAGCTGTCGGTATCATCGCGGCACAGTCCATTGGTGAGCCGGGTACACAGCTGACCATGCGTACCTTCCACAGCGGCGGTGTCGCCAGTAAGGACGCAGCCGATATCACACAGGGTCTTCCCCGTGTTGAAGAAATGTTCGAAGCAAGAAAGCCGAAGCGCGCTGCTGTGCTTGCGGAAATTTCCGGCGTAGCCAGCGTTGAGATGTCCAAGAAGGCTTCTGTCAAGAATGTCACCCTCCGAAACGACGACGGCGAAGTCCGTGAATACGCACTGCCGATCAGCGCGGGCATCCTGGTGGAAGACGGCCAGATGGTGCAAAAGGGCGATATGCTGACCCAGGGCGTCCTGCATCCGCAGGATGTGCTGCGCGTCCGCGGCGTTGAAGCGGTCGAAGGCTACCTGATTCAGGAAGTGCAGAAGGTCTACCGTCAAAGCGCCATGGATATCAATGACCGCCACATCGAAATCATCATCCGCCAGATGATGCGGAAGGTGCGCGTCGATGATCCGGGCGATACCAACCTGCTGCTCGGCTCCTTTGTCGATCGCTTTGAGCTGATCGAAGAAAATGAGAAAATCCGGCAACGCCTTGAAAACGGCGAAAACGGACTGCGGGAAGCACAGTTCTCGCCGACTCTGCTCGGTATTACGAGAGCTTCCCTTGCAACGGATTCCTTCCTGGCTGCCGCTTCATTCCAGGAGACCACACGCGTCCTGACAGAAGCAGCCATCAAGGGCAAAGTGGATCCGCTGATCGGTCTGAAGGAAAATGTCATCATTGGTACCCTGATTCCGGCTGGTACCGGGATGGCTGACTACAAAACCGATACCACGGACGCAACCATGACCGCAGCACAGTATGATTTCCGTCGCAGTGCAGTCAATTCTGCGGCCGTAGGCGACGATGCCATGCTCGATGAGGAAGAAGAGGAATCCGAAGAGGAAGACTACTCCGCAGAAGACGGGTACGAACCGGAAACGGATGAACTGGACGAACGCGACGATCTTGAATAATCCAGGCGGATTGCCGGGATTCAAAAATCCTTGGTCGAAACAAATACCGTAATGAACAGCCCCGGGGTGTGCAGGCACACCCCGGGGCGTCCGCATACCTGCCCAATGCTGCATACCCGTTCTACATCCATCCACCCGAGACAGAATATCACATACTCGCCCTGCCAGCCAGCACGCACACCCAAACCTCGTTTGCACATTACCCGTATTTCCTGCCCAGTCTCCACCCAACCTCAATACTCCACCCGAACCCCGCCTCACCAGTCCCTCCACCACCGCAATACCCACCCCAACCGCCTCACCAGCCCCCCACAACAATACCCGCCCCAACCATCGCCCCCCCGGACCGCCTGCAACGAATCGTTGCTTTTACGTTCGACACCTACCCGTCTGCAACAAGTCACCAATCTTCGCCACTTTCTGACAAAACCCGGTTCTTGACAGATGGACCGATTCGTGATATAATACCAGAGATCACATGGGGGCGTACCGGTTTCGACGGGGAGGTTGTGCGCCGGTAAGCGGGCAGAGGTGCGGCGTCTCTATAAAAGCTGCAAAACGTTATAAATTAAATAACGAAGATTACGCACTCGCTGCCTAAATAGGCGGCCGTCCGCCCGAAGAGGACCACGGCTTCGGAACGGGCGTCATTTTTGTGGTGAACGCATGCATGGTAAGCTTTGCCCATGCTGTGTAAAATGAAGCTACCAAATCCGAAAGGCTGTCTGCCGCCGTTCGGATGCGGGAAACTGAATTGACAGACTGCGCCCGGAGAAAGCTTTCGTAAAGCCCTCTCGGACACGGGTTCGACTCCCGTCGCCTCCACCATTAGAGTATAATCCGAACACACCATTCTTCATAGGAATACTGTTCGGACAAACGACAAAACACCGAGTAGAGTCAAAAGCTCTGCCCGGTGCTTTGTTTTGTTGGGTAGAGTGGGTAGAGAAAAACCGTATTTTCCCATAAACTCTCTTATTGTATTCTTTTTCTTATAAAACACTTTACAGAAAACATTGATTTACTCTACCCACTCTACCCATAGGGTTTCGGTATCATGGGTATATCCCTTCGGACTCAGATAGCCGATGACATTTGTAACCCTTGACATCGACACGGTTCACGAAAATGGATTTCCTGTTGTCTGGAATCCGGTGATTCTTCCATCCGACAGGAATCCTTGTCCCGCCATGTGCGGGATTTTTGCTCCCTTGGGCTGGTCGTTCGAACCATATGACAGCGTGAAATGGGGCGGTTGCTTTTTTTGTATCTGGCTCCGCCGGGCAATCAGTCAGGCATGCCTTATGGATATGGATGAACACGAACGGAACAACATCCGCATTCATCATCGCCGAGCATCTCCCATCCTTTCTGGACGTTTTTCGAAAAAATGACAAAAAATCCAATTAGGGCTTGACAAAAACAGGGAGCTATGGTATACTAAATCCATACGAATGATCGTATGATTTTGATGATAGAAAGTGAGGTGCCACCGATGATCCTGTTCGCGAATGTTGCTTCCGCCTGCTCCGTGCTGAACGGTCTTTTTGCTGCTGCAAATCAGGAAGGCAGAAGTGTGTCCAAAACTGAATATAATTTGCCCTGTGTATCATCGCGGGGTGCCTGCGTGGCTGTCCTTGACTAATTATGTGCATTTTTGAACGGTCGCTGCGGCGGCCGTTTTTTTATTGGCTCCGCACGATCAAACGGTCAGACTTGCAGCGCAGGATCCGAAACAACAGAATTTGATAGAAAGGAACGGTTTCATTTATGAACAAACCACAGCAAAGCGGCAAGCTCCCGTCTGAAGTTCTGAAGCTGATGGAAACAAACGGCATTCAGACGGGCGGCTTCCTGTATGCTGTCACCGGTGATATGGATGCAGACGGCGCATATACCAACTGCTGGATGGCTTTTGACCGGATGGGACTGTATCTCGCGTTCGGCGAGGAACAGTTCGTCAAAGGAAAACGCAGACTGGATGTCCAGTATCGCCTGGATGCGCTGAAAACCATTCCAGCCGCAGACATCGATCGGCTGAAAATTGAAAAAAACGTTTCAACCGCTTACCTGATCGCCGAAAAAGACGGAGAAGATGAAATTGTCACGCGTTTTTCCATTGGTTTGCATACTGATTTTGCCGATTTCATTACAGCGTTCAATACGGTCAAGGAGGGCGGCAACCTGGAAACCGTCCGGCAAACGTTCCATGAAACGCCTTTTTGCCCGAAATGCGGCCGGAGATATCCTGATCCGGAACGCAAAATCTGCCCAAAATGCATGGATCGTCATTCGACCATCAAACGGCTATTTTCGTTCTTCGGCGGCTACAAAAAGCAGGTCGGCATCATTGTCCTGGCCATGCTGGTCGGCTCTGCCATTACACTGCTCACCCCTCAGATTTCAACGAAAACGCTGTATGACCAGGTTCTGAACCCTGATAACCTGACGCCGATTCCAAAGCTGATGGTTTCGCTTGGCTATATGGTGCTGGTGATCGCCGGTATCCGACTGTTCAATATGCTGTTCACCATGGCCTACCAGTGGATTCTCGGCGGCATCATGCCGTGGGTGATTCATGACATCATGCTGAAAATCTTCACCACCATGCAGCGCCTTGGCGTCAGCTTCTATTCCTCCAAACAGACCGGATCATTGATGGAACGCGTCACACGCGATTCCAATAACATCTACTGGTTCTTTGTGGAGGCAATGCCGGAATGCCTGATCGACATCGTTACCATGATCGGTGTTCTCGTCATGATGGCTCTGATGAACTGGCAGCTGACGCTGATCGCCATTGTTTCTCTGCCGGTTGTTTTTCTGGTATTCCGACTGGCAGACCACATCTGGCACCGCCTGCACCATCAGCGCTGGACGTACAATGCCAATTTGAGCAGTATGGTCAGCGATAACATCAACGGCCAACGTGTCATCAAGGCGTTTGCCCGCGAGGATGAAGAGCTGGATCGCTTTTCAAAGGCCAGCGGCAAGCTGATGCAGGCCGAGCTGAAGCTGAACAACGCCTCATCGACGGTCTATCCGCTGATCGAGCTGATGGTGTATATCGCTACCACATTGATTGTTGCCATTGGCGGCGTGATGGTGGTTCGAGGGAAAATGAGCCTCGGCACACTGCTGACCTTCACGATCTACCTGGATATGCTGCATTCGCCACTCGATTTTCTCTCCTGGATTTCCAATGGCTGGGCGCGGTGCGTGGACTCGGCGCAACGCGTGTTTGAGATCATCGATACCGACCCCGATATCGTTGAAGCCGAACATCCGGTTGTCCTGGACAACTTCCGCGGTGCCGTGACAATCCGGGAACTGGAATTTGAATACGAACCGGCCAGACCGGTGATAAAAAAACTGAACCTGAACATCGAAGCGGGCACCATGCTCGGCATTGTCGGCAAGACCGGCGCAGGCAAAACGACGATCGCAAGCCTGATCGCCCGCCTGTACGATGCAAAGGCCGGTGCCATCGCCATCGACGGTGTAGACGTCCGCGAGCTGTCCCTGAAGCAGCTGCGCCAGAATATCGGGATGGTTTCACAGGATATTTACCTCTTTATGGGCACTATCGCCGACAATATCCGCTATGCCAAACCGGATGCATCGATTGAAGAGGTGGTCGCAGCAGCCAAAGCGGCCAGCGCACATGACTTCATTATGAAGCTGCCCAATGGCTATGAGACACGTGTCGGCTCCGGCGGACAGGACTTGTCCGGCGGTGAAAGACAGCGGATTTCCATCGCAAGAACCATCATCCAAAATCCCAAAATCCTGATTCTCGATGAAGCGACTGCTGCCATGGATACGGAGACAGAACGCCGCATTCAGGAATCGCTGACCCGCCTGAAAACCGGCCGCACGACCATCGCCATCGCACACCGCCTGTCCACGCTGCGGGACGCTGATATGCTTGCCGTCATCGAAGACGGAACCGTTGTCGAATACGGCAGCTATCAGGAGTTGATGCGCAAAAAAGGCGAATATTACAAGCTGTATCAAATCCAGGCAGAAGCGCTGAAACATGTCGGCATCGGTCAGGATTAAAAAAGGAGTCTGTATTGCCATGTCACAAACCCAACTGGAACCAGTCGGCGCTGATCAGACCTTCGACATCGGACTGTTCGATGCGTCAACGCTGACGTTTTATCAAAATGCAAATGGCTTTCTCTGCCTGAAAGCAGGGGAGACCGACCATAAACGCGTGAAACTTTCGCGAATTCTGCCGTTTTCGGAGCCCTACTGCCATATCTCGGTGTCCGATCTGGAAAATCACGAGCTGGGCATTCTGCGCGATACGGCAGAGCTGCCGGAGGAACAGGCGACACTTGTTCGCAATGAGCTTGATCAACGGTATTATTGTCCGGCGGTCACGGAAATTCTGTCCATCAAGGAAAAAATGGGCTATTTCTATTTCGATGTCAAAATCGGAAGCTATGCCAAGATTTTCGCTGTGAAGGACCTGTCCAAGAGCATCAAAATGCTGGATGAAAAGCGCATTATCCTGACCGATGTGGACGGGAACCGCTACCTGATCGAGGATGTCTGGAGCATCGACAGCAAGAGCCGCCGCCGAATTGAACCGTATCTCTACTAAATCTGAAACATGGAAAAAGAAAGGGTGATTTGCCATGCAGCCTGTCTCTTCTGTTGAGACGAATGTGATTGCCTTTGACTTGTCACCGGACGGAAAGCCATGCCACGGGCACCTGTCATTCGCAGACGGCAAGCTGACTGCGACCATTGACAGCCGGGAAATCTTTTCCCACAGCGTGGACGGCGCAGCTGAACTGAAACAGCTGACCGATATCGGCTGCGGCACGCTGGAACTCGTCCTGAACCCACAGGACGAAAGCGAAAACCTACGCGTTTGTCGCTTCACAATGTCCGCCGTCGATGATATGGCCGAACTCTGCAAGGTCGTCAATTATTACCTCGAAACCGGCCGGGAGAGCCGCGTTGTTCACCTGGAAAAGCATCACTGCGAAACCTGCGGACGCCCGCTTGCAAAGGGGATGGATATCTGCATCTTCTGCGTGGATAAATCCTATGTCTGGCGCCGCTTCCTGAAGCTGATGCGCCCCCATCTGAAGGCGATGATTCTCTCCTCGCTGATTTTGACACTGTCGAACGTGCTGTTCGCCTGCTATCCCTACCTGAACCGCCTCCTGACAGACCACTATCTGGCACCGGATGCTTCCACCCATGCGTTTTTCTCGAACCCTGTCACCGGCGTTCTGGTGATTGGCGCACTGATGATCGCGACACGCGCCATCGGCGAGGGGATTTACATTCTCTCCAACCGCATGATCAACCGCGTCGGCAGCCGCTTTTCGGATGATCTCCGCAAGCAGGCCTATGACAAGGTGCAGCGATTATCGCTTTCCTCCATGTCCAGAAAAACGAGCGGGGATCTCATGACGCGAATTACGTCGGATACCGATGTTGTGCAGCAATTCCTGACCGATCAGGGCAGATATCTGATCGAACAGTCGCTGATGATGATCATCATCACAGTGGTGCTGCTGCTGACCAACCCGTTCCTGACGCTCCTTGTTTTTCTGCCGATACCCTTCGTCGTGCTGTGTATGCGCGGATTTTACCGATATATGCACAGCCGGTACGATAAGCAGTGGCGCTGCAACTCCCGCGCCACCTCCATTCTGCACGATATCATCAAGGGTATCCGTGTGGTGAAAACCTTCGGAAACGAGAAACGGGAAATCGAAAAATTCCGCACCGCAAGGGAGCGCTATGCACGCGTCTCTGCCAGCAATGAACGCACCTGGGCGCTGCTCTTCCAGCCGCTCAGCTTTTGCGTGGGCATCGGAGAATTCCTGGTGCTGTTGTTTGGTGGCCGACTGGTACTGGAAGGTCGCATGACGCTCGGCGCGCTGATTCAGTTCAACCTGTACCTGAGTTTTATTTACCAGCCACTCCGCTGGATGACATCCCTGCCGCGCCGATTGGCGCAGCTGATCACCAGCCTGGTCAAGCTGTTTGAAATCTTCGATGAAAAACCGGAGATTGACGACGTGAAGGAGCCAGTTGCACTGCAGCCGGTCGGCGGCCTGACGTTTGAAAACGTGAAATTCGGCTACCGTTCCTATGAGCCTGTCCTGAAAAACATCTCACTGGAAATCAAACCGGGCGAAATGATCGGCTTGGTCGGACACTCCGGCGCGGGCAAATCCACCTTCATCAATCTGGTGATGCGCCTGTATGACCCGAATGAAGGCACCATCTGCCTTGACGGCGTGAATCTGCGGGAGATCAGTCAGAAAACGCTGCATGAAAACATCGGCGTTGTCTTTCAGGAGACGCTGCTTTTTGCTGCGAGTGTCTATGACAACATTCGCTATGCGAAACCGGATGCCACACTGGAGGAGGTCGTAGCCGCCGCCAAAATTGCCAACGCACACGACTTCATCATGAAGCTCAAGGACGGCTATGACACACTGCTCGGCGAAAACGGCCATACGCTTTCCGGGGGTGAACGCCAGCGCGTGGCGATTGCACGCGCCGTGCTGCGGAATCCGAAGATTCTGATTCTCGATGAGGCCACCAGCGCACTGGATCCGGAAACGGAGAGCAAAATTCAGGAGGCGCTGGGTCGCCTCGTCAAGAACCGTACCACCATCGCGATCGCACACCGCCTGTCTACACTTCGCCACGCAGACCGCCTGGTCGTGATCGAAAAAGGTCGCATCGCAGAGGTTGGAACCCATAAGGAACTGCTGGAGCAGAAGGGAATTTATTATCAGCTGGTGATGGCACAGAAACAGACCAGCAAACTGAACGCATAGCGCCAAAAAAAGCTCCTGCTCATTCCGAAAATGGGCAGGAGCTTTCCAAAACAGTCGCATAGAATTCAAAATGTTTGCTTGACAAATCAAGGGGAAGCCTGTATAATATGTAGGTGTATCAGGCAGTATCTTTCCAACTTTCAAAATGAAAAAGGAGATTTGTTTCGATGAATCAACTGCTCTACAACTATGATATTTATCCGAAGGTCTTCCCGGTTGGCCGCTCTGTCGAGATTACCATCCGTGGCCTGGGCGAACACGCCAAATTTTCCGGTGAATACAGAATTGTCGTTCTGCGCCTCGATGCAGATACGTCCCGTGGCTATGTTGGTCAAAACGGCACCGAATACACCGTCACCGCCGGAGACGATAACACCCTTCGCATTCAGTTTACCGCACCGGCCGAGTGTGAGTATTTCGTCCGCGTCTTACGTCCGGGCGAAGAACGCCGCCTGTTCCAGCTGTCCGTGTATGCGCTGGATCCCGATCTGGCCTGCCGGATTCCGCTCCGCGGCGACCTGCATATGCATACCTGCCGCTCCGACGGACATGAAGACCCGGCCACCGTCTGCGCGAATTACCGGAAGCTCGGCTATGACTTCCTGGTCATCACTGATCACCAACGCTACTATCCGTCGCTGGAAGCGCAGAAGGCGTATGCAAATACACCGCTTTACCTGAACATCCTTCCGGGCGAAGAAGTCCATATGCCGCTGACCAGTGTCCATATCGTCAACGCCGGCGGTACATTCTCCGTCAACGGAATGCTGGATACCTCCTCCAACTACAAGGAAAAAGGCGCAGCGCTGGAAACCCGTTCGTTTGACGGCAAAGCCCCGGATGTGATTGATGAAGAGGAGTATCGTCGTCAGATTGAGGAGCTGGCCGCGTCCGACCGATGCGCAGATTGCCCGGCCGATGCGGACAAGATCTCGTATGCCGTCTGCTGCTGGGCGTTCGACCGGATTCGTGAAGGCGGCGGTCTGGGTATTTTTGCCCACCCGTACTGGATTTGCAATATGTGGAATGTTCCGGATTCTCTGCTCCGCCATATGATGAAAAAACACCCGTTTGATGCATTTGAAGTACTGGGCGGGGAAAACTATTACGAGCAGAACGGCTTCCAGACCGCACTCTATTACGAGGAATACCGTGAAAACCGGATTCATCCGATTGTCGGTTCCACGGATACCCATGGCTCCACCGAGCACAACCGCAATTCCGACATCTGCTCCACGATCGTGTTTGCCCACGAAAACGAGCGCACCGATATTCTTGCATCCATCCGCGACAAATACTCGGTCGCTGTCGATACGATCTCGAAGGAATACCGCCTGGTTGGCGAATTCCGCTTCCAGAGATATGCCTGCTTCCTGATGGACAACTGGTTCCCGCTCCATGACCGCATTGCCGCCATGGACGGCGAGCTGATGCGCGAGTACTATCTGGGCGAAGCGGATGCGTCTGAGCTTTCCAACATGAAGGACAAAGCGGAAAAACTGCTGAAAAAGTACTTTATCCTTGCATAAACCATGCAAACAATTTCATACCCACATGAGGGAGTAATTCCATGTCGCAGGTGAGCGGCGTGTGGCGCACCCGTCAAGCCGGTCCTTGTTGACCCGGGACGCCGAACCATCAAAGAATGAGACTCATGCACGAAATCTGATTTCTGTGCATGAGTCTTTTTTATTCACGAAACAGGAAAAGGAGAACGAATATGCAAAAAGAATATACGCAATCCGGCGAGGAGCTGATGCAGCAGCTGGGCTCCGGCGAAACCGGATTGAGCGGAGCGGAAGCGGAAAAACGATTGCAACAGTACGGCGAAAACCGCCTGAAAACGGCAGAAAAACCGACCCTGCTGCGCCGCTTCCTGAATCAGCTGAAAGACCCGATGCTGCTCATCCTGATGGCGGCCGCGGTCGTTTCGGGCATCACCAGTGCCATTGAACACGAGGGCTTCACTGACGTGGTGATCATTGCCATTGTCGTGCTGCTCAACGCCGTGCTGGGCGTTGTGCAGGAGAGCAAAGCGGAAGCGGCGATTGAAGCACTGCAAAAGATGTCAGCTGCCACCTGTAAGGTCATCCGCGATGGCAAGCAGATCGTGCTGCACAGCGATCAGCTCGTTCCGGGCGATCTGGTGGTGCTCGAAGCAGGGGACAGTGTTCCGGCCGACGGCCGTATTTTGGAATCTGCCAGCCTGAAAATCGAGGAAGCCGCACTGACCGGCGAAAGCGTCCCGGTGGATAAAGCGGCAGCCATGCTGAACCTGTCCGCCAGCGGCGGAGACATCCCGCTGGGCGACCGTAAAAATATGGGCTATATGGGCTCCACTGTCGTGTACGGCCGCGGCAAAATGCTCATCACACGCACCGGTATGCAGACCGAAATGGGCAAAATCGCGGGCGCACTGGCGGCTGCCAAGGATGAACAGACGCCGCTGCAGCGCCGCCTGGACGAACTGGGACGGCTGCTTTCCAAGCTGGTTCTCGGCATCTGCGTCTTCATCTTCTTCTTTGACCTGTTTGCCGCCGGTGAATTCACGCTGAAAAGCGTGCTCTCCACCCTGATGGTGGCGGTTTCGCTGGCTGTAGCAGCCATTCCGGAGGGCCTGGCCACTGTCGTCACAGTTGTTCTCTCCATTGGCGTAACCAATATGAGCAAGCGGCAGGCCATCATTCGCCGCCTGACCGCTGTTGAAACGCTGGGCTGCACACAGGTCATCTGCTCCGATAAAACCGGCACACTCACCCAGAACCGCATGACCGTCATTGAGCATCTGGGCGATACGGCGCTGCTTGCAACGGCAATGGCGCTCTGCAATGATGCTGTCCTCAACGATGAAAAAATGGGGGAGGGCGAACCGACAGAGGCGGCACTCGTGACGTTCGCCGCGGCAGAAGGGCTTGAAAAACCGGCGCTGGAGGCAGAACAGCCGAGAGTGGATGAAGCGCCCTTTGATTCCTCCCGCAAAATGATGTCCACTGTGCATCAGATCAACGGCGCATTCGTCCAATACACCAAGGGCGCACCGGATGAAGTCCTGCAACGCTGCACGACCATCTGGGAAAACGGACAGGTCAAACCGCTGGATGATCAAAAACGCGCAGCCATTCTGAAGGACAATCAGGCGCTGGCCAATCAGGCACTGCGTGTCCTCGCAGCCGCCAAGCGCGATTGGCCGACAAAGCCGGACGATCATACTCCGGAAGCGCTGGAACAGGCGCTCTGCTGGATTGGTCTGGTCGGCATGATGGATCCGGTTCGCCCGGAAGTCCAGACCGCCATTGCCAAGTGCTGCGAAGCCGGCATTCGACCGGTGATGATCACCGGCGACCATATTGATACCGCTGTCGCAATCGGCAAACAGCTTGGCATCATCGACAGCGCCGACAAAGCCATCACCGGCGCAGAGCTGGATCATCTCACGGACGAAGAAATGGCCGAGGCCGTCGAACGCTACAGCGTGTACGCCCGCGTTCAGCCGGAGCATAAGGTGCGAATCGTCAACGCCTGGAAATCCAAGGGTGCCGTCACAGCCATGACCGGCGACGGCGTCAATGACGCCCCATCGATCAAATCGGCCGATATCGGCATCGGCATGGGTATTACCGGCACAGACGTTACCAAAAACGTTGCAGATATGGTGCTGGCCGATGACAACTTCGCCACCATTGTCAATGCCGTGGAGGAAGGTCGTCGGATTTACGACAATATCCGCAAAGCCATTCAGTTCCTGCTGGCATCCAATATGAGCGAGGTGCTGGGCATCTTCTTCTCCACACTGCTGGGCTTCACACTGCTGAACCCCGTCCATCTGCTCTTTATCAACCTGATCACGGACTGCTTCCCGGCGTTGGCTCTTGGCGTGGAAAAAGGCGAAGCCGATACCATGAAACGTCCGCCACGCAATTCGTCGGACAGCATTTTTGCCGGCGGTCTCGGCATCGATATTGTCTGGCAGGGCATTTTCATCGCCGCTGTGACGATGGTCTCCTATGTCATCGGCCACTGCATGGAAATCGGTGCTTTTGAAATGCCGAAGGGCGTCAGCCCGGACGGCATGACGATGGCCTTCCTGACGATGAATATGTGCGAAATCTTCCACAGTTTTAATATGCGCAGCCAGCGGAAGAGCATCTTCACCCTGCACGGGCAGAACCGTATCCTCTGGGGCGCAATGGCGGGCAGCCTGATTCTGGCCACCGTCGTTGTGGAGGTTCCGGCCATTGCCAAACTCTTTGGCTTTACTTCGATCTCACTCTCCGAATACCTGGTCGCTCTTGGCCTCGCAATTCTCATCATTCCGGTGGTGGAGCTTGTCAAGCTCTGCCAGCGCCATTCGCACCGCCGCAAGGCATAAGCCATACGGCAGAACATTCCAACAGAAAACCGTCTCCTTCCATCAATATCGGTGGAAGAAGACGGTTTTTCATGCATCAGAGGAACTTTTATTTGTTTTCAATCGGCTCCCGGTACACTTCGCGCAGACCGGCCACATCAGTCACCGGGACGGAGAAAATCAGCGATTTTGCCGGGGTCTGCATCCCGGCTGCCGCATGAACCGACTTCATCACGGCTTCACGCACCGAATCCTTCAGCACGATGAAAATCATCTCTTTTTCCGGTGCCAACGAAACGCCAAAGAATTTCTCTGCGGTTTCGCTGCCTGCGCCGTGTGCATGGACAACAGTACCGCCGCCCGCCCCAGCCGCATAGGCGGCATCCATCACGGTTTCCACATAGGTCTTATTGGTGATAATCACGATCAGCTCGTGATTCTGCTTCTTTTCACTCATTTTTACTTCCTCCATAGCGGTTGATCCGTCACCGGCGAGATAATGGAGCGCAGAGGCGCCGACGACGCTGGAAACGGGAATTGTATATGCAATGCCGCGCCCGACCACATCCATATCCATTTCCAGAACAAGATCCCGCATGAGCTCCTGTCCCTTCTGTTCGGGGACAACACACATAAACACTTCTTTTTCAGTTTCAGCCAGTCCGAGCAGACGGCGGATGTTATCGCGTGCCGTTCCGGCTCCCAGCATACGAAGCGTCAGCGGAACGCCCTTTCGCTTGAAAAAAGCGGTAAAATCTTCGCAGGTGCTGCGCTTCACAATCGTAATCAGATAGGAAAGCTGCATAATGAATTACTCCTTTCTGCTACCGTCGGAAACGTCCAACTGAATAATGATGTCATCATCGACGGGCAGGTCCTCTTCTTTCTGTGCATTGAGTCTTTTGGTTTTAATTTTGAAGACAAGACCCAAAATCTGAATGGTGATTAACGGCGTCATAGCGACCATGGCCACAATGCCGAAGGCATCCTGTGCAACGTTTCCGCCAAGTGCCTCACTGGCACCCATGGCAAACGGCAGCAGGAACGTAGTGGCCATCGTTCCGGATGCAACGCCGCCGGAGTCGAATGCGATCGATGTAAAAATATCCGGTGCCACAAACGTCAGCAGGATGGCCAACGCATAGCCCGGAATCAGAATCCACAAAATGGGAATCTGCGTCAGAATCCGCAGCATGGCCAGACCGATGGAACAGGCAACGCCGATGGAAAGGCTCAGACTGAGCGCCTTGGACGGAATCGCACCACCGGTGATTTCCAGCACCTGCCGGTTCAAAACGTGAACGGCCGGCTCCGCAGCCACAATGAAGTAGCCGATGATCATGCCGAGTGGAATCAGAATCCAGTTGCTGTCCAGACTGGAAATGACCTGACCGATGAGGTTGCCCGCAGGCATAAAGCCGACGTTTGCACCGGTCAGAAAGAGCACCAGCCCCACATATGTATAGGCCAGACCGATCAGAATCCGCCAGACCGACTTCCGCGGCAGATGCAATGCGAATACCTGATACAACAGGAAAAACACGCAGATCGGTGCCAGCGCAACGGCGACATCCTTCATGTAAATCGGGAAAGCCCGTAAAAACTGGAGACAGGCATCGCGGGAATCAGCCAGAAGCGGAACCTCAACCGGGGAATAAACGCCGCCGTCCGTCGGGTAGAGGATACCGAGAATCAGGACAACGAGAATCGGCCCGATCGAGGAGAGTGCCACCAGACCAAAGCTGTCGCTTTCCGAACCGCCGTCACTGCGGACGGAAGCAATACCGGCACCCAATGCCATAATGAACGGAACGGTCATCGGTCCGGTTGTTACACCGCCGGAATCGAACGCAACAGCCAGGTAATCCCGGTTCGGCAGCAAAAAGGCCAGCAGAAAGACCAGCGAATAACAGCCGATCAGGAGATAGGACAGCTTGACCTTGAAGAGAATTCGAAGAATAGCCAGCACAAGGAACAGACCGACACCGACGCCAACGGTCACCATCAGCATCGTGCTGGGAATGGACTGAACCTGATCTGCCAATACCTTCAAATCCGGTTCGGAAATCGTGATGATGAAGCCCATTAAGAATGAGACCGCAACAATCAGCCACAGTTTGCGGGATTTGGTTAAGTGAGCGCCGACCTGTTCACCGATGGGTGTCATGGCGATGTCAGCGCCCAACGTGAAAATCCCCATGCCGAGAATCAGACAAAGGGCGCCAAGGATGAACATCAAAAACACATCATTGGAGATCGGTGCCACGGAAAAACAAAGTACGGCAACGATCAACGTAATGGGAATGACGGATTTGAGCGACTCCTTGACCTTTTCATGAAGATTTGAGTACAATGTTTGCGTTCACTCCTTTATTGAATTTCACTCGATCCGGAAACGGTGAGACGGAATTCCGAATCGGAGACTTACAGGGCAATGATCGTAACCCCATCCTCACCCTCACCGTAGACGCCGGGGCGGAAGGTTTTGACCTGGCGATGGTGGCGGAGATGACTGCGGACAGCGTCGCGCAGTTTGCCGGTTCCTTTGCCGTGGACGATGGTGGCTTCGGTCAAATGCTGGCGAACCGCCGCATCCAGATACTGATCCAGCTCATACAGCGCTTCATCTGCCGCCAGCCCACGCAGATCCAGTCGGTTGGAAACGGATGGGGCAGCAGCGCCGGGGAGCATCTGACTGGCAGTCGCTGCCGAAACGGGCACTTTTCGCTTTTTTGCGGCGGGCTTGTCGGGCGATTCGCAGATCAGACGCACCGCGTCCGTCTGTACACGAACTTTCATGGAACCGGACTGAACCTGAATCCGTCCATCCTTGTCCGGAAGAGTCAGAACAACGCCATCAACACCCATCCGGTCAATCAATACGTGGTCGCCAACGGCCAGCGGACGGCTGGGCACCACCGCATCGGGCAAATCCACAGCCGTTTCCGAAACGGCTGCAGCCGATTCCATGGCATTCAGACGACGCCGGGCCTCCACCGTTTCGCGGTTTAAATCCAAGGCCTGCAGCTCACCTTCGGCCTGCGCATACATCCGCCGCAGATCGGCCAGCAACGCATCGCTCTCGGCACGGGCATCCCGGACAATCTGCATGGCTTCCTCACGTGCGGCGGCCTGTGCCTTGGCCTTTTCGGCCTCCAACTGCTTTTCACGGTCACGCGCACGGCGTGTCAACGTTTCAATTTCGCAGCGAAGCACCTCGGCCTGCCGTTTTTCTTCCTCTAACTTTTGACGGTTGCGCTCCAGCTTGGAGATGACATCTTCAAAATGGCTGGCTTCTGTCCCGATCAGCTCGTGCGCATGGGCAATCATTTCCTCCGGCAGCCCCAGCCGCCTGGAAATGGCGAATGCGTTGGAGCGTCCGGGAATCCCGGTCAGCAGGCGATAGGTGGGGCGGAGCGTCTCAATATCGAATTCGCAGGAGGCGTTTTCCACGTTGGGCGTGTTGAGGGCGTACACCTTCAATTCCGCATAGTGCGTGGTGGCAGCCACTCTGGCACCGCAGGAAGCGGTGCGCTCAATCACGGCAATGGCCAGCGCGGCACCCTCCGTGGGGTCGGTACCCGCACCGAGCTCATCGAACAAAACGAGCGAGTTCGGCGTCACACGGGAGAGAATCTCAACGATGTTTTTCATGTGTGAGGAAAACGTGGAAAGGGACTGCTCAATCGACTGTTCATCCCCAATATCCGCATAGACGCCGCCGTCAAAGGAAACGACGGAACCCTCTGCGGCAGGAATGTGCAGACCACAGCGCGCCATCAGGGTGAGCAGCCCCAGCGTTTTCAGACTGACGGTTTTCCCACCGGTGTTGGGACCTGTGACAATCAGCGTGTCGTATCCGGCACCGAGCGCGATATCAATCGGAACGACCTGCTTGGGGTCGATCATCGGATGCCGCGCCTTTTTCAGCTCAAAACGACCTTCTTCGTTCAAAAGCGCAGGTCGCGCATCCAGTACCTGTGAAAGACGCGCCCGTGCAAAAATCAGATCCAGCTGCACCAGCATCCGGTAAGAAAGCAGCAGCGCATCCCGCCGGGCAAAGGTTTCCGAAGAAAAACGCGCCAGAATCCGCTCAATTTCGTTCCGTTCTTCGCCCTTCAAAACGGAAATCTCGTTGTTGGTTTCCACAACCGCCATCGGCTCAATAAACAGCGTGGCACCGCTGGAAGAAACGTCGTGAACCATGCCAGGCACACTGCTTTTGTGCTCGGCCTTGACCGGGACAACATATCGGCCGGAACGCTGCGTAATCAGCGTTTCCTGCAAAATTTTGGAGGCGTTCGGGCCGGAAATGATGCGCGCCAGAATGTCCCGGACACGGCTCTGCGCCGCAGACAGCTTGCGCCGAATGGTCAACAGCTCGTTGCTGGCCGTGTCGGCGATTTCGTCCTCGCTGAGAATGGCGTCCGTGATGCTGCGTTCAAAGCCGTAATCCGGCCGAAGCAGCGAAAAGTAGTCGTCAATGCAGGTCTCGACCTCATCCCGATCACGAAACCTGTAATCCCGCGCACTCCGCGCCGCACGAAAGAGTGCAGCAACGGTCAGCAGCTCGGCCATGGAGAGAATGCCACCGCGCTCTGCACGAAGCAGGAGAGCAGAAACATCCTGAACACCGGAAAACGAGGGCGTGCCCTTCCGACAGGCCAGCTGAAACGCAGCAGAGGTTTCCTCCGATAAACGATTGGCCTCCTTCAGACTGCCTGCGGGTGTCAGATTCAAGGCCGCTTCCTTGGCGGCCGGGGATACAGCATAGGAAGCGAGCTGCTCGCAGACCTTGTGCAGCTCCAGTGTCCGCATGGACTTGATTTGAAAATCGTCAATTGTCATAGCTATGTCCTTTCGGCGCTTCAACGGGATGCGCCGGGAATGATTTGTAAAAATGCAGCGGCCTGGTATCGCAATCCAGCTGCGCAAACAGATACCGCTCCGTCACGGCGACCGTATCCGAAATGAGCGATTCCTCCGGCGAAGCGGGCAAAACCTTTTTCAACGGAGCGGAGGAAAAATAGGCGAGGGCAGGCAGAACGCCGGGCGGACAGAATAAGGCACCGGCCATGCGATCGGCCGTGGTCAGACAATCCGTACAGCAGACCGCCCCATCTGCCGGTAGCAGGCTTCCCTGTGCGCAGGGCGCACCGCAGCGGGAACAGGTGGTCAGCTGCGGCGTGTAGCCTGCAATGCAGGCCATGCGCATCTCAAACGCAGCGCGAATCCACTCCGGTGGATAGGAATCGGATGCCAATGCATACAGGCAATTCAAGCTCAACCGCAGCAAATCCTCGCAGTCGGAATCCGAATCGGCGACAGCGGCGGCGATGTCGGAAAAATAGGCCGCCAGAGCCAGCTTTCGCGGATCCGTCCGAAGACCGAGAAATAACTCCAGGGGCTCAGCCGCGTTGACCGAATACAGCCCTTTGTTTTCAAATAACGTGAAATCCGTGTAGGAAAACAGCTGACAGGCGGGTGCAAACGGGCATTTCAGCCGCATCACTCCGCGGGCGCGCACCGAAATGCGGCCGCGCTCAGCCGTGATCACGGTCAGCATTTTGTCGTGATCCTTGAAGCGGGTTTCGCGTGTGATAAGACCTTTGAGTTTGACAAACACGTTTCGGCTCCTTTGCTTTGATGCTGGCGTATAACAGGTAAGCCTCCGGCAGACCTGTAGCGGCGAACAGAGCCCATGACTGCTTCTGGTTCATGGCGAAATCCTCCTGCCTGGTATTTGCCTTTAGCATTTGCCAAAGCAGAAGCGCGTATGAACCCAATCGAAAAAATTACAGCTCCTGATCCTGCATCACGGAAAGCTCCGAGAGGAAATAGGCGTTGTTTCGCCAGTCGTTCTTGACCTTGACCCACAGCTTCAAAAAGACCGGGGCATCCAGCAACCGCTCAATTTCAAGGCGGGCAGCAGAGCCAACGTGCTTCAGCATGGAACCCTGTCGACCGATGATGATGCTCTTGTGGCTGTCTTTTTCGCAGACGATCAGAACATCGATCTCGATTTTTCCGGTTTCATCCTCGGCAAACCGCTCTGTTTCGCAGACAATGCCGTGCGGCACCTCTTCGTTCAATGCGCGCAGCAGCTGCTCACGAACCAGCTCCGCTGCCAAAACGCGCTCCGGCTGATCGGTCAGTGCATCGTCCGGCAGCAGGTGCTCTCCCTCCGGCAAACGCTCCTCGATTTCGGAGAGCAGCTCGTCACAGCCGTCACCGGTTCGTGCAGACAGGGGAATGACTGCAGCAAAATCGTGCAGCGCCGCATACTGTCCGATGGTCTCCAAAATGATATCTTTTCTCGAAATATCCGTTTTGTTGAGAACCAGAATGCACGGTATTTCATTCTTCTTCAACCGCTCAATCAGCGTGATTTCCGGCTTGCCGGGCTGCTTGTCAGCCTGTGCGACCAAAATGGCCAGATCGACATCGTCCGCAGTTGAATAAATCGTTTTGATCATTCGATCGCCCAGCTTGGACTGCGGCTTGTGCAGTCCGGGTGTGTCCAGAAAAATCATCTGGACATTTCCACGGGTCAGAACCCCGGTAATCTTGTTGCGCGTCGTTTGCGGCTTCGGAGAAACAATCGAAACCTTTTCGCCGATCAGCTGGTTCAGAAGCGTCGATTTCCCGACGTTTGGCCGACCGAGAATGGAAACGGTGCCGCATTTGGAAAGAGCCTGCATATCGTTCATGAAAACTTGTCCTCCGATTATCGTAAAATATTGGCCGCCCGCAGAATCTGATCCTGCAAGGCGAACATCTGCGCTTCGTCCTCCGGTGAAGTCTCGTGGTCATAGCCCAGCAGGTGCAGGGCGGAGTGCGCCGCCAAAAATGCACATTCCCGTAGCGGGGAGTGCCCATAGGCATCGGCCTGTTCGATGGCGCGCTGTGTACAGATGACAATGCTGCCGAGGGCGATGCGCCCGTCCTGCCAGTCCTCCGGCGCAGCGACACTGCGCGGCTGATCGCCGGGGTGGAGCGCAAGGGCAGGGAAGGAGAGAACATCCGTCACCGCATCGCGGTCGCGCTGACTGCGATTCAACTCACGGATTTCCGCTTCATCCACAAACAGCAGCTCGACACTCAGCGCATTCTCCGTCTTCAAAAACGCAAACGTGCTGCGAACTGCCTTCCGTGCCGCCGCCATCCAGGCATCATGCGGCGGCGGAGTAGACTGTGGCAGCGTAATAATCTGATGCGTCGGAGTGACTCGACGAATCGTAGAAATCAACATCACAGAAAAACAACCTTTCAAAAGAGATCAGAATCCCGAATATATCGGGTCAACGCCGGAAGGACGACCGGTAAACGGTACGCTTCTCAGTGGACTGCCTGGCGTGCGCAGCACCGTATTTGTCGTAGGCGTCGATGATTCGCTGTACCAGCTCGTGGCGCACCACATCGGCACTCGTCAGGAAAACGGAAGCAATGCCGTCCACGTTCTCTAAAATCTTGACCGCATCCTTCAAACCGCTCCGCTTCCCGGCGGGCAGGTCAATCTGCGTGATGTCGCCGTTGACAACGACCCGCGAATTAAACCCAATGCGTGTCAAAAACATCTTCATCTGTTCCGGCGTCGTATTCTGAGCTTCGTCCAGAATGATAAAGGAATCGTCCAGCGTTCGTCCACGCATGAACGCGAGCGGAGCTACTTCGATGCTGCCGCGCTCCAGGTATTTCTGAAAGGTATCGGGGCCGAGCATATCAAACAGAGCGTCATAGAGCGGGCGCAGATAGGGGTCAACCTTGTTTTGTAGATCGCCCGGCAGGAATCCGAGCTTCTCACCGGCTTCAACGGCCGGCCGCGTCAGAATAATCCGGTTGATTTCCTTGGCGCGAAACGCGGAAACGGCACAGGCGACTGCCAGATAGGTTTTCCCGGTTCCGGCCGGCCCAACGCCAAACGTGACCGGGTGCGTCCGAATGGCCTCCAGATATTTTTTCTGGCCGATGGTCTTCCCCTTGATGGGTCTGCCCTTGGCTGTCACACAGACGACGTCACTGGCCAGCCCGGCAATCTGCTGACTGTTACCGTCATTGACCAGGGTGATGCAATAACGGACATTCTGCGTGGAGATGGGCTCACCGTGCGCTGCCAGCGAAAAGAGGCCGTTCAACACTTTTTCCGCATGATCGACGGCTTCCGCGTCCTCACCGGTGATTTTGAGGTCGGTGTCGCGATTGATGATCCGCACATCATAGGCCTGCTCAATCAGCTTGATATTCTCATCAAAATTTCCAAAGACCGTGGCGACATTGTCCAGCCGATCGGTGATCAGCACTCTCTCGTACATACGGCAGAACTCCTTTCATGGGTGACGGGCACTCCCTGTGTCGGTCAGTGGGGAATAGGGCTGCGAAACGGCAATGTCCTCCAGACATTCAGCCGACAGCCGTACCGTCAAAACGTCGGAATCAACAGAAGCAGTCACCTCAGAGGTGACAATCTGCCCGTTCTTCAGGGACGCACGGAGGCTCTCGAGCAGGGCGGCAGTCAATCGCGATTCCTCAACGGCCGGATCCAGAACGACCGGCTCTGTGACATATTCCAGATACTGTTCCGTCACAATTGTCAACGGAAATCCGGACACAATTTTCCGACTCTCTATTATTATATCATACTCGTCAAATACTTTTCCATGGCTGAATGGTAAATTTATGGGTTGCCCGCAAAAAATCAGATGCTTTCGCCGTATTGTTTTCCCGGTATAAACCTTCTGCCGGGCGATCAGCGAGGACGAAGCGCGCAACTCGTGCCAGGTTCGCGCCTCGATATCGGCCAATGCGTGTACCAGCCGGAAATTGCCCTCCTGACCGATGGGAATTACCGCACTGACGAGCAGATCACCGCGCAGAACCGTGTCGCCGACTGCAACCACCGGCTGGCCGTGATAGGCATACAGCGCTGTGACCACACCGGTGCGGGCGGCATAGACCGAGGTCGGCTCATCCAGCGGGATGACCTCCGGCGCGATCGATCGAAGCCGATAGTCGATTTCTACCGTTGAACCCCGCAGAAAAATGCCAATCCACGACAATTCCGGAATGGCGGCAATGACCTGCTCCTTGATCATTTCCTCATCGATGGCAGAAATGGCCGCACCCGGCTTCAGCCCAAAAACGGCGAGATGGTGCAGCAGCTCATGCTCGGATAGCCCCTCCGCCCGGATGGAAATCTGCCAGACGTACCGTGAGGACAGCAGAAGTGCCAGCGCAGTCAACATACCGCCGAGCCAGAAAAACGGACGGCGGAGCGAGGCCAGAAGGATCGAACGAACCCCATATTTTCGCAGAATGTGAATCCGAACATGGCGGCCGGACACCAGATGCGGAAGGCTGCGAAAATCAGCCGCACGCATCCGGACACACAGCGTCAACGCATCCAATCGGCGGACATTCCGCAGCCGGATGCCGTTTTGCAGACAGAGGTTGAGAAATCGCTCCAGATCCGGCGAAACGACAGACAGCTCAAGCTGCGTATCCAGTGTGGTCAGCAGAGACTGAATCATGACACCCTCCCGTTATTCAAAGCAAATCCGAAGCAGACGCCCGCGGACAATGGCGCTCTGACCGGAAGCGGCATCGATGTGCAGCGCTTCTCCGTGAATCTGAATTGCAAAGCCGTCGCATGAAAACGCAACACAGGTTTCTTCTGCACGGGAAATCCGCTCATACGCACCAATCCAAACCGATTCCTTCCCACAGATATACAGCTCACAGACGTTCGGCACGATCGTTTCCGGCAGATCCAATGCGGTCGCCGCCGCACGACAGATTTTTTGATGCAGCTTGTGCAGGGTCATGGTGATTCCCACCGCCTTTCACGAATGAATATGCGAATCCAACCTCAAAAAACACTGCCAGCCGCCCCGACACGGCAAATCTCCCACCACAAATAGAAAAAACGCCGCGACCCTTGAAATCGGGGCGCGGCGTTTCGGCGCAGACGGAAAAGGGGAGTGGCTTACTTCCAGACAATCTGCTGAATATACATCCCGTCGCCCGCTTCACAGACATCGAGGAAGTCGATGCGGAGCTTGTGGATGTTGCCGATCCAGAAGGCTTTGCCGGACAGATCGATGGTCAGCGTGTGCAGCTGCCCGTCAGCGATGAGCGACTCACGCACACTGGCATCGGCCGTCGGCGCGGTGATCGTCCCGACGCAGAAAAACAGGTCGAGCATACGGTCGCCGGGGCTGTTTGTTTCCGGCAGCAGATACGTGATTTCCAGCGCCTTGTACCGGTTAGCAGAGAGCGTACCGCCGTACCCGATGGTCACGTGCGGGTCGGGGCCGGTGGCAGTCAGAAGTGTACCGCGTTCGGCAGAATGAAAGGAGACAACGGCGTTGTTCGTGGGGCGCAGATATGCGGCGTGCTCCAAAACGGTGAAATCCAGCGCCGCCGCATCGGCTGCTGCCACGCTCCACTCGATGGACGGCACCTTGCCCTCCCGAGGACTTCTGTCTGCATACGAGTACTCATTGGAAACCATCGCCGAATCGTCCAGACGGAGACTTTGCCTGTGCGAATTCAACGCGTCGTTTGCGGCAAAATCCCGTTGCTCCGTGAAGATCGCTCGAATGTCGGAGAGCGTTCCGGTGGTCATGAGATAGCTGTACTCCAGCGGTTCAAAGGAGTGGAGCTGGATGCAATTGAGCGGGGCCACATAGTTGGTTGCCGAGCTGCGCGCCCCGGTGGCGTAGGTAAATTGGTATCGCCCGGCACAGAGTACATCGATATTCGGAACGTAGAGCCCGATGCCGAAATCGTCCGTTGTATTCGTCCATGCGCACCAGGTTTCCGTGTTGGAGGCGCGGAGCCGGAATGTGCAGTCTGCGGCGTAATCATCATCGCCCCAGAAATTCAGATCATCGCGAAATGACAGCGTATCGCCCGTCCAGGGCTGCGTCCCGTTGTAGAACGAAAAGGTGCTCAGATAGCTGACGGTGTAGAAGGCGGGCAGCTCCTGATTGTGCAGGGGGTGCTCCCAGCCTGAAAAGTCGAGGAAACGGTTGTCCACGCGAATGCGGTCTTCGTAGAGCGTATAGGTGTTTTCCATGTAGGAGGGGGTGATCCGGTTGTCGTTGGACCAGTCCATCGGTTGAGACTTGATGTACACCGAAGCGTCCGTGACCACCACATCGATCAGACGACTGTGATTCTGCGCGACATCACCGCCCTGCACGGGGTTGTAGACCCACTTGGAACCGTTGAAATGGCCGGGCGTGTATTCACTGTTTTCCTGCACACCGTAGTACGATTGCTGAATGAGCCGCCCGGTATCGTATTGGTTGACCAGATTGTCGAGACGTTTGATTTCGCAGCGCTTGTCTTCCAGATAATTCACACCGCCGCCCCAGATGAGACGAATCCCCAGCTTGTAACGGGCATTTTCCAGATAAAACGTGTCGCTGTTTTCGCCGTACACGGGGTAGTCCTGCGTATTGAACGTGCAGAGGGCAAAGCTGGCAGTCTCATCGTTGCAGGTTTCAAAGGTCATGGACTGAACGCCCGATCCATGAAGGCCGCTCAGATAGGAGCGAATCAGACAGGAAAAGGTCTGCGCCCCGGCCTCTAAATAAAAATCATCAACGGCGGTCTGACCATCGACCGTATAGGTGACGGTGCCGTACAGAGGCTGGGTGGCGGTGTAGCCGAGTGCCCAGCGGTTGAAGGCCTCGGCGGTGTCGGCAGGGTCAAAGACCAGCGTCAGCCCTTTATCGAAAACGAGCTGATTGTCCGCGACGGAAGCATAGCCGGTCGCAGTGTAACGCAGTCCGCTGCTGTGTGTGACGGTTGCGGTCTGGCCGTCCTCCTGAATGGTGACGGTCGGCTCAAAGACCGGCTGATCGGGGACGGCAATTTCAATGAACGAGTCGGAAACGGTGGTTGCTTCTGGATCGGCAGATGGTGCGGACGTCGCTGACGGACTGCCCGATGCGGCGGGATGTGCTGGTTCAGCCTGACAGGCGGCCAGCGGAAGAAGCAGCGCTGTCAGAACGGCAGAGAGTCGGAAAAAATGCGATCTGCGTATCATATGGCGAGAACCTCCTTGAACATGAAAATCCGGATGCACTGATTATACCATGTTTTGCCGCCAACTGCAATCCAAACAGAAAAAACGTCACACGACTGCACACCATACTGAAACCGCACTCTGCCGCATAGGCATAGCAGCAGAAGCACGAAAGGGGGCACAGCACAATGACTAAAACGCGGCTCGGCACGTCTGTTCTCCGCGGCAGTCTGCTGATCGGTATGGGGCTGCTGCTCATCGGCTCTGCCGACGTCCGGACATCCGTTCAAAACGGAATGCAGCTGGCCATCGGCAGCGTGATTCCATCCCTGTTTGTCTTTTCCGTGACGGCTGACCTGATCATCCGGCTGGAAGCCCTGCGCCCGGCTTCCGGGCTGCTGTCGCCGCTGTTTCGTCGCATCCTGCACTTGCCGCCGGACGTCGCGAGTGCGTTCCTGCTGGGCGCCGCCGGCGGCTATCCCATCGGCGCACAGACCGTTGCAGCACTGTATGAAGCGGGAAGACTGACCCGCCGGGAGGCGGAATACGCCCTCGGCTTTTCCAACAACTGTGGTGCTGCATATCTGATTGCCGTCGTCGGCCCACAGCTGGGCTTGACAACGGCAAAGAGTGTCTGGCTGTTTGGCCTGCATCTGCTTGCCGCCCTCCTCACCGCTGTCCTGCTCCGACCGCTTGCCATGCGCGGCGAAACTGCATCTGAGCATCAAAGCCTGATACCGACCACGGCCAACCGGGAGAGCCTGGCCGCACTCCTGACCGGGGCGGTCGGACGCGCATCGCTGGCCATGCTTCGTCTGTGCGGCTGGATTTGCCTGTTCAGCGTGGCGACTGCCTTGGCTGAACGTGTTCACGCCGGCGCAGCCGTCGGACTGCTGGAATTGTCGTCAGGCGTTGCTGCACTTGGCCGGAACGGGTTGGCAGCGGGTGCATTCCTGACAGGCTTCGGCGGGCTGTGTGTGGCCTGTCAGGCAGCATCCTTCGCCGCCCCGCAGCATTTGCGAATGCGCTGGTATTGGGTGGGCAAGCTCCTGCAGGCCTTTCTTTCGGCTGTACTCAGCTGCCTGCTGCTGGCGGGATAAAAAAGTCGTTGTCAGCGCATATCCGCGCAGGAGGGACAATAGAATGAAACAGAGAGCAGACAGATTTCAAAACGCCTGAATCTGTGAGCAGGCTGAAAGGGTGAAAACTGAATGGAATTGAATTTGAAGCGCGAACCGGTCAGGGATTTGGCAGCCATTGCCCGCATGAGTGCGATTTCGGAGGAAAGCGGAGACGTTGTCGTCCCGGACAGCCTGCCGGATATCATCCGCATAGTTGAAACGGACGCGCACGTGGCAGTCAAAAGCCGCGAGGTGCGCGGAGGAAAGCTGTATGCGGAGGCAGCTGCACATATCAGTGTCGTGTACGTACCGGAGTCGGGCGGCGGTCTCTGCCGCCTGGCCATTTCCCTGCCGCTGTCCGCAGTGATGGAGCTGGACGAAGAGGCGGAACGGGCCGAACAGATTCTGCTCGATGCCGTGCTGCTTTCGGCGACGGCACGGGAGCTGAATCCGCGAAAAATCTCAGTCAAGGTCGCCTGCAATTTTGTGGGCACGGTGTATGCAGCACGGGAGCAGGAACTCTGTGTTGGCCTGGAACAGAGCGGAGCCGCGGAAATCCGAACCGAGACCAGACGCGTCCGTCTGACAACCGGCCTATGTGAAAAGACGCTGACGATTTCAGACTCCGCAGAATTGAACATCAACCCATCGGATTGCTCAGAAATCCTGAAATATGAGCTCCATATCAAAACGCTCGATCAAAAAAATATCCGAAACAAAATCATCCTCAAGGGCGAAATTCAGGTGACGATGCTTGTATCCGGTCGCTCGGAGGAAGCGACCATCCGAACCGTGGAAGCGGTGCTGCCGTTTGCCGGTGTGCTGGATTGTGAAGGCGTGCAGGAGGAATCGGCGGTGGAGCTGAAATACCGGGTTGCCGGGTGCGAACTGGAACCGGTGACGGAAAACGGAACCAATCGCCCACTGCTGACGGCAAAGCTCAATCTGACGGTTTGTGCAGAGGCGTGGGAGGAGCGGGAAATCAGCTGGATTGCAGACGCCTACAGTCTGGAGGGCAACCTGCTTTGCGATACGGCAACGCTGCCGTTCCGCAAAGCGCAGAAGCCGGAAACGCTGCGGCAGACGGAGCGCGATACCATAGCAACTGGTGTCTCCATCCGCAATGTCTATCTCTGCAGCGTGACCGCCGATCATGCTGCCTGCCGCGATACGGAGGAGGGATGCGAGGCTGTAGCGGACGTGAAGCTGAAGCTGATTCTCGAAGCGGAGGACGGCGGCATCTATGCACTGGTCAAAAACGTCACCGCATCGGCAACGGGGAACGGGCACGGCTATGCGGTGGAAAGCCTGCAGGTTGCCGATCAGAGCTATCACATCAGCGGCAGTGAAGACGTGGAGGTGCGCTATACGCTCGTTTTCTCCCTGCAGGGCAGCGAGGAGGAAACTGTTACCCAGGTGAACGGGATGCACCTGGAGGCAGATGCGGAGGAGGACACCCGAAAACCGTCACTCACACTCTGCTTCGCGGGCGAAGGCGAAACATTCTGGATGCTCGGCAAACGTTTGGGCGCCTCGGCCGTCGAAATTCAGACGGCAAACGGCCTGACGGGCGACTGCCCGCCGACGGGCAAAATGCTCCTGATTCCGCGGGGCACCCGCGCCGACAGACAGGAAGGGGGAATGAAGGCATGAATATGCAGGAACTGTATGCGGATATCAGCGAGCGAACAGGCGGAAGCATCTATATCGGTGTGGTAGGGCCCGTTCGAACGGGCAAGTCCACCTTCATCAAACGCTTCCTGACGACCTTCGTTATTCCAAATCTGGAAAATGAACATCAGAAGGCGCGTGCGCTGGATGAACTGCCGCAGAGCGGTGCCGGCCGAACAGTCATGACGGCAGAGCCCAAATTCATCCCGGAGGATGCAGCAGAGGTGTGTCTGGGCGGTGTTTCGGCGCATATTCGCATGGTGGACAGCGTCGGTTACCTCGTGCCGAGTGCGCTGGGACAGTTCGAAGACGAGCTGCCGCGCATGGTCAGTACACCGTGGTTTGACCATGAAATCCCCATGACAGAGGCGGCGGAAATCGGCACGCGAAAGGTGATTGCCGACCATGCAACGATCGGCGTGATGGTGACAACGGACGGAACGATCACCGATAT